>DASVXV010000092.1:0-68256 GCA_036392495.1 Pyrinomonadaceae bacterium | reverse complement strand
TTGGGCGAAAGAGTGATGGTGAGCCGGGGTGGCAGACCTTATGGCGCGGGTGGCTGCGCTTGCAAGACCTATGTTGGGGCGCTTTACATGCACAGAAATAGAGATGTGGGTAATGATAAGGGCTGACGCCCTGGGCTTTATTCTGTCGCCCCTAACGGGGCTGACTGATTACTGACCACTGACCACTGACCACTGCCTACTGCCTACTGCCTTCTGCCTACTGCCTTTTATAAACTCCCACTTCGAGACGTTCGGCGTAACCTTCCCTGACGAGGGCTTGATTGCCCAATCCTGCGTCAGTGCGCGAGAGCCCTGTGATTCTGGCAAGCTCGCCGCGCACGGTCATGCCCGCGCCTTGAAGGAAGGCGCGGGCTATCTCGCGCAGGGCATCCTCGCGCCTGACCTTCGTCGTCAGCTCCTGGCCGAAGCGCCCCTCGGCCAGTGTCCAGATATACGTGAACCAGGGTTCATAGACCACATCGCCCGGAATCACTTTCATCGCCCGCTGCAACTCGTCAACGGCGCGCGTGAAGCGTGAGCGGTCCGCTATCTTCGCGGCCTCGCGCAAGTCAGAGGTCGCCATCTCCCATTCACGTCTGAGAACCTTCAGGACGGCGCGCGCGTCCTCAGAGAGCGCTTCCGCTTCACGCCTGCGAGCCACGCCCCAGAGCGCGTTGAAATGTGGGATGAGGCGTGGCGCGATGAATGTGGCGCGCCCTTTCGCGAGTTTCGCGTAATAGACCTTCCCGCGCCGCATCACTTCGTCTTTGAGGACCCAGGTGAGGCTGCTCTCCGGGTCTTTCTGAACGTTGCGCGGCATGTGTGCGTCGCGCCGCCCGCAGACGGCTATGTAAAGCGACGGGCCTCCACGACGCGCGTCCGTCATCGCCGCGCAGAAGCCCACCTCTTCGATAAACCTCTCCGCCCCGCCAGCGTCTTCGATCCTGTGCTCAGGCTCTCGCCGCCACATGCGATCACGGTAAGTTTCGACCTCTTCGGGTAAAGGAATAAGCTTTTTCACCAATCTTCCAGCCCTGACCGACTTCTTTCAGCCTGATTGACCGGCGCTCTCAACCTGACTGACCGGGTCGTCCCACGCCTCGCCCGCCGGAGCCCAAAAACGCCGAAAACCTCAACAAATCGGCCAGAATGAGCTCGGAAGCGGGCGTGGCACATGGCCTGCACAGGAGAGGAGCGAGGCGTACTGTGAAATTGCGCCAATCAAGCCAGGCGATTTCAAATTCTACCGTAAGGATAAGGTTTCGATGAAAAGCAATCTGCGATCTCCCCTAATCGCATGGCTCGCCACCCTCGCGCTGCTGTTTTCGCTGTCAGCGGCTACCATGGTGAGCGATAAGGCCTATGCCCAGAGCAGCTCGTCGGGCGGCAGCAAAGTGGCCCCGGACCTGAGCAAGAAGATGTCCTCGGTCTCTTCCGGCACCAAGATCAGCGTCATCATGCGCTCCAAAGGTTCCTGGACGTCAACGCTCGACAACGCCATCAAAACCAACGGCGGAACAATCAAGCGCAAATTCACGAACTTCAATGCCCGCTCGATTGATTTGCCCGTCTCAGCCGTGAATAACATGGCCGGACGCACAGACGTGGCATACATTTCGTTGGACAAAGAGGTCAAGCCGCTCGGTCACGTTTCACTCACCTCGGGCACGGACGCTGCGCGCGCGGCGTTGGCGAATAAGTTGACGCTTGACGGCACGGGCATCGGCATCGCCATTGTTGATTCCGGCATTGACTCCAACCACGCCTCTTTCAAGGAGAGCAGCGGCTCGCGCATCGTCGTTAACCAGGATTTCACGGGTGAAAGTCGCACGGACGACCCTTACGGCCACGGCACACATGTCGCCGCAATCGCTGCCGGAAACGGTTCCATCTCGCAGGGAGCCTACATCGGCATCGCCCCGAACGCCAGCATCATCAATCTTCGCGTCCTGAATGCGCAGGGCGTGGGCACGTCTTCCAGCCTGCTCGCCGCGCTCGACTGGATTCTGTCAAACTACGTCTCCAAAAATATTCGCGTCGTCAACCTGAGCCTCGGTATGCAGGCCATCGAATCCTACACGAACGATCCCGTCTGTCTCGCCGTCCGCCGCCTGGTTGACGCGGGCATCGTGGTCGTCGCCGCCGCCGGGAATAACGGTAAGGACTCCAGCGGGCAGAAACTTTACGGCATGATCCACTCGCCCGGCAACGAGCCTTCGGCCATCACGGTCGGCGCCGTCAACACCTTCGGTACGGACTCCCGCGCAGACGACGTGATGGCATCCTACAGCTCGCGCGGTCCGACGCGCAGCTACTGGACGGACGCGAGCGGCGTCAAACACTACGACAATCTGATTAAGCCTGAAATCGCCGCTCCCGGTAATAAGATCATCAACGCCGAGGCTCTGGGGAATCTGCTCGTGACGCAGGACCCGTCCCTCGATGCCGGGGTGAGCTCGTCCGACGGTCGCAGGATGATGTATCTGAGCGGCACGTCAATGGCTACGCCGGTGACTGCGGGAGCGGCGGTCCTTCTGCTCCAGGCCAACCCACAGTTGACGCCGAACATGATCAAAATGATTCTGATGTACACGGCGCAGCAGCTCAATGGCTTTAACGCTTTCGAGCAGGGCGCGGGCATGATCAATATCGAGGGCGCGGTGCGGCTGGCGAGACTCGTCCGCACGGATTTATCCTCGTCAACCACGCTCGGCAGCGCGCTCCTGACGGCCAGCGCCCCGGCGCCGTCAACGACGATCTCCTCTTACCAGTTCTCCTGGTCGCAGGGAATCATTCTCGATTACACCTACGCACGCGGCTCTGACCTGATCACCAAGTATCAGAAAGTCTATGGCCTCGGCGTTCTTCTGGGCGACTCGACCATGTTGAGCAACGGCGTCCTCCTGGGCGATCAAACCATGGTCTCCAACGGAGTCCTGCTCGGCGACAACATTCTGACCAGTGACGGCGTCCTCCTGGGCGACGGCAATTTCTTCTGTAGCGACGGCGTTCTCTTAGGCGACGGCGTGCTGCTAGGCGATGGCGTGCTCTTAGGCGATGGCGTGCTCTTAGGCGACGGCGTGCTCTTGGGAGACGGCGTGCTTTTGGGCGACGCCAACGTCCAGGCACAGTCAGCGCAACTCAAAGGCGACAACACATCATCCATGCCGGTCGTTGTGGATTCGACCACCTCTACAAGTGGAGGCTCTACCAGCGGCGGGACAAAAGGTCGCAAATAATCTAGCCAACGTCTTTTTGTTTCTCAATCTTGAGCGCGCCCCCTGGCGGCGCGTCACGGAGAGATAGTGAGGAAAAGCGCCATGACAGCCCTTGCAAATTTAAGAACACAAGTCACGAACGTAACGATGGCTACTTCCTTTGCGCCCGCCTCTTTACGAGTCGAAGCGCTGACCGAAGAACACAAGACGGAAGCACTGGCTTTTCTCGCAGAGCGCCCGCTGCACACTGTTTACCTGGCCGGCTACCTTCTAGATAACGGTGTTGTCAGCCCGCTCAACCGCGGCTCGTTCTACGGATACCGCAACGCGGAGGGCCGCCTTGAAGGCGTCGCTCTCATCGGCCACGCCACACTGTTCGAGGCGCGCTCGGACGAGGCCCTGGCAGAGTTCGCAAGCATCGCCCAAAAAAGCTCGCGGACACACATGCTGCTCGGGGAGATGGAGCGAGTGGAGCTTTTCTGGGATTGCTACGCTGAGGGCGGGCAATCTCCACGCCTGATCTGCCGCGAGTTATTGTTCGATCTGCGGTTCCCCATAGAGGTTAAAGCGCCGATCCGCGATTTACGCAAAGCGACGCTGGACGATCTGGAGCTGGTGATGCCCGCGCAGGCCGAGATGGCATTTGCGGAGAGCGGAGTCAATCCAATGGAGAAAGACCTCAACGGTTTCCGGCTGCGCTGCGCGCGCCGCATCGAACAGGGAAGAGTGTGGGTGCTCGTTCGGGACGGACGCTTAATCTTCAAGGCCGACGTGATCGCGGAGACTTCTGAAGTGGCTTATCTCGAAGGCATCTATGTAGCGCCGAACGAGCGCGGGCAGGGCATAGGGTTGTGCTGTCTCTCGCAACTGAGCCGCAACCTTCTGGCCCGCGCCAAAGCCGTCTCACTTCTGGTCAATGAACAGAATCGAGAAGCAATCGGTCTCTACCTGAAGGCCGGCTTCAAACTGCGCGCCCACTACGACACGATCTTCCTGCAACAGGCCCCGTCCTGCTGAACTCAGAACAATACAGCCACAAAGAGGCGAAGGAGAGATGCGCGTATCTCCTTCGCCTCTTTTTTTCAATCACAATCAGCAATTGAACCAGGGTCACTAATCCAGGCCGACGACTAGATAGGTCGTATCATCTTTGGCCGGAGCGCCAATGCGGAAGCGATCCAGCCCCTCAAAGAATTCCTGCCCGATGCGCTCGACCTCAACGGCACGGATGCGCGCGTGGGCTTCCGACAACCCTTGCGCTTCGTAGCTTTCGCCAGCAGTGTTCTCGGCGTCCGTCACGCCGTCGCTAAAGACCGCCAGACGTTCGCCTCTGCGGAATGAAAACTCACCTGCCTGATAGCTGTTGCCTGGCAGAGGGATCCCGACGGGCCTCCCGCTGACCTCGAATTCCCGCACCTCCGCTGACTGCCTGTTGAGCCATACGGGCGGAACGTGCCCGGCATTAATGTAGCGCAACCGCTCGTCACTGGCTGAAATGACGCCCAGAAAGAGCGTCGCATAGATGCCTGTGGGAGCGGCGGCCGTCACGCGCGCGTCCAACTCTGTTGCGAGGCGAGCCAGATCATTCTCCGCACGCACCAGGGCGCGCAGTTCCGTCTGCAAGGAGGTCATCAATAATGCCGCGCCGATTCCCTTCCCGGAAACGTCAGCCACCCAGAAAGCGCACTCGGACGGAGACAACATGAGCGCGTCGTAAGCATCGCCGCCGACGTCGAAACAGGCCTGGCTGGCTCCCCAAGCAGAGAACGGCTCGGGCAAACGGATTTTTCCAGCGGGCGGGAGCAGGCGCTCCTGTATCTGGCGCGCGAGCCCTATCTCGTTCGCGAGAAGTTGCGCCCGGAAAGCTTCTTGTGCCAACTGCTCGCGCTCGACTGCGACGGCCGCGAGCGCCGCGAACGATTCGAGATACGCCAGGTCCGCGGCCGTGAACTCGCCGTCCCTCCTGTTGATCGCCTGCAGCGCTCCGCCCGGCTCTCCCTCGGCGCGTCTGAGCGGGACGCAGAGCATATTTTTCGTGACGAAACCCGTGCGCCGGTCCGTCGAAGGATCGAAACGCGGATCGGAGGCGGCGTCGTTAATCAACACGCTTTCTCCCGTCTCGGCGACGTAACCCGCGAGGCCGACGCCCCGCTCAAGCACGATCTCGACGTGTTGAGACCCGCTCATTTGGCGTGCGTGCAATTTCCCTGTGCGGCGGTCGCGCAGGAAAGCTGTCGCGCGCTCGCAATCGAGTTGCGTGGTGACAAGTTCGAGGATAGCTTGCAAGGTTTTATCGAGCCCCGAAGCCTGGTTGAGAGCTTCACTCGCCGTGACGAGCGCTTCCAGGCGACGAAGGCGAATCTCGCCGGGCAGGCTGCTGAGGATTTCGATTGCGCTGGTCAAGTCAACTCTCCTTAGAAATGGACGCTGAGAGCGAATCCTAGCATCATGCTCTTCAATCTGGGAATAAAGATGAAGCGGCGTGTGGACGGGGCATTTCCGCCCAATCCCCACGCCGCTTCATCTTTCAAGCTGCCGGGAGCTCGAAACGTTTTATCTGGGCCCGGAGGCGCGTATGGTCAACTCCGTGCCGCTGATCAGCTCCAGGTCATCTTTGCCCTGGATATAGACGGAGCCGGCACCGGCACCGGCGCCGATGATCGCGCCGATGGCCGCCCCTTTGCCACCACCGGCAATCGCGCCGATGATGGCGCCGACCGCCGTGCCGATGGCGGCACGCTTCCCGGTCGTGCTGGTCCGGCTGCTGTCCCGCACGGCCCCTTCATTATCCACGCGAATGGTGTCGCCGTCCGCGGTCCGCACTGCCTCGGTGATTCCGGCGAACCTGTAGGTCTGGCCGTTGCGCAAGGTAATGCTCTCGAAGTTGAGCGTCATTTCGGACCGCCCAGTGATGCGTCCCGAACGGCTGATGTTCGTTACATAGCCGTTAATGGTCGCGCCTTCGTACTGGTAGGGCGAACGGACGGTCATCGAGAAGCGGTCGTTGTCGCGCGTGTCCCTCGTCGTCAGATTGTTGTTGAGTACGGCGACGACCTGAGTCCCGTCGGGAATGACGAAATCGCCGCTCGTGGCAACAGTTCCCGTGCTCGAATATCCGGGTCCACCGTTGTAGAGGTCCAACTGCGCCACTTCGGAGGTCTTGTTATAGATACTCTCGACGACCAACGGCGTGCTCAGGTTGATGTCCGTGATGCGCCGCGTGACTCGCAGGCGACGACCGCCTTCAATCGGATCAAAGGTCACACTGAAATCGTTCCCCCTGTCCCCGGTCGAAGTGACGATCAACTGGTCGCCGTTGAGTGCGGAGCGGACGCGCACCGTTCGCCCGTTCGTGCCGGTCTCCGTGCGCTCAATGCCGTCCGCCTCGAACGTGAACTGCTGGGCGCGCGAAGACGCGATGGTGACGCTACGCCCGCGCCGGTCAATCGCAATCGCGGTCGGCGATTCCAACCTCGCCGTCAACGAGTCAAGAATGCGCTGCCGATCCCTGTAAGAAAGAGTCCGGACTGCGCGATCCGCCACGGCGCGCGCGTCGTCGCTGCGCGTCGGGTCCAGTTGATAGGTTCCGGTCAAACGATTCGAAGCGTTGTTGACCGGCGGATAGTTGTTTGATGGATAGTTGCCCGTCGGATAGTTGTTCGTCGGGTACGTCGTATTGTCCCAGCGCCAGGAGACGCCATAGGTTCGCGCCAACTCGTTGAGATCAACGCGCAGGCTCGCCCAGTCTCTTTCGGCGCGTGCGCCCAGGCGGTTGCGCCGCATGAAGCTGTCAATCAAGGCCGCGCGATCCAGCACGTTCTGCACGTCGGCCGAAACAGACTGACGCCTGTTAAAGCGGTCGCGCAACTGGTCCGTCGCATTCTCGAAATCACGGACAAACTGATTGATGTCATCTTCCGTGCGCGTGCTGTCAACGCGGCTGCGGTTGAGCGCGCTGTCCAGACTGCCGCGAAAGATGTCCGTGCGACTTTCGATGCGGCTGATTAATTGCCGCACCTGCTGGTCTGTGGCGCGGTACGGGCGTCTTTGCGCCTGCGCCACAGTCATACTGAGCGCGGCGAAGGCGAAGACGAGCGCCAGGCTAAAGATCTGTTTGATTCGATTCATAACCCATTCCTCCATGTTTCAAGCATTGATTGCTCTGTTTCTCCAAACTTCGCAGCCCGAACGCGACGCCCGAAGCTGGTGGCACGCGCGTCTCTCTGCGTCGGCTGCTTCTGTACAGGGGGAAAGGGGGAGAAAGTCTATCTTTCAGGGAGAGGAAAAAGGGAGAGGCAAGAACTATAGTCTCTAGAGGGGGGCTCTTGCAACCCTCTCACTCCCAAAATAGAGTGAAATTCGCGCGCACCAATAGCGCGCGATTGCACGTCGCCATGCCCCGCATCTGGTGAACAACCGTAAAAGTCTGATTCAGAGAGGGACTCTCAGGTTGCCGCGCAAAATCTTTGCGACTTTATTGAATTTTTTGCATGGTCACGGTGATGAGCGGATCATCACCCGCGCTGCGGCTGTAAGAGACCCAGTACCCGGCGGTCGGATAACGGACCAGCTTGAACATCCCTCCGTCCGCTTTGGGCTCTATATCTGTCCCGAGCACGATTTTCGGAAGCGGCGCCATCTTCAAGTCAAGGTAGTTGACGGAAACGGCCATCACCTTACCTTTGACGTAAAAGAACTGAGCGGATTCCTTCTCGGAGAACATATAGAAGTCCTGGGTTTCCCCTTTGTCCTTGGGTTCGCCGAGTTTCTTACGCACTTCATCAGCACCCATGCCAATCTGCACACCCTTGTAATCAACATACAACGGCTTGTCACCCTTTTTCTCATTGGCATTCTGCGCCCTGGCGACTGGCGCGCCGAGGCCCACCAGAGCCAACGCAATGAATGCGGCAAATGTGAGTGGAAAAGGTAATCTGACAACCCGCCTAGAGGTGGGGGACATGATTGCTCCCTCCTTTCGAATCAACCATTCCTCATGGAAGTTCAGCCTATTTTAGTCAAAGAGCGGGCTCAGTTTCAATATCCAATTTATCGAATGACGAAACAATTTTTCGGCTGACTCGGGGCCTGGTGTGTCCCGGCTGATTCCTTCTCTACGGGATATGTTATGCTTCGGCTCCACACCGGAGGAACCGAACCATGAGCCAGGAAGCGGCTAAAGCCATAGTACACTTCGCCGGGAATGACCTGTTCGTCGGCATTAGCCCGAGCGGGCACGCGCTCGCGGTGGAGACGGACCACGAGCGTTCGAGCGCCGCCACACCTGTCGAACTGTTATTGATCGCGCTCGGAAGCTGCACGGCGGTTGATGTTATCTCCATCCTGCGTAAAAAACGGGAGCAGGTCACCGCTTACCGCGTAGAGGTTCAAGGGGAACGTCGCGCGGAGCACCCGCGCCACTTTACGCGCATGGAGGTCCGCCACATCGTGCGTGGGCGCAAAGTTTCGGAGAAAGCGCTCGCCCAGGCCATAGAGCTTTCCGAGACGAAATATTGCAGCGTCGCCGCAACGCTCCGCCCCACGGTCGAGATTGTTTCGAGCTACGAGATTATCGAAGAGGACGAATCAATCGGCGTTTGATTCCCCGCGGAGCCTTTCTTCAAACCACCAGGACTAGACTGACTTGCAAAAAACAGGCCCGCGCATCGTCCGGTTTGCGGACGGGGGCGGGCGTCCGCCGTGGTGTCACGCTCCCGTTACTTCTAACGGTTAGGGAAGGCATTATGTGGCGTTTGTCTCGCTCAACTCTTCACAACTCGATTCTAGCAGCAATCCTGCTCAGCGCTTTTTCAATACCTCTCGCCAGAGCGCAGGACAATTTAGGCGAGTGGGAAAAATTCGATTTTGCTACCCGCACAATCGAGCTGGCTCAGGTCAAGGATTTATACCCCGATGACCTGAAATACCTGCGCGGGATCATCTTCGGCCGCCACGGCCGCATTTTCAAAGATGCCTACATCCAGAACTACCTGAAAGCGCGCACCTGGTACAAACCAGACCCGAACTTCCAGAACTCCATGCTCAACTACACGGAGCGACTGAATCTGGACGTGATACGCGAAGCCGAAGCCGGACAGCACGAAAACATACAGCCCGGCGACCTACGCTTCTATCAAAAGCGCCTCTTCACAATCGAGGAGCTCGGCGAACACACAGCGGCAGAGTGGCGTGTGCTGCGTGCGGAAATCGAGGCGATTCACGGCAAGCGTTTCGACGAGGAACCCTGGCTACAACAGTATTTCGAAGAGCGCTACTGGTACACGCCGGACGCGCAATATGACGCGAAGAAACTAACTGCCATCGAACAGAAGAATCTACAGACGATCACCGCGGCCCAGAAGAAGCAGCGCCACGTCGCCGTCTCGCCCGGCGACATGGAATTCTTCCAGGACACGCTCCTGACGGAAGAGATGCTGAAGGGGGTCAACCTGCACGAGCTGCGTCTGATGCGTAACGAGTTCTATGCGCGCCACGGCCGCACTTTCAACGCCATATGGCTCCAGCAGCATTTCGGTTTTCAGCCCTGGTACAGGCCTGTCGAAGAGGGCGAGAAGCCCACGGAGCTTTCAGAGATTGAGAAACAGAACGTCGAGACAATCGTCAGTGTCGAGAAAAGGCTGAGAGAAGAGCTGTTCACGAAACCGATCTCGCGCCAGATGCTCGAAGGTCTGTTCATCGAGGACGCGCGCATACTGCGAAATGAAATCCATGCGCGTCATGGCAAGGTCTTCAAAGACAAAACCCTGCGGAACTACTTTTCGACCTTCGAGTGGTACAAGCCTGACCCGAAATTCAACGAGAAGTCCCTGAGCACAATGGAGCGCAAGAACTACTCCGCCATTCTCGCCTACGAGCGCAAGGCGTCCAGCATGATGGACGTCATAGAAGGTTGATAAGGCCAATCTCCTGCCCCGCGTGCCGGGGCAAACGATGGAATTGCGGAATGCGGATTTCGGATTGCGGATTTAGAAAGGCACAGCTCTTTCAATCCGCAATCCGAAATCCGCATTCCGCAATCCGCAGGCGGTACTGACTGGTTGCGCCTACAGACAGCTTCGGTTATAGAATGGTCAAGGGAGGTTGTATGGCTTTCATTGTCTCGCTCATTCTAGTCCTCTTCTCAGCCAATGCTTTGGCTGTTACGCCGATTCTCAACCGCACGGCCTTTCCCGCATTCTTACAGCCTCAAGATAACGAGTTGAGCACCGTTCGCAGTCTCGACCGCGAGGGACGGGGCGCGGACGGGAAGCTGGCGCAGTTAACCGCCGCAGAGCACATCCGGCGCGGAGGCGTTTACCTGAAGAACCGTGCTTTCGCAGAGGCGCGCGCACATTTTCAGGCGGTCATCGAACGCTATCCTCAGGACGTAAACGTTCCCGCAGCGCTTTACGGAACTGGTCGCTCATACTTTCAGATGCAAGCCTATGAAGCGTCTCTTCCATATTTCGAGCGGCTGGTGCGGGATTTCTCGCAGACCAAAGAGGGGCGCGAGGGTCTCTACTCTTTAGCCTCAGCCTTTTTGCGTCTGGAGCGCTCCGCCGAGGCCGCGCAGCGTTTCAGCGAATATACAGAACGCTACCCTTTTGGCGAAAAGATCGAGTTCGCATACTTGAATGTGATTGATAGCTTTCGCGAAGCCGGACGCCCGCAGGATGCCATCCCCTGGATCGCACGCGCGCGGGAGCGGTTTGCCGGAACCCCTACGGCGACCAACGCTCTCTTCGCACGCCTGCGCCTGGACGTTTCCATTGGCGACTGGCAGCACGCCATTCAAACTGCCGATGAATTACGCACGGCACAGTTCTCAAAGAAAATCTTTACGAGCCCGGACGAGGTGGCTTATCTCAAGGCTTACAGCCTGGAGCGTGCCAAACGAACGCAGGAAGCCATCAACGCTTACCTGGCGATTCCAGACGGCATTGACTCCTATTACGGCTCGCTGGCGACCGCGAGGCTTCAGAAGATTGGCGACGCTTCAAGGCGGGAGTTGGTGAATGCGCGCGTGGCTCGTGTCAATGCTCAGGTCAGATCATCGGCCAAGCTCTACCCTGCACCCTATCGCGAGGCGATCCTGCGAGAAGCCACTCGTCGCGGGGTTGATCCGCGCCTTTTGCTGGCAATCATGCGGCAGGAGAGCGGCTTTCGCCCTCGCGCCAAATCACTGGCTGCGGCGCGAGGGCTGCTGCAACTGACGCCCGATACGGCTGCAAAGTATGCGGCGCACGTCGGCCTGAACAATCTACAGGATGAGGACCTTTATCGCCCGGAGACCTCGATTCTGCTCGGCTCCGTCTATCTCTCGGAGCTTTCCCGCCAGTTCCCGGACCTGCCGGAAGCCGTCGCCGCCTCCTACAACGGGGGCGAAGACAACGCTGCCCGCTGGCTCAAGCGCGCTGGCGGACGAGACCCCGGTCTCTTTGCCGCCGAAGTCGGCTTCGAAGAGACGAAGAACTACGTCCAGAAGGTGATGGCGAACTATCGGACCTACAAGCAGCTTTACACAAACGATCTTCGGCCTCGTAGATGAGGCCGAATTTTGACGGCGTTCCAAAATCCGCCGCAAAGGCAAAGGGCTATCAGGAAGCTTTGCACTTTCAATCCCTCTTAGGGCTCAGGACTGTATCTGCGATCTTCAAAACCACTGGAGCGTTCGCGGCGATGTAGGGCATCCGTGCGCGGATAATGGCGCGGGATGATTCCCAGACGAACGAGCGCGTCGCGATACTCGTAGCGAATCGCCACTTCAGCGGCAGGGCGCGATTGCAGGTTCATGTTGATCCAGTGAACGTCGTTTCTGACGTTCCGCCCGATTCCCGTCGCAGCCGACTCATCATCCGGCCTCGGATAGGCTTCAGCGCTTTTGGCCGCGCCGCTGTCGCGTCCCTGCGACGACGGGGCTTCCGACCTGCGCTTGCTTTCATCGCGCTCAACGGGGTCGTTTTCATATGGCCGTCGCGGACGCGGCGGCGTGACGATAACTACCGGGCGCTGCTCGCGGTAAAAGACCGCCGAGATGAGTCCCAGGTTGGCAGTCTGCCCGAGCTTCGCGCCGTAGGAGTTGCGCTCATTCGTGAAATAGAAACGGCGTGCGCGCGACGAGCTCATCTGCCAGCCGTTGATGGTGATCGTCCCGTAAGGCTCTATCACCCACTTGCTCGCGTCCCAGGCGCTCGTGCGGCGCGCATCAATCGTGTTCAAGCCGTCAACCGAGAGCGCCACGGCGACGCGCACGCCCAGGGGGTTTTTGATACGCAGCTCATACTCCTCGCCTTCCAGGGCCTCGACATAGTACCGACCACGCGCGGCATACTCTTCAAGCGGATAGCCATTCACTATCACCTGTACTTCAAACCCGTCCGCGCGCGCCACGGGCGGCTGCGGCTCCGGTTCGGGCTCTGGCAGGTCCACCATTGCGGTCGCATTCGCCAGAGTCTCTCCACGCGAGAGGATAAAGGTTCCGGCCAGGGTCAGGCAGATGGCTGCCGAGATCAGAGTCAGTGTCGCTTTTTTCATCTTTTCCCTCCTTTTCGCAATAATTAAAGGTTGGCTGGTCCGTGAACGCTTTACGCCCCTTTTTCTTGCGGAAACCGTCTTGCGAGCCAATGATTTTACGGTTGCGGCGCCAGAAAAGGGCTGCATCCGAAGGTAATCCTGTGATATAGAATAGGGCGAGCCTGTAGTTCTGTCGAACTTGAATCCCCGTAAGATCAGTTGATTTTCCAGCGTTCCTCCTCAAACCGAAATGACGTTGGGCGGCTCGTTGTTAGTCGGAAAACCTTTCAAAGGTGGAGGATAAGATTAGCTGAATGGCACCAACTCTAGCGACAAGAAGCGCGACGGAAGCTCGGGCCGGGACCTTCTACGATAAAATCTCTGGCCTCTATAACCTGACCTTCAAATTTAACGGTTACGGGCGCTCCCTTCATCAATACTTTCGCACTCATCCGATACCCTTGTCCCGTAACGCGAAGATTCTGGATGCCGGATGCGGCACGGGACTTTTGACGGTCGCCCTTCTCAAAGCTCTCGATTTTCCGGTCAGGATTACGGCCATTGATCTCTCCGGCTCGTCCATCGTGACGGCCCAGAAGGCCGTGGACGAAAAGGCCGGGCGGGCGGACAAAGTCCGGTTCGCGCAGGCAAACGTGCTGGCGCTGCCCTTTGCGGACAACTCTTTCGACTTTGTCGTGACGAGCGGCGTGATGGAATACGTGCCGCTGCGCGAAGGCTTGGGCGAGTTGGCGCGTGTCCTCAAGCCGGAAGGCTACATCCTGCACCTGCCCGTGAGGCCGTCGCCCGTCGGCAAGCTCCTCGAAGTCATGTTCCGCTTCAAGGCACACCCGCCGCGCGAAGTCGCCAAGAACACTCAGCGCTACTTTCGCGTCGTCAAACACTACCGCTTCCCGCCGCTCCACCCAATCGGCTGGTCGAAGACGGCTGTGCTGGCTCAGAAGAAATAAAGACTACTTTTTCGCGTCCGTTACCGGGACGAGTTTCAGAATCCTGTCGTCGTCGGTTGCGGGCGAGCCGCGCCCGTCGCGGTTCGACGTCGAGAAATAGATTGCGCCGTCCGGTCCTTCCGCCACGTCGCGTATCCGCCCATATTGATCTTTCAGCAGAGGCTCCTTGCTGACGACTTTGCGCCCGTCGAGGACGACACGCATGAGCGTCTGCCCGCGCAAATTTCCGAAGAAGAAGTTGCCGCGAAATTGAGGGAAGGCTGAGCCTTTATAGAACATGCCGCTCGCAGGCGCGATTGCCGGGGTGTATTCGAGAAGCGGCGATTCGAGCCCTTCGCGCGCCTGCGTGTGATGAATAATCGGCCAGCCGTAATTCTTCCCGCGCTCGACGATATTGACCTCGTCTCCACCGCCGGACGCATCCCCGCCTGAGGGGCCGTGCTCTGTCTGGAACATCAGATTCGTGCCCGGCTGCCAATCCATTCCCTGAGCGTTGCGATGGCCGTAGGTCCAGACTTCCGGCCGCGCATCCTTCTGGCCGACGAAAGGATTGTCCGTTGGCACAGTGCCGTCATCATTCAGCCGCAAAGTTTTCCCGCCCAATGAATCGAGTCTTTGAGCAATGTCGGGGCGCGTCGCGTCGCCCGTCGTGATGTAGAGTTTGCCGTCAGGCCCGAAGCGCAAACGGCACCCGGCATGAAACTGCGCCGCCGGAATATCCTCGATAATCAACTTTCTGTCAGTCAGCCCCGCGCCCGTCTCACGAAAGCGCACGACACGATCACGCTGCCCATCGCCGCTATCGTAAGCGTAGGCCAGATAGATAAAGTGGTTTTCAGCAAACTGCGGGTGGAGCGTCATCCCCATCAAGCCGCTCTCGCTCCTGGCTTCGACGTCCGAGATAACCGCGAGGGGTTCAGGCCGCAGGCGCCCGTTCTCTATAACGCGCACTCTTCCGGGCCGCTCTGTAAAGAAGATGCGTCCATCCGGCGCGAAGACGATTGACCAGGGGACCTGTAGATTGCTCGCCACGGTTTCGACGCGAAAACGCACGGAGCCATCCCCAGTCCCTGCGATTTCGCCTGCGCCTCTGCCCGGCGGCGCCTGGCTGCAGGCGAGAGCCAGCACGCCACAGAAGGCCATGATTGAATAAAAGCTGCGTTTCATCCCGATTCCCCCCTGGATTTTTCCCAATAGAATGAAGGAAGGCGGCGCTTTCTCGAAATCTCGCCGCCTTCAAAAAACATTTCCGAATTCCCTGCTCTATTAGACGCAGCTCAATGGGAAATGTATTCATGCAATAATTTCAACTCGTCGCCCTGCTCGGAGACCTCCACGCGCAGGATGTCGCGCATCGAGAGCATCCCGACCCAACGCTCGCCCTCCACGACCGGCAGGTGGCGGCGGCCAATCAGCTCCATCCGCTCAAGCGCCTCGTGCGGAGTATCCTTTGTATCAATCACGGCTTTCAGCTCGCCCATCGCCTCTTTGACAGACAGATTGGCCGGGTCAAGACGAGGCAACACGATGCTGTTCAGCAGATCGCGTTCGGTCAAGATACCGATTAAGCGCCCGTCCGCATCGAGAACGCAGACGCCGCCGACCTTACGGCTCGCCATGTACTGGGCCGCCTCCAAGACTGTCACGTCATCTCGCACAGAATATGGCTCGCGGTCGCTTATCACGTCCCTGATCGTAATCATGGCCTCACGTCCCCCGTCAGTTTTTCTTTAGAGCGTGCCCCATTATAAAACAAGATGGGCTTCACTCAAATAGAGAGCCTTGTGCCGTGGGCCTGCGGAAAGTGTTCAGGGGCTTTCCCTCGTACTTTCTTTGCTCTTCGCGGTTAAATCCCAGGCGCTTGCAATAGAGCTGAAAAAGACGCTCCTGCATCTTCCAGTATTCGCCTTTCCCGCGCATACGCTCTCCGAACTCGCTGGAATTGAGACGCCCTTCGCGCGCCTCTCGGATGCGGCTGAGGACGTGTTCGGCTTTCGTCGGCAACTTTTCGCGAAGGCGCTGCTCGAAGTAGTCGGCGACGCTGCCGGGCAGCCGCAGCATCCCCATAAACGCCTGCGTCGCGCCACACTCGCGCGCACGCTTCAATAGTTGTGGAATCTCCATACTCAAGCCCGGGATGACTGGAGAAATCCCTATCCCGACCTCTATTCCGGCTTCCGCCAGTTCGCTCAGAGCCTTGAAACGCGCGTCCGGCGAAGGCGCGAACGGCTCGACCGCACGCGCCGTCTCGTAATCCGCGAACGGGATAGTGAAGAAGACGCTGACGGCCGCCTCTCGTGTCAGGCCGACGAGCAGCTCTTTGTCCCTGCGGATGAGCGCGGACTTGGTGACGATGCTGACAGGATTGCGAAATTCCAGGCAGACTTCCAGACAGCGCCGCGTCAATTCGTAGTGCGCTTCGAGCGGAACGTAGGGGTCTGAGGTGAAAGAGAAGACCAGCGTCTGCCCGCGCCAGTTGCGCCGCATCAACTCTTCCCGCAGAAGCTCGGGCGCTCCGACCTTGACGACGATCTTGCGCTCGAAATCCGTGCCCGCGCCGTAGCCTAAATATTTGGTGGTTCTGATATAAAGAGCAAATTTCTTGTACGAAGAATCAACTACTTACGTGCTGCGCTCCAACATATCCGGCATTAAATGCCCGCTCCGGTGATTTTTCTGGTATATAATGCCATATTCGAAAAGCTGGGCAATAGGAATTCATGAATCAGCAAATCATAGTTCTTCCATAAGATGCCGGCTCCCAGCGATGGCTGGGCTTTAACGATCGTCCTCCTGCAATAGTGCTCCTCCTTTTGCCTGATTAACTATTGCAGAATAGTATGTAGTTAATTCTCGACCATGTTGACGGCGTTAATTTGCTGAAATCAGCTTGCTAGAATCTCCCCAAAAGAGACTTTAACGGAGAGTCAGATGTACAAATATGAAGATCTTAAGTTAGGAATACGTACTAATAATAGCAATCTGCTGGTAACAGCAGAATCATCGACTAATGGCAGTTTTGCGCAAGAGGTCACTGAATTTCAGGTGGCGTCGATTATCAACGACTTTCGACATATAGTTAATCGAAGGCTTTCAGAGCCTAATGAGATTAGGAAGCTTGGCACACGGCTATTCGAAGGGTTATTTCCTAACTCCATTTATGATCTTTATATTATGACGTTGAAATATCTTGCCTCCACTAATAAAAGATTGCGTATCAGCATCTATATAGAAGATCGCACACTAGCTGCAATTCCATGGGAACTCGTTTTTGATAAGAAACGCAAATCATTTCTTTCACTAGATCCGCAGGTATCGATTATTCGCATTTGGCCTTCCGAGCAAGCGCCTACTGTTATCGCACCTGATGAGGTGGTTCGGATCCTCGCAGTTTTCTCAAATCCAGCAGATTTGCCGCGATTAGACCCTAGACATGAATATCGTCTCCTCAAGGAATCCTTAGAGATACCGATTCGACGAGGGCGCGTCGAACTGACTATCATGGGAGGCCCAGTTACGTTAAATCGGCTAGCTGATGCCCTACACTCAGGTGAGTTTCACGTCCTTCATTTCACAGGACATGGGACGTTTAATCGAGAGACACAAAGGGGGGGGCTGTTCTTCGAGAATGAAGAAGGTAAGGCATCAATCGTAGAGGCAGATAGATTGCACGTTCTTTTTACTAATCGTGGTTTACGAATGGTATCAATCATTGCAGGCGAGAGCGCCTCTACTGCCGGTGAAGGTGATCACCAAGGTTTAGTAACGTCTATAGCAGAGGCTGGGGTCCCCGTCGTTCTTGGTTTTCAAGGGACAGTGACGAACAACTCCGCTCTCAAATTTGTGCGGGCACTATACTCGACTTTAGCCGATGGGTTATCAATCGGGAGTGCCATGACAGAGGCCCGTCAAGCTATCTGGACTATTGAACCCAATTCCATCGACTGGGCGATGCCGGTGTTGTATGCGAATGCTGGCGCACTTGATCTGGCGTTGCTCTCTCCCAGCAAGTCATCACAAGAGGGTCAAGCCCCTGTACGTGTGGGACAATCAATATCTAGCGTGGGAGGGGAGGTAATTACAGGAGATAGCAACTTCATCAGAGTTACACAGCAGGTACATAATGTGAGGGTCGGAGGCGAAGTTAGTGGTGTTGTAGTGCAGCAGGGTAAGGATGAAGAAGATAATAAAGAGGTCTCTCAAGTTGAGCGGGGGACACAAATAAAACCTGGGGAAACCCAGATGTATATTACCGCTCTCAAGTCAGCCATAATGAGAGAGCCAACCCTTTCAACGGGCGAACGAATTAACAAGATCGCACAACTTGAAGAGCTTCGTTTTATGCTCTTAGCGCCGACTCTAGATTCCGAAGGAATATCTAAAACAATCAAGAACCTATCTGCCACCTCCCCTGGAACGGCAACAATTCTTGAGCAAATCCAGAGGCAATTACACTTATGAGTATTTAACTGTCGAGGCAAACAAAATGATTCCTCCACATTACCTCCTGAACATAATCTTAGGCCTCCTTACTTTTATTATTATCGGTTACCTACCGATCACCTTTTTTCTTTATTGGTTCACTAAAATACGTGGCGGACAGGCCAATGTCAGTAGCCTTGTGCGAAACCGTGACATTGCAGGCTTTTTCGGTGAGAGACCAACCCTTTATTGGAACGGGTGGGCATATTTCTGGCCCATGCTTCTCGCAACTCTTGTTACAGCGGTCGGATTCATGTCCGCCTATCCCGCCGCGTTAGGGTTTCTGCTTGACCAAAATGTGCTGGGCAATAGTCCGCCAAGTGGTGGATCTGGCAACTTAGTAGCGTTAAGCCGCCCCTTATTCTTTGCTTTTCTTGGAGCGTATCTCTTCATTTTACATACAACTGCCCGGCGGTTTATGGCAGGCGATCTTAATCCTGATGCTTATGTTTATATTGCCACTCGGATGATCATTTCAGTAATCGTAGCAGCCATGCTAGTTCTGGCAGGAAATCCGCAAGCATTTCAGATCAACACAGCAGGGAGCAGTTATGCAATCTTCACCTATATCGTAGCTTTTGTAGTCGGGATTTTCCCTGAGAACGGGTTGAATTGGCTGTTATCTTTTGTCCGGCGGCATTTTAAGGGCATCGGCGAGATTGACCAGTCTTACCAGTTGCAGAAGCTTGCGGGACTAAATCGCTGGCATGCTATCCGTCTTAATGTTGAGGGGATCGATAATGTATATAACCTAGCCAACGCGGATATTTACGATCTTGTTCGTAAGACCAGGTTTACTGTGCAGCAGATTTTTGATTGGGTTAATCAATCAATTTTACTCATTCATCTTCGATCTGATGAAGAATTCAAAGCTGTTCAGCAACTAGGAGTCCGCGGCTTCAACGATTTCCAGACCATTTATCGCAATAGTGAGACACGTAAAACACTTGAACACATTTTATCCGTTGACGGTATAAATGGCGAGCAAAGGGTACGAATCCTTTACGCCAGCATGCAACAAACCCCTAGTGGAGATCCTATCCGTCTTTTCTGGAGATATAAAAGCAGCTATTTAACGGGCGCTTTCGAATATTTCAACCGAGGGCGCGTCTTCGCGGAGTTGGGCGAATTTCAACGTGCTATTCAGCAATACGATTTAGCCCTCGAACGAAGTCCACTTGATCCTATATTAATGATCAGCCGTGGAGAATCTCGACGGGATTATGCCCACGCCGTCCAACTTACTGGCAAACAAAGGGAGGCTGAGAACGAATTCCAGCAGGCGATCTCGGACTTCACCAAAGCAATAGACTTGGATCCATTCTCAACTGATGCTCTCTATAATAGAGGGCGCACCTATTTATTACTCGAAAAATACAATCAAGCAGTAGAAGATTTCAATCTTCTCTTGACCATCATTAACGACCATGTTTCAGGACTGAATGAGCGTGCCATTGCTTATCAAGCACTAGGTAAAATAGATGAAAGTGTCCAAGACCTGACTAAGGCTGCAAGTTTAGATAAGAGCAATGTCTTGACTTATATCAATCTGGCAAATGCTTATCGCATTCGAGGGGATTTCAAACAAGCAGAGGCAACTTTCGAGATTGCCATACAGATAGATTCCAGGAGACCAGAACTCTATCATGGGCGCGGTTTGCTGTATTCCGCTATGCAGCATCCGAGGTATGAGCTAGCTTATCAAGATTTTGAAAGAGCAATCGAATTAGGAGCAAAAGAACCAGCCGTAGTTTATAAAGATTGGGGAGTGGCAGCTTATCAACAGCGTGATTATACAAAGGCCATAGCTGTTTTGGATTTTGCTATTGAAGCAAATAAATCATATGCCCTAGCCTTTAATATGCGGGGGTTGGCCTATCATGCCGCAGGACAACCTGCGCTAGGAATCCAAGATTACACAGATATTATCGAGAAGATAAATCGAGAATACGCAGACGCCTATGTGAACCGAGGTATTGCCTTAAGCGATATGGGGAATAACGTGGAAGCGCTGAAAGATTTACGGCGAGGAATTGATATAGACCCTGAACTTGTGATTGCTTACGTAAATCGGGGTAATGTTTACCGCAAAATGCAGGACTATCAACTCGCATTATCCGACTTTCTTACTGCTATCCGCATACAAGAAAAGAAATTCGAGGAAGCCCCACAAATTTATCGTAGATCACCTGTACCATACAACAATTTAGGCGACCTGTATGTAAAAATGGGTCAGTATCACGAGGCCAACGATAGCTTTAGTAAAGCTATCGAGGCTGATCCAAATTTTGCAGAAGCTTATAACAATCGGGGTCTCGCGCGTCGTGCGCTCGAACTTATCGCCACCGCCAAGGATGATTTCAGTCAGGCAATTAGCTTGGCCCCACAAAATGCGATCTACTATTATAACCGTGGATTGATCCATCTTGATCTCAATAGCTATAATGAAGCAATCCGTGATTTCACCCTTGCCATTGAGCGCAACCCTAAATATGAGGAGGCGTTTTTAAGTCGAGCTATTGCCTATCAGCACCTACATCAGCAAGCGTCAGCGATGCAGGATATTAGTGCCCTTAGACAAATTAATCCTGATAATCCTCAAGCTGCCCAGCTTGAGGCTGAACTTATGCAGCCACAATAACAAGTGCGTTAATTCCACCTGCGCTACTGATATAGAATTAAGAAGCCAATTCTCATCAATAGCCTGACCGCGTTTCCTCTGTGTAGTCAGCTTCATATCCGGACGTGCTCTAGTCAAATAAAGAACCTTGTGCTGACGGTCTACGACATGCGCTTGGATGCGGCCCTTCCCCAACTTTCTGGTTATTAAACCCCAGCCTGTCGCAATGCACTTTGAACATTTTCTCGACGACCCGCCACTGCTCACTGTCGCCCCGCATCCTCTCGCCGAACTTGCTTGAGTTGAGTTTGCCCCCGCGGGCTTCACGCAGGCGATTGAGAATGCGGTCCGCTTTGGTCGGCATCTTCTCGCGCAGCCTCTGTTCAAAATAAAGGGCGACGTTTCCGGGCAATCTCAACATCGTCATAAATGCCGTCTCGGCCCCAGCATCTCGTGCGCGCTTTAACAGGTCAGGGATATGAGAATCATTGAGGCTGAGGATGATTGGCGCTATCCCGATGCCGACAGGGATGCCTGCCCTGGCAAGCTCTTCCATAGCTTTGAACCGAGCCCCAGAAGATGGGGCAAACGGTTCCAGAACACGCGCCGTTTCATGGTCTCTAAAGGGGATAGTAAAAAAGACAGAGGCAGCAGCTTGCTTATTCAGCTCCACTAAGATGTCTATGTCGCGTCTGACCAGTGCTGACTTGGTGACAATACTGATGGGGTTACGAAACTCGAGACATACCTCCAGACATTCTCGTGTCAACTTATAGTGCGCTTCAAGAGGAACATAAGGGTCGGAGGTGAACGAGAAGCCCAACTCGTCTCCCTTCCATGCAGGATTCATAAGCTCTTTGCACAATAACTCTGGAGCACGTACTTTGACCACGAACTTTCGCTCGAAATCGGTTCCCGCACCAAAACCCAAATATTCGTGTGTCGGCCGAGAGAAGCAATAAACACAGGCATGCTCACACCCGCGAATAATATTTACACCAAATCTGAAGCCTACATCAGGAGAGTTATTTTCGGTAATGATTGTACGAGTTGTCTCCTCCTCAAAAACCTCAAGCTTAGCTTCGGGAGGCTCTCCGATCCACTCGACCGTATGCGTGAGCCAGGGGTTTGGCGGATTTTCAACGTAACGCATGCAAATCCCGAGTTAATCCTTAAAAAAATTGCGCTGCCTGTGCGGCATAAATTATAACCCGCGTTTCAATCGACATGCCCGATCCGCCGCAGCAAGTCTGTGAAACGCGGGTCGGAGCGTAAACTATCAAATCTAGGATCAACCTTTAACCAAACCAACCATTCATTACGATCACTGTATGCCTTTTCAAGCCATCTGAAGGCACGTTCTTTATCATCGAGGCCAGCATAGATTAATGCTATATAGTACGCTGAAATATAATGATGCTTTGACTGCTCCTCCAGATTATTGAGGATCTTTACAGCTTCCTCTCTTCTCCCTGACACTGCAAAGGTATGTCCGATCATGGCGGACACTTCAGGCCGATCATCTATTAATTTTGCCTTTTGAAACTCCGCTATGGCTTCAGAGGCCCTCCCGCTGCTTTCATAAGTCCACCCTAAAAAGAATCTTGCCCAGATAAAATCCTGGTCTATTTCCAATGTTTTCCGATACTGCTCTACTGCTTCCGCATATTGCCCTTTGAAGAGGAAGGGCAGACCTAAATCCGCGCTGATAATCAGGGAACGCGGGTCAAACCGCAAAGCTCGTTTTAATTCTCTCGTCGCTTTCTCGAACTGGCCCAACTTCATAAAGTACATCCCATACCATTGATGAGCCGTCGCGTAGCTCGGATTCAGATCAATCGCTTTTTGGTACTCTTTATCCGCCCCTTTCCAATCCCACTCATAGTACTCTTTGACAAATGCCAGTGAGGCATGCGCTTCGGCCAGAGTGTCGTCGATCTCCAGCGCCTTGTCGGTCGCTTTCTTTGCCTCTTCAAAGGCAGGTTTTGGCGGTATGTTGCTATAAAACGCAATGATGGCATAGGAATCTGCGAGGCCGGTATATGCCAGGGCGTAATCCGGGTCCTTCGCAATGGCCCGTTGGAAAAACTCTATAGCCATCTCCAGAGCTTCACCCGTTCTTTTGTTCCAGAAATACCGGCCCTTGAGATAAAGGTGATAAGCCTCTATATCTTCTGTATAGCGCTTGGTCAGTTGTCGCTTCTGCTCGCCTGTTAATCGAAGCTTCAGCTTCCCTGAAACCTCTTGCGAAATTTCCTCCTGCACTTCAAAGATGTCGGCGGACTTTCGCTTATACTGCTCGCCCCAAATCTGCGAGCCCTCTTTAATATTGATGAGTTCCAGTTTGATGATTAGTTCTTCGTTAATTTGCAGGATTCTCCCCGTCAGCAGCGCGTGGGCATTCAGTTGACGACCGACCTCTACGGGATCAATGTCTACATGTTTGAAACGGAACATGGTGCTGCGCGCCAAAACTTTAAGCTGAGGTAATTTCGAGAGTGAATTGATGGTGCTTTCCGTAATGCCGTCTGAAAGATATTCTAAATTCGGGTCGTCGCTCACATTAAGCAATGGCAGCACAGCCAAAGTAGGAGTCGCGACACCTGAAATACCTGCTTTAGCGTATGCTTCGCTCTCTTTCTCCTCGACTGAATCGCTTCTTTCATCTTTAAACTTTCGCACAGCGGCAACGAAGCGATAGCCGCGTTTTGAAACTGTTTCGATGTACTGGCTCCCTTCCCGTCTCTCGCCTAATGCTTTACGCAAGGCAGACATGCTCACTGTTAAATTGTTGTCTTCGACCACACTGTCCGGCCAGACTCGCTCCATCAGCTCCTCTTTTGTGACAAGGTGCCCGCTCTTTTCAACAAGCAGTAGAAGGAGATTGAAGACTTTATCTGTGAGGTGGACCTTTCGGTCGCCGCGCAGCAGAATGCGGTCTTTGGCCTTCAGACGGAAGCGGCCAAACTCATAGATTTGAAACTCCCTTTCGTACATATTCGTGTCGTGCGCGTGCGGCTTCGTGGATTGTCTCATAGCTCCCGCTCAAGAGCTTATACCCAAACTCTATAGGTCCGAACAAACCTTGTCATCAAAAAAATTACGGGCGGCAACGTTGCCGCCCGTAACTCTTTATCCTTATTCTCACCGTCAGACAAGTGCGTCGCGGTGGTAACCGAGGCGCTAATCGGCGATGAGGACTCCGTCAGATATTACAACTCCGTCAGCAACTAAAACGCCGTCGGCAATGAGGACGCCATCCGCCAACACGACTCCGTCGGCAAGCAGCACCCCATCTCCGACCAGCACTCCATCGGACATGAGAACACCATCGGCGAGTAGCACCCCGTCGGCAAGAAGCACGCCGTCAGACAACAACACCCCATCAGGGTGCATGAGTCCATCCGCTACGAGCACGCCGTCGGCGAGCAGGACTCCGTCTGAAACGACGACGCCATCAGCTACTAAAACGCCATCGGCAACGAGGACTCCATCCGCAATCAGAACCCCGTCAGCGAGCAGCACTCCATCCGCAAGGAGCACGCCGTCGGCGACCAGCACGCCGTCAGCAACCAGGACTCCGTCGGCGAGCAGCACGCCCTCGCCGCGCATGACGGAGTCTGCCAGCAAGACTCCATCTGAAAGAAGCACCCCGTCGGACAGCAACACACCGTCGGACATTAACACGCCATCCGCGAGCAAGACTCCGTCCGGGGTGTAGTGGCCGTTGCGCCAGATGACGCCGTTGTCGGCTATCGGTTGACCATCAGCGACCAGGACTCCGTCCGAGATGACTACCCCGTCGGAGAGCAAGACTCCGTCGCCGAGCAGACGCCCGGTACAGTATGGACCCTGGACACGCGTAATCAAGCTGCGCCCCGTCATAGTATTGAACTTGCGAACAATCGTCCCGCCCCACGCGAAACTGCTGCCAGCGAATGATGAGACTTCTTCGGGGGCAGGGCCATTCAATAGCGGCTCGCCGATTTTGACAGGGGATGCGAGGTCGCTTCGCACCATCCCAGCCAGCCGCAGCGCCCCCTCGACGTTCAGCTCGCCCGCTCCCTGTTCGAGCACATTGAAGCCATCAAGTTTCTGCGCCGAGTACTCCATGAAGGCTTTGACCATGTTGGGCGTGAGCTTTCCATTTACCTGTAGCATCAGCGCCGCCGCGCCAGAGGCGACAGGTGTCGCCATAGAGCTGCCGCTCATGCGCATCATCTTGTGGGAGGGGTTCGCGGAGTTGCCAACGTCCCAATCCGGGTGCTCGTGGACGAGGGCGTTATCGCGCGCCTCCGCGTAGACGAGCTTATTGCCGGGCGCTACCAGGTCCGGTTTCAGCAGGTTGTCATGATGCTGTGCGCCGCTCTCATCCGTCCAGTAACTGCGTGTTGGTCCGCGTGAGCTATAGGTTGCCACGCCGTCATCCTGACGCTCGTCCGTCTGGAAGGTGTTGGATGCGCCGACGGTGATGGCCGAAGGCTCGTTGCCGGGCGAATGTATGAGGCCGTAGATTTTGTTGCCGTGGGCGTCTTTGCCATTATTACCGGCGGCTGCGAAGACCAGGATGCCGGAGTTACTCAGGCGGCGGACAGCGCGGCAGAGCGGGTCGTACTTGTAAGATTCGACCGCAGCCATTCCGAGGCTCATGTTGACGATCCGAATATTGTATTTCCGCGCGTTCTGCGCGACCCACTCAAGCCCCGCCAGGACGCCTTCGAGCGTGCCCTGTCCGTTTGCGTCGAGGACGCGAACGTTCAATAGAGAAGCGCCGGGCGCGATGCCCAGATAAGCGTCGCCAGCGCTCGCGTTACCTGCGGCGGCGGCCGCGACGTGTGTGCCGTGCCCGTAGGGGTCGTCTGTGCGATTTTCGCCCGTGAAGTCAACGCTCGCCCGGACGCGCGACTTGCCTGAAGCAGTGGAGAACTGCACGTGGCCCGTGTCTATGCCCGAATCGAGGATGGCGATGCCGATGCCTGCGCCATCAATTGCGCCGTGACGGTTTGGCTGCGTGGCTGCGGCTGCGCGCCCGGTGTCCGCTCCTGTAGTGGCGGTGACGTGGCCGAGCGACTCGATCTTACTGTTCGCGGAGACGTGGAAGACTTCCGGGAAGGAAGCAAGCTCGGCCACCATGCCGTAAGGCAGATCGACTGAGAAGTTGCGGAGCGTCTTCAACTGCTTGCGCAGATGCACGCCGTTGCGATTCAAGAAGGCGTTGAGCCGCCCGCTCACTGGGCCGTTCAGTTCGACGATGGCGCGCACCTGCTCGCCTGCTGCATGTTTCCCATCTCTGAGCTGCGGCGAGGTTTTCAGAGCTTTGGCGGCCTTCGGGCTTGCGTTCGTCTTTGCGGAGGCACTGCTCATTACAGGCGTGCTGAGATATGCTGTGCAGAGTGCGGTGAGAACGACGAACGAGGTGAAGAGGCGGATCGTTGTGTTTAGTTTCTTGAACATTTTGCGCTCCTTTAGTTTGGCTCGAAGGCCGTGGGCAAGAGGTTTAGAACGTCTCTGAAAACTAAGCCGCCGCAGGCACAGAGAAGCCTGGCAATAGAAGCATGAAAGTTTTCGGAGGAATCAAACGACGGCACGAAACTGTCGGTCGGGAAACTCTCATTGATTATCCGCGCTGTTAGCTGCACTCGATGCAGCAGGGTGGCAAACGCTTCCGTTCTGGCATCAGTTCTCGACAGCACCAGAATGGCAGTAAGATGGCAGGATAAAAGGATACACGCAGGCGCGCGTCAAAATCCTTAAATAAAGGTAAAAAAGTTGCTAAATTTGATGTGTGGCGGGGCGAAAGCCGCTATCCAGGTTATTATTGTGCGTGATAATTGATCGGGTTTCGGTCTCTTCAAAGACTTCAACGCGCGCTTCGGGCGGCTCGCCGATCCACTCGACCGTATGCGTGAGCCAGGGGTTTGGCAGATTTTCGATATAACGCATGTGATTTAGTCAGGAGCGTCATGGATTATTTTATTCCTTCGCGCAGCTATACAATTACAGCGTCAATAATCTTCTTCAGCGCATCATTATTCAATGTGCCGATGGACGCCACTACCAAGCTATGATTAGCCGTGAACAACTTTGATGGGCGCGCATAGCTTATAACGCGCAATGAGCCAGAAACAAAACTGCTGTTTTTAATTTCAATGGCGCGTGGGTCAGAATAAATGTTGCTGGTAATCTGACATAGAATGTAATCGCCTTTGCCAGCATCAGCCAAGACTACGGCAGGCCGCAGCTTCGACTGAGATAAATCAGAAAATGGGAAAGGGACCAGAATTACGTCTCCGGCTGAAGGTGTGCCCATGCCTCGTCTTCCTCCGGCCTATTCCAATCCTCTGCAAGAGACTTCTCGCTTATCAGAGCCGTTTCCGGGACTTTGGTAGCAGGCTCGTCTTCCAAAATTGTGACAAGCGCGCGCCTCGGTTCTTTAAGATGAACGGATTCGAGCAAGAGAACTTTGCCGTCTGGTTCTATGATCGCTTCAACAGTTTGAATCATATAGTAGCCTTACTCTACATTCTCTTTATAATTTCTAGAACAATCAAGTGCCATGAAAAGTATGAGCCAGGGGTTTGGCGGATTTTCGACGTAACGCATGTGAATCGGTCGGGAGCATTTTGAATATATCGTTTATTGGTTAGCCCAGCAATTCAATTGCTTAATTCTCAATAAGGAAGCTTCTTTTCAACATCTAACATATCGCTGAGACTTCCACCCTTTAGACTAAAGACTACCGAGCCATTAGTCCAAAATATTGCGGCACCGGGTCCATTACCTGGACATTCCACTACCAATCTGCTTCCAACTACCGAGCCATCTTTTTCCTTCGGCCCTTCCTCTTTGATTCTAACGCTCGGGCAATAATGTTCTTTGGGTACTTTTAGCACCTCATTAGCACGGCTAGAAGAAGGATAGCGAACTATGTGTAGAGAAAATCCATTTTGACTGCCTGGAATCATATATAGTGCCGACAAGGCATCAGTAAAGCCTAACTCTTCATCACTAGGGCGACCCGGACCTTCGTGCATTGCTTTTGCTTGCTCTCCAGATATTTCTTTTTTTTGTAATAGTTCAAAATTTCCTATCTTTTGCGGAACCAATTCACTTAACGGCCCCTTGTAAGGATTGAACTTCGACCCTGAAAGCGCAAAATATAAGGCAATGCCACCAATCAGAACCGAGATGATAGCTGCTGCGCTGATTAAGAGCGTCTTGCGGCTCACGCCACTCCGATGAATCTGTTGCGAGGCCGTCTGATGCATTGAAGGCGAATCAGATATTGAGCCTTCTAAAGCCGGAGGTAAAGTCTCAGGTACAAGAGGACTAGCATCTACTGGGCAAACGCTATAGGCTTCAACTTCAAATGTGCGATGGCATGTGGGGCAACGTTTCATGGTCAGATTCTTTCGTGTGAGAGTATTAAAATTGCTTTGTGTCCTGGCCGCTTTAATACTGCATTATTGCTTTGTAATGATACGTTAAAATGGCAGATTTATGTGGCTCCTCGTGGCAGCACGGACTCGATGCTGTGGAATGTCACACATACCTGCTCGCGCTCACCATCCTCGCCTTTTATGACCAGTGCCACGTAGTCGCTTGTGATTTCAGCCACCGTGCCTTCATAGACCCCGCCGGAGATGGTCTTGATGTTGACGGTCTGCCCCCTGTAGCGTCTCAGCATATTCTCGATGTGCTGCATCGGCATCGTGTCCGGCCTCCTTCGATTTTCAAGCGTCCTTCCACGTAACGAAAAAGAATCTATACTTGTCAGGGTCTTCAAGCGTGATGAAGCGCCCGCCCCAACCTTCGTCCGCGGGTGGCGCAATGACGATTCCGCGCCGCTTCAACTGTTCGTGATAAGCGTCAACATCCTCTACGCCCACGAAGAAGTGCGCGCCGCGACCGCGCCTGAGCATCGTTTCCAACTGCTGCACCAATGTGAGCCTGAGCCTTCCGGCGCGCAGTGTCGCCATCGGCGGCTCCGATTCCGGAGTGCGCGTCTCAAGCTCGAAGCCGAGCTGGTCCCGGTAGAAGGCGACCGATTCTTCGAGGCTGTTAATTTCCAGAAAGAGTAGGTCGAGCCCTGTAAAATTCATCTCTCTTTTTGCCTGCCGCCGAATTAGCGAATTATCAGGTAAACACCATAGCCGAAACTTAAGACCGCGACCCAGAATGCTATTTCGCGCGTGACGCCGAGCCATCTGTGAGAGACGGAATACTCCTTCCCTATCCTCCCCACAGCGGCGTGCGCCATCAGGACTCCGACGACGATCAAAAAGAACGCCAGAATCGCGAGTGGCCAGATGAACCAGATCCACTGAAACCGGACGAGCAGCATCAGGACCAGCCCAAGCCCGATAAAGAGCACGGCCCCGATCCACTGGCCCGTGAAGGCGTCCACCTGCGCCGAGGGCGAAGAGTAAGGCGGCGCAGAGAGGTCGGAAGCTTCGTCCTGACGACGCTCCGCGTCGTAAGCGTCGCGCGTCGTCTCATCTCTCAGCACACCGTAAGCCTCGTTGAGAGATTTCATCTCCTCCTCGTCGCCGCCACGGTCCGGGTGGTGCTGTACCGCGCGCCGCTTGTAGAGACGCTCGATCTCGCTCTGCGAGGCGTCTTCGTCTGCGCCGAGGATGGAATAATAATCTTTGCTGGAATCGAACCGGCTCATTTTGGTTTGCGGTTTTAGAGTTGTGATTTTAGATTTAATTATAGCGGAAAGGCAAAGCGCCTCTATGTTACTCTTAACGCTCAAAGGTAGATAGAAGAGGTGGCGCAAACATTCGTTCCAGGCGACGACCTTATTTTCCAGCTCGAAAGCGGCTTCGGTCTCTTGCGCGTGCTGGCGGTCGAAGAGCGCGCCGACCTGGGTAAGGTCTGGCATCTGCTCGCTTATGAAGAGCTGTTCCCGGACGTTGAGACGGCAGAAGCAGCTCTGGCCGCGCCCGGCTCGCTGCACGTTCGCAACGCGCATATGGCTTTGACGGACCGCGCGTTCGAGCGAACGCCGGCAGCGTTGCTGGGGAATCGTTCTCTTTCGGAAGAAGAGTTGTCGGCATGGCGCGCCTGGGTCGAGAGCGGTGGCGAGGTTTCAGACCGCTCCGCCCTGTTGATGTTGGGGCTCAGATGATTTCGGGTCCAGGGGAATTATTTTGATGACAAATATGAGAACCTCGACGGCGAAGGCCCTGCGGCGCTTCTTCTCCGTTACGCTGCTCGTTCTCGCGACGTTCACCTTCACGCTGGCGGAACGCCGTGAGCGCCTCGTTGATTCCTGGCGGCCCACGCATTACGACGTCACGCTCACGCTCAACGACCAGCTTTCTGAAATTACCAGGGCGCAAACCGCAATCAGCGTCACCGTCTTGAAAGGCCCGCTTGCCACGCTCGATTTGGACTTCGGCGAGATGACCATTGACTCCGTGCTGGTCTCGAATTCGCCCGCGAGGTTTGAGCAGCAAGGGGGACGTCTCAATATTTATCTGTCAAAGCCCGCGAACAGGAACGACCAATTAAACGTCGTCGTCAATTACCATGGACGTCCGAAAGACGGCCTGATTCTGACGGCGGACAAAGACGGCAGGCCGTCCGCCACCGGAGACAACTGGCCCGACCGCACTCACAACTGGATTCCGTGCCTCGATCACCCGTCGGCGAAAGCCACAGTTCGCTTCACAGTGACCGCGCCCCAGCGCGACACTGTCGTCGCCAACGGACAGTTAACTGAGACGCGCGTGAATCCAGACACCACGCGCACCTGGACCTACACGGAAGCTCGCCCCATCTCGCCTTACTGCATGATCATCGCCGTCGCCGAGTACGCGCAGTCTCAACCGCAGGAGAAGACCGTTACGCCGCTGACTTACTACGTTCCGCAGTCGGACCGCGAATACGCCGTGCAAGGTTTCAGCGCGGCGCCTTATTGCCTCTCGTTCTTTAGCGAAAAGGTCGCGCCCTATCCTTACGAGAAGCTCGCGCTCATCGTCGGCGCGACGCGCTTCGGGGGGATGGAGAATTCGAGCGCCATCGTCTTCGCCAGCAACCTCTTTACGCCGCGCACGGAGCCGCAGGCCATGAGCCGCAGATTCAACATTCGCCGCGGGCTCGAAGAAGTGACCGCGCACGAGATCGCTCACCAGTGGTTCGGCGACTCCGTAGCCATCGGGACGTGGGCGGACCTCTGGCTGAGCGAAGGCTTCGCCACCTACTTCGCGGGGCTTTTCGTCGAGCGCTTTGAGGGCAAAGAGGCTTTCCGCGAGTACATGAAGCGCACAGCGGATACTTATCTCAAGTATGAGAGCGGGCGGCGCGCGCCGATTTACGACACTGAAACGGAAAACCTCTTCGGCTTACTCAACGCGAACAACTATCAGAAGGGCGCATGGGTTCTGCACATGCTGCGCGGCTTGTTGGGCGACGAAGCCTTCTTCAAAGGGATACGCTCCTATTACCTGGCGCACCAGGACCGGACCGCCACAACGCAAGATTTGCGTGCCGCCCTTGAGCGGGCATCCGGGATGGACCTGAAGGAGTTTTTCGACCGTTGGGTTTACCAGAGCGGGCACCCGCGCTACGAAGTTTCCTGGGCGTGGCAAAAGACTAAAGGCAGGCGCGGATTGTTAGTAATCACCCTCAAACAGACGCAGGAGGATGCCCCGTTTCTTACCCCGTTACCCTTGGAGATTGTCACGGCGGAAGGCGCTCAACGCGCGACGCTCAGGCCGACGGGCAAAGAGACGATCACACGCATCCCGTTTGCGAGCCGGCCAACGGACGTGCGCATAGACCCTGATGAAGTTGTTCTGAAGGAGATGGTCGTCAGAAACCCTCACTGATTAGCCAGCGCAATCTCAATGGCGCAATCGAGCACGGGCTCGCCGAGCTTACTCACCAGACCGATCTCATAAGCCTCGCGGCCCGTCACACGTTTCGCTGTGACGAACATTTCCAGGGCTTGAGCCATTCCGATGAGACGCGGCAGACGCTGTGTGCCGCCCCAGCCCGTGATGATGCCCAGACGCGCGCCCGGATGAGCGAAGATGGCGCCGGGCGAAGCGCAACGAATCGCACAGGCCAGCGCAAGGTCCAGCCCCCCGCCCATACAGTAACCGTTGACGGCAGCAATGGTGAGTTGCGGAGCGTCCGAGATTTTTTGCATGAGCCGCTGCCCGCGCGCGGCGAACTCCCCGGCCGTCTGAGGCGAGAGCGCGCGAAGCTCGCGGATGTCTGCGCCGGAGGCAAAGACATCTTTCGTGCCTGTGAAGATGATGGTAGAGAGATTGCTGCTCGCTGTGAGAGCGTTGACGATTGAATCTAACTCTTCAAGCGTTGCGACGGAAAGCGGGTTGCGTTCGGCCGGGCGGTTGAAGCGAACTATTGCGAAGGAGGAACGGGTCTCGACACGGAAGGCCGGCCCGAAACTTTCGGTCTCTTCCACACTCATTCTCGTGGACGGACATTCTCACGCAGAAACTTGACTATATCTTCGGTCGAGGTTCCGGGGAGAAAGATTTCAGCGATTCCCTGCTCTTTGAGGCGCTGAATGTCTTCCTGTGGAACGATGCCGCCGACCAGCACTAAGCAATCATCCAGGCCCTTTTCGCGCAGGAGTGAAACGATACGCGGGCAGAGCGTGTTGTGCGCGCCGCTCAGGATCGAGACGCCGACCGCGTCCACGTCCTCCTGCAAGGCGGCGGCGGCAATCATCTCCGGCGTCTGTCGCAAGCCCGTGTAGATGACCTCCATCCCGGCGTCGCGCAGGGCGCGCGCGATTACTTTAGCGCCGCGATCATGGCCGTCGAGACCGGGCTTGGCTACAAGGACACGTATCTTTCTTTCATTCATGGTCCGGCGTTATCGAACAAAGACTCCGAGCGGTCCGTCGCGTTTGATGTAATTTCTGATCTGGGCGTAGGGGAAGTAGTAACGTCCCCCAGGTTGAACCGCCCGAATCGCGTGCGGGAATTCAGCGTCGTACAAAAAGGTCAGTCCTTTAGCGCTGACGGCGAAATCGTCAAGGTTGCCGACTTTGAACTCCAGGGCGCCAAACATCTGCTCGGCGTCTCCTTTAATCTCAGGATTGTCCATGATGATTTTTTTAATCTCGACTTGCAGTATCTCATTTACGCGGTAAGCCAGCATGTCGAGCCCGTCCGCGTTGAAAACGTCCGAGGCTTTGAGCAACTCGCCGTTCCTCAGATTGAACGCGAAATGTTTCGTCTGTGTATCAGGGTAAGCCCCCACGCCGCTCTGCGTGAAAGTCAGATCGAGGATGTAGTTCTGATTGTAGTTAACCTTGTAATCGAAATCGGTCAGCCAGGCGTCTTCCTGATATTCTTTAAGGGAGGAGCCGAAGATGTTCGGGAAATCGAGCGCGGCGCGGATTTTGTTTAAGACTTCAGAATTCTTAGGCCCATTGATGACAGGATAACTGACGACGGCCCTTTTCCTCTCTGGAAAATCCCTTGCCACTTTACCCTTGCGGACGATAACCGTCCGGCGCTTTACGATATTGACTCTGGGCAGAGCATCCAAAGTTGCGGCGCTGCCCGGTTGTTCCGCGCTCCCGATGAAAGTCAGAAGCAATAGTGAGAAGATCAAGAATCGTCTTTTGATTTGCATACTGTTAATGGCAATCATCCTTTTTGCGACTCCCTTGGGGCGTTAGTTTAAAAAGCGGGTTCTTCGTATAAACCGTAAACCTCGCGCAGCGCATCGCAGATCTCTCCGAGCGTGGCGTAAGCGCGAACGGCTTCGATAGTCGCGGGCATCGTGTTCACGCCGGAGCGCGCGGCCTGTCTCACCTTCTCAAGCGCGTTTGCGACCGCGCCTTTGTCTCTACGGTCGCGCGCCTGTTGCAGTCTCTCGACCTGATGGTCACGCACACTTTCATCAATAACGAGAATCGGGACTTCGGCGGGCTCGTCTTCCATCTGGTAGCGATTAACCCCGACAATCGTCTGATCGCCACGCTCGACAGCCTTTTGATACTGGTAAGCTGATTCCTGAATCTCACGCTGCGGGAAGCCTTTCTCGACCGCCTCGACCATCCCGCCCATCGCATCAATCTTACTGAAATAGTCGAGCGCGCCGTCTTCCATCTTCTTCGTCAAGGCTTCGAGGAAGTATGAGCCGCCGAGAGGGTCAACCGTATTCACAACGCCCGTCTCCTCGGCGATGATCTGTTGCGTGCGGAGCGCGATTAAAGCCGCACGGTCAGTCGGGAGCGCCAATGCTTCATCGTAAGCATCCGTGTGCAAACTATTAGTTCCGCCGAGGACGCCTGCGAGCGCCTGAATGGCGACGCGGACGATATTATTCAAAGGCTGCTGGACTGTGAGCGAGACGCCCGCAGTTTGTGTATGAAATCTGAGCTGCAGCGTTCGCTCGCTCTGAGCATTGAAGCGTTCGCGCATCACTCGCGCCCAGATGCGGCGCGCGGCGCGATACTTGGCTATCTCTTCAAAGAAGTCGTTGTGCGCGTTGAAGAAGAAGGAGATGCGCGGCACAAATTCGTCAACGTCCAGACCCGCCTGCACGCCCCAATGGACGTACTCAATACCGTCGCGCAAGGTGAAGGCGAGTTCCTGTAAGGCTGTCGCGCCGGCTTCACGTATGTGATAGCCGCTCACAGAAATCGGATTGTAGCGAGGCACATGATGGGTGCAGAACTCGAAAGTATCCGTCACCAGTTTCATTGCGGGACGAATCGGGTAAATCCATTCCTTCTGTGCAATGTACTCCTTCAGAATATCATTCTGAAGTGTGCCTGAAATCTTCTTCCAATCCGCGCCCTGTTTTTCCGCGACAACCAGGTACATCGCCAGCAAAACGGAAGCCGGCGCATTGATGGTCTGTGAAACGGTGACATCTTCGAGGGGAATTCCGTCGAACAGAACTTCCATATCGGCGAGTGAAGAGACGGCGACACCGCACTTGCCCACTTCCCCCTCTGAAAGCGGAGAATCAGCGTCATAACCCATCAAGGTCGGCAAGTCGTAGGCGACGGATAAGCCAGTCTGCCCCTGAGTCATCAGATACTTAAAACGCGCATTGGTCTCTTCTGGCGTTCCGAAGCCTGCGAACTGCCGCATCGTCCAGAGCTTGCCGCGATAACCGGTCGGATGAATACCGCGTGTGTAAGGGAACTCACCCGGGAAAGAGAGGTCGCGCTCGAAATCAATACCAGTGGTATCGGCGGGCGTGTAAAGACGGTTCACTTCTTCGAGTGAAACGCTCTCAAAACGCTTCTTTCTTTCGTGGCGCTTATTTAAAGCGGGGGCGAGCGTCTCCTGCTCCCAACGCTCGACCGTCTCCTGTTCCGGCGATGCTATCTCTTTAGTTTCAGGCATGACTCTAACCAATTTCTTGCGCGGCGTCCCGAAGTATCCACGCATGTCGAAGAAGTTGAGTTGATAAGCACTAAGAATTTGATATTAGTTGACGGTTGCGCGGGGTGTCAACCGCATGTTCCTTGAGCCGGAAGCATGTCAAAAGAGGGGTGCGGCTCAGGTTTTAATTCCTGAGCCGCGCAGATTCGGCAGGCGACCGTGATGCGTGGAAGCCGAGCGGGGTCAAGCGGAAAGATAAAAGGCGGGTGTCCACATCCATTGATCCTTTTTAAGAACAGGCTCTCGCACCTATTTAATAGGCACAATAATTTCGTTGGCGCGCCCCATCTTGAGGTGCTCACGTGCGGCCGACTCGATAGAGCGCGGGTCGGTGCGCAGGCGGCGCACTTCTGATCCAAGCGTAGCGTTGCTATTGCGAAGCGTCTTCACTTCGGAATTGAGCTTTTCATATTGTTGCGAGGCTGCACGCATTTCCGCATGCGTTCGCATTGTGACGGTAACGCAGAGAGCGAAAGTCGCAAGAATAATTGTCGCAAAGACAACCCACGAGGGTATTAAACCACCGCGCCGACGAATCTCAGTGCGCGTGCCAATGATCTCGCGCGAAAGCTCGCGCCCCGGAGAAGCGAGTGACGGAAGAGAGCGCGTGGCGACACGCTGCGCTCGGAGACGATTATCAACCCAGTAAGTATTTGCGGCCTTGTTCAAGGAGCACCTCCAACTCATTTTTTGATTCGGTCTCAGCGTAAACACGGACCAGCGGTTCTGTCCCGGAAGGGCGCATCAGAAGCCACGAGCCGTCTTCGAAAATAAATTTCACCCCGTCCATGCGATTTGTCTGCTTGATGCGGCGGCCATCTATTTCAGCCGGTTCCTGACTTAACTTTTCGGAAAGTCCCGCTGAGATTTCGGGCGTTAAGCGCGCGCCGATTCTGCCTGATTCAAGACGGCCCACACGCTTGTAAAGAGCTTCGAGCTGATCGCCTAAGCTCGCCCCGCGCGCCGCAACCGCCTCCGCTGCAAGCAAACACGCAAGGATGCCATCTTTCTCCGGATAGTGACCTTTGATTGAGAGCCCCGCGGATTCTTCACCGCCCAAGATAATTTTGTCTTCATTGATCAGCTCTCCGATGAATTTAAAGCCGACGGGCGTTTCATAAAGTGGAAGCCCGCGAGATTCCGCGACCCGGTCGACTAAATGAGATGTGGCGACGGAGCGGGCCACGCCATTGCTCCACCCACGCGACTCTGCCAGATAATCGAAGAGGAGAGCGATTAATTGATTGGGCGTAATAAATGTCCCGTCGGCATCAAGCACACCAAAGCGGTCTCCATCGCCATCGGTAGCCAGTCCGAGCGCACACCTATTTTTCACCACTAATTCACGTAATTCTTCCAGATGACTTGACTCAGGCTCCGGCGAGCGTCCGCCAAACATCACGTCACGCCAATCATGAATTGTTTCGACCTCGATGTCGTGCAGATGTAAGGCTTTGTCGAGATAGCCGCGTCCTGTGCCCCATAAAGGATCGTAGGCATAACGGCTGCCAGAGCGCGCGATTAAGTCAAATCTAATCTTGGCGCTTAAATCCTCTAAATATGCCGGCCGCGGGTCGTAAGACTCAATCTGACCGTCGTTTGCTAATTCTTTTACGTCTTCTCCTCTACCTTTTTGAATCTCGCTAATTAGGCGCTCCACCTGTTTGGTCACCTCCGGCAAGGCCGGCGCACCATCAGAAGTCGAGAACTTCATGCCGTTGTACTCTGGTGGATTGTGGGAAGCAGTAAAATTGATGCCGCCCTCGGCTCGATTGCTACGAATAGCATGTGAGATGGTCGGTGTAGGCGTAGGATGGTTACAAAGATATGCTCGAAAGTTTTGCGCCGAGATCTCTTTAACACTTTCGGCAGCGAACCGCTCGCCCAGGAAGCGCGTATCGTAACCTACGATGATCAAGCTGTCTTTGCCGGCCCCATTTAACCGTAATTGCTCACAAATAGCTCGCGTCACCAGCCGCACACCGGCAAAAGTGAACTCATCCGCGATAATCGCCCGCCAGCCCGAAGTGCCAAATCGTATCATCTAGTCTCTTAACTAAACTGTTTGTTTTGACCGGATAACCCAAGATGATGGGTAGGCCATTGTTTGGTTCCACTAAATAGTGGGGTTCAACATCAAGTCAAGTACCTTGCCAATCAATCATTTAGCGGCAAAGCGGCGGGACTGTAACATGCGCTCCAAATACTGTAAAGATATTTCTTTACAACGGTTTCGAGCGCTAAATTCAACATTTACTTGAACTAAGAGTCTGTAAGCTCATGCCCTGGCGAACGGTTGGCGAACGGAAATCCGCGACGAGGGCATTACAATGTGATGACTAAGAAAAGCTAGAGGATAGCGCTTTCAAGGCAGCAGCACAGGTGTGGAAAAGATCGCCAGCCATTACTAGATGACATCGGGTGGGAAAGAAATCTTTCTCAATTCTCATATTGACGTCGCATCGTGGCACAAACGAGTTTAATTATGTTGACACAGGGATGATTGATGCTTAGACTACTGTTCATCAGGTTGAACCCCCGCATGGGGTTTGCCCTTCATCGAAAGTTTCGGTTCTCGGCCTTGCCCTCAGATTCTCATACATGATGTTGCATTAGCACTTCATAGCAGTCTCGTTTCTCCTTATCTTGGTCTAACTGAGGTCAATGTCCGACACGCACTCATTCCAAAATTCATCAGACGAATCATCCGCTCACTTACAATTGCCTTTGGCATCAATGGTGCGCGCACTTTGTCAGGCAGCAACCGGGGGCTCTGATCAACTCTATGAGGTAATGATCAAGCTGACGTTGATGATTGACGCGACCGCTCATACCTATGGGCTCGCAACCTGGACACAGGCATTTGGCGAGCGCCCACGCTTAAAGTGGGTCGAGGGACTCGAACAGGATGAGATCACCAACGCTGAAAATATCGTGGCCGGATCGCTCTCCGTGCCTAACGGGATGCTGGAGATTAAGGCCGGTGACCGAGATATCTGCGTTGTGCTGACAGCTACTAGCTTCAACCGAGAGGGGGCCGCGATTTACGGCCGATGCGTGCGACCTCTGACAGAGCAGCAGGCAAAAGAGTTAAGATTGCTATCTGATGTAGCCCAACTAGCGCATGCTCACGTGGCTTTACTCGGCCCTCAGCAACATTATTCCAAATCCGAACCGTTATCCACGGCAACCAGCGCCATGCTTCCAGGCATGATCTTTGTTAGTCGCGCTATGGCAGCGGTCGCACGGGCAGTCGAACGGATCAAAGATTCAGACTCAACGGTACTGATTAGCGGTGAATCAGGAACAGGTAAGGAACTTGTCGCGCGCGCTATCCACCGTTTGAGCAGGCGCTGTCATGGAGAATTTATTCCATTTAATTGCACGGCGGCGCCGGTGGATCTAATCGAAAGCATGCTCTTCGGTCATCGCAAAGGCGCCTTTACCGGCGCACACGCCGACAATGAGGGAATGATTCGCGCTGCCGAAGGCGGCACGCTCTTTCTGGATGAGATTGGTGACTTGCCATCATCTTTGCAGCCGAAGCTCCTCCGCTTTCTTCAGGAAGGCGAGATTCATCCACTAGGTGAGCGCACGCCGCGTAAAGTCAATGTTCGCATTGTGGCTGCCACTCATAAGAATTTAGAGCATGAGGTTCGTGAAGGGCGTTTTCGCGAAGACCTCTATTATCGTGTAGCCGCTCTTTCGCTTCATGTCCCGCCGCTCAGAGAGCGCCCCGAAGATGCGGCGACGCTGATTTCACATTTCCTGACGCATTATGCGCGGCGCAACGACCGTGTAATCGCCGGAATAACTTCTGACGCCATTCTGATACTTCAGAATTATTCCTGGCCCGGTAATGTGCGTGAGCTGGCAGCAGAGATGGAGCGTTTAGTGCTCTATGCTGATGAAGGCAGCTATATCGGCATCGAGCATCTTAATGCTCGCATTCTTCCTGAACGGGTGCGCGTCTCATCGGAGTCAAAATCTTCGCCCGCCGCTTTAGATCACATGATTGAAGATTTTGAGCGGCGCGTCATAACTGAGACCCTCAAACGATATGATTGTAATGTGGCCCGGGCGGCAGATGCGCTCGGACTTGGCTCCCGCCAGACGCTCTATAAGAAACTTAAGCGTTTGGCGATTGATATTGGCGACTTCCTCCAAGAGGATACCGAACCTGGCTTACAGTTGCGCCCCGAACGTCACTGAAATGTGGGCCCGAATTCCTTCAAGAACAGGCTGACCTCGTGCTCATCTCCTACCTACTCTCTTTCTTCGTCGCGCTACTTCTGCATGAAATTGGCCATCTCGCGGCAGCGCGTTTGTGCCATGTGCCTGCGATGGAATTTGGCCTGGGTTGGGGAACCAGGCTCTTCAGCTTCCGCCGCGGCGGCGTTGAATACAAACTGCACGCGCTCCCCGTCGGAGCTTACGTGCGTTTAGACATGACGGAGTTGCAACGCAGAGTTCTTAGCCAGCAGGTTCTGGTTCTGCTGGCGGGCATTATCGTCAACTTGATCGCGGCGGCGCTGACGGCAGGCACGCCATTCGGAACGATGAATCTGTTGCTGGCGGCGACAAACATTCTCCCGCTTTACCAGCAGGATGGATGGAAGTGTGGGATGGTGATGCTGCGCGCTCTGTTGCGGCGCAAAAGCGCGATTGTCGAATGGACATTCACGATTGCCGGTAGCTGTGTGAGCCTCGCGCTCATTGCGTTTCAGGCACTACGCCACATCTAAGAGTAAATTATCTTTTGAGGCTGGAGGCGGCTGATTGTTAGATCAATCAGCCGCCTCCAGCCTTTTAATCGGCGTCGCTGAAAACCAACAAACTCAATCTCCCACGAATTCAACTCGGTTGTCACCTGCCGTTGAAAAGCTATCGCTTGGTTGTCAACGGCGGGCGACAATTGTGTAAGGTCTTAATTATTGCCCACTTAAATCTGCAAAGCAGCTTTCCTGTGTGCCCCGTGCCTCTCGGTTTTGTCAACACGAGGCGACAAAGTCCCTGACAGCATTTTCACTCGAACACAATAAAAATCGGACTGAAAACAGATTTGCAGCCTGCGGCACGCGCCTTGTTATAGACCAGCCCGTCAGCGAGGCAGTGAATGCATCGCAACTCTTCAGTCGAGGAGACGAGTAAAGGTAATCATGAAAGCCGTCACCGCGAAGTTGCTTGCGCCTTTTATAGGTATTCTGCTGGTCGCGCCGTTCTTCGCCATCGCCTTGATTGTCGGGGCACGCGTCGTGGCTCTATCGCACGGCGCTCAGGATGATCTGCTGCTGGTCGCGCTCGCTTTGGGCGGGGCTGTTGCCAGCATCATCAACGGCATGGGACGTCACGCGCTCAGGGAGAAAAGCCCTCATAGTAATGAGATTGAAGCGACAACCAACTCCGTCTCGCGCCAATCTTCCATGATTCATCTCGGCTATTAAATTCTGTCCGCCCGATGCGCGGGGCAAGCGCACATCGGATTCGGGCCTGACCCTCAACCATCAACCACACTCTAAAGGAGCAAACAAAATGATTAAGAGATTCCTTCGCGATGAAACAGGTCTTGAGCTTTCCGAATATGCCGTGGCCGCGGCTCTCGTGGCGCTGGCAGCCGTCGCAGCCTTCCAGTTGCTGGGCAGCAACATCGGGACCAAGATCAACTCGCTGGCAAACACAATCAAATAACGGCGCGACAACAAAGGAGCACGAAAGTGATCAGAGAATTCCTGAATGATGAGTCCGGTCTTGAGCTGTCTGAGTACGCGGTCGCTGCGGCGCTCGTGGCATTGGCGGCCGTCGCGGCTTTCCAACTTCTTGGCGGAAATATCGGCGCCAAGATTAATGAGTTGGCCACCAAGATCACGGGCTAATCGCCTTCGCGCAACTAAGAGGCTGGCGCGCCCTCCAGCCGCCGCACGACGGCTCACGGCGCGCCTCCTACTTATGAAATGCTCCCGGCGCGGCGCGCGGGAGCGCATATCCAGTCAGTCACAGGTTGAACCCTTAAATGTCCGGCTCACTCTTTATCGTCATCGCCATATTGCTCACCCCGCTGGCAATCATTATCACGTACTACGACGTGCGCTATCGCCGCATCCCGAATGCCTTCGTTATCGCCACGCTCACGAGCGGACTAATCATCAACACCATCTACGGCGGACTGAATGGAACCTTAATGAGCCTCGGCGGCTGCGCCGTCGCTTTCATACTCATGTTTGTGCTTCACGTCTTTGGCGCGATGGGTGCCGGCGACGTGAAGTTATTTGCTGCGGTCGGCTCTTTGATGGGCGCGCAACTGGTACTGCCCACATTTCTGGTCGTCATCCTGACGGGCGGCGCTCTCGCGCTCCTGTTGACGCTGCGTTCAGGCGCTGTGCGGACGACGATGCAGCGCGTTCTGCAGATTCTGGTCGGGCTGCTGCCGGGCTGGGAGATGCCGCGCTTCGCAGTCCCGGCAGATCGCAGGCACACGATTCCCTACGGGGTCGCCATCACGTTTGGCAGCCTCATTTCGCTGGCAATCTTTCGCGCTTGACGTCAAGCGCGCGTGATCTCTCTTTGAAACGGAGAACAAAGCGATGCGTAACAAACGCTTTTTGATCGTCACGGCGGGCGCGCTGGTTTTCGGACTGCTCGCGGCCTTTTCCGTCAGCCGCTATCTGTCGAGCGCGCAGGCTACCCCTGGAAACTTTATTAAAGTCGCCGTCGCTAAAGTGGATATCCCGCTGGGGACGAAGATTATCCCGGAGCAGATTGAAGAGGCCGAGTTTCCGTCGAACACGGTTCCCGACGGCGCTTATGAATCCATGGAGAAACTGATCGGGCGTGTGGCGGTCGTCAACATCGCGGCGCGCGAGGCAGTCACGGAATCAAAGCTCGCGCCAGCAGGCACAGAAGGCGGATTAACGGCACTCATCCCTGAGGGCTTTCGTGCGATGACCGTGAAGGTTGACGACGCCTCCGGCGTCTCCGGCTTCATCCAGCCGGGCGCGCTCGTGGACGTTGTCGTCGTCATTGATCCCAAAGAGAACAGCATCAATCAGGACCCCATTTCAAAAGTCGTCCTTCAAAATATCAAGGTGCTGGCAAACGCCCAGAATCTTGACAAGCCGAAGAATGAGCGCGAGGCGACGACCGTTAAGGCGGTCACCTTGCAGGTGACTCCCGAGCAAGCCGAAAAACTCGCGCTGGCTTCAAACGAAGGCAAGCTGCAACTCATCATGCGTAATTCGACTGACCAGGGCGATACGCAGACGACGGGTATCAACAAGCGCAGCCTGCTGACGGGCGAGCGCGCCAACCCTGTTCCAGACCCTGGCTCGCTCAAGAGCGAGCAGCCCGAGCCGAAGCCTTCCGCGCCCGCGCCGCGCCGCGTTCGCGTCATGGCTGATCCAGTACCCGCTATCGCGCCAGCCGTGACTGCTCCGGCAGCGCCGGCGCCGCCGCGCAACTCAATCGAGATGATCGAAGCCGGCAAGAAACGTAGCGTGGATTTTCCGTAAACGATGAACGATGAACGCGGAACGATGAACTGAAAGACGAAGGCTTTTAATTCATCGTTCATCGTTCCGCATTCATCGTTTGAAGACATTTCGCCACCAAAGGAGCTAAAGCATTATGCAGACCCGTTACCCAATCGCTCGCCTCGTGACCCTTCTTTGCGCGGCGATGATTCTGACAGGCGCCGCCTTCAGCGCACGCGCGCAGGAGATTTCCTACAGCGCGTCTTTCGAGCGCAACAAGGAGAGCGTTCCCGTCAACGTGCTCGTCGGCCAATCCCGCGTCATCAACTTCGACAAGCCCATCGGACGTTTCTCTGTCTCGAACCCGGAGATCGCCGAGGCGGTGCTCGTAGCCCCCGACCAGGTGTTGGTTAACGGCAAGGCCTTCGGCCAGGTCAACTTCATCGCCTGGGAACAGGCGGGCGGCAAGTTCATCGTCTTCGACGTCTTCGTTCGAGCGAATCTCTCGCTGATTGATTCACAGATCAGAGCGCTCTTCCCCAAAGACGACATTCGGTTGAGCCAGGCGAACGGCTCTGTGGTCATCTCCGGCAGCGTCGCCGACCCGAGCACGGCAAACAAGGTCCAGAGCGTCATCGAGGCCGCGGGCTTTAAGACCGTGAACATGCTCGCGTCCCCCGCGAAGAACGCCATGCAGGTTCAGCTACAGGTGCGTGTGGCTGAAGTCAGCCGCTCCCGTATGAAAGATATGACCACTTCATTCGGGTATCAGGGCGCGCCCGGCATCGGCGGCTACACGAACGGCGGCGGTGGTCCGAGCGAGCTGGCGTTCCCGAAGGTCAATCCCAACGGGTCGCTCGGTGGCGGCATCATTGGCGGCGTCCTCGGCGGCAACGCTCTCAACCTGCTCGGTATGGGCGGGAACGTGCTCGGCATGCTGCGTCTGCTGCAAACGCAGGGCGCGCTCCGCTCTCTGGCAGAGCCGAACATCATCGCGATGGACGGTCAACAGGCGAGCTTTCTGGCGGGTGGCGAGTTTCCTGTCCCCGTCGTGCAGAGCGACGGCACACGCACCCTGGTCACCATCGTGTGGAAGGAATACGGCGTGCGCCTCAACTTCAAACCCACCATCATTGACGAAGATCACATCCGCCTTGAGCTGGAGCCTGAAGTCTCCACGATAGATTTCTCGAACGGCGTCAAGTTCGACGGCTTCGTCATTCCGGGTCTGAAGTCGCGCCGAGCGAAGACGGGCATAGAGCTGCGCGACGGTCAGAGCTTCGCGCTGGCGGGTCTGATGGACAACAGCGAGCTTCGCTCGCTCTCGAAGATTCCGGTCATCGGGGACATCCCGATCCTCGGCGCGCTCTTCAAGTCAAAGACTTTTCAGAAGAACGAGACCGAGCTGATGTTTATCGTCACGGCGCAGCTGGTCAAACCCGTCAACCGCGACGACCTGCCGCAGATGCGCGGCGTTGACGGGCTCCGCAACGGCTCGCCGCTCGGCATTGAGCCGAAGGGCGAAGGCATCACCGGAAAGAGCGGATTTTCGACCGGCACCTCGGAGAACACGCCTTCCGCCGCCCCACAACCGACGGAAGCGAAACCCGCGGAGACAAAACCTGCGCGCACTCCCGTGGATACGAAGGCCGTCAGCGCCTTAACCCCGAACGCGTTGGACCTGATGCCGCCACCGCCCGTGATGCCCGCCCCGCAGGCCAAACTCGAAGTCAATCGAGCGCCTTAATCGCAGGAGACCATCGGCGAAGATAAATAAATCTCAGGAGAGAGGAGCGAGCAGATGAGCGAAAAGTTGTTGAGGGAAAAGACAAATAGAGACTCGGAGCGCGGGTCCGTCTTAGCCACGGCGACGCTAGGCATGCTCGCCCTCATCCTCGCCGTCGGCCTCGGCGTTGACATCAGCCGCCTCTACCTGACCAAGACTGAATTGCAGAACGCCGCGGATGCCTCAGCGCTCGCGGGTGCTTCGGCGCTGAACAGTTCTTCGAGGGGAATCACCAAAGCGACGGACAACGCCGTGCAGGCGATGAACAGCTACGCCTTCAATAAGACCGGCGTTGCCATCCCCCGCTCCAACGTTCTCTTCGCTGTCAATCTTGACGGCCCGTACATGAGTGAGGGAGATGCCGCCGCCACACCCAAAGATATACGCTTCATTCGTGTCACGACCCCCGACCTGCCCAGCAACGTGATGTTCGCTTCCCCGGTCATTGGCGATAAGCGCAACCTTTCGGCGACGGCCACGGCCGGGATGAGCATCCCCCCAAACATCTTCACGGGCTGGATTCCGCTTTCGGTGATTGACTACGACATCCCGATGACGCCCGGCAACGTCTACACGATCCGTGGTGCGCCGCAGGGCAGCGTGTCCGAGGGCAACTACCAGGTGCTCGCCGTCGCGGGCAGCGGTGCGAGCGACGCGCGCACGGGAATCGCGAGCGGCGTTAACATCCCCGCAGGCCCCGGCGGAGTCTTTGAGGTTGACACCAAGCCGGGTGTCAATTCGGGCCCGGTCCGCCAGGGCATCAGCACGCGCTTTGATGATTACGCGAGCGGAATGGACCCTGCCATGCTCCCGCCCGATACGAACGTTAAAGAGAACATCACCTATCAACAGTACCGCGACGGCACGGCCACCGAGGCGCCGTCGCACCCAGGCGTCCCCGGGCGCAGGATTGTCCTCATCCCGATAGTCAAGCTGAGCGAGTACGACCAGGGGCGAAATACAGTGAAGTTCGACCGCTTCGGCGCGTTCTTCCTGAGGAACAAGCCGGATAACGGCAACGGCGGGGACATCGAAGCCGAATACATCGGCGACCGCATCGTCATCGGCGGCGCGGGGTACGACCCGGCGGGCGGCCCCGGCAATCCTCTGTTGGCGATTCCTGTGCTCTACAAGTAGGGCGGCGGCGCGTCTGATGCGGGCGACCAGCGATTGAAGGGAAAGACGTGATGAAACGGCAGTTGAAAAAGGCTCTCAGGATGAAACGCTTCGCGCGCGACGAGCGCGGCGTGCAGCTTGTCGAGCTGGCAATTGTGCTTCCGATCTTCCTGATGTTGTTCGGAGCGGCGGCAGAGTTCGGGCGCTACTTCTACGAGTACACCACGCTCGACAAGGCTGTGCGCGCAGGCTCGCGCTACCTGACGGCGAAGGCCGTCAACGCGGACGAAGACGCCAGGGCCAAGAACATCGTCGTTTACGGTAACCCGGACGGTACAGGCGCGCCTCTCGTCAAGGGGCTGACGACGTCGAACGTCCTCATCACGCGCAGCGGCGGCTCGGCCTCAGTGCCGGAGACCGTCACGGTGCAGATCTCCGGCTACAAGTACGTGCCGGTTTTCGATCTCGGCAAGCTCATCAATGCCCCGGCGCTCTCACTCAACATAGACGTCAAGCCGGGCGTGACGATGCGCTACCTGATGACACAGCCGATGTGAGAAGCGAGGTGCGGTATGGTGCGGACGATGAAAAATAGAAGAGACGAGCGCGGCGCGACGCTCCTTGAGTTCGCCATCGGCGCGACCGTTTTCCTGACGGCTACCTTCGCCGTCATAGAGTTTGGCCGCGCGCTCTGGACGCACAACGCGCTGGCGGATGCGGCGCGGCGCGGCGCGCGTTACGCTGTCAATCATTCTGCGGCGGACGCCGCCGCTGTTCAGAACGTCGTCGTGTACGGCGACCCCGCGGGCGGCTCAAAACCTGTGGTCAGCAATCTGACGACCGCGAACGTGCAGGTCCAATATTCAAACTACGGACTCGGCACGGGAACAGTCTCCGTCAGCATCACTAACTATCAGTTTCAATTCGTCGTGCCCATCGTCGGCACGACCATTTCGATGCCCAACTACAATACGACCCTGACGGGAGAAAACGTCGGCCTCGTGCCACCAAACTTATGATGTTGCCAGTGGTCGGTGGTCAGTGGTCAGTTAAAACCACTCACCACTAACTGACCACTGACCACCGACCACTGACCACTGATTATGAACCAGCCACTCACATTCGTCGTCTTGAGCACCGGTCTTGACACTTTCAAGGAGATTCGCGCTGCGCTCGGAACCGACGCGCGGGCGCGCCTGCTCGCCGGAGGTAATGACGCCGAGCAGGTCTATCCTGAGATTATCAATCTGCGCCCCAACGCAGTCATCATTACGATGGCTGACACGAACTCCGAACAGGCCCTCAAGCTGATCGAAAAACTTTCAGCCGAGAGCCCGCAGACCGCTATCATCTCCGCCGCCCGCAACTCGTCGCCGGACCTGATCCTGCGCAGCATGCGCTCCGGCGCGAGAGAGTTTCTGCGCCTGCCCGTCATCGCCGACGAGTTCAAGACCGTGCTCGACCGCATCAGTGAATATTGCGCCGGCCAGAAGAGCACGCCGAAAAAGAAAGGGCGCATGATCGCCGTCTTCTCCAGCAAGGGGGGTTGCGGTACGTCCTTCATCGCCACCAATCTCGCTGCTGCGCTCGCCCAGCCCGCCGTACTCGTTGACCTCAACCTTCAAGCCGGGGACCTCCCCCTCTTCCTCGGTGTCGAGCCGAAATATTCCATCGCCGACATGGTCGAGAACCGCGCGCGCATGGACGACTCGCTTCTCGCCAGCTACATCACACCGCACTCCTCTAACCTCTCGCTTCTGGCCGCGCCGCGCGAGGCTGATTCCGCGGACGACATCAAGCCCGAGCACGTCTTTGAGACGCTTGAACAGCTGCGCGAAGGCTACGACTATGTGGTCCTCGACCCGCAGCACACGTTCGACGCAATCACGCTCGCCGCGCTCGACCAGTCGGACGACATCGTGCTCGTCCTCACCCTCGACATCCCTGCGATTCGCAGCGCGCAGCGGGCGCTCGAAATCTTCGACCGCCTCGGTTACCCGCGCAAGAAAGTGCGCGTCATCGTCAACCGCTGGAGCAAGCAGATTGACCTGGACCTGCAACAGGTCGAACGTTTTCTCAACGAGAAAGTCACCGGGTTCGTGCCGAGCGACTACCAGACGGCAGTCACTTCCATCAATCTCGGGCAGCCGCTCGTGCAATCCGAGCCGTCGTCGAAGATCGCCTCCGAGATCAAGCGCTTCGCCGCGCTGCTCGTTGGCGCGCCCGCCGCAATCGAGGTAGCGCAGCAGCGCCGCGGCCTTTTTGGCTCGCTCTTTAAGCGCAATGGCAATGGCGCGGCGCAGAACATCGAACTGCGCGCGGGCATTCAGAAAGTTTAAGTTCAGACTGACACATCAGCAATCAAACCGAGGGTTAACTTATGGCACTCCGAGAAAGATTAATCAGGGAAACGAACCAGCCCGGCGCCAGCCTCGCTGCTGCGGACGATGCGGCTAACGCCCAGCGCACCTTTCAGGAGATGAAATCCCGCCTGCACCGCGCGCTCATCAACCGCATGGATTTGACCAAGCTCGGATTGATGGCCCCCGAACAGATCAGCGCCGAAGTTTCGCGCCTGGCCGAAGGTGTTTTGATAACGGAAGCGATGCCGCTTTCGGCGATAGAGCGCGAGCGTCTCGTCTCGGAAGTCCGCCACGAGTTGTTCGGGCTGGGGCCGCTTGAGCCACTGCTCGCGGACCCGACCATCTCCGACATCCTGGTCAACTCGCACCGCATGATTTACATCGAGCGGCGGGGGAAGCTCGAAGCGACGGACGTCGCTTTCAAAGACGACGAGCACCTGATGCGCGTCATCGAGCGTATCGTCTCATCCGTCGGTCGCCGGATTGACGAATCGTCGCCGATGGTTGATGCGCGCCTGCAGGACGGCTCGCGCGTCAATGCGATCATCCCGCCGCTCTCGATTGACGGTCCTGTGCTCTCAATTCGTCGCTTCGGCACAGAGCCGATGCGCATGAGCGCGCTGATTGAGAACCGCGCTTTGACTCGTGAGATCGCGGAGATGCTTGAGATGTGCGTCCGCTCGCGTCTCAACCTGCTCATCTCCGGCGGCACGGGCGCTGGCAAGACTACGCTGCTCAACGCGCTCTCGGCCTACATCCCGGAAGACGAGCGCATCGTCACCATCGAAGATTCCGCGGAGTTGCAGTTGCAGCAGCCGCACGTCGTCCGCCTCGAAACCCGCCCGCCGAACATTGAAGGCCGCGGCGAAGTGACCCAGCGCGATCTGGTGAAGAACGCCCTGCGCATGCGCCCGGACCGCATCGTCATCGGCGAGGTGCGCGGCGGCGAAGCCATTGACATGTTGCAGGCGATGAACACAGGCCACGACGGGAGTTTGACGACAATCCACGCCAACACCCCACGCGACGCTCTCGCCCGCCTCGAAACGATGATTCAGATGACCGGCATGCGCCTTTCCGAGCGCGCCATGCGGCAGCAGATCGCTTCCGCACTGGACCTCGTGTTCCAGGTCGCCCGCCTCTCGGACGGCACGCGCCGGGTCACCTCCATCTCCGAGATTACCGGCATGGAAGGCGACACCGTGACGATGCAGGAAATCTTCCAGTTCGAGCGGACGGGCATTGACCCCGCAGGCAAGGTCACGGGCCGCTTCCGCGCGACGGGCATCCGTCCGCGCTTCGCCGAAAAACTGAAAGCCTACGGGCTTCAGCTTCCGAGAACGATCTTTGAGGAGATGTAAACTGAGATGCTGATTCCCTTTTTTGTTTTCATCTTCTGCCTCTTTCTGGTGATCTTCGCCTACATGCTGGCGACGCGCAGCTCGGACGTGAAGCGCAAGCGACTGCACAAGCGTCTGGAAGAAGCGCTGCTACATTCGGCGCGCACAGAGGACGTGGAGGTCCTGCTCGCGCGGCAGGAGTTGTTGAGCGAGATTCCGTCGCTCAATCGCGCCCTTCTTAATTTTCAGATCGCCACACGGCTCAAGCGCGTGCTCGACCAGGCGGACCTTGACATCACCGTCACGCGCCTCTTCATGTTCTCGCTGATGACGGGACTCGTCGCCGGGCTCGCGGCTTCGATGCTGACATACTGGATTCTGATCATCCTCGCATCCGCCCTGGGATGCGCGCTGATCCCCTTCTTCCACGTCTTCTGGAAGCGCAAGCGGCGTTTCGATAAATTTCTGGAGCACCTGCCCGACGCGCTGGAATTGATGAGCCGCGCTCTGTCTGCGGGCCACGCCTTTTCCGAAGCCCTGTACATGGTCTCCATGGAGATGCCCGAGCCGATCTCTAAAGAGTTTCGCAAGACTTACGAGGAACAGAACCTGGGTCTCTCGCTCAAGCTCGCGCTTGAGAATCTGGTACAGCGTATTCCTCTACTAGACCTCCGCCTGTGCGTCACGGCAGTTCTGATTCAGCGAGAAACGGGCGGCAACCTCGCGGAGATTCTGGAGAAGGTCGCCTACACGATACGCGAGCGCTTCCGCATCCTCGGCGACCTGAAAACCCTGACGACCAGCTCGCGCCTCTCGGCGTGGCTCCTGTGCGCGCTGCCCATCGGTGTAGCCATCGCCGTTTCGGCGATGAACCCTGAATACATGAGCGTGCTCTGGAAAGACCCGCGCGGCCACAAACTAATCTACCTCGCCATCGGCCTCCAGCTCTCAGGCATGATGATCGTGAGGAAGATTTTGAGAATAAAAATCTGAGCGTAAATCGTAAATCGTGAATCGTAAATAGAGAAAGGCCGTTCGACGATTCACGATTTACGATTCACGATTTACGAATATGCTACTCATCATCACCCTTTCCACTTTCGTTTGCATCACGTTCGGCGTGATAGCTCTTTACTGGCTTCTGTATCGCCCGCAGAGCGCGGCGACCGAGCGCCTCAAGAGGATGCATCAGACGGGCGCGACGCAATCCGCGACTGTGTCGCTGAACGACGAGCGTCCCGCGACAGATTTCGCCGGACGCTTTGCCGCTCCCCTCCACCGCCTCGTGCCGCCGTCAGCGGCGGAAGCCAAAAAGCTCCAGAAGCTTCTGATGCACGCGGGCTTTCGTGGACCGAATGCGCCGATCGTTTACCGTGCGATTCAGTTGACTTCGATGGCCGTGTTTCCCGGCACTGTGGCGCTCGTCTTCGCCTTTATGGCCTGGCCCCTGAAAAGCGCCCTCGTCTGGTTTCTGGCCGCCTTCATTCTAGGATTCTTCCTGCCGCGCTTCGTGCTCGACCAGATGATAAAAGGGCGCAAGCAGCGCGTGCGCTGGGGGCTGGCTGACGCGCTCGACCTGATGGTCGTCTCGATTGAGGCGGGCCTCGGGCTCAACGCCGCGATGCTGCGCGTGAGCGACGAATTGAAGGATGTGCACAAGGACATCAGCGAGGAGTTCGAGCTGGCGAATCTGGAGATCAAGGTCGGGCGGGACCGTGACGAAGCCCTGCGTAACCTGGCGGAGCGCACCGGCGTTGACGACCTGCGCAGTCTCGTCGCGATGCTCATTCAGGCCGACCGCTTCGGCACCTCCATCGCCCGCGCCGTGCGCGTCTTTTCCGACTCGCTTCGCACGAAGCGCCGCCAGCGCGCGGAGCAGGCCGCGCAGAAGGCCGCCGTCAAGCTGCTCTTTCCGCTCGCATGTTTTCTCTTCCCGGTTCTCTTCATAGCGATTCTGGGCCCCGCGATCCTGACATTGATTGACACTCTCGGCAATCTGTAAAGGAGTTTTTTAATCATGCGCAAAAGACGCACAATCATCGCCATCGTAATCGCGCTCACGCTCTGCCTGGGCCTGTCTGCTTACTGGAACGCGGCTACCACCGTGCGCGACGGGGACACGGACGCCAACATCATGAGCGACGCAGGCTCCGAGACGGGCCAGAACGTTGAAAAGAAGAAGGGCGGGAATAAAGTCGTGAAGGTTCTGACCGCCCCGTGGCGCGGGCTGCGTAAACTTTTCGGCGGCGGCGATGATGACAATAAGCTTCAAAGGCTCTCGGAGAAGGACGTTGAAAAATTCGAGAGCACGGGCACAACTCGCATCAACGACAGTAATTCCCCGGTGGAAGCCAAGCCGTCCGCGTCCGGGTCCGCCAGAGAACACCTGGCGCAGGGGCGCACCCTTCTTTCACTGGGGCGCGTTAACGAGGCCATCGCCGAGCTCTCCATGGCGACCTCGCTCGACCCGCGCCTGAGCGACGCCTACAACATGCTCGGCGTCGCCTACGACCGCAAAGGGATGCATGAGCAGGCGAAGAACTCGTACAACCGTGCGATTAAGATCGAGCCTGAAGACGCGCAGACGCTCAACAATCTCGGATTCTCGCTTTACCTGAACGGCAACTACCGCGCCGCTGTTGACAAACTGAAACGCGCCGCCAAGCTGGCCCCGACCGACCCGCGCATTTTGAACAACCTGGCTCTGGCCCAATCTCGCCTGGGCAAATACGACGATGCCTACAAGAATTTTGCGCGCGCCGGCGGCGAAGTCACGGGACGTCTCAACACGGCCTCGATGCTCGAACGGCTGGGCCGCGACGACGAAGCACTCAAGCATTACGAGGCCGCACGCCGCGCCCAACCGAACTCCGCCGTGGTCTTACGCAAACTGGCGGACCTCTATCGCCGGACCGGACGCAACAGCGAAGCGCAGACCATTGAGCACGCGCTCGCCAATGAGACCGCGGCGAAAGGAAACTGAAACTGGGGGCCAGGGGTCAGGGGCCGGGGGACAGTAAATGCTTTTACCGATCCCCAACCCCTGACACCCGACCCCTGAAATTTACCGAAGGGAAATTTCCAATGACGCACACAGGAATTCTGACGCGCGCGGAGATTGAGAGCATGGGGCCGCCCGTGCCCGAAGAGATTGCCGACACCGGCGTCTCGGAAGGTTTTTTGTGCGACCTCGCGCTCAAGCATGTGGCGATGCTGGCCGAGCCGACCACAACGGCCGTCGCCGAAAAGCTTCGTCTCCCGCGGACGCTCTCCGAGGAGCTGTTGCAGCTTCTTTACCGCGAAAAGTTGATCGAAGTCCGGTTACAGACAACACCCGGCTCGACGCGTTACGCGATGCTCGATCACGGCTGGGAACGGCTCACACGGCTGCAAGCCGCTTGCGGCTATACGGGACCGGCGCCCGTCTCCTTGAGAGATTACGCGCACATGATGCGCCTTCAGGCGATTCCTTCGCGCCCCGCTTCGATGGAGAGCGTGCGCGCGGCGTTTCGCGACCTGGTCCTGCCGGACTCCCTGCTTCAGACCCTGGGCTGCGTCATCAATTCCCGTCGCTCGCTTTTTCTCACTGGTCTCCCGGGAACGGGCAAGACCGCCGTGGCCGAGCGCATCAACTCGGCCCTGGCGGGCGCGATCTGGATTCCCTACGCCATCGAGATTGACGGGCAGATTATCCGCGTCTTCGACTCTTACAACCACAGGGTTGCGCCGGAGGACCAGACGCCAATGGAGTACGACCGTCGCTGGGTCCAGATTGAGCGCCCGCTGGTCGTCGTCGGCGGCGAATTGACTCTGGAGAATACGGACCTCGTCTGGTCGGACATCGCGCGCTTTTACGAGGCGCCCTTTCAGATGAAGTCCAACGGGGGCACGCTCGTCATTGACGACTTCGGACGCCAGCGCGTCGCGCCGCAGGACCTGCTCAACAGGTGGATCGTGCCGCTTGAGCGGCGCATGGATTTTCTGGCCCTGCACACCGGCAAGAAGATCGAAGTCCCGTTCGAGCAGCTCGTGCTCTTCTCGACGAACCTTGAGGAGAAGGACTTGGCGGACGAGGCTTTTCTCAGGCGCATGGGCTACCGCGCGCGCGTCGAGCCACCGACGCCCGCGGCCTACGTCGAAATCTTCAAGCGCGTCGCTTACACGCGGGGGATTCGCTGCGACCAGACGAGTCTCGATCACGTTTTGAATAATTACATGATCGAGCACCGCCAGATGAAAGCCTGTGAGCCGCGCGACCTCCTGGACCGCGTGACAGACATCTGTCTCTTCGAGGGCCGGGCGCTGGAGCTTAATCCGAAGTTGATTGACCTGGCGTGGCGGAACTATTTCGGCACCTCCCACAGCTTCGCCTCGCAATCCAACGTGACGCGCAACACTGCGGAGCTTGTCTCTGAGGAGCCTCTGCAAATTTGACCTCGCGCCCGTTCGCGTGCGAAGGCAATCGTTCGCAATAACGGCGGAAGAAAGAGAAGAGCCATGACCCGAAAATATCCCTCCACGCGCCTGTTGAGTTTATCCGGCGCTGCGATTCTGTTCGCAGGTTTCGTGACCGCGTCCGCGCAGGAGTCGGCCGCGACACTGATAAAGCAATCAGGCGCGGAGCGCGCCGCGATCACAGGCGGCCGGACGGCGAAACCGGCCGCGCGGCGCGCAGGTCCCCGCCGCCTCGTCAAGATTCGCGTGCGCGCGGGCGACACTTTGAACCTTCTCGGCGACAGGTTCGGCACGACCGCCGATGAGATAGCCGAAGCGAACGGCATCATTGTCGGCGCACAGCTTAAGCCCGGGAGCGAGCTTCTCATTCCGCTCCCCTCGCCAGAGGCGTTAGCCAAAGCCTCGCTCGAAAAGTTGGCGCAGCATTCCGGGGGTAATTCAACCGGCGCTGACTCTTCTGCAGAGGCGGACGGTTCATGGGAGAACGTGCAGGGCGTCTGGTTCAGGCGTGGCGGCGGCAAGCGCGCAAATGAGATTAACCAAACGGGCCCGGATGAGAACAATTCGACTGGCGGCAGAGGGGTTGAAGCCAACAACGGGACGCGTGCGAAAATCGTAGAGGTCAGCGACGCGCTACGGAGCACTGCCCCACAGCCTGTCTGGATTCACCTGGTCGGCGGCGCGCGCGTCGAAGCCGATTCCGTCAAGGAGACTGAGGAAGGCGCCTGGTACACGCGTGGACCGCTCACAATCTTCATCGAGCGCTCGCGGATTGAGCGTATCGAGCGCGAGCGTGAGGGGACGGTCTCCGAGGCTTCGCCGGCCTGGAGGGAGCGCGGGTGGACGACTGGCAATGCCAAATTTGACGCCCTCATCAAAGAGAACGGCGCGCGTTTCGGCGTTGATCCATATTTGATCTTCTGCGTGATGGAGCAGGAGTCGCAATTCAAGCCCTGGGTCGTGAGTCCGAAGGGGGCGCGCGGCTTGATGCAGTTGATGCCTGGGACCGGCGCGCGTTTCGGCGTGCGACGCCCTTTCGACCCGGCGGAAAATATCATGGGCGGCACGCGCTACCTGAAACAACTGCTTGAAAACTTTGGCGGACGCGTTGATCTGGTGCTCGCCGGATACAACGCCGGTGAAGGCGCCGTGATGAAGTACGGCCGAAACGTCCCGCCCTACAGAGAGACACGCAACTACGTCCAACGCATCAGCAAACGTTACGGGCAAAATTACTCTGCTGTCGCTGTCGAGAAAGAGACTGCGCCAGCGCCGCCTGGCTTGCGCTAAGCCGGAAATTTTCGGCTGTTGAGTCTTTACACTATCAGAGAGTTATTTTTATCGAACATGGAGTCTCATGAAAACTGGTCTCAAGAAACTTGCTCTGATTGTAGCCATCTTCACCTGCATCAGTTTTTCCGCGTGGGAATCTAGGGCGCAGCAAAGGTCGGAAGCGCCACTGACAAACTCCGCGATCATCAAACTCGTTCGCGCGGGCTTCAAAGAGAAGACCGTTATCGCCATCATCAGGAGCCGGCCGACGCAGTTCGATCTTGCGCCTGATCGTCTGATCGAGCTCAAGCGTAGCAATGTGAGCGAGAACATCATTCTCGCCATGCTCGCGAGCGACGACGCCGAATTCACGGCCGATGACGATTGGGGCGGCGATCCTTTCTTTAACGATTCCGAGCGCCCACGGAAAGAGAAGGCGGAAGGCGGGACAGACATTTTCGGTATGAGCGGTGGATCGAGCAGCCGCACACGCCAGCGCGGCGCTAACGGCTCAAGCGGCGGTGACACGCAGGCCTCTGGCAGCGCGACCGTTCGCATCCTGCGCCCGCCCACGGAAGCCGGGGGAGCCCCGAAGCTCGAAAAGACGCAGACGCTGACGAACGATTCGGTCGTCGAGCTGGTCGAAGCGGGCTTTTCCGAAGGGACGATTATTCGCCGCATCGAGAACTCGCCCGCGGACTTCGACCTCTCCCCGACGAAGCTGGCGGAGTTGCGCCGTCGCCGCGTCACTGATCGCATCATCGCCGCCATGACCGCAGCCATGAGTGACGACTCGACGTCCGGCACGAAACCTTCAAGCAACACGCCCGAACAATAGAGGAACTGCCGGGACCAGCGCCGGAAGAGCATCACCGAAAAGAAGGAAAGAAGATAATGAGGGAAAGAATCGGGGAGCGGAATTTCTCTTACTGTTTCTTTCTACTACTTCTTTTACTCCTATCTCCGACCCACACACACGCGCAGAGCAGTAAGCCCGCGGCAGCCTCCCCGACGCCGACTCCGGATGAGCAGGAGATTGACGAAGGCGACGTCATTTCCGTTAACACCTCGGAAGTGATGTTGCCAGTCACCGTGCGCGACGCTGGCGGGCGGCTTGTGACCACACTGACCCGCGAAAATTTCCGCGTCGTCGAGGACGGACGCGACCAGCCCCTGAGCGATCTAGCTTTGAGGCAGGTGCCGGTTGACGTCGTTCTGATGGTGGATGCTTCTTCGAGCGCGGCCGCCAACCTGGATGATTTCCGCCGGGCCGTCGAAGGCTTCGCGTCAAAACTCGGCTCCGAAGACCGGATTAGCCTCATCAAATTTGACGACCGCGTAGAACTTTTGCAGGACTGGACGCAGAGTCGTGTCCAGTTGCGGCGGTCCCTGCGCCGCATTACGCCCGGCGTCTTCACACGCTTTAATGATGCCCTGCTGTTAGCCGCTCGCGAGCAATTGTCACACGCGCGCGGGCGCCACGCAGTCATCGTACTGACCGACGGCATTGACAGCGGGCGCGGCTACAGCACACTCGAAACCGCTCTGCGCTCTCTGCTCGAAGCGCAGGCCACCATCTACGTCGTCAGCAACACGGAGATTGAGCGCGCTAAAAAGCGCGCCGAGCTGGATGCCTTGCTCTCCTCGACCCCTTCGGTCGTTCGCTTCAACGAGCTTCGTATAGGAGATTTGCGCGAGGGCTTACGCGTTCTAGACCAGAGCGAGCGCAATCTGACGCAACTGACCGCTGCGACTGGCGGCAGGCTCTATAAGCCTTTGAGCTTCGACGAGCTTGATGCGACCTACGCGGAAGTCGCAGAGGAGCTGCGGCACCAGTACGCGCTCTACTACATGCCGCTTAATAAGGCTCGTGACGGGCGTTTTCGCCGCGTGCGTGTCGAGACAACCGACCCCTCTCATAAAGTTTCCGCGCGCATAGGCTATTACGCTCCGGGCAGATGATGACGCTCGGATTTGGCTTCCTTTCCCCCAAATTCTTCAGGTTTTTTGAGGGCAGGTGTCAAAAACTCCGCCTCGGCTGAAATTAAAGGCCGGGATGGGGTCATTATGCCACGACCTTTGATGAATGCCGCCGTCCGGGGTTATGTGACTCGCTGTTGACCTTCCTTCAAGCCCGCTCCGCTTACAGCTTTCAAGGCTAAGCTCTATTATTTCCACAGTTGACTGAATAATCCGAGAGCGGCATAGTCATTGCTCTTGTGAGATTGCCGTTTTGCGGACTGCTCATCAGGTGCTGGCTTCTAGCCTACTAATCAAATGGTTTCGCACTAATCCCCTGGCGCTTTCCGTTTCGGCAACTTTTAACTGGAGAAGGAAAATTCATGCGACCAATCAAACATGCCGAGAAAGGCTTAACCCTCATCGCGCGTGGCCTGTTCAGTACGATTCAATCAGTCAATAGATTCAAGCCCAATCCGTCGTTTACCCCCAAATGGTCTGACAAACCGCTGCTGAAATCATGGCAGAAGTCCAAGCCGACCCTGGGCTGGCCGCGCACGACCGATAGCCTCTGTCCGAACTGCGTGATCGAGGCTCGCGAAGAGATTTTGAGCGGCAAAAAGGATGTCTCGGTCTTGATTAATGAGAAGGTCGGCGAGATTAAGGCGCAGATCATCGAGCGTGACGGCGAAATCTGGATGATCAAGGATTGTCCCACGCACGGCCACTTCGAGGACATGATGGCGATTGACTCGAAGTTTCTCACACACATCGAAGCGATGTTCCCTGGTCGCGACATCCCTGCGCACAACGACGAGAAGCTTCACAATCACGGCTCAAGCACGGTCAAGTATGGTCGCGGAGCAGTGCTCACTGTGGATTTGACCAACCGCTGCAACATGATGTGCGATCCCTGCTTCATGGACGCCAATCAGGTCGGGTTCGTGCACGAGCTGAGCTTCGACGACGTCAAAGAGGTTCTCGACAACGCCATTACGATCAAGCCACGCCGCCAGATGTCCGTGCAGTTTTCGGGCGGCGAGCCGACGATCTCGCCGCACTTCATCGAAGCCATCAAGTACGCGCGCAAAGTCGGCTACAACTCGGTCCAGGCCGCGACGAACGGCATCGAGTTCGCCAAGAGCAAGGAGTTCGCGAAGCAGGCCGCCGAAGCGGGCTTGCGCTACGCGTACCTGCAATTTGACGGAATCGGCAACGACGCCAACTCCCACCGCCAGGTCGGCAACCTCTTCGACGTGAAGTTGCGCGCGATTAACAACCTCCACGAAGCGGGCGTGGAGATCGTGCTCGTGACCACGCTCGTCAACGGCATCAACAACGATCAGGTCGGCTCGATCATTCGCTTCGCGCTCGACAACCCGAAGAAGATTGCGTTTCTCTCCTTCCAGCCGGTTTCGTTCACAGGACGCGACGAAGAGATTACGGAGCAGCGCCGCCTGCAACAGCGCTACACCCTGTCGCACCTGGCCCACGACGTGAAGAAGCAGGTCGGCATAACGGAGCCGACGCGCGATTGGTTCCCGCTCTCTTTGATGGGCGCGTTCGCGGACTTCGCGGACCTGGTGCACGGGCCCGACGCCGAATGGGGTCAGGTCTCCTGCGGCTGTCACCCGAACTGCGGTGTCGGCACGGCCGTGATGATTGACAAAGAGACGAAAGAGATGAACCCTGTGCCGGAGTTTCTGAACATCCCGGGTCTCGTGAAAGACATGCAGAAGATTACGGACGCGGCGCGCGGCAAGTGGATGTCGAACATCATGATGGGGCTGGCGCTTCTCAAGCACTACAACCCATACAAGTCGCCTTCGCAGTTCACGCTCTACGAGCTGTTCAAGAAGTTCGACAAATCTTTCGGCCTGACCGGCAAGAATTACGGCAAGGTTGAGGGTGATCGCACGAAGGAAGACATTGAGATGCGTCGTTCGGACCGCTGGAACTTCCTGTTCATCGCGGGCATGTGGTTCCAGGATCTCTTCAACTACGACTTCCGCCGCACGGAGATGTGCATCATCCCCTACGGCACGCAGGAGGGCGAAATCTCCTTCTGCGCCTACAACACAGGTATCGGCTGGCGCAACATCATCGAGAACATGCACCAGAATGCGACCGTCGCGAAGTGGTATGAGGAGCACGGTCGCCACGAGATTTTCGCCAAGGGCAAGGAAGTCAGGCTTGAGGACGTGACCCACGGTCTGAAGCTGAACGAGATTGATCTGCAACGCCCGAACAAGCCTGAGATGGAAGGGCCCAAGACGGCTCACGAAGAGGCCGCGATGATGCGGAAACTCTACCAGGAGATGGTCTTGAAGAAGGCCAACGTCAAGGTGGACGCGCCCGTCCAGATCAAAGGTTTGGGGCGCAAGAAAGAGACCGAGTCCGCTCCGGTTGCATAAACCGCGCCGGTCTCTGTAAACTACAGACCGCATGAACCCTGCGAATCTTCTTCCAGGAGACTTCGCGGGGTTCATGTGCGCTTGACCGAAGCCGACAGGGGCATGTTAAATTGTAATTTAAGGCGTCCCCTTAAACTGAAAACTCAAAACTGAAAACTTTTTGATGGAGAGATAATGGCGATAGTTAATGTAAATCAAGGCGAATCAATCGAGAGCGCCCTGCGCCGCTTCAAGCGCAGAGTCATGACTGAAGAGATCATTAAGGACGCGAAGAAGCACGCTTTCTTCATGCCGCCGGGGCAGAAGGCCAAACTCAAATCGGCTCTCGCGCGCAAGCGTAACAAGAAGAAGGGCCGCAGCCGTCCCGTCCGCGATAAATAAGGCAAGCGCTTTCCTAAGGGCGCCACAGGTAAACCGTCCAAGTGTAGGCGGCAGAGATTATTTGCCGATGTCGTGTCGCAAACGCACGACGCGCTCTGCCCCGCCAAGTTCGGACGGTTTATTTTTCTGATGACACGAATTCTGCTCACCAATGACGACGGCATCCACTCGGACGGCCTGGTCAAACTCGAAGAGGCTTTGCGAGAGGTCGGCGACGTCTACACGGTCGCCCCCGCTTCGGAGATGAGCGGGGCGTCACACAGCCTGACGCTCGCGCGCCCGCTCCGCATCCGCCAGGTGGACAAGCGCCACTGGACCGTGGACGGCACGCCGACCGATTGCGTGACGCTCGCCCTGCACAAGATTATTCCGGACGAGGAGCGGCCCGACATCTGCGTTTCCGGGATCAACCACGGCGGGAACCTGGGCGACGATGCGACCTACTCTGGAACGGTCGCGGGCGCGCTCGAAGCGACTATCCTGGGCGTTCCCGGGATAGCCTTCAGCCTGGTCGCGCGCGAGAATTTCGACTTCACGGAGGCCGCGCGTTTCGCCGTCACGGCCGTCCGCAAGGTCCTGCAGGAAGGCTTGCCTGAAGGGACTTTACTCAACATTAACATTCCGAGCCGCGAAATTCGCGGCGTGAAAGTTACGCGCCAGGGGCTGAAGAATGCGCGCCCCGTCATCAGCGAACATATTGACCCGCGCGGGAAGCCCTACTACTGGATCGGCGAAGAATATTTCGCATCGAATTCGGCCGAGGGCACAGACTACCAGGCCATCGAAAAGGGTTATATCTCCATCACGCCGCTCAAGAGCGACATGACGGACCATAACGCCCTGACGGCCATCGAGACCTGGAACTACATCAGCACGGACAAAGTCTATTCGTAAATCGTAAATCGTAAATCGTGAATAGTTAAAACCGCTTTCGTCTATTCACGATTCACGATTCACGATTTACGATTTACGATTCACGATTCACGAACAGATAATTATGAGTTCCGCACCGCTGCGACCCGCAGCGACTTCAAATGACTACCGCATCCCGCGCGACCGAATGATTGACCGCTTGCGCGGTCACTACGGGATACGCGACGCGCGCGTCCTTGACGCGATGCGGGCCGTGCCACGTCACCTCTTCGTGCCAGAGGCCTTGCAGAGTCGCGCTTACGGCGACCACGCGCTCCCGATAAACGCCAATCAGACCATCTCGCAGCCTTTTATCGTTGCGCGCATGACTGAGTTGCTGGAACCCACTGCCGAAAGTCGTGTGTTGGAGATCGGCGCCGGCTCGGGCTATCAAACCGCAGTGCTCGCTCGCGTCACCGCGCAGGTCTATGCGATTGAGCGTATAGGGGAATTAGCGCGCGAGGCTCAGGCGCGCATCCGTCAACTCGGAATCTACAATGCGACCGTTAAATGCTTCGACGGCACGCTCGGGTGGAGCGCCCACGCGCCCTATGACGCGATACTCGTGGCGGCTGGCGGTCCGGATGTGCCCGAGCCTCTGCTCGCGCAGTTGAAGGTCGGAGGCAGACTAGTAATTCCCGTCGGGGAGACGCGCGAATCGCAACGTCTCGTTCGGGTCGTCCGAACCGAGAAAGGCTACGAGCGTGAGGACCACGGCGCGTGCGCCTTTGTCCCGCTCATAGGGCATTACGGCTGGTCAACATAGTTGCGAGTTACGAGTTACGAGTTAAGAGTTCCAAACTCTTAACTCGTAACTCGTAACTGATTTTTATGTCCGAACTCTGGCAGAACATCAAATACTACTTGAACCCCGAGACGATTGCGGCTGCGGGCTATTTCGTCCTGGTCTTCGTCGTCTTCGCCGAGACGGGGCTGGCCGCCGGGTTCTTTCTGCCGGGCGATTCCCTCCTCTTCGTCGCAGGGCTTTTCGCGGCGGACGGCAAATTCATCCTGCTCAGCTCGCTCAGCCAGGAGATAAATCTTCTCATCCTGCTCTTCTCCGTTTTTCTGGCAGCAGTCGTCGGCGACGCGGTCGGTTATCTCACGGGGGCGAAACTCGGACCGAGACTTTTCAAGCGCCAGAAGTCGCTGCTCTTCAAGCCGAGCCACTTGCAGAAGGCTCACGCTTTTTACGAGAAGTACGGCGGCAAGACCATCATCATCGCGCGCTTTGTGCCAATCGTCCGCACGTTCGCGCCGATTGTCGCCGGCGCGGCGCGGATGCCTTACAGGACTTTCGTCGTTTACAACGTCGTCGGCGGGTTCCTCTGGGTCTTCAGCATGATTCTCGCAGGCTACTTCCTGGGGCGCGCCTTCCCTTTCCTGCGCGACCACCTGGAGATCGTCGTCATCGTCATCGTCCTGCTCTCGCTCACGCCCGCCGTCATCGAGATCATCAGGGCGCGGCGCGAGAAGGCGCGGGCCGCCGCCGCCGAGGCGAGCGAGGAGGGAGCGTCAGACGCGCAGGTTTGACTTGCACTACCTGCTCCCTTAGAATCCATGAATACTTGTCGGGGCGTGGCTCAGCCTGGTAGAGCGTTCGGTTCGGGACCGAAAGGTCGTTGGTTCAAATCCAATCGCCCCGATTATTTTTCTTCTTTTACTTCACCACCCTGCCTTACTTACCAACGTGAAAGTCTGTAAGTATTGCCACCAGGAATTACCCGACGAAGCATTTCAAGTCTGCAAAATCATGCCGGGCAAAGTGTACTATCGGCAGAAGTGTCGTAAGTGCAAGCGAGCCGTTACCAATCAGCGCAGAACCGCCATCCGGTTATGGCTGGATGACTACTGTGATGAAGGCCATGCTATCGGGTCGTCGGGTCCAATGAGTTGCTGGGCGGCAGCCATAATTAAAGTTTGACACAGAGTATGATTGACTTTCCATGAGAATATGTTATAGGAACATCCCATCTCGATTAGTCCTCGCCACACTCTGAATCTGAAGGAGTCTACTATGAGAAGGTTATCTGTTTTCTGCGCGACATTAGTCTTCTTCGTGCTGGCGCTCACACTCTCTTCGCTCTCCCCCAGCCGTACGGTCAGAGCTGTCCAGCAGCCCGACCCATGCGTCAAATGTCAGGGTAGATGCCAGAGAGAGTACGATAAGTGTCTGAGCAAACACCCGGTGGAGGAGCAACAGCAGTGCCACGACGGATTCAACAGTTGTATCGTTGTTTGCTATGCGACCGTCTGTGAACAATAACACGGACTCGCGCTACAACTTCCTCGCATAAGAGCAAGGCGTGATTGAGACCGGCGCGGGGCGGCTCAGTTGTAGCCGTCGGCGTCGAGGTTTGTCTGGACGATGCATCCACCCTCAGGACGAAGCGCCCTATTTCTAATACCAAGTTGCAATAAGAAAAGAGGTGATACGATCCACGAAACGACACGAAACAACACAAAAGTGCTTGTTGTTTCGTGTCGTTTCGTGTGATTTCGTGGATAATCTCTTCCTCTCTTTTGATTGCATTTCGGTATAACATGCCCGTTGACTTACCACATCTGCCTCTTAGCACACCAGCCGCCCAACGTTCGAATTAACCCGCGCCGAGCGCCAGCGACAATGTACGACGCGAGGAAGCACCATGAAAAGGATGCTATCGAGGCATCGGGTTGAATGAGTTGTTATGCGCGGCGTAACCTGAGAATTTACTATGCGAGCCCCATGCGCCGCAGCAGGTCTGGAAGGCGTGGGTCTTTGCGAAAGCTTCTTCCCCATAAATCCCCTGTCCCGATCTCTGTTTCCGCCTTGAGGAACACCAACTCTCCGTTTCGCTCCTCAAGGGCCTTTTCGAGCCATGCAAACGCCTGATCGTCCTCTCCGAGTCCACTGTAGACGCGCGCTATGTTAAATGCAGAGAGATGTTGGCGCTCTCTCGTTTCGAGTAGTTGATTCAGCACGCGCAGAGCCTGGTCCCGATTTCCCATGATTCCGTAGGCAATACCTTGAATTGCCAGGACTATCGGGTTGCTGTTGCCCAGGGCGAATGACTTCTGATATGCCTCGACAGATTCTTCATACATTCCTTTCGACAAATAGATTGCCCCCATCAACCAGTACGCACTTTGAAAACCCGGTTCTATCTCTATTATCTTCCGTGCTTGCCCGAGAGCTTCATCCACCCGATGAGCGTACCAGTACACCCATCCCACCTGGAGATTCACGAGAAGCGAAAGCGGATCAAGCTCAAGCGCCCGTCGTCCTTCACCGATAGCTTGTTCGAAGCGCCCGGTATTAGCCAGCAACAGGCCATAGTGATGATGGGCGTCAGCATTGTTGGGGCTTAGTTCGAGGGCTCGCCTGTATTCTCGCTCAGCCTCTTCCCAATTCCATTCGTAAATAAATTGAATAATCGCCAGCGATAAATGGGCCTCTGCTAACTCGCTATCTATCTCAAGCGCCCGGCTGGTTGCCTCCTTCCATTGGGGGACTATCTGGTCAGGGGGAAGAGCGCCATAATACCAGGCGAACGCCAGACATTGAGCCAGCCCCGCAAAGGCAAGAGCATGCTCCGGGTCCTTCTCAATCGCCCTCTTAAAGTACTCTACAGCTCTATTCCAGCCTTCGACCGTGTGCTTGTTAAAATGGTAACGCCCTTTAAGATGTAGCTCGTAAGCCTCAGCATTATCAGTATAGCGCTTCAGCACGGCGGCCTTTTCCGTCCCCAACAGCTTTACCTTCAACGCCTCTACTATTGCCAATGTGATCTCGTCCTGAATGTCAAAAACATCTTTCATCTCGCAGTCATAACGCTCTGACCAGAGGTGATAGCCATCCGAGACATTGACTAATTGCACTGTGATGCGCAGGCGGTTGACTGACTTTCTAACGCCACCTTCCAGCACCGTACTCACGTTGAGGGCTTGACCGATCTCGCGGACGTTGACGTCTTTGCCTTTAAACGAGAAGGCAGATGTGCGAGCCGCAACTTTCAATTCCTCGATCTTCGCCAGCGCGTTGAGCAGCTCCTCTGCAATCCCGTCACAAAAATATTCGTTCTCAGGATCAGCGCTCATGTTGACGAAAGGCAGCACCGCAATTGAGGGGGTGTGATGAAGTCGCCGGGTAGAGACTTCGGCGCTCTGGCGTGAAGCGGGAAGATTCAGCGTCCCCACGGATTCATCAGATTCTGATGAATCACTCACGAGCAGCGTACCGTCATCCCGGCAGAACTTGAGTGTCTTGTCCGTGTAGGTCTGCTGGCAGGCGGGGCAGCGTTTCATAAGCGTACTAAGTTATCACACTGACCCCCTAAACACTTGCATCTTGTTATGAATTTCCCAGATTCAGAGGCAATCATCTAACGCCCGGATTAACCCGCCGCTCGACGATAGCGATAAGGTGAATGAAACCAGCAAACCTGCATAAAAGGTAAGCTAAGGGCGGTCGGGTTGAATGAGTGGTTAGACTTTTGCGGCTGCCTATGCTCTCCATACGCTTTGCACAACATCCCTCATTACAACCACCAGACCGGGCCATTCTTCTTCTGCAAACTGCCCCATCGCCTTCATTACTCTTTGGTGAATCTTCTGTTCGTTCGGCTGGCGTAAACGTACAATCAGAATTCCATGATGCGATTCATTACGATACTGAACAAAGCCTTTATCGGTGCTAATCAGTAAGCGGCTTTCCTTTTGCGCCAACTCCCATAGAAGATCGTCTGGCATACCTTGATTAGCTGTGCCGCGAATATCTAACACATTGTGCCCGCGGCTTCCCAACTCCGCGACTGTGATTAAAGGAATATTTTCATCTACGCATATCTTCATACGCCGCTGGCAACTTCCTCAATAGGCGTGATCTGTTCTTCAGCCAGCCAGGCGGCGTATTCTAAGCAGGCAAGAATATCTTCACGGCTAATATGAGGATATGCTTTCAGCAAACTTTCGATAGTATCCCCATTTGCCAACATACCGACGATCTGATGTACGGGTATTCGCGTCCCTTTAATGCAAGCCTGTCCATGACAAATTTTAGGATCAATTGAGATACGGTCAAACATAATTTACCTCCTATAGGGAGCTAATATATCAGGCCATTCATCATCCAACCAAAAGCCTAACACTCGAATTAACCGGGCGCGACGAGCCGCAGAATAGATTCAAGTTCTCGATGAAAGCCACGCTATCCCGTGCTCCGGTTGAATGAGTTGTTGGGCGGCGTTGTTAGTGACGAAAACGCGCATGAAGATGAAGGAGCTTTTCCATAGAGATGATTTTCTCTGGCATTTACGATTACTGCGACTTGCTTTTTGCCGCACGCATTTCCTTAGCCTTTTCGATGCGGCTTGTCAGGTGCTCTTTCATATCCGGCACAAATTTCAGATATCGGTCGAAATCCTGCTGTGCTGCTGCATCATTACCCTGTAGCAGAAGTGTGATGCCTCTTTCAGCGTAAGCATCCGGGAACTGTGGTTCGATTAGGATTGCTCGCGTGAAATCTTTAATGGCTTTCGCTAAAGCGCCTCGCTTGCTCTGAATTTTCCCATGCTCTACATAGGCGGCGAAGTTTTCATGCCAGACTTGAATAGCATTATTGAAGGCGGTGAGAGCGGCTTCTTCCTCACCCTTCTCTTCAAGCAAATCTCCCTTGAAAAGATAGAGGACGGACATATCTTCGGAGGAATTTAAAGAAATCTCTAGCCTACCAACTTCAAACCAGTATTTTTCCGAAAGCTTGTCCTTAAAATTCATTTTGGGGAGAATCTCATTGCCTTCTTCATCTCGCATGATAATGCCCTGACCGCCGATAGTTGACTCTTCTTCAGTCTCCTTTGATTTTCTCGGATATTTCTTTTCAACTTCCCTTTGAATGTACTCATAATCATCGGTAAGAACCTTTAAATCGGCAAGTGCCCCGTCAAGATCGCCCTTCCTCTTTCGTGCCAAACCACGATAAAAGTAAGCAGCATCGCTGGAGCACATGGAGGTTGCTTCACTAAAGTCTGCTATCGCTCCATCAAGATCGCCTTTCTGAAATTTGAGCTTGCCACGAGCAGTATAAGCAGCACAGACACGACCTGTTGAAAGGACATAGTTGTAGTCAGACATCGCTCCGTCCAAATCATTTAATTTGACACGAGCTTCAGCACGAAGCATGTAGGTGAGATGATATGGATTAAGCTTGATAGCGGAATTAAAATCCTCGATAGCACCCTTCGGATCACCGACTTCCATCTTATAAAAGCCTCGTGTATGGTAAGCTGCGGCAAAGTCAGGTTTGAGTTCAATGGCTTTGTCAAGTGCCTTAATTGCTTTTTTAGCGCTTGCTTTAGATAAACTATTAAGTGATAGTGCATACTGATAATATTCTTCAGCAGTTTGCGACTCTTTAGTGGGTTGCCGGACATTGGTGTCCTGACTTATTACAGCGCAAGAGGAAACAAAGAATACAAGGCAAATGCGAAGAGTTAAAGTGAGGTGTTGCATATAGTCTCCTAATGAGGTGAAGGGTCATTCGAACAAAGGTCTTAAATCATCGCGGTTTACATTATCTTGAAATCCGAAGCACATGGCAAGATAAAAACTGAAACTCTTGGTTTCATATAACCACGAGACGCCTAACGCATATTATACGCCCTAATGGGCGTCACAAATTACGCCCATTTAGCCGTCTGATCTTCCTTCAACTTCTAATTTCCTAGCATGTTCGAGCATGTTGCAGGATTAGGCTGCCAGCGCCCTTCCGGATTAGACGCCTCTCAGATGGACGTGAGGCTAATGAGACAAGGCGCTCATAAGCCGGGAAGCGCGAGGAGTAAGACCGGGCGCACGATATTCTCGTTGAAAGGTGAATGTCAATGATGAGGAAGACGCTCGTTCTTGAGCGGGATGGGCGTGTAACTAACGAATGAGAGAGCGACTGTGATAAGCGGCCACTTCCCCAGTGGCCGCTTTTCTGTTACGGGAGATTTGAGTGAACTCTGAGCACGAAGGACCAACTCCATCGCTGCCTGCGAGCCTTTTGTTTTCTCCATCAAACATTGATGGCGTTGAGCACGCGATGCGCGGTCTCTGCCTGAAGAACGTCAAACGAAGCGTTTGTCTCCAGCGCGAGCTTCAGATATTTTGCGGCCTTTTGATAGTCGCCGATCTCGTTGTAGATCATTCCCGCGTGATAAAGAATCCGCGCGTCACGTGTGCCGAGCCGCATGGCTTCATCTATCGAAGCTTTCGCTTCTGTGAGCTGGCCTTGCTTAAAGAGCGTCCACGCTAACGCATCGCAGGTGTATATATCTCGACGGGCCTCGCGCGCTCTACGTGCCAGCCGCAGGGCTTCATCAAGGTTCTGATTGTGGTCGGCCCAGAAATAGACCAGATGATGCCAATCATTTTCGGCGGCGGCGTTCGTGCGTTCCAGCGACTCGAAAAGCTCATACTGGCGCTTCGCTTCCTCGGTCTGCCCCTTCCTCGTATAGAGATCGCCGAGCGCCAGGGCCGCGTCGGCAGAGTCGGGCGCTCGCTCCTGCTCTTGTTTGTGGATACTGAGGGCGCTCTCCAAATCTCCAGCCGCGATGCGTGCGCGGGCCTTCGCT
>DASVXV010000091.1:0-23257 GCA_036392495.1 Pyrinomonadaceae bacterium | reverse complement strand
CTATGGTCAGGATGAGTCCGGCGATGCCGGGCAGCGTCAGTGTCGCCTTGAAGATCACAATCGCCGCCAGCGTCAGAAGCATGTTCAAGAGCAGGGCGATCACCGCGTTGACTCCGGAGCCGCGGTAGTAAATGAGCATGAAGGCGATAACCAGAACAAGGCCGGCGACCGATGCGATGATCCCCGAACGCCTTGAATCCGCGCCGAGACTCGGCCCGACCGTAAGCTCCTCCTGATACTCAATCGGAGCGAGCAGCGATCCAGCACGCAGCGTTCGCGCCAGATCTTCCGCCGACTCCTTGGTAAAGTTGCCGGTAATCTGTCCCGAATCGTAAATCTGCGAGTTGATGGAGGCGATTGACTTGACCTTACCATCCAGGACCGTGCCCATGAACTGATTGACGTTCGCGCCCGTCCACTCTCCGAACTTTTGCGCGCTCGCGGCCTTAATCCCGAAGTTAATGACGAAGCTGTCACCGCTCTGACCCTGGCCGGCGTCGGCATGACTCAGGTCCTTGCCTTCGATGATGGACGGGCGCTCGACGATTACGTATTTCTCCTGCTTGCCCGCCTTCGGATCAGAGCTTTGGTTCGCCGCAGTCGTCTGATCGTCTCTCTCGGTGTAGGGCAAGATCTGCCGGTTGGCCGGGACCGTTCCGCCCAGCGAATCGAGCGCCTCTTTCTCGGTCTCAAAGGTCTGAATCGGCATCGGAGCGGGCGGGCTGACGACGTGCATCAGTTCGAGCTTGGAGGCGACCGTTATCTGTCTTTTGACGCGCTCCGGGTCTTTTTCGCCCGGCATCTGAAGCATGATCTGATTCGAGCCCGCGGCGCCGTGATACTGAAGCGTCGGCTCGGTGACGCCGAACTCGTTAATACGCCGGTCAATCGTGCTGTAAGCCTGCTCGGTCGCCTGCTGGCTCAGGGCAGCGGCGGCCGCCCCCGTCAACGTCCACGTGACGGTATTGCCTTGCACCCTGGGCGACCATTCCTGCGTACTTACTTTCTTGCTGACCTCTTCCTGAAGCTCGTTGAGCTTCGCCCCGTCTTCGGTGGTGACGTAGAAACTGAACGAGCTGTTCTGCTTGACGTTGCCCTTCTCGTCCTTTTCAAAGACCGCGCCGGCGCTTTTGACTTTGGCCTCAACCTTCTGCCCCGCTTCGAGTGCAATCGTGGCGTTGTTTTCGGCCAGCGACTTGAGATATTCCTCGACCTTGACCCGCATCACGAGGTGGACGCCGCCTTGAAGGTCCAGGCCGAGACGAATGTTCTCATTCATGGAGTTCTGGATTCCGGCCAGAGTGAAGTCGCTCAGACGAGGGCGGCGATGCGGCCCGAAGACCAGATAAAGGCCGACAATCGTCACGACCGTGATGATGATAAACCGCCGGGTTAAATTCTTTTTCTTCATGACTGAAATAATGAGTGATGAGTAATGAGTGATGAGTGATGAGTAAGAACCGTCTTTAACTCATCATTCATCACTCATTACTCATCACTTCTTCTCCTCCTCCTCCGCCTGTAATCCGGCGACAGCCCCGCGCGAGACTTCCAGAATTGATTTCTCGCCGCTTCTGATTAAGAAGGTGTTGTCGCGCACGGCCGTGATCGTGCCGACGACGCCGCCGTTGGTGACGATTCGGTCGCCCGCCTTCAAACTCGCAATCGTCTCCTGCAACTGCCGCTGCCGCTTACGCTGCGGGACTATCAGCAGAAAATAGAAGACGCCGAAGATGAGAACCCAGGGCAGGATGGCGAGGAGGAAATTGCCGCCCCCGCCGCCATTTTCAAAGAAGAGTAAAAGGATAGACATTTGAATTTATGAGTTGATACGAAATAACAAGAGCTTTAATGACGACGCGCGAAATCGGCAGGCGAACCCCCTGGCCCCGGTCTCTCACTGAAAGGCGCGCAACTCACGCCCCCCTTAAAACCATCTGCGGGGGCGGCCCGCCTGTTCAGTCAACCCCGGAGCTTACTCCCTCTAGGAACTCTCTCCGAAATCGCGTGAAATCGCCAGACCGAATAGCTTGCCTCACGCGCCGCATAGTGTCAAGGAAGAAGAAGAGGTTGTGGTGCGTCAGGAGAATGCTCGCCAGCATCTCCCCTGTCTGATAGAGGTGCCTGAGGTACGCGCGCGAGTGGCGACGGCAGACGCCGCACGCGCAGCGTTCGTCCAGGGGCCCGCGGTCGCGCGCCCACTGCGCGTTTTTGACGTTAAGTTTACCGCGCGAAGTGAAAGCCTGCCCGGTCCTCCCGTTTCTGGTCGGCAGCACGCAATCGAACATGTCAACGCCGCGCGCGACGCACTCGACCAAATCTTCAGGCGTCCCGACGCCCATCAGGTAACGCGGGCTGTGAGCAGGCATCTCGGGCGCAATCTCCGCGACGACCTCGTACATCACGCTCTTCTCTTCGCCGACGCTCAACCCGCCGAGGGCGTACCCGTCGAACCCGATTTCGACAGTGCGCGCGAGGCTCTCGCGCCGCAAATCCAGGTGAGCCGCGCCCTGCACGATGCCGAAGAGCGCCTGCGCCCCGCTTAATTTAGAGTCTGGAGTCTGGAGTCTGGAGTCTGGAGTCATTACAGAGGATGCGTGTGCTTCCCTCTCGTCAATCCTCCCTGTATCCATCGCTTCCCGCTGCAACTCATCGAAGCGTGCGCGCGAGCGCTTCATCCAGCGCGCCGTCAGAAGCATGCTCTCTCGCGCGACTTCTGCGGAAGCGTCGCCGCGCGCGCATTCGTCGAAAGACATCACGATCTCTGAGCCGAGCGCCGCCTGCACTTCCATAGAGATTTCCGGAGAGAGAAAACGCAGGCTCCCGTCAACATGCGAGCGAAACTCCGTCCCCTCTTCGCTGATTTTGCGCAACGCGCCGAGACTCCAGACTTGAAAGCCGCCGGAATCCGTCAGAAGGGCGCGCTCCCAGCCGATGAAGCGATGAAGGCCGCCCATCGCCGCGATGGTCTCCGCGCCCGGGCGCAGCCACAGGTGATAGGTATTGCCCAGAATGATTCGCGCGTCGAGCTCGTCCGCTTCGAGCGCTTCAAAGCGCGTCGCCTTGACCGTGCCGAGCGTGCCGACAGGCATGAAGGCTGGCGTTTCGATAGTGGCCCGCCGGGTTCTGAGCGTGCCCGCGCGCGCTTCGCCCTCACGCGCGTGAATCTCAAGGGCGATGGCCTGAGCGCCGCGCGACTCCCTGGGACTTGAGCCGGCAGCCTGCGCCCGGCCTTCTTCTCTAGAATCACTCATTGGTCGCACCGAAAACTTTCGCCATTATTTCATCAGCCGCGCTTTCGCCGCTGCGTATGCAATCGGGGATTCCCGCGCCGCCGTAGGCGTTGCCAGCGAGCTTGAGACCCGGAAGCGCACTCAAACGCTCGCGGATTCTCGCGACGCGCTCGACGTGTCCCAGGTGATATTGGGCCATCGAGCGCGGCCACTTTTCCACGCGTGCGAAGAGCGGCCGGTTCTCGATTCCCAGCAACTCGCGCAGATCGTCGCGGACGCGGGCCACGATCTCGTCTTCGTCGAGCGCGAAAGTCTCCGGCTGCAAAGCGCCGCCGACGAAAGCTCTGAGGAGCGCATGGCCTTCCGGCGCGCGTCCCTGAAACTTCACGCTGCTGAAAGTGCAGGCCAGCACCGTGCGGCTCTCGATGAACGGCACGACGAAGCCGAAGCCGTCGAGCGAATGTTGGATGTCCGCGCGTTTGTAAGCCAGATTGGCGGTCGCGGTCGAGGCGTAAGGAATTGCATCTAGTTCACGGGCGAGACGCGCGTCCACCTCGCAGAGCAGTTTCGCCGCCGTGTAGGCCGGAAGCGCAAGGCAGACAGCATCGGCTTCGATTGTTTCACCAGCACTCAGCCGGACCTGCCACCACCCTGACGTCGCGTCGAAAGTGACCGACTTCGCGCTCGCGCCCAGGCGTATCGAGACATCTTTCAAGCGCTCGACCAGCGCGTCACTGAGCACCTGCATCCCTTCGTCAAAGGAGAGAAAGAGACTGTAGCGCGCGCCGCTCGTCCCGCTCGAATCCGCCGCGGGCTGCTCGCGACGCCGCTTCCACATGGCGCGAATCAAGCTGCGGTGCTCGCGCTCCATCTCAAGAAAGCGCGGCATCGTCGCACGCAGGCTGAGCTGCTCAGGGTCAGCCGTGTAGATTCCTCCGACCATCGGCTGGGCCATGCGCTCAAGGGCCTCACGCCCGAGCCTGCGCCTGACAAATTGCGCGAGGCTCTCGTCATCGTTGCCGTTGGCTACGGCGCGTCCGGGTAAAAGGAGGTCGAGCGCCATACGCGCTTTTCCGGCCCAACTGAAAATGCCGCTGGTCACGAACGGCCAGAGGCGCGACGGGGCCAGAAGGTGGAACCCTTCCGGCACGGCGTGCAGACGCCCTTTGCGCACGACGAAGCTGCGGCGGTGCTCTGCGTTCGTCTCGATCAGTCGCGAGTCGAGTCCGAGGCGTCGCGCCAAAGCGACCGCTTCGGGTTTCTCGGAGATGAAAGAATCGGGTCCGCATTCGAGCAGGAAGCCGTCGCGATGCTCAGTGTGAATCACGCCGCCCGTGTGCGCGCTCGCCTCAAGCAGCATAATCTCCACCTTACAGCGCGCCTCGGCCCTCCGCTCCACGAGACGATGAGCCGCGGCGAGACCGCTGATGCCGCCGCCGATGATGACGATTCGTTTCGGCTTCTCGTTTCTCACTTCTATTACGGGCGACTCTCTCTTTGCGCCTCCAGCGTCTTTGCGAGAAATTATCTCTCGCAAAGACGCTGGAGGCGCAAAGAAGAGTTTATTTACCGGTGCTCATCAGGCAACAATCCACTGGGCAGACATCGTGACTCGCGCCGCGCTCTCCCAAATAACGTCTGGGTGAATCCGTATTCATGCGTTCAAGAATCAGTTCACGAATCATCTTGACGAAGACTGGATGCGCGCCGACAGTCGAAGCGCGGACCATGTTCAACCCGATCTTCGAAGCGTGCGCGCGTGCTTCCGTGTCCAGGTCGTAGAGCACTTCCATGTGATCGGAGATGAAGCCGACCGGCGCGACGACGACGTCTTCCCCTCCGGCCTCTTTCAACTCCGACAGGTAATCGCGGATGTCCGGCTCAAGCCAACTTTGCGTGGGCGGCCCCGAGCGGCTCTGAAAGACGAGTCGCCAACGCTTCAGGCACGCGCCTTCGGCCACCAGGCGGCAGGTTTCAAGCAACTGCGCCTCGTAATCGCAGTTTGCCGCCATCGAAAGCGGGATGCTGTGCGCCGTGAACGCAACGTGTGCGCGCGCGCGTCTCTCTTCCGGAATCTGATTAAGCGCACGGCGAACGTTCTCAACGCAAGGCTCTATGAAGCCCGGATGATTATAGAAGACGCGCAGTTTCCAGACCTGCGGCGCACGGTCACCGACTTTCGCCTGCGCCCGCGCGATGTCCTCACGGTACTGTCGGCAGCCCGAATATGAGCTATAAGCCGAGGTGAAAAAGGCCAGCGCGTTTTTGATGCCGTTATCCGCCATGCGCTGAAGCGTATCCGCCAGAAAGGGGTGCCAGTTGCGATTGCCCCAGTAAACAGGAAGGCGCGGGCCCCTTGCTTCCAGCTCTTTTTCGAGCGCAGCAATTAAAGCTCGATTCTGCGAGTTGATCGGACTCACGCCGCCAAACAGCTCGTAGTGCTGTGCGACGGCGCGCATTCTCTCCACAGGAACCTTCTTTCCACGCAGCACGTTTTCGAGAAACGGCATCACCTCGCTCATCCCCTCCGGCCCACCGAACGAGACAACTAACAGAGCATCGTATTCAGGTTGGAGACTCATTATTTCGCAGCGCTTAATTCATGGACGGCTTCGACAAGGGCGATGACATTTTCGACGGGCGTTTCCGGGAGAATGCCGTGACCCAAGTTAAAAATGTGTCCGGGTCGCCCGCCCGCGCGGTCTAGAATCTTCCTGGCCTGCGCTCGAATGACATCTTGATTTGCAAAGAGCGCGACGGGATCTAAGTTGCCCATCACGGCCACGTCGCCGAGATGCTGCCAGGCATCACCTAAATCTACGCGCCAGTCCAGACCAATGACGTCGCCCCCTGCTTCGCGCATCAGTTCGAGGAGCGCGGCCGTGCCCGTGCCGAAGTGTATGACCGGGACGTTCGGAGTGACGTTTCGGATGACTTCGCGCGTGTGCGGCAGCACGTACTCGCGATAATCATCCGGGCTCAAGCACCCAACCCACGAGTCGAAAAGCTGCACGGCCTGTGCGCCCACGGCCACCTGCGCGTTGAGATACTTCACAAGGCCGCGCGCGACGAGCGACATCATCGCGTGCCACGCGCCTCGGTCCGTGTACATCAGGGATTTCGTGTGAACGTAGTTTTTTGACGCGCCGCCCTCGACGATGTAAGAGGCGAGCGTGAAGGGCGCGCCCGCGAAACCTATCAGGGGCACGTCAGAGCGCAGGGCGCGCCGCGTCAGACGTATCGCCTCGAAGACGTAATTGAGCGAGTCAACCGTCTCGACCTCTCGAAGCCGCTCGACGTCCTCTTTTGTCCGAACGGGGTTGTGAATCACAGGGCCTTCGCCCTTTGCGAATTCAAGCTCTATGCCCATCGGCTCGATAATCAGGAGGATGTCTGCGAAGATGATAGCGGCGTCCACATTAAGGCGCTCTTGTGCCATCACGGTCACTTCGGTGGCCAGCTCCGGCGTCTTGCACAGTTCCAGAAAGCCCGTGCGGGCGCGGACCTCCCTGTATTCGCGCATGTAGCGCCCCGCCTGGCGCATCAGCCAGACGGGAGTGTAAGTCGTCGGCTCGCGGCGACAGGCGCGCAGGAAAGGGCTGTTATAGAGCGCCGCGTCTGGCGTTTCCGCGCTCTTCTCTTCTTCGCTCACTCCTGTTCTCTTTTCTTCGGATACGATTTCTGATTGAACCGAGGGACGCACCATTTCGTTCAACTTGATTGCTTTTGCGCTCTCCCCGCTGAAACATTTCCAGAGTGTGCGTCCAGACTACAATATCAGAAGGCGTAAACGGTAGCAGCCAGAACAGAAAGATGCCACAGAGACACAGAGACACAGAGATAATGCATAGAATAGGACATAAAACTTTCTCTTTTTCTCTCTGTGTCTCTGTGCCTCTGTGGCTGGTCTGAAAATCTCCCGCTTTTGCCGCACCGGCCCGGAAATGATAAACAATAGTAAATAATTGTCACAAACCGCCTTTGTGCGGTGTTTTGGTAGTGAGAGCGGCGAAATATGAGCGAAAGCGCGAGAGCCTTGACGGACTCAATGCCCAATACGATTGAGACAAACGCGCAGCCGCTCGGCTTCGACGAAGCCTTTACGCTGCATCATCGCGCTGTCTTTCGCACGGCGCGCGCCATGGTGCACGACACGGCGCTGGCCGAAGACGTGACGCAGGAGGTCTTTCTCAGGCTTTACCAGCACCTGGACTCTACGCCGGGCGAGGAGTTATTGCGCGCCTGGCTGCTGCGCGTGACAATGAACGTCGCGCGCAACACTTTGAGGGGGAACACGCGGGCCACTGCACGCGAGGACGAGTTTGCCAGGAGGGCCGAGGCGACTGGCTGGTTCACGGTGGCCGCGCCGGAGGAAGATTACGAAAGGCGCGCCGAGATTGAAGAGGCGCGCCGCGCGCTTGATAAGATTAAGGAGCCGATGCGGAGCGCTCTGCTTTTGAAGCAGCAGGGGCTCTCGTACAAAGAGATAGCGAAGACGCTCTCCTTAAATGAAGTGAATGTCGGGAGTTTAATAGCAAGAGGCCGGAAAGAATTCGTCAGGTTATACGGCAAGATCGGAGGGATTCGATGAGAGACTGTATCGAAGAAGGCGTTTTACAGAGCTATATAGATAATGAACTCTCTGCGGACGCGGCCAAAAGCGTGGCGGCCCATATCGCCGCGTGCCAGACGTGTGCCGAAGCCCTCAATGAAGCCAACGCCGAGACGATGCTGTTCAGTACGGCCCTTGAAGCGGAGATGAACTGGGATGTTCCGACCGTCCGCCTGCGCGAGCGAATTGATTCAGCCATCGCGGAGTTGAACAGGCCGGCCGTAGCCACCGAACGGAAACAGAGGTTGGGCTTGGGAGCCTGGCTCTCGACGCTCGCGGCCTCCTTCAAAGTTTCGCCGCAGCGCGCCGTCGGTTTCGCGAGTCTTATCGCAGTCATAGCCTTTGCGGCCATCTTCGCGGCCATCAAGCTGCGCCCGACCGCGACTACGAACAACGAGCCCGAGTTCATTGCCAGCAATCCGACGGATAATCCGAAGACCAAGCCATCTCCGACGCCTGAACCGCGTGGTAACCCAACTCCAACGCCGGATGATAGAACACCTGACAGCGCTCCGAGCAAAAACAACAAGCAGAAGAAACAGCCGAAGCCGATTCTGGTCCCGCAACCGGATCAGCTACAAAGAGACGAGCTCGCGGTGAAGCCTCTGCCGGGCGAGGAGGATTATCTGAAAGCGATTGATTCATTGACAACGGAGATCGCCGAGGGCGGCGCGGAGGACATGAAGCCGAGTCTGCGCTCCGAATACGAGCGCAACCTGGCGGTTGTTGATCAAGCCATTGACGCCACGCGGCGCGCGGCTCGTCGCAACCCGCGAGACACGGACGCGGCGCAGTTTCTTTACTCCTCGTATCAGAGCAAGCTCGACTTGCTGAACGCAGTCGCCCAGCAGGTGAGACCGACTATCGCGACGAGATAAAAGTTGGCAGGTAATTATTTCGAAAATGAGATTTAACTTTTCCATCATTACAGTTCTGCTCGCGGCGGCCCTCTTGACGGGCAGCGGCGGAAGCGCCCACGCGCAGAAGTCTAAAGGTCAGGGCCGGGGTCAGGGACAAGGCATCGGACGCGGCGAAGGCAAGGGTCAGGGCGAAGATAAGAAGCAGCAGACACAGAGCGAAGCGGTCATCGCGGCGACCGCCACGGTTAATATCACGCTCTCGACCGGGAGCGGCAAGATCAGTGTGCGCGGCTGGGACAAGCAGGAGGTGCGCGCACGCGCCAAAGATAAAGATGCCACGGTGGAGGCCAATGTGGTCGGCGGCAGAGACGAGGCGACGCCCGCGGCGCGCGTCGAGATTCTGGTCTCGGATAAATCCGAAGAGGACAACGCGTGCAGCGCCAACAGCGACCTGCTGCTGGATGTGCCGCGCGGCGCGACCCTCAACCTGAAGACGCAGGACGGCGACATAGAGGTTGACGACGTCACCGAAGTCCACATAGAGACTTCGGGCGGGAGAGTTGATCTGCGCCGCATCTCCAAGGCGACGGAGGCTGCGAGCGTCGGCAACGACATCACGCTGGAGGATTCGGGCGGGCGCGCGCGCCTCAACACGCTCGGCGGAGTCATCCAGGTGAGAAACATTCGGCTGCTGGACGCGGGCGACTTTCTGAAGATTAAGACAGTAAGCGGCGACATTCTGCTCGACCGTATCGGACCGGCGCGTGTCGAAGCGGACACGATTAGCGGGGGCATCGAGATGGCCGGACCGCTCGCGCGCGGAGGCAGCTACACATTTACCACGACGACGGGCGACGTGACGCTCGATTTGCCCGCCGACTCATCGTTCAAAATCAACGCCAGGGTCTCCGAAGGCGGCGAGATCGTCACGGATTTTCCGCTTAAGTACAAAGGCTCCACCTCGCCCGCCAGTCTCCTGCACGCGGGCCGCATCCAGGCCACCTACGGCTCAGGCGACTCGACCATTAATCTGGTCTCCTTCAGCGGGACGCTCCAGCTGAGGAAGAAGTAGTCAGTGGTCAGTGGTCGGTGGTCAGTGGTCAGTTGATTCTTGGTTGATGAGCTGAGTGATTGACTGATAACCCGTCACTCAATCACCTCAGACTCACTGACCACCGACCACTGACCACTGACCACTGTTCACGAAATTATTTGCCACAAACGATTCCCGCGCGGTGTTCTCATATCAGAACAAAGAATAAGGAGCCGCTGCCTCTGTGAGGGGCTCCGGCGAATCTCAAGAGGCAGGATGAGGGGGACCGAAAATATGAGATCAAAATTAATAGCAACTCTTTTCGTGGCGATCATCGGTCTCGTGACCGCTCCGCTCGTCGTCGAGCAGTTGAGCAGCCTGAAAAGCTTGGCGCAGAGCTGGACGAGGCAGACGCTTCTGAACGGCATCGTCACCGCACACGCGAGCGAGAAAGAGAGCGTCGTCAGTGCCTCGCCTCAGTTGACAGCTCGGGCGGCTCAGGGTGAGTCGTCGGATCAGTTTAATTGGCGTGGGCGCGTTGCAGCAGGGCGCACCATCGAGATCAAAGGCATCAACGGCGATGTCCGCGCGGAACCTTCGACAGCCGGCGAGGTCGAAGTCGCCGCGACAAAGAGCGGACGCCGCAGCGATCCCAAAGAGGTTGAGATTCGCGTCGTCGAACATGAAGGCGGCGTGACGATCTGCGCGGTCTATCCGAGCGCCGATGCTTCCCGCCCGAATGATTGCCAGCCCGGAGCGGACGGACATTCGAGCACGCGCAACAACGACGTGAACGTTGACTTCACGATTCGCGTTCCGCAGGGCGTACGCTTTAGCGGACGCACGGTCAACGGCAACGTCGAAACCGGCGCGCTCACCGGCGACGCCGATGTGAAGACCGTTAATGGAAGCATCAAGGTCAGCTCCGCCGGCATCGCCAGGGCCAAAACAGTCAATGGCTCCATCACCGCATCGCTCGGCCGCGCCGACTGGAAGGACGCGCTCGAATTCAAAACCGTCAACGGCGGAATCACGCTCGACCTGCCACCGGACACGAACACGGAGGTCAGCGCCGAGACTCTGAACGGCGGCATCCACACGGACTTCCCTTTGACAATATTGGGACGCGTCAGCCGCAGAGTCCTGAACGGCACCATCGGCAGCGGCGGGCGAGAGCTACACCTGAAGACCGTCAACGGGGACATAAGGCTACAGCGCCGCGCGTCTTAATTGTAAAGAAGGAATGGGCCGCAGATTTGCGCGGACAAACCCAGATTCAAACAATTCTAATCCGCGTTCATTCGCGTTCATCTGTGGCTGATTCTCGTTGATTGAAGAAACGAAAGTATTGAGGAAGATTATGTTCACCAAAAGAATTGTATTAAGCGCCCTCCTCGGGCTTTTGCTCACGACCATTGGCAGCAGCATCGCCACGGCACAGCAGAGCGAGATGTTGCGCGAAGAGTTTCATCAAACTTATCCGCTGGCATCTGGCGGCCGGGTCAGCATGGAGAATATCAACGGCGCCGTTCGCGTCATGGCATGGGACCGCAGCGAGGTCAAAGTGGACGCCGTCAAGATGGCTTACCGCCGCGACCGTCTGGATGAAGCGAAGATCCTGGTCCGCTCCGACGGGAACAGCATTCATATCGAAACAGAGTATCCCCACAGGTCGCAGACGTTCACGGACGGCAAGGGCCGCGAGAACAACCCGGCGACAGTCGAATACACGTTGACGGTTCCGCGCAACGCGCGCATAGACTCGATTGAACTCATCAACGGCAACCTGGATATTGACGGTATTCAAGGCGACGTTAAAGCATCCTCTATCAATGGCCGCCTGACGGCGCGCGGGCTTACAGGCACGACCAACCTTTCGACGATCAACGGGAGCCTCGAAGCCGCCTTCGACCGCCTGGACGCGTCGAACCCTATCTCTCTCGGATCAGTCAACGGCAACGTCGTTTTGACGATCCCCTCTGACAGCAACGCTGACCTCAAGGCCGGGACGGTCCACGGCGCGATCCGCAACGATTTCGGTCTCCCGGTGCGGCGCGGCGAATATGTCGGCAATGACCTCGCGGGCCAGCTCGGACAGGGCGGCGTGCGCATCAAGCTCGGCAACGTCAACGGCGGCATCACGATTCGCCACGCGCAGGATGGGCGGCCCTTGAGCCGTGCGACGAGCCTTCTGGCCGAGAAGCTCAAAGATAAGGATGATGATGACGATAACTATTACGAAGTAGATCGGGCGAAGGCGGAGGCGCGCCGGGCAGCACGCGAGGCCGCACGCGAAGCGGCGCGCGCGCAAGCCGATGCGAGGCGTGCTCAAGTTGAAGCCCAACGCGCACAACTGGAGGCCCAGAGAGCGCAACTCCAGGCGCAACGCGAGGCACAGACTGAAGCCCAACGCGCGCGTCTCGAAGCGCAGCGGGCCGCACGCGAAGCGCAGAAAGAGGGAGCGCGCGCACGGCTCGAAGCACAGGAGGCGCAGCGCGAGGCTCTGCGGGACGCTGAGCGCGCACGCCTCGAAGGCCAGCGCGCCGCGCTCGAAGGTCAACGCGAGGCGCAAAGGGCGCGGCTCGAAGCTCAACAGGCGCAGCGCGAAGCACAGCTTGATGCTCAACGCGCGCAGGCCGAAGCGGTTCGCGCGGCGCGCGAGGCGCAGAGAATCTCCCAACGAGAAGCCGAACGCATTCGCCTCGAAGCGCAACGGGCCGCCCGTGATGCCATGCGCGCCACCACCGTCAACGTTGATGGCGCGAACACGCTGCGCCTTGTCGAGCGCGAGTCGAAGACTTTTGCTGTGAGCGGCAGGCCGAGCATCACTCTGCAAACCTTCGACGGCAATATCACTGTGCGCGGGTGGGACAAGCAGGAGGTCCAACTCACAATCAGCAAGCGCGCCGCCACCGAGCAGCAGATGAAAGGCATCCGCCTGCGCACGGACCAGAACGGATCAAGCATCTCGGTCATCGCTGAATTCGACAAGTCGTTCGCGCTCCGCGGACCCGGCTACTATTCCACGAGCGCCCTGGTCAACCTTGATCTTTACGTCCCGCGCACGTCAATGCTGCGGATGGCGTCGGGCGATGGTCGCCTCGAATTGGAAAATGTTAACGGCAATCTCGATTTGAACACCGGCGACGGGCGCATAGAGGTGCGCGATTCGGGCGGTAGCCTGACGGCGAATACTGGCGACGGGCGCATCGAGGTCGCGAACTTCAACGGCGCGGTCCAGGCGCATACCGGCGATGGACGAATCATGTTGGACGGCCGCTTTTCCCAGCTCGCCGCGAAGACCGGCAACGGCACGATCATGTTGACGGTGCCTGCGAACTTCAACGCGTTCGTCGAGACCGATGCCGAGACCGTGGACAACGAAGGGCTCACTTTAACGGAAGAATCGAGTTCGTCCAGGCGTCTAAAGCGCTGGAAGATCGGACAGGGGGGGCAAGTCCTGACTTTGCGCACAGGTGACGGACGGATCATCCTGCGCCGTGTTGGGCAATAAGAGAAGGGATGAGGAAGGAAAGGAAATTATGAATGTTGAATGATGAGTTTTGAATTAAAAGCCGTAATTCAAAATTCAAAACTCATCATTCATAATTTCCTTTCCTTCCTCATCCCTGCTTTTCAAGGTTAACGAACCGCGTCGCTCGCGCGTCCTTATTTGCGAGCACGCGCGAGCGCCTGTTTGTCGGGCCTTTTTATTCAGATTTATTCGAAATTTAGGCGAAACATTCAGAACCTTGCAGACGTTTATCGTTTCTGAAACTTTGCATTCGCAAGGCGTTTCAGCCAACAAAACGGTAACCGCATATCATAAATTTCTGGTTCCGGGAGCACTCTATTAAAATGATTCAAGGACTGCCTTTTTCCGTCACCGCCCGAGGTGCAGTCGCTTCGCTTTCAGCACTCACCTCACGCACGAAGCGCCAAAACCGCAAGGGCCGTTTGCTGGCACTCGCCATCTCCTTAATCTTTCTCTTCACGCTGGCGAGCACTATTGTCACCACGGCGCAGACCACTGGTGGGGCGCGTCTGCGCCACATCGCCCCGTTTCGCACGAGCGAAGTGGCCGGAGGCTCTCGCGTCACCATCACTTCCGACGCTTCTCTGGACGATTACTCGGCTTACCGCGAAGCCGACCGCTTTCACATCCTGATTCCGCAGGCGGAACTCTCCACCGCCCTCAAGAATATTCAGGGGCGCGGTTTCACGGATCTTCAGATCGAGAGGCGCGGGTCGGACCTGGACCTTTCATTCGTCTTACAGCCGGGCGCGACCGCCAGCGTGGCGCAGAAGTTCAACCGGCTGGATGTGACTTTCACGGCTCCAGCGGACATGACCGCGAGCGCTATTAACACCGCTACCGGAATACTGACTTCATCACAAACGCCGTCGAACGAGTTGGCCGTCAAAGCCGCGCCGCACGCGGAGGGCGAGAAGGTCTCTCTGCCGGCGACGCCTGCCCCGACTCCTGAGCCGACCCCTTCGTCATCTGCGTCGAATGATGCGAAGCCGTCGGGCGAATCGGCCACGGGCACGGGCAAGCCCGGCATTGTTCTGCCGCCGGAGAAAACCGCCCCGGTGCGCGCCGCGCGTTTCGACACGGCGCCGGTAATTGACGGCAAGCTGGACGAAGCCATCTGGCAACAGGCGGCCGTCTTCAAAGATTTCTACCAGTTTCGTCCGGGCGACAACATCGCGCCGTCGAAGCCCACGGAAGTTTTGATGGGCTACGACGCGAAGTTTCTCTATTTCGCCTTTCGCGCACACGACGAGCCAGGAAAGGTGCGCGCGACCGTGCCCAAGCGCGACCAGATTTTCGACGACGATTCGGTCGGCATGTATCTGGACACCTTCAACGACCGTCGCCGCTGCTACGTCTTCATTTTCAGTCCGCTCGGCGTGCAGGCTGACGGCCTGTTCACAGAAGGCAGCGGAGAGGACTACAGCGTTGACATCGTGATGGAGTCGAAGGGCGCTTTGAACGAGGACGGCTATGTGGTCGAGGTGGCGATTCCCTTCAAGTCGCTACGCTATGAAGCGGGCAAGGACAAGCTCTGGGGCGTGCACTTCCTGCGCCAGATTAAGCGATTCAACAATGAGACCGATTCGTGGATGCCCATCCGCCGTGAAGTTTCGAGCCTGCTCAGCCAGGCCGGACACCTCACAGGTCTTGAAGGCATCTCGACGGAAAGGACATTGGAGCTAATCCCCAGCCTGACCATCTCCGAGACGGGCAAGCGCGTTAGCTCATTCGCGCCTCCCGCGACGGGGCTTGATCCGGGGCGCATGGTCAACGAGCCTGTGAAGTTCGATCCGGGACTGACAGCGAAGTTCGGCCTGACCCCGACCGTCACACTGGACCTGGCACTCAACCCTGACTTCGCGCAGGTCGAGGCGGACCAGACTGTAGTCACTGCCAACCAGCGCTTTCCGATCTTCTTCGCGGAGAAGCGCCCCTTCTTCCTCGAAGGCATAGACATTTTCCAGACTCCGCTCACGGCCGTGCACACGCGCGCCATTATTGACCCGGACGTGGCCGTCAAACTTTCGGGCAAGCGCGGACGCAACTCCTTCGGGCTGATGCTGGCGAGCGACAACGGTCCCGGGAACTTCGTCGGCGACGAACGACTCAACCAGAATAACGAACGCTTCCTGGACAAGAACGCTTACATCGGCGTCCTGCGCCTGAAGCGCGACATCGGGTCGGGCGAGAATACGCTCGGCATGCTCGCCACCACTTACAACTTCATAGAGAAGCACAACCAGCTGCTGGGCTTCGACGGGCGCTTCCGCTTCGACAAGCAGTCGGTCGCCAGCTTCCAGGTGATCGGCACGAACTCGCGCCGCTTCTTCTTCGAGCCGGACGAGGGCCGCAACATTTACCGGACCGGGAACGCTTTCGCTTACGCCTTCCGTTACGACAAAGACGGGCGAAACTTCGGCTGGAACTACGACGCGCGCGGCTTCACGAAAGACTACCGGGCGGATGTCGGATTCAACCGCCGCCCGAATAACAATCGTCACGGCCTCTTCGTCTATTACAACACCGACCCGAAACCGAAAGCCACGCTCATCAGCATGCACTTCCACGTCCTTCCGGAAGTTCAGTTCGACTGGCAGGGACGCATCCAGAGCTGGGGGCACGAGACTCAGACGGAGCTGCACTTCAAGAATCAGACCTATCTGGGCTTAGGCGTCAGCTTCAACTACGAGCGGATTTTTGAAGAGGAGTTCGGCTCAACCCGCAACGTGCCTTCGACCAGATGCTTCTCCACGGAGCAGCTTCAGGCGAATCCGTTTCTACACTGCGGCTTCGCCGGGGACGATTCCGAGCGCTCGACGATGCGCAATAACATCTATCTTTACGGCGGCACCACTCCGAGCAAAAAGTACTCGCTCTATTTCTTCGCCATCCATAACTGGGGCGCGTTCGACTTCGACTTCGGCGCGGGACCGAAGTTTCCGCGCGTCAGCCCGGGCGCGCTTCTTGACCCATTCAACGCGCCGCTCGACCCTGGCAAAGGCAACAACCTGCACTTCGAAGCCGGAGGCTCTTATCAGCCGACGAACGCTCTGCGCTTTTCGCTCGATTACACGAAGGACCGGCTCGTGCGCCGCGACACCGGGCTCGTCGCGTTTGACGAAAACATCTTCGCTTTCCGCAGCACGTACCAGTTCACGCGCTTTACGTTCGCGCGGGCGCGCATTGACTATGACACGCTGGCCGCAAACGTCCGCGGCCAGTTCCTGCTCGGTTGGACGCCGAATCCAGGGACCTCCTTTTATGTCGGCTACAACGACGACCTCAACCTGAACGGCTACGGCCCTGTCTCAGGTCTTCTGGAGCCTGGATTCAGGCGCAACGGTCGGACATTCTTTATCAAGATGTCCTACCTGTTCCGCCGCAGCTTTTAGAGCAGTGACGAGTGACAAGTGACGAGTTACGAGCAAAACGTGTAACTCGTCACTTGTCACTCGTCACTCGTCACTGTTTTTTTTGAAACTTTTCCGTGGGTCGCGGCATTAACTGAGTTAGGTCACGACGGTTCGAGGTGCGCGAGGCGCGAGTTCGCACTCCCGGGGCGCAATTGTTGGCCCGGAATTTAGATCTTCCATTCTTTTTCAGGCTTCTGCGAAAACAGACACTTTGGGGAATCTATCATGAGACGATTCGCTCTCGGCGCGCTCGTTCTTCTGGCTGGCGCACTGGCATCGGCCCAGACGATGCCGCAGCGCTCAGCCGTCACGGCGACCGGTGCTCTGGCAAACGTAGCGAGGCCGCAGCCCGCACGTCTCGCCAGCATTCGCAGCCTGGAAGCCACGGAAGGCTCCCGCGTTATCGTCACCTCCGACGCCTCGCTCTCTGATTATCAGGCTTACACGCAGGGCGGACGCTTCCGGGTCCTGATTCCCAATGCAGTCGAGCCGAAAGCTCAGAGCGATCTGCGCGGTCGAGAGTTCACGGACGTGATTGTCGAACGGCGTGGGAGTGACATCCTGCTCTCTTTCGGGCTTGAAGCGGGAGCGAGCGCCCGTGTGGTGCAATACTTCAACCGGCTCGAAATCCTCTTCTTCAGGAATTCCGAACCAGTCGCCCCTTCAAACGTCGCGACGCCCACGCCGACCCCAACGCCGACGCCTGCGTCTCCGGCAGATGGCACGAAGGCTACGACCGGTTCATCAACGCCTGCGGTCGTCTCGGGGCGGACCGTGGCTGGCTCCGCTGGCTCGCGCATAACGCTTCCGCCGGAGAAGGCGAATCCCGTCCGCATCACGAAATTCGACACGGCGCCGGTGATTGACGGCAAGCTGGACGACGCGGTCTGGCAACAGGCGGCCGTCTTCAAAGATTTCTACCAGACGGACCCAGGCGACAACATCGCGCCGTCGAAGCCTACAGAAGTAATGATCGGCTACGATGCGAAGTTTCTTTACTTCGGATTCCACTGTTTCGACGAGCCGGACAAGGTGCGCGCCACTGTCGCCAAGCGCGATGACGTGCTTAATTCCGAGGACACCATTCGCGTCCTGCTAGACACCTACAACGATCAGCGCAAAGCCTACGTGCTCGTCTTCAACCCGTTTGGCATCCAGCAGGACGGCATCCGCACGGAAGGCGTGGGCGTGGATTTCAGCGTGGACATCGTCATGGAATCGAAGGGCGCGATGACCCGTGACGGTTACGTTGTAGAAGTGGCGATTCCGTTCAAGTCGCTGCGCTACGAGGCCGGCAAGGACAAACTCTGGGGGATGCAAATCTTCCGCATCATTCAGCGGCTCAACGGCGAGCAGGACTCGTGGATGCCTATCTCGCGCGACATTGACGGGCTGCTCAACCAGGCCGGGCACATCACTGGACTCGAAGGCATCTCGACCGAGCGCACGCTCGAACTCATCCCTTCCTTGACGATCTCCGAGACTGGCAAGCGCGTGCGCACGCTCAGCAACTTTCAACTGAGCGCCGCGCAGCAGGCGGGACTGAGCGTCACAGACCCGGGCCATTTCGTCAACCAGCCCGTTAAGATTGACCCTGGGCTCACGGCCAAGTGGGGCATCACGCCCACCGTCACTCTGGACCTGGCGATTAATCCAGACTTCGCGCAGGTCGAGGCGGACGCGACCGTCAGTTCTGCGAATCAAAGGTTCCCCATCTTCTTTGAAGAGAAGCGCCCGTTCTTTCTCGAAGGCAAAGACATCTTCACCACGACGGTTCTCTCCGCTGTGCATACTCGCACCATTATTGACCCGGACCTGGCCGTCAAGCTTTCAGGCAAGCGTGGTCGCAACACCTTCGGCATTCTAGTCGCCTCGGACAACGCGCCGGGCGACTTCACCAACGAGCGCCGCTTCGACCCCGAAGCGCTTCCCGTGGCGGGCGAGCGCGTCATCGGCAAGAACGCAACCATCAGCGTCGTTCGTCTCAAGCGCGACGTCGGCAAGGAGAATTCTTTAGGCTTTCTGGCAACCACTTATAATTTCCCCAGCCGTAACAACTATCTCGGCGGCTTCGACGGCCGGTTTCGATTCAACAAGCAGACCACTCTGGATTTTCAGGCGCTGGCGACCAACGCGCGCCGTTGTTCCCTGGCCGCGCTTCCCGAAGACGACACGTGCCGGACGCTTAACGGCTTCGGCTACGGTTACAGCTTCAACCAGAACCGGCGGCACCTGAGCATCAACTTCAATGGCGCGGGCCGGACCTCCGGCTTTCGCGCAGACGTCGGCTTCACGCGCCGCACCAACACGAACAATCACAACTCGAACATCAACTACAACACAGAGCCAAAGCCGAAGGCGGCGATTGTCTCCTGGAACATTTACAACTATCTGGGGGGCAACTTCGACTGGCAGGGCCGGATGCAGAACTGGAGCGACGAGTTTCAGATCGGCCCCAACATGCAGCGCCAGACCTTCATTCGCGTCGGCTACAACTTCGGCTACGAGCGCGTCTTCGCCAGGGAGTTCGGCCTCGACGCGTTCGCGGGCAACCGTAGCGAGGACAGCATCAGGTCGAAAAACGTCTTCGCCTACGCCGGGTCAACTCCGGCCAAGAAATATTCGTTCTTCTACTTCATAGCCTATCGCTGGGGCGAGCACGACTTCGATTTCGGCGCGGGACCGAAGTTCCCGCGCGTCAGCCCCGCGGCGCTTCTGGACCCGGACGCGCCGCTCGACCCTGGCCGCGGCAACCTGTTCTATACGAACGGAGATTTCACCTACAAGGCGACCAGCGATCTGAACATGACGCTCAGTTTTAATAAGAATCGCCTGACAAGGAACGACACGGGCCGGGTCGCCTTTGACGAGAACATCGTGAGCCTGCGCACGACCTACCAGTTCACGCGCTTTACGTTCGCGCGGGCGCGCATTGATTACAACTCGCTCAACTCGAATTTCCGCGGCCAGTTCCTCATGGGCTGGACGCCGAATCCGGGAACGGCTTTTTATGTCGGTTATAATGACGATCTCAACCGCAGCTTCTTTAATCCTTTTACAGGACAACTGGAGCCGGGCTTTCGTCGCAACGGTCGCACATTCTTCATCAAGATGTCGTACCTGTTCAGGAAGAGTTTTTAAAGCAGTGACAAGTGACAAGTGACAGGTGACAAGAGAAAAACCTCGCGTCCTGTCACCTGTTACCCGTCACCTGTCACTAATTTCAGGAGGGGTTTACATGAAGCGATTTGCCCTAATCGCATTAGTTATTTTCGCCGGGACATTGGCGTCGGCGCAGTCATTACAGCAGCGGTCTGTGGCCGCTGCTGCCAACACTTTGAGGCCGCAGCCCGCGCGCCTGGCCGGTATCCGCAGCGTCGAGGCTGCGGGCGGCTCGCTGGTTATCGTCACCTCCGACGCCTCGCTCTCTGATTATCAGGCATACATGCAGGGCGGACGCTTCCTGGTCCTGATTCCCAATGCAGTCGAGCCGAGAGCCCAGAGCGATCTGCGCGGTAGCGGCTTCACGGATGTTCTGGTTGAAAAGCGCGGCGAAGACGTCCTGCTCTCTTTCGGCCTGAATGCCGGAACGAAAGCGCGCGTGAATCAGCGTTTCAACCGGCTCGAAGTCTGGTTTGTTAATCAGGTACAGGAAGGCTCGCCGCAGGTCACCGCCGGCGCTCAACCGACGCCGACACCGACGCCGACGCCTGCGCCTGCCGCTCAGCCTTCACCGTCGCCCGCTCCCCCAGAGACCAAGTCCCCTTCCGAAACTACACCGGCGACCAGCGTGCCCGCGCCGAACGCGGCCTCGCCGCAGACGGCTAAAGTGCCCGCCCCGACGGCCGCAGGCATCGCGCTTCCGCCCGAAAAAGCGAGCCCGGTGACCATCCCGAAATTCGAGAAAGCGCCGGTGATTGACGGTAAGCTGGATGACGCCGTCTGGCAAACAGCCGTGGTCCTGAAAGATTTTTACCAGATTGATCCGGGCGATAACGCGCCGCCTTTGAAGCCCACGGAGGTCCTACTCGGCTATGATGCGAAGACCCTCTACATCGCTTTTCGCGCTTTCGACGAGCAGGACAAGGTGCGCGCAACCGTCGCCAAGCGTGATTCCATTTTCAGCGACGACTACGTGGGCTTCTTTCTGGACACTTTCAACGACAAGCGCAAAGCCTTCGAGGCCTTCTTCAACCCGCTCGGCATACAGGCCGACGGTGTTTTGACCGAAGGGCGCGGCGAGGATTTTTCGGTTGATTGGGTGATGGACTCTAAAGGCGTGGTTGATGCGACAGGCTACACCGTGGAGGTCGCCATTCCTTTCAAGTCGCTGCGCTACGAGGCTGGCAAAGGGAAACTCTGGGGCGCGCACTTCTTCCGCCGCATCAAGCGCAATAACAACGAGCTTGATTCATGGATGCCCTTCTCGCGCGGCAACTCCAGCAATCTCAACCAGGCGGGGCATCTCACAGGCCTCGAAGGGATTTCGACAGAGCGCACGCTCGAACTCATTCCGAGTTTGACGATCTCGGAGACGGGCAGGTCGGTCAGATCATTTACACCTCTGCCCGCCGGAGTGATTGATCCGGGCCGCATCGTTAATGAGCCTATCAAGTTTGACCCCGGCCTGACGGCGAAATTCGGCCTGACCCCGACCATCACGCTTGATATGGCTCTTAATCCTGACTTCGCACAGGTCGAGGCGGACCAACTCGTCGTTACCACCAACCAGCGCTTCCCGATCTTCTTTCCCGAAAAACGGCCCTTCTTCCTCGAAGGGATAGACATCTTCCAGACGCCGCTTCTGGCCGTACACACTCGCGCCATCGTTGACCCGGATATAGCTCTCAAACTGTCCGGCAAACAGGGGCGCAACACTTTCGGCCTCATGGTCGCGAGCGACAACGGGCCGGGCAATTTAAGCGCCGATGATCGTGGTGCTCTGAGCTCCTGTATAGAGCGCAGGCTTCTCAATCCGGCGGTGGTTTGCAACAACGAACGCTTCGTTGATAAGAACGCCTACATCGGCGTGCTGCGCCTCAAACGCGATATAGGCAAGGGCGAGAGCACCATCGGCATGCTCGCCACCACTTACAACTTTATCGAAAAGCATAACCAGCTCCTGGGCTTTGATGGCCGCTTCCGCATTAATAAGCAGACCGTCTTTGATTTCCAACTCCTCGGCACGTCCTCAAGGAATTTCTTCTACGACCCGAATCTCGACCAGAACAATTATCAAACGGGCAACGGCTTCGCCTACGAGACGACCTATGATGTTTCGGGAAGAAACTGGGGCTGGCAACTCTACGGCGAAGGTTTCACGAGCAAATATCGTGCAGACGTAGGATTCTTCGGACGCGTCAACACCAACTTCAACAGCTTTTACCTGCGCTACAACACGGACCCGAAGCCCAAGGCCAAGCTGATCAGCACGCACTATCATAATTTCAGCTGGATCGGCTACGACTTCCAGGGGCGCATTCAGAACTGGGAGAGCGAGTTCTACGTCGAGTGGAGGCTGCCGCGCAACTCCTACTTTTCTCTGGGGTGGGAACCGGCCTACGAGCGCATCCTCGAAGAAGAGTTCGGCCCGAAACGGACGGCGACCCGCCAGGGAGCTTTCTACGGCGAGGACGACGAACGCTCGGTCCAGAAGAACCACTTCTTCATCTCCGGCGGCTCGACGCCGAACAAGAAGTTTCAGTTCAGCGGGCGCGCCGTCTGGCGACTGAACCATCTGGACCTGGATTTCGGCGGCGGACGCCGCTACCCGCGCGTCAGCCCGGCGGCGCTGCTGCTGGGGCAGGGCGCGCCGCTTGACCCTGGGGCGGGCAATCTTTTCGAGTTTAGCGGGGGCATCGCCTACCAGCCGACCGACGCGCTGCGGATGTCGCTCAACCTGGCCAAGAATCGCCTGGTCCGCAAAGACACCGACCGCTTGGCTTTTGATACAAACATCTTCACTTACCGCGCGACCTATCAGTTTACGAAGTTCACTTTCGCTAGAGCGATCATCGACTACAACACGCTGAATACACGCACGCGCGCTCAGCTCCTGATGGGCTGGACGCCGAACCCTGGCACGGCCCTTTACATCGGCTACAACGATGACCTGAACTACGGCTTCAACTCGATCAGCAGAGAGATCGTCCCGGGCTTCCGGCGCAACGGGCGCACCTTCTTCGTCAAGATGTCATATCTTTTCAGAAAGAGCTTCGATTAAGAAGGCAAAAGGCAAAAGCCCCGTCAGGGGCGAAAGATATTAGCCCAGGGCGTCAGCCCTGGGTTACGGCCAGGAAGAAAAACAAAAGCCCATGAAATGGGCGAGCGTCTAAAGCCCAGGGCGTCAGCCCTGGGTCACCAGCGAGAAAAATATCAAAGCCCATGAAATGGGCGACAGCCCGTGCACGCATGCATGCAATTCAACTCGGCGCTGTGACCCAGGGCTGACGCCATTAGTATCTACACAAGTCAGAAACCTCCATTTTTCTTAGGATTTCTGACTACTTGGGAAAGTGACCAGAGCGCAGCAAAGATCAGACCTGAATTTGTTCGATCCGTTTTTCCT
>DASVXV010000090.1:0-21287 GCA_036392495.1 Pyrinomonadaceae bacterium | reverse complement strand
AGCTTTTGCGTTTGGGTTTCATTGGGCTAAATCTCCTTATAATTGAGGTTAATTAGCCAGAACAGCGCTAAACAGCGGGTTTTTATTGGGAGATTCTGCTTGTCAAGTCAAAACTCAATTTTCCCGCTGCGTAACATCAGTTAATAATTATGAGTTTTGAATTTTGAATTAAAGCAGTAATTCAAAACTCATAATTCAAAATTAAGAATTAGCGCACGTGCGCTTCATCTGTCCCGCCCAATAATATAACTTGGAATCGTATGTAATGCATCACGATAATTTGAGGGCGGAAGCGAGTCCAGAATGTCGCGGGCCCTTTCGGCAAAATGCGCGGCCCGCTCATGCGCGCGTGCCAGCGCGCCCGTCTCCTCAACTCTTTCGAGTAATTCCTCTCGCGCCACCTCCTGATAGCTCCCGGCGCGCATCACATCTTGCACCATCTGCCTCGCGGACGGGTCGCTCTCCAGCAGATAAATCAGCGGCAGCGTCAGTTTCCCTTCGAGCAAATCCACCCCCGCAGGTTTCCCTAACACATCCTCCGCTGCCGTGAAATCCAGCAGATCGTCAACAAGCTGAAATGCCGTCCCCAGGGTCATGCCGAATGTTTTAAGCGCCTCCTGTTGAAGCGCGTCCGCCCCGCCCACAATGGCTCCTATCTCGCAGCAGGCGCTGAACAGATACGCGGTCTTTCGCTGCAAGACTTCCAAATACTCCTCCTCCGTAATCTCCGTACTGCCGAGCAAAGTCAGCTGCAGCAGTTCGCCTTCGGTCATCCGGCGCGTGGCCGCCGTCAGGATGTCCAGAATCGGGAGGGAGCGTTCGGCGAGACTGGTCTCAAATGCAGACATGTAGAGCCAGTCGCCCATCAGGACGGCGGTCTGGTTTCCGAATTGAGAGTTGATTGAAGGGCGGTTCCTACGCGTCTCCGCATTATCAATAATATCGTCGTGAACGAGCGTCGCCGTGTGCAGAAACTCCATCACGGCAGCCATCCGAATCGAGCTGTAGCTTGAGCCGTCGCCTCCGACAGCGTAGTTTGAAAGGATCGTCAGGGCAGGGCGCACGCGTTTGCCGCCAGAGGCGCGCAGGTAGTCGCCGATATAAGCGATGACCTGAATATTTGAGCGCGCCTGCCGCTCAAATTCGGCCTCCACCTCCGCCATTTCGGAAGCGATGAGACTGAAGATTCGCCGCGCCGAGACCTGCGGCTCTTCAACTTCAGCAAGATGCCCGGACGTTTGCATAAGAATCAGGGGCCAGGGGTCGGGGGTCAGGGATCGGTTTGAAGCCTCTATCCGGCCCCCGACCCCTGGCCCCTGTCCCCCGCTTTCAATTCGTTCGATAGTTCGTAAACTGCATGTCAATGCCGAAATCTCTGGCCTTAAGTTTGGCTATTATGTCTTGCAGCGTGTCACGGTCGCGTCCGGTGATTCGCACTATGTCCCCCTGGATGGCGGCCTGGACCTTCGCTTTGGTGTCTTTAATAAACTTGACGATCTCTTTGGCCTTTTCCTGCGGGATGCCCTGCTGTATTTCGACGCGCTGGCGGATCGTTCCTCCGGCGGCAGGCTCGACCTTGCCGTAGCTCAAAGCTTTCAAAGGAACGCCGCGCCGCACCAGTTTTTGTTGCAGAATGTCGTTCATGTTTCTGAGGCGCGTCTCGTCTTCTGCCGCGAGGACGAGCGCATTCTCTTCGAGGGCGACATTCGCATGGCTCCCCTTGAAATCAAAACGTTGTCCCACCTCTTTAGCTGTTTGATTGATGGCGTTAGTGATTTCAGCCCGGTCAACTTTGGAAACAATGTCGAATGAATTTTGTTGAGCCATACAAGATTATGCGCAGCTTGAACAAATCCTCACAAACTGTGATATGAGCATAACATCAAACTCAAGCGTCGCCAAAGTTCTGCGGAAACTTTTTCCAGGTTCGTTGTCAGGTAGTAATTCCGCCCGAGAGTTCAAGGTCGAAGAAGCGCGCGAAATTATTGGCGGTCAAAACACCCATCTCGTCGGTCGTCAGGCCGTGAAGTTCCGCCAGGCATCGCGCCACATCTACGACGCGCGCGGGCTCGTTGCGCCGCCCGCGAAAGGGGACGGGTGTGAGATACGGGCAGTCCGTCTCGATGAAGAGGCGTTCGAGCGGGACCTGCCGCGCCACTGCCCGCAACTCTTCAGCTTTTTTAAAGGTCACATTTCCCGCAAAGGAGATCATCAGGCCGAGTTCGACAGCCTCGCTCATCATCTTCCCGCTCCCGCCGAAGCAATGCATCACCCCGCCTTTTGAAGAGCCCGCCCAATCCTCGCGCAGGATTTTTACTGTCTCCTCATCGGCCTCACGCGAATGGATTATCACCGGAAGGTCGGCCGCACGCGCCATCCGCAACTGCCTTCTGAAGACTTCCCTTTGCACGTCGCGCGGCGAATTATCGTAATGATAATCGAGCCCGATCTCGCCCAAAGCGATGATGCGCGCGCTCTGCTCCAACAAGCGCGAAAGGCGTCGCTCAGCCCCGTCATCAAAGAGTCGCGCGTCGTGTGGATGAACGCCGACGGCCGCGTAAACGCCCCTGTATTTCTCTGCGACCTCGACCGCGCGTTCGAGAGAGCCGCTCTCCGGGTCTCCCGTGCCCACATTCAAAATCGCGCGCACTCCGGCCTCACGGGCCCGCTCAAGAACCTCTTCGCGGTCCGCCTCGTACTCCTCACCATCAACATGCGCGTGTGAATCTACAAACATAATCGGGGGTCGGGGGTTAGGGGCCGGGGGTCAGTCGGAAGTTTTTTACCGGTCCCCATCTCCCGGCCACGCTTTATTTCAGCTTCGCGCCGTTCGGCACGTCCTCGGTGAAGGTCGCCAGGACGGGTTTTCCTTCATCGCCGACGGAGGCGGCGAGGATCATCCCTTGAGATTCCAGACCGCGGAGCTTGCGCGGCTTGAGATTGGCGACGACCACGACTTTTCGCCCGATCAACTTTTCGGGCTCGTAATACTCCGCAATGCCAGCGAGAATCTGCCGCGGCTCGCTTTCGCCCAGATCAACTGTAAAGCGCAGCAGCTTGTCAGATTTTGGAATGCGCTCCGCGGTTAAGATTTCCCCGACGCGCATCTCGACTTTCGCGAAATCATTAATCTCGATATATCGAGCTTCCTCAGGAGCGTCTTCCTCTACGCTCTGGACGGCATCGGCCTCCGTGGCTCCGCGCATCGGGGGCTCAGGCTTCGTCTCGGCGCGAGTTGGAGATTGAGCCACTGCGTCGGCTTCGGTCGCATGTGTTCCAGGCCCCTCCGTCTCCTTCTTTATCTCTGCCATTATTTTTCCTTTGTCCAAACGCGGGAAGAGTGGTTTGACTTCCCCGATTCGCGTCCCCTCGCGCAAAGCTCCCCAGTCGAGTTGTGTCGGGTCCATAATCCCAGGGTCTTCCGTTAATCCCAGCTGCTCGTAAATCTTCGCAGTCGCTTCGGGCAGGACCGGGTTGAGCAGGACCGAGAGCCAGCGCAGAGTCTCCGCGGCTCTGTAGAGAATCGCATTCAAAACTTCGCGCTGTTCTTCATTTTTGGCAAGCTCCCAGGGTTTCGCGTCCGAGATCATCTTGTCAACCCGCGCGATAATACTCCAGGCCGCCTCAAGCGCGCGGCTGAATGCGTAATCCCCGAGGTGTAGGATGAACTGGTCTCTGGCATGGCCCAGTGATGACGCGAGCGATTGCGCGTCAGTATCAACACCGGCGCGCTTGGCTACCAGATACTTCCCTTCACTAATCTTCTCAGACGGAATGATGCCGTCGCAGTAGCGCCCGATCATCGTCAAGGTGCGGCTTGAAAGATTGCCGAGGCCGCTCGCCAGGTCGCTATTTGTACGATCAATCAGGGTTTCGTAGCTGAACCTTCCATCCTGCCCGAAGACCATCTCCCGCAGGCAGTAGTAACGCACCACATCATTTGAGAAATGGCGATGTAGAATATTAAGGTCAAGTGCGTTGCCAAGCGATTTGGACATTCTGCGCCCGGTCGGATCAAGCAGCATTCCGTGCGCGAAGACCGTACGCGGAGGCTCCACACCCGCAGCCAGAAGAAACGCGGGCCAGTACACGGCATGAAATCTCAGAATGTCCTTGCCGACCAAATGCAACGCGGGCCAGAATTTTTCGAACCCGATGACACTCGCGCGCTCTTCGTTACCGAAGCCTATAGCCGTGATGTAGTTCGAGAGCGCGTCGAACCAGACATAGATAGTGTGCGTCGGATCGTCCGGGACGGGGATTCCCCAGCTGACTGAGTTTATCTGCCTGCTGACGGACAGGTCCTGCAAGCCGCCGCGCACGAAGCTGACCACTTCATTTCGACGGGTCTCAGGCCGGATGAACTCCGGCTGAGCTTCGTAGAGGGCGAGCAATGTTTCCGCGTAATCCGAAAGGCGAAAGAAATAGCTCTCCTCCGAAATATGGTCGAGCGGCTTCAAGTGCTCCAGGCAGGTCGGAGGCTCGCCCTCGCGCTCGGGCGGGGCATATTCCCCTTCCGCTTTATAAGCGGCACATGAAGCGCAGAACCAGCCCTCGTAATGCCCCTTGTAAATGGCCTCGCGCCCTTTCGGCGTCTGTGTGCGCGCGACGCGCCGCCACAATTCGCTCACGCCTTCATAATGAAAGGGCTCGGTCGTGCGCATGAAGATGTCGTAACCGCCGTGCTCCGTGTCCAGACCGAACTCGCTGAAAGTCTTTTTGAATGCGGAGACAATCTCGTCCGCATATTCTTTAGGCGTAATTCCGCGGCGCTCGGCGAGCCGCTGAATGTTAATGCCGTGTTCGTCCGTACCCGTTAAAAAGTAGGTTTCGTACCCGCGCTGGCGATAATGGCGGCGCAAAGCGTCCGCGACGATTGTCGGATAGAGACTCCCCAGATGCGGAAAGCTGTTGGCATAGAAAATTGGAGTTGTAACGTAAAAGGTTTTCATTGTTTCGTGAATCGAATAGTCGTAAATCGTAAATCGTAAATCGTGAATAGACGAAATTCTGGTTCTTTCTATTCACGATTTACGATTTACGACTTATCTTCTTTGTGCCTTTGCGAACTCGTCGTTCGGGTTGAAGCGCGGCATTTGAGGCAGGTCCGCGACGAGGCGGCCAATCGCCAGAGCGATCTCCGCTTCCTGCGCCATCCCCTTGAGATTCCAATCCGCGTCGTATTCGTCTGACGGCTGATGATAGTTCGCGGTGTTGTAAGCCTTGAACTTCTCTTCGCCCCAGCCCGCGGGGTGTCCAACAAAATCCTTCCCTTCTTTCAAGCTGATGGAAGGCACGCCTACTTTCGCAAACGGAAAATGGTCCGAGCGGTAAAAAGAGCCTTGCTCCGGTCGCGGGTCAGGAGAGATGCGCAGGCCGCGCTCCCGGGCAACCGCTTCGACCACCGCCAGGAGCGTCGAACGCTCCGCTCCGAGCGGCACGAAATCGCGCGTCACGCCGAGAATATTCATCGAGTCCAGATTGACGTTGGCGGCTGTTTTCCTGAGCGGCACAACAGGATGTTTTGAATACCATTCCGCGCCGAGCAGGCCCTGCTCCTCTGCTGTCGGAAACAGGAACAGAATGGAGCGCCGGGGCCTTTCGTTGGCGGGGAGTTTCGTCAGTGCCTCTGCGATGGCGATAACGGACGCGATGCCGGAAGCGTTATCAACTGCGCCGTTGTAAATGTTATCGCCCTTTTTATTCGGCTCGCCTATTCCCAGATGGTCCCAGTGCGCCGAATAGACCACATACTCGTCGCGCAGCTTCGGGTCGCGCCCCTGAAGGATTCCCACAACATTCGGCGCCTTAACACGCTTAACCTCGCTCCTGATCGTCGTGACGGCTTCCAGATTGAGCCTGACGGGCTGAAAATCTCTGGACGCTGCGCTCTTCCTTAACTCGTCCAGGTTTTGCCCTGCGAGTTGCATCATCCGGCGAGCTGAGGCGTCAGTCATCCACGAACGCATTTTCAGATATGGCGTCGAATCATCCGTGCGCGCGATGTCGAATCGCCAGGAGCCATTCGACGTCCGCACGACGCCCCAGGGGTAGCCCGCAGATTCGTCCGTGTGCAGCAGGATGACTCCCGCAGCCCCGCGCCGCGCGGCCTCCTCAAACTTGTAGGTCCAGCGCCCGTAGTAAGTGAGCGCGCGGCCCCCGAAAAGATTCGGCTCTGAAGCGGTCGCAGGCGGATCATTAACCATCATCACAAGGATTTTGCCCCGGTAATCCTTCGCATCTCCCTTGTAGTCGTTCCAGCGCTGTTCCGGCGCATCAATACCGTAGCCGACGAAGACCAGTTCGCCTTTGACATCAACTTCCGGCGCCTGCGCTCCAGTGAAGGCGACGAATTCGTCCGCGAACTTGAAGATCTCGCTCTTCCCGCCCCCGCTGATTGTCAAAGTGGTCGTCGGGACCGCCTTCACCCCTACGAGCGATACGGGCTGAAAGAAGCTCCCGCCCGCCCCCGCGCCTTTCAAACCCATCGCCTCAAGCTGTGCCGCGATGTATTTGGCTGCGAGCTCGCCGCCCGGAGCACCTGTCCCGCGCCCTTCAAGCTGGTCGTCGGAGAGATATTTGATGTGCGCACGCAAAGTATCTTCTCTGATCGGGCCGGAAGGAGCGGATCGCCTTTGCGCCATCGCGCTACAAGCGAGCGCTACAATAAAGAGACCTGCAACTAGTCTTTTCATCATGAGTACCTGCTCTACTCTTTGCGTACTTTGCGGCTTTGCGTGAGATTATTTCTCACAAAGCCGCAAAGATCGCAAAGGGATCTATTTTCCTGTAATCAATGCCATCGCTTCGGCACGCGTGCGTGGGTCTTTGCGAAAGCCGCCAAGCACTGTCGAAGTAATCGTTATTGCGCCGGGCTTCTTCACGCCTCTGAGCGTCATGCAGGTATGTTCGGCCTCGATAACCACCATCACGCCGAGTGGTTTTAATCCTTCGTAAAGCGTGTTCGCAATCTCAGAGGTCAAACGCTCCTGGACCTGCAAGCGCCTCGCGAAGACTTCGGCCAGACGCGCCAGCTTCGATAACCCGACGATGCGCCCGTCCTTCGGGATGTAAGCGATATGACATCGCCCGACAAACGGGGCTAGATGATGCTCGCAGATCGAGGCGATGTTGATATCTTTGACTATCACCATCTCGTCGTGCTTATCGCCCGGGAGCGGGACGACGTGTTGCTGCGGCGCTTCGTGCATCCCTGCGGTCAGCTCCGCATACATCTCCGCCACGCGGCGCGGAGTATCTTGCAGTCCAGGCCGTTCAGGGTCCTCGCCGATTCCCTCCAGAATCATACGCACGCCGCGCGCGATCAATTCAAGGTCAACCCGCGCCTCTTCACGACTCGACAACTCCTCATCAGCTTCCGACAATTTTGAACTCATCACTTCACACGTCATCCCGTTGCTTTAAGTAAGAGACGCGCGCCGCCTGCTCAACCTCCTGCAAAGTGACGCCGGAAGAGAGTGCGGCCGATCGGCATTGCTCGTATTCGGGCATCTCCTTAACGACGCGTCCGTTCAGGCGGGCCACTTTAACATCAATCGGGCCGAACTTCGTCAAGACCTTGACTGTCTCACGTTCGAGCGCACGCCGCATGACCTCGTAATATCGCACGCCCAGCGTAGTCGTTTCTGTCAGGAGCAGGTCACTGATCGCCTCGCTCTCCGATGGCCTGCAGAGGACGGAGACCAGCACGCCGGGCCTGTTCTTCTTCATCTGCACGGGCGTGAAGTAGCAATCGAGCGCGCCCCTTTCAAATGCCAGGTCCATCAGGTGCCCGTAGATTTGCGGTGACATGTCGTCAACATTGGTCTCGACCACGACCAGCCGCTCATCACGCTGCCCTTCTCCAATCGCATCATCTCCGAGCAACAGGCGCAGCACGTTTGGAAAGTTTTGATATTCGCGCTTCCCCGCGCCGTAGCCTGTTTTTTCAATCCTCATCTTTGGCAAGGGTCCATATTCATCGCAAACCGTACTGATGATGGCTGCGCCGGTCGGCGTGACCAGCTCGCCCTTGATGTCCGAGGCATAAACAGGCGCTTCTTTCAGGAGTTCCGCGACAGCCGGGGGCGGGACTGGAAAGCGGCCATGCGCCATCTCGACCATCCCGCTCCCGACGTGCAGCTCCGAACAGGCGAAACGCTCAACCCCGAGCAGCTCAAATCCGATACAGGCCCCGACGACATCTATTATCGCGTCGAGCGCGCCGACTTCGTGAAAATGTATGCGCTCTACAGGCACATTATGAATTCGCGCCTCCGCTTCCGCGAGGCGTGAGAAGATGCGCGCGGCTCTATCTTTGACAGCGCTGCTCAGGCTCGATTCGTAGATGATCTTCAGGATGTCGCCGAGGTGGCGATGGGCGTGCTCGTGCGCCGTGTGGACGTGCGCGCGCACGGCGCTGATTCCCGAACGGTCCACCGTGTCGAATTTCACCTCGTAGCCTGAAACGTTGAGTTGCGACAACTTCTCGATGAGCGCGCGTGGCTCGACGCCGACGCCGATCAAAGCGCCGAGGATCATGTCGCCGCTCGCGCCCGCGAAACAATCGAAGAATAGAGTTTTCATCAGCTCTCAAAGAGGGGCAGAATCTCCCCAGCCTTACCGTTGATTACCTCGTCGCATAAATCCGAGAGCGGGGTGGGCTCGGGATTTACCTCAACCGTATATGCGCCCGCCGCGCTCGCAATCTCTGGTAAACCCGCCGCCGGATAGACCAGCGCCGAAGTGCCTATCACGAAACAAAGCTCACACTCACGGGCCTTCAGCGCCGCGCGCTCAAAAGCCCCGACGGGCAACATCTCGCCGAACAGCACAACGTCCGGCCGCAAGTAGTTTCCGCACTCCGTACAGGTGTAGGTCCGGCTCGCGCTTTCTCCTCTTTCGCGTAAATCATATTTCGCGCGGCACGCCCTACAGCGCGCACGCCAGATATTGCCATGTAGCTCGACGACCGAGCGCGAGCCTGCCCGTTGGTGAAGCCCATCAACATTCTGTGTGACGAGCGTGAAATCCTCGAAGCGGTCCTGCCAGCGCGCCAGCGCCCTGTGGGCCGGGTTAGGCTCGATTGTTTCGAGCACGCCGCGCCGGTAGTTGAACCACTCCCAGACCTCCGGCAGGTTACGTTCAAGCATCCCCGCCGAAGAGATTTTGTCAAAAGGCATCCCCTTCCAGACCGCGGATTGGCCGCCCCCGCGAAACGTGGGCACGCCGGATTCCGCCGAGACGCCCGCGCCCGTCAAAACCAGCACGCGGCGCGCTTCCGCGAACCGCTTCCGCAACTCTGCGGAGATTGCCGAACGTTGATTCGAACCCATTCGTGTAATTAACGGATGGTAGCAGAGCGCACTGTCCACGTGTCAAGCAACAGCAACCCAGGTTCAAATCATTCTACGAAGTTGGTAGCGGTGTCTTTAACCGCAGAGGACGCGGAGGACGCAGAGGACAGCGATAGCCGATTGAGAGTTTGAGATGTCACATCTTTTCTCATCCTCTGCGCCCTCTGCGTCCTCTGCGGTGAATCCTATTTCCCCTTAGTTTGTAGAATGAAGAGACCTAGCAACAGAGACCTAACCGATTGGCAAGACCGGAGCGCGCTAAGCTATACTCACTGCTTTGCCGAACTCTAAGATTCGAGTTACAGAGACGAGGGATCAATTGGGAGTGAATCTACTTGAATTGCAAGCAACCTTGCGCGAGGCGGTGAGACAGGCGGCGCTGAATACTTTCGGCGTCGCGCTCGAACAGATTTCGGCGGAAGTGCCGCCCCGGACGGAGTTGGGCGATCTGGCCTTTCCGGTCGCGTTCGAGATGGCGAAGCGTATCAAGCAGGCGACGGGCGAGAAACGTGCGCCGAGGGCAATCGCGGAGCAGGTGGCGGAGGCAATCAAAGCAGCCGAAGGCGTCGCGCGGGTGGAAGTCGCGGGGGCGGGTTATCTCAATGTCTTCTTTGATCGCGTGGGTTTTCTTTCAGGCTTTTCGCCCGCAAGTAAAGCTTCCGCGCAAGCCGTTGAAGTTCCCGACACGCGCCCGAAGCGCATGGTCGAGCATACCAGCATCAACCCGAACAAGGCCGCGCACATCGGCCACGTCCGCAATGCTGTGCTCGGGGACACGTTCGTGCGCATCCTTCAGGCCGCGGGCGAGCGCGTTGAGGTCCAAAACTATATTGACAACACGGGCGTACAGGTCGCAGACGTTGTCGTCGGCTTCATACACATCGAGCGGATGACGCTTGAAGAGATCAGAGCTGTAGACCGCTCCTTGCCGGTGGACCGCCCCTTTGATTACTACTGCTGGGATTTATATACACGCGTCGGCCTCTTCTATCGCAACGACGACCCGAACGGCGACTCGGCCCCGGAGCGCCTCAGGCTCAGGACCGAAACCCTTCACCTGATCGAGGAGGGCGACAATCCCACCGCCGAGCTTGCAGACTACGTGGCAATGCGAAATGTCGAGTGCATCCTCGACACGATGGAGCGGCTGGGCATTCGCTACGACCTGCTGGCGCGCGAATCTGAAATCCTGCGCCTGCGTTTCTGGGACCACGCTTTCGAGCGTATGAAACAGACGGGAGCCATTCATTATCAGACTGAAGGGCGTAACAAAGGCTGCTGGGTGATGCCCTTTGAAACCCACACAGGGACTGACGAGCACGAGGCGGATAAGATCATCGTGCGCTCCAACGGCACAGTGACCTACACTGGCAAGGACATCGCATATCAACTCTGGAAACTCGGGCAGCTCGACCTGGATTTCCATTACAAGCCTTTTCGTAGTTATCCGGACAGCCACATCACCTGGGTGACAACTGCCGAGCCGCAGCCCGTAGAGACATGCGAGCCCGGTGAAAGCGTGCTGCCACGCTTCGGCGAAGGCGCGACCGTTTATAACGTCATTGATTCGCGCCAATCCTATACGCAGGACGTCGTGCGCCGTGGCGTCGCGGCGGTCGCTCCTGAAATCGGCGAGGAAGCGAGCGTGCACCTGGCCTACGAGATGGTCGCGCTTTCTCCTGCAGCCTGCGAGGAACTGGGCATCTCTCTTTCGGAGGAAGACCGCGCACGTCCTTACATAGAGATGAGCGGGCGCAAAGGTCTCGGCGTCAAAGCAGACGATCTTATCAACCGTCTCGAAGGCGACGCTTTGCGCGAAGTCCAAACCAGACACGCGGAGGTTTCCGACGAAGAGAAACGCGAGATAGCGCACCAGATCGCCGTCGGCGCGCTACGCTATTTTTTACTGAAATTCACGCGCAATTCCGTTATCGCTTTCGATTTCAAAGAGGCCCTTTCGTTCGAAGGCGAGACTGGACCTTATTGCCAGTATTCGGCCGTGCGCGCCAACTCCATCTTTCGCAAGCTGGACGTGGCGGCGCAGGCGGAAGCTTCAGAGCTGATTAGCCGGGCCGGGGCGGATGCTTCCGTCAAGCAGGAGCTGGCACAGGTTCTTGAAGGAGAAAGCGGGGACGAAATCTGGTCGCTCATCACGCTGGCGGCCAGGCTCGACGAAGCAGTCTCGCAGGCTGCTTCGGCCGCGGAGCCTTCGGTGCTTGCGAAATACACTTTCAACTTGGCGCGCGCCTTCAATCTCTTCTATCACCGGCACCGTATTATCGCCGAAGAGGACACACGCCGACGCGCCGTGCTCGTTACGGTCGCCGATCTGGCTCGCCGTCAATTAACCTCTGCGCTCGCGACGCTAGGCATTGAGGTCCCGGAGCGCATGTAAACTGGTTCACCCGCTGCGCCAGGCGTTTTCGCTGTACTTTTGCCGGATGCTGCATGTATAAAAGCAGGGACAGGTGACGAGTGACAGGTGACAGGAAGAAACTCCTGTCACCTGTCACGATTTACCTGTGACGAGGGAAATAAATGCTCATCGTAATGAAGACGGACGCGACCGAGGCGGATGTCGAGCGCGTCGTCAGCGTCATCCATGAACTGGGCTTTCGAGCGCACCCGATGCCCGGGGCGACTCGCACGGCCATAGGCATCACAGGCAACCAGGGCGCGGTTGATGTCACACGCTTTGAAACTTTGCCTGGCGTGGCCGAAGCGATTCGCGTCAGCAAGCCTTACAAGTTAATCAGCCTCGATCTCAGACCCGAAAAGACAATCGTGCGCGTCGGCGACGCGACCATCGGCGGCGACGAGCTGGCGATTATCGCCGGCCCATGTGCTGTTGAGAGTCGCGCGCAGGCTTTCAGTATTGCGGAGACAGTGCGCCGCAGCGGAGCCCGTTTCTTTCGCGGAGGCGCGTTTAAGCCACGCACGTCGCCCTATGCTTTTCAGGGACTAGGCGAAGAGGGCCTTAAGATTCTGGCGGAGGTCCGCGAAGCCTACGGGCTGAAAATCGTCACGGAGGCCCTGGACGAAGCGGGCGTTGACCTGGTCGAAAATTACGGCGACGTGATTCAGATTGGCGCACGCAACATGCAGAACTTCAGTCTTCTGCGGCGCGCGGGCCGCTCACGCCTCCCCATCCTGCTCAAACGCGGGCTGGCGGCCACGCTCGAAGAGTGGCTGCTGGCGGCTGAATACATCATGGCCGAAGGTAACTATAACGTCGTCTTGTGCGAGCGCGGCGTGCGGACCTTCGCCCAGCACACGCGAAACACGCTCGACCTGGCGGCGATTCCTGCGGTCCGGCGCATCTCTCACCTTCCGGTCCTGGTGGACCCGTCTCACGGCACTGGCAAAAATCACATGGTCATTCCGCTGGCGAGGGCTGGCGTCGCCGTCGGCTCCGACGGATTGATCGTAGAGGTCCACGATCAACCCGAGCGTGCGCTTTCTGATGGGGCTCAGGCTTTAACGCTCGCGCAATATGAACAGCTCGTGCAGGAAGTGCGCGCCATCCACGAAGTTATTACGCCGGCTGCGGTCGGCTGAGCCGGCGCCTTCAAAATTTCGAAGTTGCGGGAAGGCGTCCAGTTTGATGCCTTCCCTTTTCATTTGTAAGATAGCCTGTAGATGATTCAGGAAATCAGGCGAAAGAGATGACCGGCAAGACTGTCACGCAGGCGGAAGAAGTTAAAAACCCTCGGGCTCAAAAGGCGACGGCGGGCCCGGGCGAGCGCATTGATCTGCCGATAACAGGCATGACCTGCGCCGCCTGCGCGCGTCGTATCGAGCGCCAGCTTAAGAAAACTCCGGGAGTGAATCAGGCCGGGGTGAATTTCGCCACCGCGCGCGCGACTGTGGAATACGATCCGAAGGCGACGGGGATCGGCCAACTCATCGAAGCCGTTAAAGAGATCGGTTACGGCACCAACGAAACCGCTAAAGTAGATTTCCTGGTTGATGATTCGGCTCGCCCTGCCGGGTCGAGCCAGCAGTTGGAGAAGCATCTAAAGGCCCTCGGGGGCATCACCAGCGTCTCTTTTAATCTCGGCACGATGGAGGTTCGCGTAGAGTATCTGCCCGGCGCAATCGAGGTCGGGAAGATAAAAGAATCAATCGAAGAATTCGGCTACCGCGTGCGCGAGGTTACTGGAAGCGTCGGGTCCAGTGTTGAGGATTCCGAGCGGGCGGCGCGCGAGGCTGAATACAGGGAGCTGCACCGGAAATTCTGGTTTGCGGCGGCCCTCTCCCTTCCGGTGCTCGTCATCGCGATGTCGCATGGGCGAATCTCCTTCCTGGATTTTCCGGGCGTCAACTACCTTCAGCTTGCGCTCTCGACTCCGGTGGTCTTCTACTCTGGCTGGCAATTCTATCGCGGCGCCTGGGCAGCTTTCCGTCACCGCGCGGCGGACATGAATACGCTCATCGCCGTCGGCACGGGCGCGGCCTATCTCTATTCCGTCGCGGCGACTCTTGCGCCAGCCTTTTTTTCGGGACGAACGCCGCACGAGGCGATGGCCGGCATGAAGGATGCGCCGATGTCGCCCGTCTATTACGAGGCGGCGAGCGTCATCATCGCCCTCATCCTTCTCGGAAGATTGCTGGAATCGCGCGCCAAGGGCCGAACGGGCGATGCAATTCGTCGTCTCATAGGCTTGCAGGCGAAGACCGCGCGGGTGGTGCGCGCGGAAGGTGAGGTGGATGTTCCGGTCGAAGAGGTCGTGCCCGGCGACCTGATACTGGTCCGACCTGGCGAAAAGATTCCTGTTGACGGCGTGGTTGAAAGTGGTGCGTCGGCTGTTGACGAAGCGATGCTGACAGGAGAGAGTCTGCCAGTTGAAAAGTCTAAAGGCGATACGGTCTTCGGCGCGACCGTCAACAAGACCGGCTCGTTCAAGTTCAGGGCGACAAAGGTCGGCAAAGACACTGCGCTTCAGCAGATAGTCAAACTCGTTCACGACGCGCAGGGCTCTAAGGCCCCGATTGCGCGCACGGCTGATGTCATCAGCGGCATCTTCACTCCCGTCGTCATCTGTATCGCAATCGCGACCTTCGTCGTCTGGTTTGTCGCCGCGCCCAATGAGACGCGCTTCACGATGGCGCTGGTCAATGCGGTCTCCGTACTGATTATCGCCTGCCCTTGCGCGCTCGGCCTGGCGACGCCGACCGCGATCATGGTCGGGACCGGAAAAGGCGCGGAGAACGGCGTGCTGATTAAAGGCGGCGAATCATTGGAGACCGCGCACAGGCTTCAGACGATCATCCTCGACAAGACGGGCACGATCACGCGCGGCGAGCCAGCGCTGACGGATGTCATCACAGTTGATGGATTTTCTGACGAAGAGTTGTTGAAAATGGTCGCCTCCGCGGAGCGCGTTAGCGAGCACCCGCTGGGCGAAGCCGTTGTCGCTGCGGCGCAGGCGCGAGGAATAAAGCTCGACGAGGTGTCAAACTTCAAAGCCGTCGCCGGGCACGGCATCGAAGCTGAAGTTAACGGTCGAAATCTGTTGTCAGGAAACTTGAGACTGATGCGCGAACGCGGCGTCGCTGTTGACGGGCTGCTGGAGCGTGCCTCTGCGCTCGCTACAGAAGGAAAGACGCCCATATATGCTGCGGTTGACGGTCGTCCGGCAGGCATCCTGGCGGTGGCCGATCAGATCAAGCCGGATTCAAAAGAAGCCATCGCTGCGATGCAGCGCATGGGTCTGGACGTCTGGATGATTACGGGTGACAATCGCCCGACCGCCGAAGCAGTCGCACGCGAGGTCGGCATCAAGCACGTGCTGGCGGAAGTTTTGCCTGAAGGCAAAGCGCTTGAGGTCAAACGGCTGATGACGGACAACAAAGTCGTCGGCATGGTCGGGGATGGAATCAACGACGCGCCCGCGCTTGCGCAGGCTGACGTCGGAATTGCGATCGGAACTGGCACGGACGTCGCCATCGAAGCCTCAGACATTACGCTGATTAAGAGCGACCTGCGCGGCGTTGTGACGGCGATTGCGCTCTCACGCGCCACGATCCGCACCATCAGGCAGAATCTTTTCTGGGCCTTCATCTACAACGTCGTCGGTATCCCCATCGCCGCCGGCCTGCTCTATCCGTTTACCGGATGGCTGCTCTCGCCCGTACTCGCAAGCGCCGCGATGTCTCTGTCTAGCGTTTCGGTGGTGACAAACAGCCTGCGCCTGCGCCGTTTTCGCGCTCACGTTTAAAGGGCACTTTGAGATGGACTCAATTGAGATCGCAGTCATTATCGGCGGAGTTATCCTGGTAGCGTTTGTGCTCTGGTATTTTTTCGGCGAGCGTGAGCGTGTCGCGGCGAAGGTTGTCGAAGAGGGCGTGCAGGAAATTGAGATAACTGTGAAAGGGGGCTACTCGCCGGACGTCGTGGTCGTGCGCGAGAAGACCCCAGTGAGACTCAATTTCTACCGCGACGAAACGGCTTCGTGCAGTGAGCAGGTGGTCTTCCAGGATTTCGGCATCGTCAGGGATTTGCCGCCTTTCAAGACGACCGCGGTCGAGTTCACGCCAGACCGCCCGGGCGAGTTCACCTTCACCTGCGGGATGAGTATGCTGCGCGGCAAGCTGATTGTCGAAGAGCTGTGAGATTAATAACTCACAATTGAGCGGAACAACCCCTCGCAGATTAATCTGCTTTTGAACTTACCGGCAGGCATCATCGTATTGGCGTGAGAGGAGGCTCGAAGTAGATGTATTGCTCATCTTGCGGCGCGGGCGTAGCGCAGGACATCAGTTACTGTAATCGCTGCGGGGCAAAGTTGAGCGGCGCGAAAGAGGCCGTCGGCAATAATCCTCAGGAGCCGTTTCCAGAGTCCCTGGTGTGGGCGATTGTGACCGTCCTCTGCGTCGGATTAGGAGTGACCATCGGCCTGATGGCAATGATGAAGGAGTTGCTCGACCTCGCCAACGGGCCGATTATCACGTTCGGTATTATCACTCTTGTGCTGACGTTTATAATCGAGGGCGTGTTCATCTCGCTTTTATTGCAGCGCAATCGAGCCGCTAAAGAAGCGGGTGGCATGAAAAGCCGGAACGAGCATCAGACGAAAGAGCTGGATGAGGCGAAAGCGCGTGCGCTGCCAGACCCCGTCCCGAGCGTCACGGAGCAGACGACCCGCGCGTTTGAGCCGATCTACAGTAAACAAAAATCGGAATGAAGAAGAGGTAGAGGCAATGAGCGACGAAGAGTTGAGATATCCGCGCGTTGAATATGCCAGAAAGTTCCTCGTTCCGCCCAGGACCGAGTGGAGGAGCGACGTCGAGCCTTACTCGAAGAGATTCGAGGACAAATACCTTCGAAACGCACGGCTCCGTTTAAGAATTCTGACGGACTCCGATACCGGGCGGCGCGTCATCAAGCTGAATAAGAAATTCGAGTCGGACTCGCCCTACTCGCTGACCACCAGCCGGATTCTTCTGTCACAGGGCGAATACGAGCTCCTCGACGCCCTCGAAGGAGATAAGCTGAATAAGGTACGCTACTATCACCACTATCGCGGCCAGATTTTCTGGGTTGACGTCTTCGAGGGCGAGCTTGACGGCCTGGTGCTCTGCGAGACTGAGGCCGAAGGATTTGATGACCTGATGGCGGCAGAGCCGCCGCCTTACGCTTTACACGAAGTCAGCGAAGACCCTTTCTTCACGGGCGGGAACCTCTGCCGGACAAGCCGCGAGGACCTTCTGCGTAAGCTCTCGGCGTACTCTTGAAGCGCTCTGTTGGATTTCTGGCTCTTCCGCACTTTTGATGACAACCGAATACACCTCGCCCATGCCGCCAGCGCCAATCTGAGAGCGGATTTCGTAGCGACCAAGCCGCGTATTAGAGAGAGGGGGCATGTTGACAACGGTAACGCAGACTACAGACGGCGCAAGACTCTATAACAGGGCGGTGAAAAGTAGAAGGTTTATAACGCCTGGGTAGTGGGTCATTTTCACTGTTCAACAGGTAAGAAGTAGGATTACATCCTGCCTTTGACGGAGCCACCCGCCACGCGGGGCGTGTAGTGACTAGCCACACTCACGCCCCGCGCTCCTGTGACCGCACGCGCGTCTGTTCCGGCGGTCGCTGTAGAAGACGGTCACTCACCCAGTGGTCGCCGTACTCGGAGAGTGCGGCCACTCGAACAGACTCATCGGGGAGGAACATGAAGGACCTCCTCCATGTAGCGGTCGGCGGCGGCCGCCGCCTCCTCCGGACTGCTGCCGTTCTGACGCGCGCTCAGGTAGGGCGCATACCAGTCCGACCAGTTGTGCTCGGCGTGCGTCTTCTCGTAGTGGTGGTGGTGTAGCCCCGTCTCGTGGAGGAGATCGGCAAGGGTTGCGACGTCCACGGCTTGTGCTCGCGTCAACTTCCATTCGCGTCCGGGAAACCGCGTCTTGATCTCCTGGAGCAGCCAGCCGTTCCCGTCCGGATCCTCGAACGAGGCGAACGAGAAGTAGGTACGGCCTTCCGGGTCACGCCCGCCGACGCGCGGGTTCTCCACGGCGTTGTTGAAGGGGCCGCCGGCGTAGTGGAAGACCTCGCTCACGGCGACGCCGCGGGCGACCAGGTCGTCGCGGGCGGCGGCGACGTCGTCCACGGCGAGGACCAGGCTGTCAGCCGAGCCGGGCTTGGCCGACGTGACTCCCTTGCCGAAGATGATCGAGGCTTCCGAGTTGGGCGGCGTCATCTGCACGGCGCGGAAGTCGCCGCCGTCGGACGCGAAGTCGGCGTCGAGCCGCCAGCCGAGATTCTCGTAAAACGCCTTCGCGCGGTCGACGTCGGAAACGCCGATCATCACGACTTCGAGCTTCATGTCTACTTGTGCTTTTTCCAGTTCAGTCATTGTCTGCTCTCCTTTGTGAAATTTGTCCGTACACGTACCCGATTCGTGAAACGCACGAACGGCCCGTGCGTGCAGCCTTTAGCCCAGTCCGAAGGCCGTGTTGGTCATAATGTGTAGGCGAGTCGCCGTCGCCTCCAGTTACCTCACCCGGCGCTCACTCGGCCATCACGACGAGCGGCTTCCCTTTTTCGACGACATACGTGGCGAGCTCCGCCCCGTTGCCGCTGCCGACGTTCTTCGCCGCGTGGATCGTTCCGGCCGGGATGAACAAGGCCTCACCGGCCTTGAGCGTCACCGGCGGCTTGCCCTCGACCTGATACTCCAGCGTGCCTTCGAGGACATAGGCGATCTCTTCGCCGGGATGTGAGTGCCTGCCGAACGCTACTCCAGGGGCGAAATCGACGCGCACCTGGATGACCTCGCGTCCGGGGACGCCCAGATCGTGCCGCTGGACATCGGTGCGCTTGATGCCCGGCTGCTGCGCGCGCGACACGTACAACACCAAACCGCTTCCGACGATCAGCACCGCTAACGCCATGATTCGAGCCGTTTTCATGTGGACCTCCGTTTGAGTGTTAATCGTGGGCCGCGCGAGGTTGGAAATGTGCGAGGAAAATATGACAGAGGGCGGCGGCTGTCAATACGGATGCTTTCTGCTGCTCAACATTGAAAAGGAGTTGGCCGAAGAGTTCACCCGGATTGTGCGCGAGCGCTCATCAAGCACATTTAATAAGTGGCTGCGCGCGGCCATGCAGAGCAAGTTAAGAGAGTTTGTGAGTTTCGCACGCGGGTTGAGTGAGGACTATGAGGCCGTGGTGAACGCGCTGCGCTACGAGTGGAGTAACGGCCAGCTTGAGGGTCAGGTCAATCGGCTCAAGCTAGCCAAAAGGATGATGTACGGCCGGGCGAAGTTCGATCTCTTGCGCGCATGGGTTCTACACTCAGTTCAATGAGATCGCACTTCAACAGCTCGGGAGCTCTAGGCCAGCGTCATCAAATGTGCGGGTGAACCGGATTTCTGGGTCTCCCGCATATTTGATGCCTCAAGAGCAGTTCTCATCCGGCTGATTCTTCACCTTCACCAAGCGTCCTTACCTTTCATCTTGACACGGATAATAAACGGGGTATGATGCCGCCGCCTCGAACGGACTCAACCCGCGTCGGGATGACGGGCGAGGGGCCTTTGCACGACCTCACAAACCACACCTGCTTTATGAACAGGTCACCACGGGCACCCACCATGACACCCTTACGCTTCACCCCTTTGGAAAGGAGATTCTTATGGTGACAGATTCTGGCGGATACGTCTTGAGCGATTGGATTCCTATCTATCCGGCTATTGACTACGCCAGCGGCGGCGCGGTCTACGCGTTTGACATCAGTCCCCCTCTGGTGCGCATTCAACACGTCAACATGTTGCGCATCCACTTGTCAGAGCCCGGCCTGCGCTTCTACACCACCCCCACGGGGGGTGAATACCAGACCGTGGGCGACACTATCACCGGGTTCCTCACAAATAACCCTGACCTACGCGTCGCCATTAACGCGAGTCTCTCGTGGTACGACGAGGATCGGGTAGGCGGGAACTTCTCCTTGTTCGGCCTCTGCATCTCGAAGGGAGAGGTTGTCTGCGACCCAAGCCTCCCAGCGCCGCAGCCCCCCAGGCCCATCCTCCCTCTTCCTGATGTGCCTGATAATACTTACGTGGGCGCTGCCGCGCTCGTCATCAGCCAGGATAATGCCGCGATGATTCAAGTCGTAACCGCAGCCAATCCTCTCCCTTCCCCCCTCCCTGATCCCGCCCGCTACTACACGTCCGTGGCGGGTAGTGCCCAGCCCATCGGCGGCGGCCCTTATAATTACGACTGGCCGCCACAACTGCCGGTGCCGGGCCCGCTTGTGCTGGTCGAGTTCGGCCAACAATTCGGGACGCCCTACGAGAATCCGCCCGAGAAAGTCGCCGGGCGCACGGCGGTCGGACTGAGCGCCACACAACCCGGCGAACTCACACGGGAATATCTCTATTTAGTGACCATTGACGGGCGGGAGGATTCCTCCCCGCAGTACGGGGCGGGCTTCTACGACTTAGGGTTTTGGCTCCTTCAGGCGGGTGCCGGTATAGGCATTAATCTCGACGGCGGAGGCTCGACCGCCATGGCCCGCTCCGACCTGGATGAATTTGGCAATCCCGTCGTCACTCTCATTAACGTCCCTTACGGGGATGAGAAAACTCCGGGATTTGAACGAGCCGTCGGGCAGTTCTTCGGCGTAGCGCCCCCACTGTATAGGGTTTGAGCTGTGTGGCGCGTGTACGGGCGTGCTTACCTCGATCTGCTGGGGGCACGTGTGCTGCACTCAGCCTTATGAAACTGAAGGTTCGGTCAAAAAACCGAGCCCCTAGCACCAAATCTGCGGGTGACCCCGGATTTCTTCGGCGTTATCGGACACGGCTTTCTTTTTCGACATTCTTATCCTCTGCTAATATTCTCAAACTCTCAACAAAGGAGTCTTTGATGCAGTACGCGCGACTTGGCAATACCGGCCTGTTTGTTTCCCGCCTCTCTTGCGGCACGATGACTTTCGGCAACGACCCTGCGATGCCGAACATTTACAAAGTCTCGCAGGAGACTGCCCGAGAGATGGTCGAAAAGTCTCTTGAAGCGGGCATCAATTTCTTTGATACAGCGGATGGATATTCGAGCGGGCAATCCGAAGAGATGTTGGGCGGGCTTATCGGTGAGCGCCGGAAAGAGATCGTGCTCGCGACCAAAGTCGGGTTTCGGACCGGAGAGCCGATTACGCACGCGGGCCTTTCAAGGCGACACATCCTCGCCTCGTGCGACGGAAGTCTCGGGAGGCTCGGCACGGACTACATAGACCTTTACATCGTCCACAAGGAGGACCCGTTCACGCCCCTCGAAGAGACGCTCGAAGCATTAGACCTGTTGCGCGATAAGAGCATCCGAGCCGAGGCGTGATGCTGCCTCGAAGCTCAACTTAGATTGCCAAGCCTGTTCTTTGAAAGATTCTGTCGAAGGCTCGTAAGTTCACCAGCCCCGACACCACATTCATCGCC
>DASVXV010000089.1:0-23094 GCA_036392495.1 Pyrinomonadaceae bacterium | reverse complement strand
CAGTTGCGCGCGCGCGTCAAATTGCTTTGGCTGATGGGTTACTCTCGAAGACCATGGCGCTTCTGGACGCACTGGACCCGAGCGCGACAACATCTCTGCAAAGAGACATCATTGCAGGCAAGCGCTCAGAGCTTGAAGCCTGGAATGGGGCGGTCGTCCGGCTCGGTCGAGAGGCGGGTGTCGCCACCCCCGTGCATGAGTTCATTTATCACAGTCTGCTGCCCACGGAGTTGCGCGCGCGCGGCGAGTGGCAGATTCAGGCGATGTAATCTCTTAATCTTTAATGACAGGCGCTCGTTGCCAGGCGGCCTCGCCACGTGCGATTGACTTGCGAGTCGGCGGCTTGTATTCCGACTTGCGCTTGAGCCCGAGCGCCTTCACTTCGTCGGAATCCTTGCCGAACTGCGCGATGATCTGATCTTTGACGCCGAGCATCAGATTATGAAACTCCCACTCTTGGGCGAGGGCGTCGCCGCGTGCCGCCGCAGCAGCCGCAACTGCCTCTGCTTCGGCACGACGTAAATCCTGTAACTGAGCGTGAGCGGCCCTGATCGCATCGAGCGAGTAAGCGGGATTTATAGGCGTGTAGCTTCCGATAGTTTGCAGCGCTGCGAAACCGTTCTCGTCGGCTTCAATCTTACCCGGAGGCAGACGTTTGCTCTGATTTTTAGCCATCTGAGAGCATCTCCTTTTGGGCGGGAAAGAGACGGGCGGGAAACAAAGCACATTTTATGCGAGCTGAGTTTGAAGGCGCAAGCATTTTAATTGCGGAATGAAAGAGCCGAAGGCAGTTGGCAGAAGGCAGTAGGCAGTAAATTACCAGCCCCGTTAGGGGCGACAGAATTTAGCCAGGGGCGTGAGCCCCTGGAACATGCGGAATTTTATTTATCGAGCCCCGGCAGGGGCGACAGACGTTCTGCCGCCCCTGCCGGGGCTCGAATATTTTTTGATGTGCCTTAACCCAGGGCTGACGCCCTGGGCTTTATGCTGTCGCCCCTAACGGGGCTGACTGATTACTGACCACTGCCTACTGCCTACTGCCTACTGCCTTTCTGTTCTTTCATTCCGCAATCCGAAATCCGCATTCCGCAATTCGCTAGGGGCAGTTCTTCGCAGCCCTGAATCCGGCTGCTTCAGCCTCCGCGACGGTTTTGAATTTCACCTGGTTCTTTTCCGAGACGCTCTTGTAACCCGGACAATCCGGCCTGTGGTAAATCTTGCTGTTCTTATTGCCGATGATCTCGCCTTCCGCCGCCGCAGGAGTTGTGCCTGTGGCCGGCGTACCTGGCGTGGCCTCGGTTGGTGTCGTCTTCTCTTTCGCTGCTGATGAGGAACTGCTATTGGCAGATGAGGTTGATGCTGTGCTCGCAGCCGCCTCTTCAGATTTGCCTTCAGACTTACAGTTACCGGCTCTCTTGTATCCGGCTGCCTCCGCCTCCGCAGCGCTCTTGAAGATGACGCGATTCTTCTCGGACACTTTGGTGTAACCGGGGCATCCGGGCGCGTGGTAAACCTTGCTGTTCTTGTTGCCGACGATCTCTACTGTCTCGGTGCTGCTGGTTGCTGGCGTTGCAGTGGTCTTGGCAGTTGAACTCTTTTCCGTTGTCTTCTCAGTCTTCTCTGTCTGCGGCTTCTCCTGTGGACCGGACGCGACCGTCGTGGCCCTGGCCGTAGGTGATGACACTTCCGGCTGGCAATTTCCAGCGCGTTTGTAGCCAGCAGCCTCCGCCTCATTCACGCTCTTAAAGAAGACGCGGTTCTTCTCGGCCATGTCGCGATAGCCAGGGCAATCCGGCCTGTGATACTTCTTGCTCTGCTTATTGCCGATGATTGTGCCTTCGGGCGGGGCTGGGCCCCAGCGCGCGAGCTTGACGTCTACTCTGTAGTCTCCTGGAGGTGTCGGGTTAGGGTCCTGCCAGAGCCCCAGCTTCGAGGCGCGCGCTTCCTCTTCCGCCTTCGCGTAGGTCACGCGGTCCTTAGGCTCCTGCTCGTCCGAATATTTCTTGAAGTGCCAGGCCAGGCCAGCCTTGACCTGCTCGATGTTGATGTCGCGGCCATCGAGCATGATCGTGCCGACAGTTCGGCGATACTTATCAACTTTCGTCCAGACGATTGAGACCTGACGCCCCATCACCATGCGCTCAAGGTTCTTCTGCGAGGCGGAGCCGTAGGCCTGCTTCAACTCCGGGGCGTCAATGCCCTGAAGGCGTATGTGAAACTTCTTGTTGTCACGGTCGAGCACGGTGACCGTATCGCCGTCGTGAACGTTGATGACTTTGCCCTCGATGACGAGCTGGACAGTGTTAGACTGCGGCTGCTGCGCCGCGCCGGTCCAGACACAGGCCAACATCATCAAGAAGAACAGAACAACCCTACTCTTTTCTCTCACGGTCTTTTCCTCCCTCACCGTTCTCCGCTTCAATTGGGCCTTCAATTGGCGATTCCAATTAAAACCCGAAGGAAGCTCAGAATCTTCCGTTTGGGGTTTGCTGTTTTCCTTTGGAGACGAGTGTGATTTTAATAGAATTATGATTGTTTTGGAAGGAAACGAGCTGGTTTCTTAAAGAAGCATCGTTGTTTCTTTAAGAAGCGGCTGTGTATCTGGAAAGAAGTTTTCGGCAATTGAAGGCGGAAGAGTTTTCTTTACTGGGCGCTAAATAAGATTTGAGCGGGGGTTGTATTGCATAGAGTCTCACCCTAGAATCTCCCTTTCGCAGCAGTTAGAACAGAGACTACTCGCTTTGGTTATCTCTCTGCCCATTTAAGAGGGTGATGATGAAACTCCTATTCACTTCAATTTTTCTTTTCCTGCTTGCGCTGGGTGGCTGCGAGACAGATTTTTCGGCACGCGTCTCTAAAGAGAGGGCGCAAAACGCAATAAATAAATGGCTCAGGGACTACGGTCTTCCGGACAAAACCAGGGGCTTCGATAAAGGCCAGGAGGCGCGCGTGACCGTGACGAAGGTTTACGGTTATGGTTCTGCTCCGCGTGACTCTTACGCCAACCTCCAACTGAATGGCTTTAAGTACTGGGACGCGAATGGTCAGGATCAATCCTACACTGGCAAAGCCTTATTAACTTTCAGAGATGTCGGGAATCAGAAATGGGTTATCGTTCGGCTCGCATTTGAGAGCGATGGCGGAGTGATCTCAACGGAATTTTTCCCTGCGGAAAAAATTGAAGTGGACTAACGCTCCCGTCGGCTGGCGAGAATGGCGCGCTTTTTCAAACCCGCTCGTTTCCGATAAACTACCCCCGTGAGCGAAAAGAGCAATCCCGCCCGGATTAATCTCTCGGACTATTCGCTGGCGAATAGTCCGGAGACACCGCTCGTCCCCGGCGAAGACTTTTATATCGAAAACGGCCTCTACGTCTTCACGGCAGGCTATCTCAGGCGTCGCGGCTATTGCTGTGAGAGCGGTTGCAGGCACTGTCCCTATCCAAAGGAGTCCAACGAATGATGCGTCGCGTTCTTCTGTTCCTTGTCCTTTTGACCTTCTCTTTAACTTCTCTCCACGCGCAGAAACGCGCTTTTTCGATTGAAGACCTTGCCCGCGTCAAGAACATCTCCGACCTACACGTCTCGCCCGACGGAAAGTCGGTGATCTTCGTTCTGACCACCTCGGACCTCGCGCGCGCCAGACGGAACAGCCACGTCTGGGCCATGGATCTTGACGGACAAAACGCCCGTCAGTGGACCGTCAGCGACAGGAGCGAATCCTCGCCTCTGTTCTCTCCGGACGGAAAGCAGATTCTTTTCATCAGCTCGAAGGATGGAAGCGCGAATCTCTACCTGATGAACGCTGGGGGCGGCGAATGGCGTAAGCTAACGAACATCTCGACCGGAGTTTCAGACCCGCTCTGGTCGCCCGATGGTAAGTGGGTGGCTTTTTCGTCTGACGTTTACCCGGAGTGCAATGCCGATGACGCCTGCAACAAGAAGATCGCGGAGCGCTGGGAAGCCGGGTCGTTAAAGGCGCACATGGCCGACGACCTACTCTATCGTCACTGGACTGCCTGGAAAGACGGGACGCGCACGCACACTTTTCTCGTCAACGTCGCAACACGCGAAATCAGAGATGTGACGCCCGGCAACTGGGACGCGCCTACGTTCCAGCTCGGCGGGCCGCTGCAATATGATTTCTCGCCCGACAGCAAAGAACTGGTCTACGTCTCCAATCACGACCCCGTCCCGGCCGTCTCGACCAACAACGACCTCTGGACTATTTCGCTGGAGGACAGCGTGCCTTCCCCACGCAACATCACCGCGGCAAACCCTGCCTATGACGGTAGCCCCAAGTATTCGCCCGACGGAAAGTACATAGCCTACCGCATGCAGAAGCAGCCGGGTTACGAGTCCGATCTCTTCCGCATTGCTCTTTACGAGCGCGCCAGCGGCAAAACGACCGTCCTGACGGAATCTTTCCGCAACTGGGTGGACGATTTCGAGTGGTCTAAGGATTCAAAGACGATCTACTTCTTCGGACCCGTGGAAGGTCTCACTCCGATCTATCGCCTGGACATTAACTCGAAAGCGATCACGCAGTTTTTGACGGATAAGACGATTGACGTTACTGCGTTTGATCCGAGCGAGAATCGTCTGCTTTACATCAAGCGCGCGGTCGGCGAGCCGCCGGAGATTTACAGCGCGGCGATTCAGAACGGTAAAGCCTCCACACCCGTCAAACTTTCGCACTTCAACGACGCCCTGATGGACGAGGTTGACATTCGCCCGGCTGAAACGATGTGGGTCACCGGGTCCGGCGGCGCGCGTGTCCAGGTCTTCATCGTCAAGCCCCACGACTTCGATCCGTCGCGCAAGTATCCCTTGATTCTGAACGTTCACGGCGGACCGCAGTCCCAGTGGTCCGACGCCTTCCGCGGCGACTGGCAGGTCTATCCCGGCGCTGGTTACGTCGTCGCCTTTGCCAATCCGCATGGCTCAACGGGCTACGGGCAGGATTACACTGCCCAGATTTCAGGCGATTGGGGAGGGCGTGTCTATGAGGACCTGATGAAGGTGACGGACGCGCTCGAAAAACTTCCTTACGTGGACCGCAACCGTATGGGCGCGATGGGCTGGTCATACGGCGGTTACATGATGATGTGGTTCGAGGGGCACACGACACGTTTCAAGGCGATTGCTTCCATGATGGGGATTTACGACCTGCGCTCGTTCTACGGCGCGACCGAAGAACTCTGGTTCCCTGAGTGGGATTTGAAGGGTCAGCCCTGGAATTCCACGCAATACGAGAAGTGGTCGCCCTCGAATTTCGTCAAAAACTTCAAGACGCCGGCGCTCGTCATCTCGGGCGAGCGCGACTACCGCGTGCCTTATACGCAGTCGCTACATTTCTACACAGACCTGAAGAAGATGAACGTCCCGTCGCGGCTCATCATCTATTCGAACGCGGGCCACTGGCCGAACTGGTACGAGATGATGCTCTATTACACGGCGCACCTCGAATGGTTCAATAAATATCTGGGCGGCGCTCCTCCCCCGTGGACGAGCGAGCAATTTCTTCGCAACGCCGTCTTTGACCGCGCGAGCGGCCAGCGCCTGGCCGATGTCCCGACTTCATCCAGCACGACGAAGCCTGCCGAGGCCAAACAGGAGAAAGCCGCGGACCAGACAAAGAGCACGCAAGGCAAGCCAGACGTTAAGCCGAAAACTCCGTAAGCCTATCAGGCTGGATTCGCTTTAGGGGACCGGCAATATTGCCGGTCCCCTAAAAACAACCTCTCTCCTCACCGCGACCGATTTCCCCACAAAAAATTTTCGTCCTGCCATGTATTTCACTTAATTCCACGCGCACTGTGAGGCATCGGGAGAACTCTATTTCGTCTTTCGCGGCGAGCGTGGGTCTTCGTCTTCAGGGGAAACATGAACAAAGAGGGGCGTCATGGCGAACAAAATTAAGGGCGTTGTGCTGGCAATCACGTTTTTAATGGGAGTCATCTGGTTTATCTTCAGCGCCGACTTTCCGACAAAAGCTAGTCCGCCGCCCGTTCGTCTCACTTTTTCCGCCCCGTTCGAACGCAGAATCCTGGTGACCGGGCACGAAGCGCCCCTCCCTCTTCGTCTCTTCATCACAGCCGTCAAGACCGACTCGCGTGGGCGCATCATCACGGGCGAGACGAGCGACCCTGTCAAAAACATTGTCGGCGCGGAACCCGCCGGCGAGCGTGCCGGCCTGATGCGGTTTACGAAGATCATGTACGGGGCCGGCTATATTGACGGTCGCCCGGACCCGGGCACGCGCATTGACCCGAACAATCCGGTCGTGAAGAGCGGAAATCAATTGTGGCCTTTCCGCGAGCAGCCGTTTCGCAGCCAGCCGCGCGCCCTCGCACTGACTCAGGACGGGAAGAAACTGTACGTGACTCTGCCCGGGCGCGAAGGCTACCCGGACTGGCGAGTCGCCGTCGTTGATACGGCGACTCGTCGCGTCCTTACCTGGATTGATCTCAGACCCGACGGCAAGAATCAAGGCACACGCCCCATCGGCGTTAAAGCGGCTCCCATCAACCCGGCCATCTCCGAACGCCCCTTTGTCGTCGTGCTCAATCAATACGGCAACTTCGCCAGCGTGATTGACACAACCAGCGACACGGTCATCGGCGAGTTCGAGACAGGTTTTTATGGCGAGAAGCTGATCTTCAACGCGGACGGCACGCGGCTTTACATTACGGACCGTTTCAAAGATCAGGTGCGCGCCTTCCGTGTGGACCCTGGGCCTTTCTTCACGCAGATTGCGGAAATTCCGACGGGCTCGACCGACCTCGAACGCACGAACCCGCGCGACCTGGACCTCAGCGCGGACGGAAAGACCTTGTACGTCGCCAATACGCTGGGCCACACCATCGCTGCCATCAACATCAGTAACGACGCGAATACACTGATTAAGAATCTGCCGGTCGGCGGTCTCTCGACCGACGTAAAGATCGTGGGCCGCTGGGGCATCGTCAGCGGGCAGGAGACGAACACGAAACTGAACCAGCCGGAGACAGGCCACGGTTTGCCGACAAAGGATGCGAACGGCGTCGCCATCAAGAATAACGGACAGCCGCTCGGCTATACGCCTGTGATGTCGGATGCGACGAAGGCGACTACTTTCGACGACATCGGGAGCGAGCTTAACATCTTCGACACGACGACGAATCTCTTCGTCTATCGCTACGTTGATGAAGGGCGCGACCTTTCGCAGCTCGTCACGCCCGGCCAATACGTGGACCTCGGCGACCACGCTGACGCGCAAAAGATCATCAAGGGCAGCGGCCCGGAGCAGATGGCTATCCGCGGCAACATGCTCTTTGTCAGCATGGCGCACTCGGAGAACGTTCAGGCATTTCGCATCAACCCGAATGCGACTGATCCTTCGCAGCTTCTGACCCCGACCGGCATCGAGTTTACGAGCGGCATCACGCCGCAGGGCGTCGAGGTCTCGCCCGACGGAAAGACGATTTACGTCGCCAACTTTCAGACAGAAGACATCTCTTTCCTCAATGTTGATGCGAGCGGAAGGTTGACGCGCTCGGGCTTTCTGGCTGTCGGCGTCACGCCGACGACGCCGGACCCGACGACCGGAAACAACGGTTCGGGGCTCTTCGCGACGGACGAAGAGGTGGGCCTGCGCTGGTTCTTCTCCTCCTCATACTCGGATGACGGACAAAAATCCTGTGGCTTCTGCCACTGGGACGGGCGACAGGACGGCTGCCAGTGGAACGTTGCCGCCAACGCGGTCGGCGGCACGAAGGTCTGCCCGCAGAATAAAGACATCTCCGACAACTGGCCCGAATGGTACGAAGGCTTGAACAACGACTTCATGGCCTACGCTTCGGCCTGCAACGGAGAGGTGCTGCTGGGAGAGCGCACCCCGACGCCGCTCTTCCCGCAGCCGAACGCTGTGGACCGCTTTCACGCGCGCGAAGATTTCGTGCTCAGGAAGACGGAGGAGAACTCCCGCGCCATAGGGCGGCCGGACCTCAACGGCAAAGCGTTTAAAGTCGGCTATTACGACATGGCTTACCTGCAAATCCTCTGGTCACAGAACGAGACGAGGCGGCTGCCCAACCCGCTCGAACAGTTTCCGGAAGAAGCAGAGGCGGCGAAGATCGCGCGCGGCAAGGAGATTTTCACGAAGAGCGTGGCGCAGGGTGGCTCGGGCTGCGCCGAGTGCCACCACAACGGGAACAAATTTACCAACGGCGTGCTCGACGACACTTTCCAGGACTTTAACATACACGAGCCGGGCGTGATCAGTGAGAGCACTGTGGACGGCGACGGTCCATTCTTCCGCCCTGGGAACGACTACTTCTTCATCAAGTTCGGGGAGCCGCAGGACGTCGGCACGCCGCAGAATTTCAGCAGCCGCAATACGAAGCACCTACGCACATTCTGGGACAGCACGCCTCGCTGGCTGCATCACGGCTTTGCCCATACTGTGCGCGAGATTCTGCTCGCCCCCGATTCTCCCTTTCTGCGCCCTGGCGAACGCGGCTTTAATTTCCGCACGGTCCGCACGGACCACAGGCGCGGGGCGAATAACCTGCCGACGGAAGTTCCAATCGTGCCGGGCCACAGCCAGGGGGGACTTGCCGGGGACGGGAAAGGACCGATCTACGTCAGCCTCGACAGCCCCGTTGTTCAGGAGAACGGCAAGCCGCAGATTGATCGTTTGGGGACGAACAACCTGGCCCCGCTCATCTCCGGCGGCCAGATAAATCCGCAACTCGCCGCCAACAACATACAGGTCATCAAGGACACGCACGGCAAGACGTCGCATCTTTCCGCAAACGACCTTGACGCGCTCATAGCCTATTTGCTCTCAAACTCCGGCGCTCCGTCTTCTCTGGCAAATACACCAGCGCCCGGTCCGACACCTACGTCCACGCCCAGTCCGACTCCGAGTCCGAGTCCGACGCCGTCCCCAACTCCGATGGCGACGCCGACGCCGACTCCGAGCCCTTCGCCGACGCCCGGTGACTCAAGGGCGAGCGTGCAATTCGGAGCTTCCGCTTACAGTGTGGCCGAGGATGCCAGGAGTCTCGCGGTTACGGTCACACGCACGGGGGACGTCTCGCGCGAATCTAAAGTTGATTACTTTTCGACAAGCGGCTCGGCGCAGGAGCGGTCCGATTTCACGACCGCCTCAGGGCGACTCTTCTTCGCTGCCGGAGAGGCCAACAAGGCTATCAACGTGCTCATCACGAATGACGGCTTCGCCGAAGGAGATGAGACTTTCACTCTCACGCTCGCTGACGCTTCAAACAGCACGGAGATCGGCGCGCCGGGCAGCGTCGTCGTCACCATCAGGGACAATGACACATCGCAGGCAGCGATAAACCCTATAGATTCGGACAGCATTTTCGTTATTCAACACTACATGGACTTCCTCAACCGCGAGCCGGAGCCCGCGGGCTTGCAGGCCTGGATGAATATCCTGAACACCTGCGCCCCCGGAGACACCAGGTGTGACCGCATCGAAGTCTCATCGGCCTTCTATCGCTCGCCGGAGTTTCAGGACCGTGGGAATTATCTCTATAGCTTCTACCGTGTGGCCTTCGGGCGCGTCCCGCGCTACATCGAATTTGCTAAAGATATGTCGCGTACCAGCGGCTTTCAGTCCCCGGATCAACTGGAAGCGAACAAAAATCTTTTCGTCACGGATTTCATGGCGCGAGAGGAGTTCAAAACAAAATATGACCAGTTGAGTAGCCCTGCGGATTACGTCAACGCCCTAGTCAATACAGCCGGCGTGACCTTGCCGAACAGGGATGCTCTGATTGCGGCGCTTCAGGAAAACCGGATGACCAGGGGCCAGGTTCTGCGCGCTGTTACTGAAAGCGCGGAGGTCCGCAACAGGTTTTTCAACGAAGCGTTCGTCGTCATGCAGTACTTCGGCTACTTGAGAAGAGACCCTGACGTTCTCTACTTGGAGTGGATTAAGACGATGAACCAGACGGGAGATTACAGGACCATGATCAATGGCTTTATGAACTCCGTCGAGTACCGTCAGAGGTTCGGGCAATAGTTTTAGGTTTCCTCACGTTAACTCTGGGGCATGGCCGAAAGGCATTCATAAGCGACCACTCGAAAGATGGTCGCTTATTTTTTTATTGCGTCGAAGGGGCCGCGATTCGTAGGGCTTCAAATCTTTTCCATCAAAAGCTGAGGGGCAATGTATTTATCAGGCCGCGCTGTGAACTGTAGGACGGGCCAGTTCACTTTTAGATTGGCTGTCAGGAACCAATTTTTATAAGGGGAATCGAGGATGCGAAAAAGAGCATTGATTATTTTTGTGGTCACAATCGTCGCGTGGGTCACACTGGCAATCGCCGGCGTGACTGTCGGCGCCAATGATGACGTGACCACTCTGGCGTTTCTTTCTGGTCCGACACTCAACGGCCTCAACCCGAAAGGTGAAGCCGAACATCGCGCGCGCACGGACGGAAGCCGTCGCTTGCGTGTTGAAGTGGAGGACGTGAACCTCCCGGCCGGTACGGTGCTGGAGGTCTTGCTTAACGGGACAAATATCGGATCGCTCACCATCAACTCTTTCCGCCAGGGAGAGCTTGAGCGTAATACCAACGACGGGCAAGCTGTTCCGAACGTGACGAACGGCATGACCGTTGTGGTGAGGACACAGGCGGGCGGAGTCATTGCCTCCGGCACTTTCGGCGCAGCAGCTCCTTCGCCTTCGCCCAGCGCATCTCCGTCCCCAACGGCGTCACCATCGCCCACAGCGTCGCCATCGCCCAACGCCTCGCCATCGCCCACGCCGTCTCCGGGTGCGACACCGTCGTCCTCGCCCGGCAACGGCGACGAGAGATACGTGGCACGCTTCAGCGCCAGCAGCTACAGCGTGGCCGAGGACGCCAAGAGTGTCTTGATTACGGTCCTTCGAAGCGGCGATATTTCCCGCGAAGCGAAAGTCAAATTCGGCACCACCGACGGGACCGCCTCAAGCCGCACGGATTACACGATAGCTTTCGGAACGCTCTTCTACGCCCCCGGCGAGGCGAGCAAATCCTTCACCGTCCTGGTGTCGGACGATTCTCTGCCCGAGGGTAACGAGACTTTGAACGTCTTTATCTTTGACGCGAGCAACAGCGGAAGCATCGGCACGCCGAGCCAGGCTGTTGTGACGATCATTGAAAACGACACGGGGGCTGCGGCCAACCCGATTGACTCGACACAGTTCTTCGTCCGCCAGCACTATCTGGATTTTCTCAATCGCGAGCCGGAGCCGCCGGGCCTGGCTGCGTGGAGCAATATCCTGGAGAACTGCACGGACGACTCCAAATGCGACCGCGTCGAGATCTCGTCGGCATTCTTCCGGTCAGCCGAATTTCAGGAGCGCGGTTATTTCATCTACCGCTTCTACGAAACGGCCTTCGGGCGCAGGCCGCGCTTTGCGGAATTCACTCCGGACATGGCGCGCTTGAATGGGGCGCAGACGGCGGCAGAGCAGGAGGCTAACAAGCTGGCCTTCATTGACGAGTTCATGTCTCGGGCGGAGTTTAAGGCCAGGTTCGATCAGATTCAGGACCCGGCTGCCTTCGTTGACACGCTCCTGCAAACTATCGGCGTCACGCTTCCACAGAGAGAGGCGCTGATAAATGACCTCGCCTCGGGCCGGAAAACGAGGGCGCAGATTCTCAGGAACATAGTCGAAACCGCAGAGGTCTATCACAAAGTTTACAACAGGGGCTTTGTGGCGATGGAATACTTTGGCTACCTGCGCCGCGACCCGGATGATAACGGCTTCAATGGCTGGCTCGATTACCTGAACACGACGGGCGACTACAGGACCCTGGTCCGTGGTTTCCTGGACTCGGTCGAGAATCGTAAACGTTTCGGACCGTGATCCGGCACTGAGACCCCGGAACTGTTCTTTAACTATGGAGTGTCAGCGCTCGGCCGGTCGCAGAGCGCTGACACTCCTTGTTTAATTGGCTAGACAAATTGAGAATGAGCGTCCTATTCTGAACAGTGAAAGCTGCAAATTCAGAGGGAGGCGCATGGAGCGAAGCGACGGCGATCTGTTGCTGGCTTGCCGGAGGGGCGATGAATCCGCATGGGAAGCCCTGGTCCGACGTTACCAGCGACTGATTTACACCATCCCGCGCCGCGCCGGTCTCAACGAGGATTTAGCCGCAGACGTCTTTCAGGAGGTCTTCTCCACGCTCTTTCAAAAGCTGGATGAAATCGAGCAGCCCGAACGCCTTAAAGCCTGGATCGTGACGACTGCCCGGCGCAAAACCTGGCGTCTGATCCAACGCGAGAACCTGTCGCAGCGGTCAGAGAACGAGACGGAAGAGGGCGAGGAAGAGTTGAACAGATTGCCTGATAATGCCCCGCTCCCGGACGAAGTCCTGATGCGGCTGGAGGAGCAGCACAACGTGCGCTCCGCCATCTCTGAACTGGACGAGCGTTGCGGGAAGCTCTTGACGCTCCTTTTCTACCGCGACGAGCCTCCCCCTTATTCGGAGATTGCCGCTCAAATGGGCACGTCCGAGGGGAGTATCGGGCCGACGCGCGCCCGCTGCTTGCAGAAATTATTGCGGCTTCTGGAAAAGTGATTTTCTGGGAAGTCCGCCGCATCATTGTATTTTCCGTCTCTTTCGGCGCACTGTTGGATTGAGTCAGGGGTTAATATTCGCGCTGACTGGAGAACGCATGAAGCTGACTTTCAACCATCTTTCCTTCGAAAACCTGGCAGATTTGGCCGAAGGCCGCCTTGCGCCTGACGCGCGGGACGCCGCCACAGCCCACGTCTCCGGCTGCCCACGTTGCGCCGCAAAGTTGACCGAGTTGGAACGGGTCGTCGGCCTCATGCGAGCGGACAAGGCTGTGGATGCGCCGCCCGCGCTCGTCGCTCAGGCAGTAAACCTTTTCCGAACGCGCGCCGCGCGCACGGAGCCTTCTCTGGTCCGTCGCGTTGTGGCCGCGCTCAGCTTCGACAGTCTTCAGATGACACCGGCCTACGGCGTCCGATCCGGTCAGGCGGTGTCGCGACAGATTCTCTACAACGCGGGCCAGATTGATCTGGATTTGCGCATCACGCCGAGCGGCGACTCCTGCAACATCACTGGACAAATGCTCGGGTCCAATTGCGCCGGCGGGAAGGTGGAACTCAAGGGCGCGTCCGTTCAGTTCGGGGCAGAACTCAACGACCAGTGCGAGTTTCGGCTGCCTCCGGTCCCTGCCGGGACATATAATTTGCGGCTGCTTCTGACAGACACGGAGGTCGAGGTCCCCAATCTCGAAATAAGGGCATAGAGAATGGAGCGAGCAGAGCTGGCGGCGCGTCTCGTTGCGGCTGACGATGCTGAGCGTGAGGCATTGCTGAGGGACCACTCTGCGCTCGTTGACGTCTCCCTGGCCTATGCCCTCAAAGATATTTCCCTTGAAGATTGGAGCAGCGAGCCCGCGCAGACGGTTGCCGTCGCGGATGCCCTGAGAACGCTAGCGTCTGCCGTCAACGACGCCGAAGTCCGGGCGCTCGCCGTTTGGGTCGGGGGCTTTGCCGCGATAGTCAGCGGGCGGATCGAGCAGGCGGTCAAGCTCCTAGAAGATTCCGAAGCGCTCTTCCTTTCTTTAGACAAACCTCACGTCGCCGCCTCGACTCAAGTCATCAAGCTCTACGCCCTGGCCCTTCTGGGTCGTTATGACGAAGCGATTGATTGCGGGCTTCGCGCACGCGAAGTTCTCATCGCCCACGACGACCAGCAAGCTGCGGGCAAGATCGAGCACAACATCGGCAACATCTATCTCAGGCGCGACCGCTACGATGAAGCAGAACGTTTCCAGCGCTTGGCCCGTGAGCGATTTCTGGCGCTCGGCGACCACAAACAGCTTGCCAAGATAGACAACAACCTGGCGATTATCTATTCCTCACAGCACAAATTTCGCGCCGCCGAACAACTCTACAATCAGGCCCTCAAGAGCGCTGAAGCCGCCGGGCTGTCCGTGACGCAAGCCGAGATCGAGGCGAGCATGGGCAACCTGGCGCTCTTTCAGGGCCGGTACGACCGCGCCCTGGACCTGCTGGAGCGCTCACGCCGCAAGTATGCTGCTCTGGGTATGCCACATCAATCGGCGGTCGCGGAGCAGGAGCTGGCGGACGCTTATCTTGACCTGAACATGGTGACCGAAGCTGCTTCGGTCTATCAACGAATCACCCCTTTGTTTGCCGCGCTCGGAATGCAGGGCGAAAGAGCGCGGGCGCTCGCTCATCACGGGCGCGCAGCCATCCTGCTCGGTCAAATGGACAAGGCCCATACGCTCCTGGCTGAAGCGCGCAGGCTCTACGGCGCTGAAGGGAACGTCGTGGGCGAGGCGATGGTGACGCTGACCGAAGCCCAACTCCATTACGCCGAAAGGAGCTATGAGGCGGCCAGCGTTGCTTCAAGAGACGCCGAAGCATCGTTGACAGACGCGGGCACATGGAGACACGCGCTGCTGGCGCGCTGGCTGCGGGGCGAAACTGCGCGAAGACAGGGGAACACGGAAGAGGCACGCGCCTTACTGGAATCCACGCTCCTGGACTCCGAAGTACACGCCCAGCCGCAAATCGCTCAGCGTTGCCATACGTCGTTCGGCCTGCTGGCGACCTCCGTCGGGGATTTCGAAGCTGCCGAAGCGGATTTCAAACGAGCCGTCGCTTTAGTCGAAGACTTACGCGCGCCCCTTCCCGCAGAGGAGTTTCGCACGGCCTTTTTCTCAGACAAGCTCGTACCATATTGCGAGCTGGTGCGCCTGTGCTTGAACGACAATCGCGAAGATCGCACCATCGAAGCTTTATGCTACGTCGAGCGCGGGCGCTCCCGCTCACTTGTGGACATGCTGGGCGGGGCTTTGAAGTTGCAGGTCCAGCCACGCGATTCGTTCGAGGCGGAGCGGCTCGCAGAGCTTGAGCAACTGCGTGAAGAGTTGAACTGGTTCTACAGCCAGATTAACCGCCCCGTCCGTGATGATCCTGCGGCGCGCGCAAACAACATGGCATCGCTTCAAGAAGCCGTGCGCGAGCGCGAGAGCAAGACTATGGAGATCATGCGCCAGCTTCAGCAGCGCGGCGAAACCCGCTTTACACATGTCGAGGCGCTCGACACCGTACGATTGCAGCAAGCGCTTGGGACGGAGACGGCCCTGATCGAATACACGACGCTGGACGACGAGCTGCTGGCCTTCGTCGTCACGGACGAAGGCATCGTAGCGGTGCGCGGTCTGGGCAGTGAGGCGGATGTCGCGGATCTCCTCGGGCGTTTTCGTTTTCAAATTGACGCCCTCCGCTACGGCGCTGAAAAGATTCGCAAACACCTGCCGCATCTCACGGAGCGAATCCGGCGCCATCTGTGTGAGCTTTACGACCTGCTGCTCAGGCCGCTGGAAGATTTTATAGGCGAGCGGCGGCTGATGATCGTGCCGCATCGCGCGCTGCACTATATTCCCTTCCACGCCTTACACGACGGAACGAGCTACGTCATCGAGCGGCGTGAAGTCTCCTATTCCCCAAGCGCCGTGGTCCTCTTACACTGTCTGACCCGGCCGCGGCCCACACTCCTTCGCGCGCTGCTAATGGGCGTTGCGGACGAAGAGACGCCGCGCGTGGCGGATGAAATCAACGCGCTCGCGCCACTCTTCCCTGAAGCAACGGCCCTGTTGAACGAAGAGGCGACGCTTGCCGCGCTTCGTGAGCAGGCGCCGACGGCGGATGTGCTGCACCTGGCTTGTCACGGACAGTTTCGACCCGACAATCCGCTTTTCTCCTCTTTGCGGCTGGGCGACGGGTGGCTGACCGCGCGCGACACCTACGAGCTTAACCTGAATTGTGAACTGGCAACCTTGAGCGCCTGCGAGACAGGAGTCAACGAAGTGGCTCCGGGCGACGAATTAATCGGGCTGACGCGCGGATTCTTCTCCGCTGGCGCGCCGTCGCTCCTTTTGAGCCTCTGGATAATTGACGACGAAGCGACGGCCGATTTGATGACAGTCTTTTACAGACGCCTGCTAGATGGTCTTGCCCCTGCGGCGGCCCTGCGCGCCGCCCAGCTCGATCTCCTGGCTAGACGGCCACATCCGTTCTTCTGGTCGCCTTTCATGCTGGCCGGTCGCTGGTAGAGCAGTGAAGCCCCTGCCGGGGCTCGAAAATAATATCTTACCCAAGTTGCTAATTATCAATTGCCACTAGTGCTGTGTCATGAAAGTTTTTGGCTTTAATTAGTTGCCACTAGCTTCAGCTAGTGGACAAAGTTGACAAGAAAATGTTTGGCTTTAGCCGAAGGGTTCGGCTAAAGCCGAGCTCTTTCTGGCCTGATTATCCTCCAGCTAAAGCTGGAGGCAATTCAAAAACTTCGATTACACAGCACTAGTGGCAATTGAAATGTTTTCCAAACAGCTATAACCGGCAACTTGGATTATCTTGTAGGTTCCAGGGGCTCCGTCATCCCTGTTTTTGCGCCAGCCGTTAGAAACGGAGCGGGTCGAGGTCTTGTCCACGCATTTACAGCCTTCATCCGGTCGTCCCGAAACAAAAGCCGTAATAATTCTCATAACCCAATCCGTACTTGCAGCCTCAAGGCCCACTTTGGCATCATAAACTCCCCCAAATTTTTCTCAAAAAACCGGAGCGACAATGTATTTTCGGGCCTGTTGTCCGCACTGTTATTTCGGAATAGACTGATTTTCGGACGTCCCGGCAATTCATTCGCATTTTTGGCCTTTTTTTGACGATAATCCGACGATAAAAGAGTTCCCATGCTTCGCCCTACACTTACTCGCTCGCTTAAGCTGCTTTCGCTCACCCTGCTGCTACTTTTCAGCGCGCTCACGACCAGCGTGCGCGCCGGTGGCGAGGATTTCGTTGACGGTCAGATTGTGGTCAAGCTGGCAAGGGCCGCTGACCTTCCGGCTGTGGCCGCGCAATACAAGCTGAATTCGGCGCCGTTAGACCAGTTTGGCTCAAGACCAATCTACCTGCTGCGAATCAGCGACGGTGCTTCGGTTGATCAGCGAATCGAAGAACTGCTGGCCGACCCGCAACGGCGCGTCATCTATGCCGAGCCTAATTACACGATCCTGCCGCCCGAAGGCGGTGGGATTTCATGGAGCGGCGGTATCTCCTGGAGCGGTGGCGGAGACTCAGGACAATACGCATCTCAGTGGTTCCCGCAGATGATCCGGCTCTCGACCGCGCACAATGTCACGCGCGGCGCGGGCGTCAAGATCGCCGTGCTGGATACGGGCGTGGATAAGACGCACCCGGCGCTCAGCGGGCGACTTCTGGCTGGCTACGATTTCGTTGATGATGATAATGACCCGAGCGAGGTCGGCAACGTGCAGCAAGGACCATACGGGCACGGGACACACGTGGCCGGCCTTGTTGCCCTGGTCGCTCCGGAGGCAAAGATCATTCCCATCCGGGTGCTGGACCCGCGCGGAGTTGGCAATATCTGGGTGCTCGGCGAAGCGCTGGCTTACGCGGTTGACCCGGACGGCAATCCCGCCACAGACGACGGGGCCGACGTCATCAACATGAGCATCGTCACGTCGCGCCGGACGAATCTTCTTTCGAGCATCTTGAAACGAGCGTGCAGCGATGAGCCAGACGAGGCGGACGATAGCGCTCCGATCAGCGGAAGCAATTACGGAGTGATAATCGTGGCGGCCGCCGGGAACGGAGGCGACACCACGCCAGCGTATCCGGCCGCTGAAAATATCGGGGGACTACTCGCAGTCGCGGCCAGTAATGAGACAGACCGCCTCGCAGCCTTTTCGACGCGCGGTTCATGGATTCAGGTCGCGGCCCCGGGTGACCGCATCTTGAGCAGCGTGCCCGGCAGCGCATACGGGACCTGGCGAGGCACATCTATGGCCGCTCCGATTGCCGCCGGTGAAGCGGCCCTCTTGCGCGCGGCTTATCCGACACTGAGGCCGACGAAGCTGATTGACCATATCGCCGACACGTCGAAGCGTATTGACGGGGAGATCAGAGATCGCATTGACGTCGGGGCGGCGCTGACGACGCGCCCCGAAGATCTGACGACGCCCGCGTCCCTTCAATTCTTTGCCGCGAATTTTAGCGCCGCCGAGAATGGAGGTAACGTCAGCGTCAATGTCGTACGCGATGGCGATTCGTCCGGTCCGGTTACGATCACTTATGCCACGAGCGATAGCGCGGGTCTGGCGGATTGCAATGCTGCAAGCGGCATTGCTTCCTCGCGCTGCGACTACGCGACCTCTGTCGGGACGCTTCGTTTTGCCGCAGGTGAGAGAACCAAGACCATCTACATTCCCATCGTTGATGATAATTACGCGGAAGGGACGGAGAGTTTCAACATCGTCCTGAGCAATCCGGGCGGCGCAAACTTAGGGACTGTCAGGACGACGACTGTGACCATCACGGATAATGACTCCGCGGCGACGGGCGCAAACCCTATAGACGCCGTCCCCTTCTTCGTCCGCCAGCACTACATAGACTTCTTAGGGCGCGAGCCGGATGCGGTCGGCTATCAAGGGTGGCAGAACATTCTGAATACCTGCCAGCCGGGCGACACTGCCTGTGATCGAATCGAAGTCTCGTCGGGCTTCTTCCGCTCGGAGGAGTTTCAGTCGCGCGGCTATTTCACCTATCGCTTCTACTCGACGGCGTTCGGTCGTGTCCCGCACTATAACGAGTTCATTCCGGATATGGCGAAGATGAGCGGATTCCTCTCGCCCGAGCAGTTAGAGGCGAACAAAGTCGCGTTCGTACAGGAGTTCATGTCGCGTCAGGAATTCAAGAATCGTTACGACGCGTTGACTGACCCGGCCGCCTACGTCAACGCCCTGGTTAACACTGCGGGCGTCACTCTGCCGCAGAAGCAAGCCCTGATTGATGACCTTGCCGCGGGCAGAAAAACGCGCGCGCAAGTTCTCAGGGCCATAGCCGACAGCACAGAAGTCTATTTCAAGTATCAGACGGAGAGCTTTGTCGTGATGCAGTACTTCGGCTACTTGAGGCGCGACCCGGACATTCTCTATCTGGAATGGATTCGGATCATGAATGAGAACGGCGGGGACTATCGCGGGATGATCAGCGGCTTTATGAACTCTGCGGAGTACCGCAATAGATTCGGGAAGCAGCAGTAAAGTCGAATTCCCTTACTCTCTCTTGCGCGCGTTCCGCCCCTTCTTGAGCGCAGGTTCGAGGCGGCGTCGGACCTCTTCGGCCAACTTTTCCTCCTCTGCCCGCGGCGGCGCGCTTTCGGACGGCTCTTTCACTCGTCTGGAAGCGGTTGCCGCGGGCGACTCAGTCAAAATTGCCTGCAACAGGCCCGGCTTCTCTTTCGTTTCGGCATGCGGTGCGAACGGCGCGCACTTCTGGCACTGGGGCATGATCCGCAGATTTATTCCCTTCACTTTGCGGCGCGTGAAGAGCGCGCCCACAGAAATCTCGGCCCCACACGTGGCGCACAGAAGCTGCCGCAGCGCACGATAAAGCTGCGTGCTTCCGCCCTCTTTCAGATCGGCGCGGCCAATAACTTCGCTGATTGCCTTTTCCATACGGCGCACGTGTAGCGCTTTGCCGCTTACGATTTTCGACCTTTCACAGCCGGCTCAAACGTGCGTGTGGTGTGCTCTGTGACACTCGGCATCGGATTAATCCGGGCGGGCGGAAGCTCCGGCGGGCGCAGCTCTTCTGTGGCACCCTTTTTTCGCTTGGCCGGGCGCTCAGTCTTCTGTGCGATTCCGCTCATCTGCGAGATCTGTCGCAGGAAGAGCGCGACGACGCCCAGCAGCATCCCGAGGCTGCCGATAACAATCCAGGTCACCGCTGCAGGATGAAGACCGTCTTTCGCAAGGTCAACGACGCTGGCGAAGGTGATGCCTAATCCGATGACCACCATCAACGCCATCGCCCAGATAGGTCCATTGAGGCTAACGAAGCGCACGGGCTGTTCGGGCACGCTCGGCCCCGCATTTAGATTCGCCCCGCAACGGTTGCAGTAGTTTAATTCTTTCGTTACTTCTGTCCCGCAAGATGAACAGTACATAATTCCTCCAGGCGACGCGGAGCCTTTTCAAAGAAGATCAGAGAACGATTCACACAACCTGACTTCGATACGATCAGCCGTTGTTTCAAGTTCGAGTGAAAAGCGGCTGACCAAAGCTCGCGCGCGCGCTCTACTGGGGCGCGGGGATGGGGCCACTTCCAAGGCTCTTCTCCGTAATAATAGTCATCGGCCTGCCGCTCGCGCCCGACTGCGGAAGCGGGGAGAGGATGCTCTGCGCCAGCAACAGCCGCGCCATCGTTCTGATCTCTTCTCGTTGGAATTTATCAGCGAGGGCCTTCGTGCGGTCGAAGTCGGCGCGTGCGAGGGCGTCAATATCTCCCAGAGCCTGAGTCAGGAAATCCTGTCCGGTGAAATTCAGAAGCATCATGACGGGTCCGAGCATGATCTCGTCGTCCCTGATCAGGTCCTCGATAAAGAAGCCGCCGAGGACTGTCGCCGCCCCCAGCAGCTCATTGAGTTGCTCAACCACCGGCTCCAGAATCGCCAGACTGCGCGAAGGATCGAGAGGCGCATAGGCGCGTGCGATTGCCAGTTGGGCGCCGAGTTGTTTGATGTTTTTGGCGCGCTGACTAATCATCCCGCGCGCCTCATCCAGGAGCTGGAGCGCAACCTTCTTTTCGCCTTTCGCGGTCGCACCCGTAGCCAGTTGCGCGAGCAGCATCGCGCGCTCTTCGACCGTCCGAAGCGTGGCGAGCATCTTCCGTCCCTGTTCTATCTTCCCCTGTTCGACAGCCGCCGCCGCTGCTGCCTGATCCAGCTGAGCCAGAACCTCTTTCTTTTGAACAGGGTTCTGGATCTTTTCCTCTACGAGCTGCCGCGCGCGCTCCGTTTTGCCCTCTTCCAACAGTTTCCCGGCGGCAGCCTGGTATAAAATGTCGCGCATCTCCTGCGGGGCTCCGGGCGCGGCGGCCAGAATCTCGTCAACGGTTCCCTTTTCTATCATCGGTTGGTATTTGGCCCACATACGCTCCGATTCGTCTTCAGCCGCATCGCCCTCTTCTTCTATGCTTAACTTCGGGGCCTTTTTGCGCAACTGCTCCGCGCGAGTCGGCGCATACTTTTCAACCACAGGCATTAGGGGCGTCAACGAAGCATACAGCTCCAGGTTGGATTGCGGCGACCGTAAAACTTCAGCCGCAAGCATCTCAGTTAATTCCCGCACCGTCGCCTGATCCAGCAACGGCACATCAATCTTCGTCCCCGCCTTCGCGTCCCCCTCAGGCGTCTCGGTCGCCATTCTCAACAGGTTGACGGCGATGTTTCTCGCTTCACTACTTTCGAGCTTCTCCGCGCGAAGCTTTACCATAATCTCGCCTGCCAGCTTCGCCGCCGCTTCCGGGTCTTTCTCTCGAATCGCGGAGATGAGCTCCGGCAACTGGTAGGAGAATCCTTTCGGGAGGTGCTCCTCGCCGATCTCAACGGCAAGCTTCGGGTCTGTGGAAGCAATCTGGATCGCCAGATTCATGTCCATCTGAAGTTCCTGGTCCCCCATCGAGTCTCCGGCAACCTCTTTTTGTGAGGAGCGAGAACGCGTCGCGCGCATCAACTCACGCGCCAGGCGAGCGTCGTGCTGCGCGAGCGCCATGAGCATCTCGGAACGCAATTGTTTCGGCCCTTCAAAAAGTCTGCCGCGCTCCGCGACGTCCGCGTCCGACTGGTTTTCCCAAAGTGTAATGAGACTTGCAATCGCCTCTTTGAAGAGAGAGCGCGCGCGTGCTTCATCGTATTTCCAGAGAATGTGCGCTGCCGCGGCCTTGATGCGGATACTGTTATCCGGCTGTTTGAAGGAATCGCTCTCTTTAATCACGTCGTCGAGCATCAGGAGCGCCTTGTGCTCCAGTTCCTGCCGGGCTTTGCGCTGCTCTTCAGTCTGAGCGGCCGCGCCAGGCGTCTGCGCTGAAGCGTATGCTGAAAGAGTAAGGATGAGGAGCAATGAGCGGATCAGATGCCTTGAAATCATAACAACCTCTTGCGAGAGATAATACCGTTCGCGGTTCTGACGAAGATAATAACCGAATCAAAGGCGGCGCGGAAGTATTGAACGAATCCCGGCTGGCTGCTAGCATCTAGGAAAACCATCGAACAGAAAGGGCGGATTCATTATGGCCGGAAAGAAAACTACCAGTCGTGCGGCTGCGGCGGCGGCGACAGAAGAGCCGACGAAGGCTGAGCTTCAGAGGCGTATGGAGGAGGCGCGGGAGGAAATCTCTGAGACGGTCGAAGAGATTAAGGACACTGTGACGGACCGTTACGAGAGCGTGAAAGAGACTGTCGCTGAAACGTTCGACTGGCGCGCGCAGTTTCGCAAGCATTCCGTCGCCTTTAGTCTGGGCGCGCTGGCCGTCGGTTTCGTCGTCGGTTCAGGCATTGCCGCGGCCCTCAAAGATGCGACCCCGAAGAGGTCCAGAAAAAGCAGCGGGTGGCTCGACGAGCTTTATGCCCTGGGCGAGACGCTCGCGGGCGAACTTTCCGGCGTGACACAGACGCTTTTGCTTCCGGCGTTGAGCAAGAAGATCAAAGATAAGTTCGGCGTGGACATCTCGGAGAAATTGCTGGCGGCGAGAGCGTCCAGGCGCACAATTCGTCCGAGCAAAAAGAGTGTCAAGCGGGGCGGCACGAAAAAAGCTGCCAGCAAAAGAAGCGGCACGAAAGCAAGAGCTTCCAATAAGCGCGCCGCCAAAAGGAGCGCCAGGTAAGCCATTTCCCGAGCGACGATAAAACCGATCTCCGCGCGCTCAACGTATTTTGAAGCGCAGGGCGAGAATTCTACCAGTATGGAATCTACTCCCCTCGCGCGACTAATTAACCCAAGTTGCTGGTTATCAGTTGCCACTAGCTTCAGCTAGTGGAACAGAGCTAGTGAAAAAGAGTCGGCTTGAGCCGAACAATAAATAACAGATAGTTTCCTATGGCTTCAGCCAAATAGTTCGGCTCAAGCCGAACTATTCAAAGAGCTTTGTGATCCACTAGCTGAAGCTAGTGGCAACTGAGATAATCTCCTAACATTTATAACTGGCAACTTGGATTAATTA
>DASVXV010000088.1:0-50615 GCA_036392495.1 Pyrinomonadaceae bacterium | reverse complement strand
GCATCGCGCACGACTTCAACAATCTGTTGACGGTCATCCTCGGCAATGCGCAGCTTGCTCACCGCCATCTTCAAGCTACCGACCCGCTGCAAACTCGTCTGGTGGAGATTGAAAAGGCTGGAACGCGCGCCAGCGCCCTGACGCGCCAACTCCTCGCCTTCAGCCGGCGCCAGCGGCTCGAACGACGCGTGCTTAACCTCAACGACACGATTAAAGACGTCGCGAAGATGCTCCAGCGTATCATCGGCGAGGACATAGAGATGCGTATCAAGACGGCGCCCGAACTGTCCCCGGTCTTCGCCGACCCCGGACAGATCGAGCAGGTGATCGTCAACCTCGTCGTCAACGCGCGCGATGCCATGCCCCCGCGGGGCGGGCACCTCACCATCGAAACTCTCGACGTAGTGATTGACGAGACGTACCTCCAGAAATACACCTACGCCCAGCCGGGCAAGTACGTGCAGATCAGGGTTAGCGACAACGGCGCCGGGATGAGCGAAGAGATCATGGAGCGCATCTTCGAGCCGTTCTTCACGACGAAAGAGATAGGCCGTGGTACTGGGCTTGGTCTTTCGATGGTCTATGGCATCGTCAAGCAGCATGAAGGCTACATCAACGTTTACAGCGAGCCGGGGCACGGCACGGCTTTCAAGATCTACCTGCCCGCATCTAAGAATGGTGTTACTGAAGAACAATCGGCAACACAACTTCCTCTGCTCGGCGGAACAGAAACGATTCTGCTGGCCGAAGACGAAGAGCCGTTGCGCAACCTTGCGAAAGACATTCTGGAGGGCCTGGGCTACACGGTGGTGCTGGCGAAGAATGGCGAAGAGGCGGTCGAAATCTTCGCGGCGCAGCGGGAGCAGATTGGCCTGGTGATCTCGGACGTCGTGATGCCGCGGATGGGCGGCCACGAGGCGCACGAGCGCATTCGTAAGCTGGACAAGGACGTCCCCGTCATCTTTATGACTGGCTACAGCGCCGAGACGGTGCAGAGCAAATTCGTCAAGCAGAACAAATTTATGGAAGGATTAGGAGCAGCTTTGATCCAAAAGCCGTATAATGTCGAAGTGCTCGGGCGCAAGGTCCGCGAGGTGCTCGACGCGCGCCGGAAGCGTTAATGAAAACAGGAGACAGGAGTCAGGAGCCAGAAGAAAAGAGAAGCAGAAGCGATTCCCCGCCTTATCCATTCTGGATTCTGTATTCCGTTTTTATTCTGACTCCTGACTCCTGACTCCTGACTCCTGCTCTTACTTATGCCTGAAGCTCAAGAAAAAAAGGCGCGGATTCTCATCGCCGACGACGACGAGGGGATCAGGGAAGTCCTCCAGGAGTTGCTGGGCGGGGTTTATGACTGCACGACGGTCAGCTCGGCCGAGGAGGCCCTGTCCGTGGTCGGCGGCGGGAACTTCGACCTGGTCCTGAGCGACATCATGATGGGCGGCATTACGGGCCTTGAGATGGTCCCGCAGGTGCTGGAGCAGTCGCCCGACACGGTCGTCATCATGATCAGCGGCGAGCAGAACATCGAGAGCGCCATCGAAGCCCTGCGCGCGGGCGCGTTCGACTACATCACCAAGCCCTTCGACCTGGCCCACGTCGAGGCGGCGGTCAAGCGCGCTCTCGATCACCAGGAGCTGCGCCGCTCCAAGCGGTATTACGAAACTTTCCTGGAGGAGATGGTCAGGCAGCGCACGGCCGACCTGAACAAAGCCAACCAGACGCTCAGCGTCCTGATCGAGGCTTCGCCGCTCGCGATCTTCGTTCTGAATACACAGGGCGACGTCAGTCTCTGGAACCCTGCGGCGGAGCGGATGTTCGGCTGGAGCGCAGAAGAGGTCCTGAACCACCCCTTCCAGCTCGCGCCCGGAGAGAAGGGCGAAGCCTTCGAGACGCGCTTCGCGGAAGCTTTACAGGGCAAATCAATAGCTAACTACGAAACGCGCCGCCGCAAAAAAGACGGCGCGCCGATTGACGTCAATGTCTGGACCGCGACGTTGCGCAACCCGGACGGCGAGGTCAGCGGCATCATGGCTATTGTCGCGGACATCACGGAGCGCAAACAGGCCGAAGAGAAGATTCAGTACCTGGCCTATCACGACACGCTCACGGGGCTGCCCAACCGCGTCTCGTTCGAGGAGCGCCTCGCGGAAGCGATCACGCGGGCTGAAGAGACGAGCGCGCCTCTGGCCGTGATGTTCCTCTCGCTCGACCGCTTCAAAAAGTTCAACGACACGCTCGGCCACATCGTCGGAGATCAACTGCTCCGCAGCGTCGCCGGGCGCCTTTCCGCGAGCATGCGTGAGGGCGACACCTTGGCGCGATTCGCGAGCGACGAGTTTGCCTTTCTGCTCAACGGAACTAATAACGCGGAGGCGGTGGCCGAGATGGCCGGCAATTTCCAGAGCGTGCTCGAAACCCCATTCGAGGTGGACGACCAGGAGCTTTACGTCACGGCGAGCTTAGGCATCGGGCTTTACCCGCACGACGCGCCGGACGCGCAAGGGCTTTTGAAGAACGCGGGCGCGGCCCTCTACCGTGCCAAGCAACTGGGCGGGCACAACTACCAGTTCTACACGGCGGACATGAACGAGCGCGCGCTCAAACGTCTCGCGCTCGAAAACCAGATGCGCTGGGCGCTCGAAAGAAAAGAGTTCCGGGTTTACTACCAGCCGCAGATCAGCCTGGACACAGGGCAGGTGACGGGGATGGAGGCCCTCGCGCGCTGGCAGCACCCGGAGATGGGTTTGATCTCCCCGTCGGAGTTCATCCCGCTGGCCGAAGACACGGGCCTGATTGAGCCCTTGGGCGAATGGGTCTTGCGGACGGCCTGCGCGCAGACGAAAGCCTGGCAGGATGTCGGCTTCCGTGACCTGCACGTCGCGGTCAATCTTTCGCCCAGGCAGTTTCAGCAGCCCGACCTGCTTTCGATGATCGAGCGACAGCTCAGGGAGACGGGGCTCAACCCTGGTTGTCTTGAGCTGGAAGTGACGGAAAGCTCCGTGATGAAGAACACTGAGAGCGCCATCAGCACCCTGAGCGAATTGAAGGCGATGGGCATCAAGATTTCAATTGACGATTTCGGCTCCGGCTACTCCAGCTTGAGCTACCTGAAACACCTTCCGATTGACGTCTTGAAAATAGACCAGTCGTTTGTGCGCGACATGACCGCGGACCCGAAAGACGCGGCCATCGTGATGGCGATTGTGCAGCTCGCGCACAGCCTGCAATTAAAAGTCAATGCGGAGGGCGTGGAGACTGAAGAGCAGTTGCGTTTTCTGCGCCTGCTGCGCTGCGACGAAATGCAGGGGTATCTCTTCTGTGAACCGATTCCGGGCGAAGAGTTCGAGAACATCCTGCTTGAAGGCAGGAGCTTGGGCACAATGAAAGCCGGCAAAATCGTTCACTCCCAGAGCGTTCTCAGTTAAATGCAAAATTAAAAATGTAAAATGCAAAATGGAAAACCGAGACGGGCCTTTCGTCTTCCATTTTTAATTTTGCATTTTGCATTTAAGATGCATCCAACACTAGATGAACGGGAATTTCCAGTCACCGGACTCTCGCGCCCTGGCGCTCTTCGCGCCGCTCGGGCTATCAATCGTCGTCCTGATTACCGCACTCTATTTCAGCACGCGCCAAACCCCGGGCCGCGAGCCGGACCATCCAGCGGTTCTCACTGTTTCCAAAGAACCCGGAGCTGGTTTTAAGGAATCAGGCGGCTTCACCGAAGCGGATTTTGCGCGCCACATCGAGCAGCTTAAAAAGCGGGTGCCGGGCAAGGGGTTTACGATCCTCGTCCGGTCTCCTTTCGTGGTCATCGGCGACAGCGCGCCTGAGGCCGTCCGCGCCCAGTCGGAGACGGTCCGCTGGGCCGTTCAGAAATTGAAACAGGACTACTTCGAGCGCGACCCGGCGGAAATTCTGGACATCTGGCTCTTTAAGGACAGCGCCTCATACAGGAAACACGCGCGCGAGCTTTTCGGCGACAACCCGGACACGCCTTACGGCTACTACTCCTCCGCGGACAAGGCTCTCATCATGAACATCGAAACGGGCGGCGGGACGCTCGTCCATGAGATCGTACACCCTTTCATCGAGGCGAACTTTCCGGACTGCCCGCCCTGGCTCAACGAAGGCTTGGGGTCGCTCTACGAGCAGAGCGGCGAGCAGGAGGGGCACATCTACGGCTACACGAACTGGCGTCTGCCGGGGTTGCAGCAAGCCATACGCAAGGGCGCGGTCCCGCCCTTCAAGACGCTTCTGGCGATGGACGCGAACGCTTTCTACAACGAAGACAAGGGGACGAACTACGGTCAGGCGCGTTATCTCTGCTACTACTTGCAGGAGCGCGGGCTGCTCACGAAGTTTTATAAAGAGTTCTACAAAAATCGCCGCGAGGACCCGACCGGCTACAAAACCCTTCAGACAACCTTGGGCGAATCCGACATGAACGCTTTCCAGAAGCGCTGGGAAAAGTTCGTGCTCGATTTGAGCGAAGAGTTTAAGTTGCTTGCGCCTGCGAGCTAATTCGTTTGAAGGGTGTGCGCCAATCCGCCGCCGCATTAGCGGCGCGTGAATTTAGCCCGGCCTTTATGGTCTTTGAATGATAGATCCGGTAATAACTCTGGTGGCCATCGCGCTCGCTTTGGTCAGTACCGCCTGCGGTAGCGGGCGGGTCATGGAGGCCACAGACCCGCCCGCTACCGCAGGCGGTACTGACCAAGTTATTTCTAGTCGTCAAAGACCATAAAGGCCGGGAACACATTCAGCAATTAAATCATGGCGTCGCGTCAGCGACGATTGAACTCATCAAACAGGTTCAATCGTCGCTGACGCGACGCTTTTGATCTGCACACGTCCAGCCCCGGCCTTGAAAGGCCGGGCTAAATTCAGTTAGCCGCTAACGCGGCTTGAATGGACTTGTAAGGAACGTGGCTTGTCTCCGCGCCACCTACAAAGGTGTCGAGTAAATGCTGTAGAATTAGAACGAGATGAGCAAGCAAGAGCAGAAAAGGACGGAAGAGATCGCGAGCGCCACGCAGCCGACGCATTACAACGTCACGCCGCACGATTCACAGGCGGAGACTTCATCAAACGGCGACCTCTCAGAATCAGCCGGACAAGTCCTCGAAGAAAACATCTCTCACGGCACTGGCGTCAGCGCGCAGCCGCCCGTGGAAGTCTCAGATATCGAGATTAAAGAGGCCGGAAAAGTTGCCGGAGGCATTCCTGCAATCATCTCGACCATGAAGCACTCCTGGCGCGAGATGGGCGTGCGCCGAAGCCTGAAGACCCTGCTCACGGTAAATCAAAAAGAGGGCTTCGATTGCCCTGGCTGCGCCTGGCCAGAGCCGGATGGGGAGCGCTCACACGCGGAGTTCTGCGAAAACGGCGCGAAGGCCGTCGCCGAAGAGGCCACGACGAAGCGCGTCACGCCGGAGTTCTTCCGTGAGTGGAGTGTGGCGGAGTTGTCCCGGCAATCCGATTACTGGCTCGGCAAGCAGGGGCGGCTCACGCACCCCGTTCTGCTCCGGCGCAGGAGCACACATTACGAAGCAGTCAGTTGGGACGAAGCCTTCAGGCTCGTCGCCGGAGAATTGAACGCGCTCGCCTCTCCGGACGAGGCGATCTTCTACACCTCCGGCCGGACGAGCAACGAGGCTGCGTTCCTCTACCAGCTTTTCGTGCGGCAGTTCGGCACGAACAATCTGCCGGACTGCTCGAACATGTGCCACGAATCCTCCGGCTCCGCCCTGACAGAGACCATAGGCATCGGCAAGGGAACGGTCACGCTCGAAGACTTCGATCTGGCGGAAGCCATTTTCGTCATCGGACAAAATCCCGGCACGAATCACCCGCGGATGCTGACGGCCTTGCAGAGTGCGAAGCGCAATGGCTGCAAGATAGTCCACATCAACCCGCTCCCGGAGGTCGGCGCGACGCGCTTCAAGCACCCGCAGGACATCCTCGGCATGCTGGGCCGCGGGACCGAGCTTGCCGACCTCTTTCTACAGGTCCGCGTCAACGGCGACGTCGCGCTCCTGAAAGGCATCATGAAAGAGGTGCTCGAAGAGGAGTCGCGCCGCCCCGGCGAAGTCCTCGACCACGACTTCATCGGAGAAAAGACGGAAGGGTTCGAGAGTTTCGCACGCGCGCTTCGAGAGGTCTCCTGGGAAGAGATCGTTTCTGAGAGTGGAATAGAACGCGCTGCGATACGCGAGGCCGCGGACATCTTTACGAAATCGAACAGGACGATCTGCTGCTGGGCGATGGGGCTGACGCAGCATCGCAACGCCGTCGCCAACATTCAGGAGATCGTCAATCTACTGCTGCTTCGCGGGCAGATCGGGCGCAAAGGGGCCGGGGCTTGTCCCGTGCGCGGCCATTCCAACGTCCAGGGCGACAGGACTATGGGCATCTGGGAGCGCCCGACCCAAACGTTTCTCGACAGCCTGGCGAAAGAGTTCGGTTTCGAGCCCCCGCGCAGATTCGGCCACGACACTGTGGAATCAATCAGGGCGATGCACGAAGGCAAAGGTAAGGTCTTCTTCGCGCTCGGCGGAAATTTTCTTTCGGCCACGCCCGACACGTTGTTTACGGCGGAAGCCCTGCGCCGTTGTCGTCTGACAGCGCACGTCTCTACAAAACTCAACCGCGCGCACCTCATCACGGGCGAGCAGGCGCTGATTCTGCCGTGTCTCGGACGCACGGAGATTGACGAGCAGGCGACTGGACGGCAGTTCGTCAGCTCGGAGAACTCCATGGGCGTCGTGCAGTCCTCGCGCGGCTCTTTAAAGCCCGCGTCGGCTGAGCTGCTGAGCGAGCCGATGATCGTCGCGCGACTGGCCGCGGCGACCTTAGGCGAGAGAAGCCGTGTTGACTGGCTCGCGCTGGCCGGAAACTACGATCTGATACGCTCCTCAATCGAGCGTGTGATCCCCGGCTTTGAGGATTACAACCGGCGCGTGCGCGAGCCAGGAGGGTTTTATCTTCCGAACGGCGCGCGCGAGGGGCAGTTTAAGACCGCGACCGCGCGGGCGCAGTTTACCGTTCACCCGCTCCCGCATCATGACCTCAAGTCGGGGCAGTTTCTGATGATGACCATGCGCAGCCACGATCAGTTCAACACGACGATTTACGGATTGGATGATCGCTACAGAGGAATCTATAACGGAAGGCGCGTCATTTTTCTCAATCCTTCGGACATCGAAGAGGCGGGCCTCGCCGCTGGACAGTTGGTTGATCTCACCAGTCACTTCAACGACGAAGAGCGGACCGCACGCTCGTTCGTCGTCGTTCCCTACAGCATCCCGCGACGCTCAGCCGCGACCTACTTCCCGGAGGCCAACGTGCTCGTCCCCTTGGGCAGCGTCGCCGAAAAGAGCAACACGCCCGCATCCAAGTCCGTCATCATCAGCTTACGGCCGTCTGCCGAAACAAGCTAAGAGTACCTAAAAAAAATATCCACTAAATCACACGAAACAACACGAATCATTTTCGTGTCAGTTCGTGTGATTTAGTGGATTCATGGTTTTGTTAAGCACTCGAAGTCAGATAATGTGCATCCATGAATTTCTCTGACGAGCGTAAGGCCGCGGCCCGCGCCTGCTCATCGGGCCGCGTCTTCTTTCTCCGCGCCCACGCCCAGGTGCGGGACGCCTTGATCCGTGAGCGGTCCCGTCCAGGTTCTCGCCTCATACTCTGCGCCCTCCCTTGAAGCGTCCGCGTTCGGGAGCTCGACCCGAAGGACGTGAGCGCCCTCGCCTGTTAAGACGCGTGCGCTGTAGGGTGTGCCTCTCGGAATGAACACGACATCGTTCGTCAACATCCTTCGCCCGTTGACCTCGATAGCGCCGTCGAGGACATATAACAGCTCGTCGGAATCATGCGCGTGCGACTCTACTGTGTGGTCGGAGGTTGCCCATATTTCACCGACGGTGGGGGCAGCGCCGCCATTACCGATGAGATGGAAACGGCTGAAGGTCCGTCCGGTGAACGGGTGACCGTGCGGGGTCGGCAGCGCTTCGACCCAGGGCTTACCTGCGGTTGTGCCAAACGTCATAGCCCAACTCTCCTTCATTCTCTGTTTTAGAGCTGCGGTGCGGCCCGTTATTTCTGAAACAACGAAAAGATTATCAACCCGCTGAGCGCGACGCCCATCAAGCCCGCGACGGCAAACTCCCAGGACTTCTCGACGGAGATGCGCGCCAGCACTTTCAGCCCTTGTTTCGGGAGGGTCAGGTAGAAGAGGCTCTTGAGGACCAGGCCCCAGCCCATGAGTGTGACAATGAGCGGAATCCCCTGCCAGACGTTATGAAAGGAGACGATCATCACGCCCAGAGGGAAATGGAGCAGGCCGTTCAGGAAACTTCCGACCTCGCCTTTCTCCCGAACCATGATGAAGAATTGTGCCCAGACGCGCGGTTGAAGAATGTGCGACAGACTCGTCACCAGGATACAGATGGCGGCAAGCTTCTGAATCGAGGTCTCCATGAGTTAACCTCCGTTTGGCATCAGTAATAACCATCCGTGTCACCTGGGCGAGCGGAGCATATTATCAGAGAGGGCCTGGAACATTTGAACCGGCCTTCATCCTGTAACACGCCCAGTGCGCTGCGGTCCGAATGAGTTAAGAGGCGCGGGGCGACGGGCACCTATAATCGGGGGGAAAGACGACGCGTACTATTCCGAGAGCACACGATAATCAGAATCTCCGTCGTGCCAGCGCATATACTCTTCATGCCATCTGATGATTGATTCGAGACGCTCGGCGGATATGCTCAGAGCCTGCGCCGCCAATTCCAATGCTACGGCTTCGGGAGCGCCCGCAGCATTGCGCCGCGCGGCATTAAACACATCCACAGCCAATAGGGATGACGGATCGCCCGGCCCGTGCCAACTGGAGGCGTCAATCTCTAACGCGCGTGCCTCTTCGACAGAGAGGCGGAAGGTCGCGCCCTCATAGCTGACGGTCGCGTCCCGAAAGTAGCTCAATGCTAATGAGCCTCCGTGCTGGCTATAAACATCGCTCAGGAGAAATTCTCGCTGTCATGGCGTAATCTCTTTAAGCGCCTTGCCTGTGGCCGTCAGCAGCGCTTCCGGTCCGACGGGCGCGCCCGTGGCCTTCTTCATCCAGAGGTCAGGGACGACGCTGCCGACCTTTGCCATCCGCTCGAACTCCGAGCCGATGTTCCCGGCCTTCTCCATCTGCTCCTCTATCTGGAAAGCGATCATGTGGCCGATGGGATAGTCCGGCAGGTAGAGAAACGCGTCAATCATGTGCGAGTAGATCCCTAAGAGCACTACGTCGCGCTTCTTGAAGTGGGGCGCGTAATACTTGTTCCAAATCTCTTTCGAGATGCGTACGGTCGCCTCTTTCAACTCAGCGGGCGTGGCGTTCGGGTGCTCGTACATCCAGTGCCAGACGTTCATGTCAACCAGCGCGACCCCGGCAATCTCATAAGCCCCCCAGAAATCGTCCAGCGTCTTCAAAGCGCTCGTCTTTGCGTCGCGCTTGGACAGCCCCAGCAATTCCAGGTCGTGGCCCTGAAAGACGAAGGCTAGGGCTTCCGTAAACGCTGTGTTCGGCACGCCCTGAAGCGTGTAGTAGTCAATCTGGTTGAGCGAGAAAGTCTGCTCGACGTTGTGGCCCATCTCATGGACCGCTATGTTGAAGCCCTTGTAGTTCATCCCTGTCTTTTCGACGCGGGTCCTCAAGTGCGCCTTCGCCTCGCGCATGCTCGCGCCCATCGCGTGGCCCGAGCCGCGCGCCGGGTCAACGATGATGTTGTTCGCCAGGTACTCCGCGCGCTCCTTCGTAAAGCCGAACTGCATCAGTAGATTCGGAATATCTTTCTTGTATGCTTCCGCGGTCGGGTATCTCTTCGAGACGATCTCGTCCAGTTGCGCCTCCGTGTATGAGCCGCGCGGGCGGAAGCCGTTGTACCAGATGTCGAAGGGTTCGAGCGGGCGGCCCAGTCTGGCTTCGATCAGACGGGCTACCTGAGGGACGAGCGGGGACGAGAGGACCTGCTCGAACATCTGCTTGACGCGCTCCTCTGGGATTTCGCGGTTCTCGTCGAAGCGGCGCGCGATCAGGGTCGGCGCGGTCGGGGAATACGGGTCCGCCTTCCTCGCTGCCTGAAACGTCAAAAGCAGCTTCGCGTAACGCGTGTTCGGCTCGGGCGCGTTTGTCGGGGCTGCTGTCTGAGGTTGCGCCGTCACTTCCGCGTCCTTCACCGCCGCCGATTTCACCTCGTTCGTAAAAGGATTCCAGTCCACGCCTGGATTGTTGACGACCACTTCGGGAATCGTCTGCGTGACGATGCGCTCCATCACCTGTTGAATCATGCGCTGTTTGGCGAGGCCCGTCTTCGCGTCGCTGTAATCAGCCTTGATCTCGTCGCGCAGATTCCAGTGCGAGAGCAGGCGCAGCTTCGCCGGGAAGAGGCGGTTGCCCTGAGCGTCCACGAGATGATGCATCCAGATGTTGTACTCAGAGATGTAGCGGTCCGCCTCCGAAGAAGCCTGTGCGATTGCCAGGTTCACTTCAGCCGGAATTCGTTTCGAGAACCTTTGCGCGAGCCGCGCTTCGGCCCATTGCCGCCGCGACCATTTCTCGCCCTCCGTCAAACGCTCCTGAAGCGTCGTCAGCGGGAAATTAAGGAGCACCGCGAAGGCCAGCTTGTTCTTGAAAAAGTCGTCTGTGACGTGCGCCGAAGGGTCGTAGCCCGCGAAGAGCTCGTCGAAAGGCAGAATCGGTCCGAGGTCTAAATCCGACTGCTGGCGAAACTCCCTGCCCACCTCCTGCATGTGCCCGTCAATCATCTCAAGGTTATGCTGGAAGCGCTCGAACATTGTGTCGAGCGTGGCTTGGTCGCCCGCGAAGTACGTCCGCGCGAAATCTTCAAAGGCGGCGGCGTCGCCATCTTCTGCGCGCCAGAAACTCGCGACCTGTTTGAGCCCGCGCTGCGCACGCACGCGTTGTCCCTCGCCGTACTTCGCCACAAGCTCATTTTCCATTTTGGTCATGGCTTCCTTCATCCAGGGCAGTGCTGTGCCTCCCTGCTGCATGCCGCTCTGTGGATTAAGTCCGCGCAAATGGGCGCGAGTCCCAATCGTCGTGCTGAAGATGAGCGTCAAAGACAAGCTCAGAGTTCCGAGTGTGCTGGAAAGACCTGTTTGCATGATAGTCTCCGGTGGCGTAGATTTGAATTGCCGTCAGCTTTCGGGGCAGACCTTGAGCGTATGATTTAAGACAGCAGCGCCCGGCATGTCAATCGGCCGAAACTACTCTGGCTTCGGCGGCCCGCGCGATGATGTAAACCAGCGATCTGGACTTATTCCCTTGAAGCCGCTTTGCCCAGGAGGTGTGGAGCCTGGGCCAACTGGACGGGAGGAGCACGCCCCTTTCGAGTATCTCGAATCCGGCGCGGCGATACTCTGGGGCTAGCACGGAGTCTATCTGCTCGTTGGAGATGAATTGCAGCCCCAGCCGCTCCATCTCGGAACGGTCTCGCTCGGGGTCTAGTCCGATGATGATCTCCAGTAAAGCTCCTTCCGAACAGATGCGTCGCAGGTTAAATAAAGCCTCCCGCTCTCCTCTAGCCACGGCTTGAAGCAGGCTGCCCCAGGGAAAATGAACGTGAATTTCGTCGGCCACTCCGTCCAATTCGGACGGGAGGTCTTCGAGAGCCGCCTGTAGGAACAGGACGTTCGGCAGGCCGCCTTTGGACGGCTTCCTATGGATTTTCTCGGAGATCTTCTCCAGCGGGCGCGCGTTGGCGTCTATCCCGATGTAGAACTTCCTCGGATTCTCGCGGGCGCACTGGTATACAAAGAGACCGTCTCCGGTCCCGAGGTCTATGATTACTCCCTCGCCTGTAGGGGGCGATAAGTTCTCGGAAGGCGCGACTTTCGAGTTATCAGGTGGTTCGACCACGAATAAACTTTAACATGGGCTGCATCCTTTCTGGCTGAACTAATAATAGTCAAGACGTCTTATTCCTGGCAACAGGGATTCCCGGGCGGGGCGAAAGATTCCTGAAAGGTTGCTGGACAGTGTAGTCCGTAAAGAAATTCGGGGAGAGGATGAGAGGTCGTGTGAAAAGGGCTGCTCTATGCGTCCGTCAAAGTCAGACGCTCTTTCTCGTGGGCTGTTTCGGCGAGGGATTCAATGTTGAGCCAGTCGGCGGTCAGCAACGATTGAGCCAGGCAGCGCAAGCTCGGAGGCATGTCAACAACCGAGTACTCTTCCTCTTGCGCGTGCGGCGCGTGCTCGGCCAGTAGCTGCAACTCCGCTCCGCAGAAATCGCATTCTTCCAGGTGCTCCGAGACCCAGACGACACGCGCATGCGCCAGCTCACACGTCCGGTACGCCAGCAATGTCTCAGAAGAGGGGCAGGTGGCTCGTTTACAAAAGGCGGTCAGGCTAAGAATCATGATGCGAAAAATTCCCCCTTCACGTTCGCTACCTTTTCTGCTGAACAGTCAACGGTTTGCGACTAACAAACCTCGGAGCGCCCATGCTCTAAAGACGGTGGAAGGGGCATGCTAGACATAAAGACAATAGGCTCGACCCTGAAAGAGCGCTTCGCTTGGTCAACGTTAATAAACCGTTAATCCCTGTCAGCTTCCAAAGTTGATTGGGCCGTGAGCTCGATTTTTATCTTCAATATCAATATTTTGGCCCCTTTGTAAAAAGATGTTGCTCATTTCCCCATTTGCTGATAACATCTTTTCTGTAGTCGAGGGGGCCGGCAAGTCTCCTTGAGACCCTTTCCTGGATGATCGCGCCAGTTCCCCCTTCGCGGTCGCCATGGTGCGAACTCAGGCAAAGTCCCTGAAACGAGGCCAACGGGTTCTGAGCGGTACCTTCCCAGGTGAGAGTTTGACTCATCCATCGACCGCCAAAGCAAGCGTGCTGTTCCTCCCCGATAAGGTCCTCCGTGACCCGTCCGATCCTTTCAACTCTGGCTCCGGCGTGCCGTTCGTCAAAGAGCTTTTTCACACGAATCGCCCCTGATTGTGAGGAAGCCATCCGTGCGAGTTCGACGCCGAAACCAAGTGACAATGTTTAGGAGCGATTCGCGCCTTTCGGTTTGCAAGCCAGCGGGAGGGCCGCCTTAAAACCCCCCAGGCCAAGCTCGGTCGGAGAAGAGATTCGCTCAAGCCAATCCAAACCTTGCGCCATCTGCCGCAACTATAATACCGTGAAATCTACTAGTGATAACCAGCCGAAAGGTTCTACGATGAGCGCCATCAAGGAACAGCCACGCGCATCAAAGGCTGCCTTGGACCGCCAATCCAGGAGCGGGCCGTGGGTCGAGAGCCTGCGCTCGTCGGACGTCAGCCGCCTCTGGGCCGAGCTGCATCGCATTGTTTGCCATCATCCGCTCGTGCGCGCATCCCGCAGCGCCGGACTGCTCGTCGAAGAAGGCTCGCACAACGCTTACACGGATTTGACGCAGGAACTCTTCGTCCAGCTTCTCAGCAAGGCCCGCTTCCAGCACTACCTGGACACGGAGATGACCGACGCCGAGATCGAATGCGAAATCGGCCAGATCGAGCTGACCAACCTCTTAACGTCCGAGCTGCGCAAGCGGCACCCGGAATCTTACCGCCTGGCCCGACGCATCTCGACGCTGATTCAATCGAGCGCCAACTTCCGCCGCTTCGACACCTCGGGCATGGATGACGAGCCGCACCGGCGCCTGGCCGACCGCGTCTATGGCCTCAGCGAGTGGCCCGCCGACAAGCCGCGCCGCGAGAGTCACGAGCTTGAGCAGCGCATCCAGATGATCCCTGTGCGCCAGCGCGACACGCGCATGGTCGGCTGCACGGGCGACTCGCAGATCGTTATCGGTAACTCCGACCTCGAAGACCTAATCATCTCGGTCCTGGAAGCTGCGGACGCGCCCGCGGACGTCCGCACCCTGCGCAGCCTCGTCATGTCGCGCCTGCCCGTCATGGATATTTATCTGGTGCCGCTCGGCGGGGACGATGCGGACGAGGGCGGCCAGTCGTTCGAGCCTGTGGATGGGTGCGAAAATCCTGAGCAGGGCCTGTTGCGCCGCGAGAGCGAGCGCGAAGCCGCCAGTTTCGTTGACGGGTTTCTGAAGAGCCTGCACGAGACCGTGCGCGGCAAGGTCAAGCAGTACAACCGTATGCTCGGCGTGCTCTGGCACTGCTACCTCAGCCCGGATCATTCGACGCAGTTGGAGGTCGCCGCGACCCTCGGGGTGTCGGATTCGCTCGTCTCCGACTACCGCCGCCGCATCGAACAGGAACTGCGCTCTCTCTCCTTTTCAGAGATCGAAGAAGCGCGCCGCTTCGAGATGGCTTTGCGCGAGCGCGTGCGTGCTCTGGTCTTGATTGGTGACGAAGAGGGTGTGGTAGTTTAGTCTCGAAGCGCATGGGCCCGGGGACCCGGGCCGGGAACGATTCAGACACTTGAAGAGCGCAGTTGCCCTGCGCCTTTCTGTGTTGTCGGCCATCCCCACTCTCGAATCACTGGGGGCCAGGCCGCAATCTATAGAGTGCCGGATATGCTCAGGGGCCACACAGAGACGGATTATCAACCCGTGACTCGTTCGCGGCGTAGAAGCCGCTTGCGTGAGGCCGTGGAGGCGGAAACGGTCGCGGACTGGCCGGTCAAAGCCAGGTTTGCGGACGAACATGGTCCTGCCATCGTAGAGCGGGCACCGGCAAGGAAAAGAGAGGTCGGCCTCAAACGCGGCCACGTCCTGACTTATGGGGCGCTCTTTCTCTTCACGGTCGTCCTCTATGCACGTCCGTCGGAATTCTACCCTTCGTCGCTGACACATTCGCTCGCCTTCATCGTCGGCATCATCGCCATAGGCATCTACGTCCCTTCGCAGCTTATCCTCGAAGGGAATTTGACGGCGCGCCCGCGCGAAATCCATCTGGTCCTGCTCTTCTGTTTGACCGGACTGCTTTCGATTCCGCTCGCCCTTAATCCCTCGGAAGCCTGGACGACCTTCACGGATACTTTCATCCGCTGCATCATCATCTTCATCGTGATGGTCAATGCGGTGCGGACGCAGGCCCGCCTGGCGGGGCTGCTTTTCCTGGCCCTGGCTGTCAGCATCTGGCTGAGCGTCGGCGCGATTAATGATTATCGTCTGGGACTGATGACGATTGAGGGCTACCGCGTCGCGGGTCGTGGGAGCGGCATCTTTGGCAATTCGAACGACATGGCGCTTCATCTGGCGACGACAGTTCCGATTGCCGTAGCGCTGCTTTTCGGCACACGCCGCATCATTGGAAAAATCCTCTACGGCGTGTGCGCCGCCCTGATGATCGCCGCCATCGTGCTGACCTATTCGCGCGGGGCTTTTATCGGCCTCCTGACCGTCTTCATCTTCATGGCGTGGAAAATCGGCCGCAGCCACAGACTCGGAGTCATCGGGCTGGTCGTTGCGCTCAGCCTGGGAATTCTGCTGCTCGCGCCCGGTAACTACGGCTCACGCATTCTCTCCATCTTCGTTCCCAGCCTCGACCCGGTCGGCTCGTCTGACGCCAGAAAGGGAGAGCTTTTCAGGTCTCTGGCCGTGGCGCTGCGCCACCCACTGTTCGGCATCGGGATGGGAAACTATGCTTCAGAGATGTCTTACAGAGGGCTCGTCACGCATAACTCCTACACGCAGGTCGCGGCCGAGATGGGGATGGCGGCGCTCCTCTTCTACACGATGTTCGTCGTCACGCCGTTCAGACGCCTGGGACAGATCGTGCGTGAAACTTTCAGCGAGCGAAAGCAGTCGCGCTATTATTACCTCTCAATCGGCCTCCAGGCTTCGCTTCTGGCTTACCTGGTGACGAGCTTCTTCGCGTCGGTCGCGTACCTCTGGTATCCCTTTTATCTGGTGGCCTACGCGGTCTGCCTGCGGCGCATGTATGAGGCGGAGACCGGAAAGACTGTCGTTCTCGAAAGGCAGAAGATTAAAGCGCTCAAGCGTCAGGGACGGCGGCCACAGCGCGTCCCTGTTCTCTCGGACGATGAAAGCAAAGCGGTGACGATATGAGTCTTAGGCTGGCTGCGGAAATAGTCTTCTGGTTGAGCGCCGCCGCGCTCCTCTACACCTATATCGGCTATCCGCTCCTGCTGATGCTTATGGCGAGGCTGCGCCCGCGCGCGGTTCGCGCCCGCGCCGACTGGACGCCGAGCGTCACTTTCATCATCACGGCTTACAACGAGGAGCGTGACCTTGCGGCCAAGCTTGAGAACACACTGGCGCTCGACTACCCGAAAGAGAGTCTCGAAATCATCGTCGCTTCGGATTGCTCGACGGATCGCACGGACGAGATTGTTAGAAGTTTCGCGCGTCGTGGCGTACGGCTTCATCGCCAGAGGGAGAGATTAGGTAAGACCGCCGCTCAAAACGCTGCCGTCGAATTAGCGAATGGCGAGATCATCCTCTTCTCCGACGCGACAACGCTTTATCAGCCGGACGTCTTGCGCGTCCTCATGCCCTGTTTCGCGGACCCGACCGTGGGTTGCGCCACGGGGCGAGTCGTTTATACGGATCAGTCCGCGACGAGCGTCGGACACGGCACGCGCTCATACTGGAGCTATGAATTTCTGCTCAGGAAAAATGAGAGCACTGTTTGCTCGCTCATCGGCGTCTGCGGGTGTATGTACGCCGTGCGCCGTTCGGCCTATGTGCCGCTCTATCACGAGGCATGCAGCGACTTCATCATCGCCACCAAGATGGTCGAGCAGAACTTGCGCGCCGTTTATGAGCCTGCCGCCGTCTGCATGGAAGAGACGAACGAGCACGCCGGTAAAGAGCTAAAGACCCGCGTGCGTATCATCACACAGACTTTCGCGGACCTCTGGCGCAATCGGGCGATGATGAATCCCTTCAGAAGCGGCTTTTACGCCGTCCAGTTGCTCTCGCACAAAGTCATGCGCTATCTGGTGCCGCTCTTTCTTATTCTGATCCTGGCAGCGTCAGCGACGCTTGCCGCGCATTCAATCTATTTCGCCATCATCCTGGCGGGGCAACTCTGTGTGTACGGCGTGGCGACGCTCGCCTGGATGCTCGAACGCATCGGAGTCCACAGCCGCCTCCTGGCGCTTCCGCAATATTTCGTTCTCGGGAATCTGGCGTCGCTTATTGCTTTCTATAAATTCCTGAGCGGCGAACGCTACGCGCGCTGGGAGCCGATCCGCGCGGGCGGCGCGACGCCTCTTGCTCAGATCAATTCGTCTCCACACGACGAAGAGCTAGCCAATGTTGCCGACGAGCGGGTCGGCGCTCGGTAAGGAGCGAGCTAAATTTTGAGCCGAACTCCGGAACAAAAAACGCAGGCGGTCACCAACGCCATGTCAATTGACCTGGAAGATTGGTTCTGCGTTCATAACCTGAGCCAGGTCATCAAGCGAGAGGACTGGGACAAGTGCGAGCTTAGAGTTTACGAGAGCACGCAGCGCATCCTGCGTCTTTTCGATAAACATCAGACGCGCGCCACCTTTTTCGTTCTCGGCTGGGTCGCCGAACGTCTGCCGGACCTGATTCTTGAGATCGAAGAGAAGGGGCACGAAATTGCCGTCCACGGCTACAACCACCTGCTGCTCACGGAAATCACCCCGCAGGAGTTTGACGAAGACCTGGCGAAAACTTTAGAGACGCTCAAAGCCTGCGGCATCAAACAAACTCCGCTCGGCTATCGCGCGCCCTCTTTTACCGTAGTCGAAAAGACCAGGGCATGGGCTTTGGAGATCCTTGAGAAATACGACTTCAAATACGACTCGTCGGTCTTCCCCATCGGCTTTCACCCGGACTACGGAGTCGCTAATGCTCCTCTCGCGCCCTATAAGATCACGGAGCGGCTTCATGAGTTTCCGATGAGCTGCCTGGAACTCTTCGGGAGAAGATTGCCGTTTAGCGGCGGCGGGTATTTCCGGCTCTTCCCCTACTCATACACGAAGCTCTGCATGCGCAAGTGCAACGCCCAGGGCCGGGCGGCGATCTTCTATCTGCACCCGTGGGAACTCGATCCGGGTCAGCCGAAAATCAAGCTGCCCCGCTCGAAAGCGATTCGCCATTACCGAAATCTGGATCAGACCGAAAAGCGCCTGGACGCGCTTCTGGGTGATTTCAAATTCACAACCGTCAGAGAGGTCCTTGGACTATGAACAACGAACTTGAAGTGCAACGAAATTTCTGGAACAGTGAGGCCGACGCCTTCGAGCGAATCTACTCGCACGAGAAGTCGAAGCTCTCCACACAGCTTGACCGGATTTTCCGCAAAGACATGTACGAGCGCTTCGTCTTCACCATCAAGAACTGCGAGCCGGTCGAGGGACGCAGCTTTCTGGACGTCGGCTGCGGGAACGGACTCTACAGCGTCGAACTCGGAAAGAAGGGCGCGGGCCGCGTCGTCGGCATAGACATCTCGCCCGTGATGATCGGCCGCTGCCATGAGTCCGCCAGGAAAGAAGGGCTGGAAGACCGTGTGACTTTCCTCCAGACGGACCTGCTGGAATACGAGCCGGACTCCGATTTCGATGTCAGCTACGGCATCGGGCTCTTCGACTACATCAGCGATCCACGGCCTGTGCTGAAGAAGATGCGAGAGCTGTCGAAGGACAAGGCCATCATGGCCTTCCCCAGATTCTGGACCTGGCGGGCGCCCGTGAGAAAAGTTCGATTGAAGATGAAAGGCTGCCCCGTCTTCTTCTACACTAAGAGAAAGGTCAACGAGCTTATGCAGGGCGCTGGATTCTCGCGCTGGGAGGTGCAGCGCGTCGGCAAGCTTCATTGCGTCGTCGCACACGTATGAACTTAATTAATTCAAATAGCCTGCGAGTCTGGAAAGACAGGGCGGTTGAGTTCGCCCTGAAGACCGTGGCGCGCAAGCCGCGGGTAACGAATGCTGCCTGGCGGATCAATCCGGAAGAGCTCCACGGCGTCACGATTCGCTGGCCGGTTAAATATCAGTGGGAGCCTGCGCGCATCTGGGTTGATCCGCTCCTTTACGGTTTCCGCAATGTGGCTCAGGTTGAGATGGCCGAACTGGAACAGCCTTACAGGGGCACGGTCCTTTTTCAGTTCGTTGTCCGGAACAGGGCGCACGACGTCGCGATTGATTACTCGGACTATTCGGACATTAACGAAGAGAGCGCGCGTCGTTGCCCGGTCTATTTCAAGATGCAGCACCATCGCGAAGGGTACGGCCTGAATCACGTGCTGCCCGGCGGCTACGTTCCGGATGGCCGCAAAATCTATCTACACCTTCCGCGCCTGAGACGGCTGCGTGACCGAAAAGATTTCGCTTACGACGTTTACGGCAGGTTCAGTCTGGAGTTCGCGGGAGAGACGCGCCGACGTGCGGTGGAGATTCTCAGGGCGCAGAAAGATTTCAAGTTTGAGGGCGGATTGACGAAAGTCAGCTATGTGGACTTTCTGAAAGAGACTGCGCGGTCGCGCATTTGCATTGATCTTCCGGGCGAAGGGGATTTCTGCTACCGCCTGGTCAACTATTTCGCCGTCGGCGCGTGCGTCATCGCCGCGCCCCACCGGAACATTCTCAACGGCCCCTTGATTGACCGGGAGCATATCGCTTACGCGAAGCCCGATTTCTCAGACCTCGTGGAGCTTTGTAAGTTCTATCTGGAGAACGAGGAGGAGCGCGAGGCGATGTGCCTCAAGAGCAGGCAGTTCTTCGAGCAGTATTTACATAAGGACAATCTTACTGCTTATTATCTTCGCGCCTGTCTGGACCGCTTGCGGAATTAAGAGTCTTCTAACTTTTCATCAACCCTCGCGCAGGTAAAACGTTAATGTGTGGTATCGCTGGATTCGTCAGTCGGGAAAAGGCGCGCGGCCACGCAGACGCGTCCGCCGTGCTCGACCGCATGTGTCGCATCATCGCGCATCGCGGGCCGGACGACCAGGGCACGTTTGTCGAGGACCGTGTCGCGCTGGGCATGCGGCGGCTCTCGATCATTGATCTCAGCGGTGGGCATCAACCCATGTCCGGTTGCGACCCGGAAGTCAAAATTGTCTTCAACGGAGAGATTTACAACTTCCGCGAGTTGCAGCGCGAGCTGGAAGCGCGCGGCCACCATTTCAAAACTCATTCCGATACGGAAGCCATCCTGCATGCTTACGAGGAGTACGGCTCAAAGTGCCCCGAGCACCTGCGCGGCATGTTCGCTTTCGCGATCTGGGACGCGCGTCGCCAGGAGCTTTTCATCGCCCGAGACCGCGTCGGTAAAAAACCTCTCTACTACACCATCACGCCCGCCGGAACCTTAATCTTCGGCTCGGAATTGAAATCCCTGCGCGAGCACCCGGAGTTTCGCGGGGAGATAAATGCGGAGGCGCTCGACGCCTACCTGACGTTCGGCTACGTGCCAGACCCTTTGACCATCTTTAGCGGCGTGGAAAAACTCCCGCCCGGCTCCTCTCTGACTTTTGCGAATGGCCGTGTGAGCGTCAATCAGTATTGGGACTTTCCGTATCAAGAGCCGCAGCCTGAGCCTCTGTCGAGCGAAGAAGATTATCTTGAAGAGCTGCGAGCATTGCTCGACGAGGCAGTCCGCATCCGCCTGGTGGCGGACGTTCCGCTCGGCGCGTTTCTTTCCGGCGGCGTTGATTCGAGCACGGTCGTCGGCCTGATGTCGCGCGCAAGCCAGTCGCCCGTCAAGACCTTCTCCATAGGTTTTCACGAGGACAGCTACAACGAGCTCAAATACGCGCGGGTCGCCGCCAAAGCGTTCGGGACGGAGCATCACGAGTTCATCGTCACGCCCGACATCTGCTCGATAGTTGACGAGCTGGTCTGGCATTTTGACGAACCCTTCGCAGATTCTTCCGCGATTCCGACCTACATGGTTTCGAAGCTCGCGCGCGAGTTTGTCAAGGTCGTCCTCTCTGGCGACGGCGGCGACGAACTTTTCGCGGGCTACACGCGCTACGCCACGGACCGCAAGCGCAGCGGATTCGCGCGCCTGCCCCGCGTCGTGCGCCGCGGATTGATGCAACCTCTGGGCAGAAAACTTCCGCACGGCGCTTGGGGACGCAACTACGTTCACAACGTCGCCCTTGACCCTCTGGACCGCTACATCGAAGACGTCTCGGTCTTCACACGGCTCAACAAGCCACTACTCTACACGGAAGATTTCCTCAGACGTTTGGGCGAAACGGAGGCCGCCGCGCTCTTTCGCGAGTTCGCCTCCCGCTCGCGCGCCGACGATGCGCTCGACCCGCTTCTTTACCTGGACAGCAAAACCTACCTGCCCGGAGACATTCTGACCAAAGTTGATCGGATGAGCATGGCTGTCTCTCTGGAGGCGCGAGTGCCGCTGCTGGATCACAAGCTGATAGAGTTCGTCTGCACGCGGATTCCTGCCGGCCTGAAGATGCGCGGGCTCGAAACCAAATATATCTTCAAGCGCGCCGTAAAGGAGTTCGTGCCCGCCGAAATCCTGAATCGTCCGAAGCAAGGATTCGGCGTTCCCATCCAGCAATGGATCAACGAGCAGTTGCGCGACCGCGTGCGCGGCACGCTGACCGAGGCGCGCACTCGCGAGCGCGGCTACGTCAAACAGCGCTACGTGGACCTGCTGCTGGAGGAGCACGAGCGCGGGAGGCGCGACCATTCGACGGAGTTGTGGGCGCTCTTTATGCTCGAATTATGGCATCGCTCTTTCGTGGATGCCGGCGGGGTGCCTCCCGTTCACGATCAATCGAACGCTAACCTGACCGCGGCGCTGGCCTAAATTGAAACCGAAAGTTCTGCACATCATAGACAGCTTCGAGCAGGGCGGGACCGAGCGCCAGGCCGTCCAGCTCGTGCGCCTGCTGCAAGCGGAGGGGCGCTATGAGGTCCGTCTGGCCTGCCTGAATAAGCGCGGCGTGCTGCTCGATGAAGCAGAGCGATTCGGCATTGGCGAGATTGTCGAATACCCGATGACGAGCTTTTATGATCGGAATTTCGTCCGCCAGCAAGCCCGCGCGGTCCGTTTCCTCAAGGAGCAAGAAATAAAGGTCGTGCACACGCACGACTTTTACACGAATATCTTCGGAATGATCGCTGCCCGGCTCGCCCGCGTGCCGGCGCGCATTGCGTCAAAGCGCGAGACGGAAGGTTTTCGCACGCCTGCGCAGAAGCGCGTGGAGCGTTATGCTTATCAACTCGCGCATTCGGTAATTACAAATGCGGACGCGGTGCGCAAGCAGTTGATTGGTGAGGGCGTTCGAGCGGAGAAACTGGTGACCGTTTACAACGGACTGGACCTGAAGCGCGTGGCGCCGCCCACGGACCTGCTGCGAGAAGAGGCGCTCGCCATGCTCGGCCTGCCCCCTGGTCCCGAGCGGCGCTATGTCACAATCGTCGCCAACATACAGCACGCTGTTAAAGATCATCCGACGTTTTTGCGCGCTGCGCAGCGCGTGCGCGCCGCGGTGCCCGAAGCGGCCTTTATCATCGCGGGCGAGGGCGCGTTGCTGAGTGATCTGCGCGCTCTCGCAGCAGAGCTTGGCATCGAACGGGATACCTTCTTCATCGGTCGCTGCCAACGCATAGCTGAACTGCTGTCCATCTCAAATGTTTGCGTTCTCAGCTCGCGAGCCGAGGGCTTCTCAAATTCTATTCTCGAATACATGGCCGCCGCGCGGGCGGTCGTGGCGACAGATGTCGGCGGGGCCCGCGAGGCGATCAGGGAAGGCGAGACGGGTTATCTGGTCGCCGCCGGAGATGATGACTCGATGGCCGCGCGAATCATCTCGCTGCTTAATGATCCTGCAAGGGCGCGTGCGATGGGAGAGCGCGGGCGGCGCATTGTAGAGGAAAAGTTCTCCTGCGAGGCGCAGCTTGCAAGCGTCGAGAGTTTGTATGAGCGGCTGCTCGTCCGGCCGGATTCTCGATTGGGGCAGAGGGTCGAGAGCGTAACGAGCGAGCGTGCGTGAAAAGGTGCTGCGAAAGGAAAGATGGCATTTCTCCAAACGACACTGGCGCTGGGCGCGCAACGCAGTCCTTGTGCTGGTCACCTGGTCACTGCTGGCCTGGGTTGCAGCCAGAGCCCTGATTGTCGAAGCGGAGCTGGCGCACGCTGATGTGATCGTGATTCTTGCCGGTTCGTCAACTTATCTTGAGCGCGCCTCGCACGCGGCTGAGCTTTTCCATCAAGGTCGTGCCCCGCGAATAGTTCTGACCAACGACGACATTCGCGGAGGATGGTCAGTCGAAGAACAACGTAATCCTCTCTTTGTCGAACTCGCGGCGGCTGAGTTGGAGCGTCAGGGCGTGCCTGCCGAGAAGATTGAGATCATTCCGCGCACTGTTTCGAGCACCTATGATGAGGCCGCGCGAGTGCGCGAATACGCTGAGGCGCATGGCATCAAATCACTTTTAGTTGTGACCTCTGCTTATCAATCAAGGCGCGCGCTGTGGACACTGCGGCGCGTCTTTAGCGGAAGCGAAGCGGAGATTGGACTCTCTTCACCACCGCCGGGCCAACAGAGCCCGTCGCCTGCAACGTGGTGGTTGCACCCGCTTGGATGGAAAATGGTTCCGGGCGAATATCTCAAACTAATCTATTACAAAATGCACTATTGATGGCGAGAGTGAAGATGGAGTCTCAAGCGGTAGAGATTGCGCAGGGCGAGAGGTTTGAGTTTGGAAAAAACTGGAGCCTGTTTCTCGCCGTCCTGGATGACGACGAATTCATCTTTGTCAAAGAAAAAGAAGAGGCATGCCGGGCGAGTGCCAATTCTTCCGGCAGTCAACATGAAAGTTAAGCGTCAGGAGCTATTTGAAAACTCCGTATTTCGCGCCGCAGGCGCACGTGAGAAGGTAGCCAGACGTGTAACGTCTGGGAACGAGCAACGCACCATCATCCGCGCATTGAAGATGCGCAAAGAATCGTTGACAATGGACAGGCTCAGCGCGTCTTCAACGCGCCGATTTATTGCCACACAGGTTCCAGACCTTTCAGGTCTGGCTACCTTCTCACGCCGCTTGCGCGGCTAACAGGAATTTTCAAACAGCTCCTAAGATTCAAAACAGGTGATTTGAAACGTGCTCAGCAGAATCTCACCACGAACAACCATCGGGCTTCTGCTCTTGCTTGGCTTCATCTCTTTGCTCGGAGCGTCAGGTATTAAGAGGACCAAGGCGACTGACGCTCCTGAAGTCAGCGCAGTCGAGGCGGAGATTGGCAACGCAAGTATCCGAACGGATCGCAAGGTTTATCGGAAGCCGCCATTGCCGAAGTTGCCGCGCGCCGGAGGCAAGTTCAACGACCCTGTCTTCGGCACCGAGATCATGCGTGCGACGGACGAGACGGACGGGGCCGCCCCGGGCCTCGGCAACTACTACTCACACTGGCCGACCTTCAATTCCAACAACACGAGGCTTTTAATTCGCAAGGGCGAGACGGGCGAAGCCATCATCAAAGATTTCAACGCGGAAACGTTCACCATCGGCGCGAGTCGTCGGCTGCCCAATTTGCCCGACAGCGCGACCATCTCCTGGGAGAGCGCGACGTGGTCTTCCACCAATCCGAACATCATCTACTGCTTTCCTTCCTACACGGATGGCGGCATGAAACTTTACCAGTACGACGTCCGCGCCGGTTCCCCATCCGGCTTCAGGCTGATTAAGGATTTCAGCTCGCTCGCGGGCGGCAAAGATTATCTCAAACAGATGTACGTCTCGGCGGACGACGACGTCTTCTGCTGGCTGCACATGCGCGCCGGCAGCAGCGAGGCGGTCGCTTATCTGGTCTATCGCCGCTCGACGAATAAAGTCCTGTTTCATAACCCGGCAAATGTTTACGCGGGAGGCATCAACGAGGTCCACGTGGACAAGACCGGCAAGTGGCTGCAAATCGCTCTCAACCAGAACCAGGCGGACAATTCCCGAACGCGGTTCTTGAACCTGGAGACGGGGCAGATAGATTTTCTCTACGCCAACGCGGCGGACCGCCCGGCGGGGCACGGCGACCTCGGGCGCGGGACCATCGTCGGATTTGATAATTATAATGACGGCATCTCTTGGCGCAGGCTCGACGCCGTCCACAAGATTTCGACTCTCTTTTATTTCCGGACCGGCGAAGGGCCGAAGGGCGGAGTAGCTGACTGGACGAACGACTTTCACGGGACCATGCTGGCGGATAATGAGGATTGGATAACGATAGGCACTTACGACGATCCGGCAGTCACACTTCCCGATTCGGGCATCTTCGAGGACGAAATCATCCAGGTGGCCCTGGACGGAAGCGGGCGGTTCCGCCGCATCTGCCACACGCGCTCATTCTTTGATAATAAGACGAGCACGACAGGCTACTGGGCGACGCCGAAGCCGACAATCTCCAGAGACGGGCGCTTCATCGCCTTCACCTCAAACTGGGAGAACAGCGGACGCTATGATCTCTTCATCGCGAAGATTGATCCCGCCCCGCGCTTAACAGAGCGCCCATCCGCGCCGTCAGGTCCAGTCCCCACACAGCGCCCGCGAAGAGTGAATCCGAATTAGCTTTTTTTCTTGCGGCGGAAGCGCGCGGCCACTCCGGCGAGCCCGGTGCCGAGCAGCAGCAGTGTCGCCGGCTCTGGAATCGGAGTGAAGTCATAACGAATGCTTGCGAGCGAGTACGTGCCGGGCATGATGTTAGGGTGGGAGACAAGCGTCAGCGTGGCAATCCCGCTTCCGTTAATCTGAGTGCTGAAGACTACCGCTAAAGACGGGCTGTCGAGCGAGTGGACGAAGACTGTGCCCGTCATGTTGAATGTGCTGGTCAGGGTGATGGTGGATTCGGTCGAGAAGGGGATGACGATGTCCGGTCCTGTAAATGTTAAATGACTATCCTGGGCGGCCCACCAGGCGTTGGCCGTCGTACCGTTGAAATCGGCCGTCCCGAAGCCGTCGAGGGTGGCGAAGCTGCCGGCAGAAATAACCGTGCCGGGCGGACAAAAATCGCACCCGTCGCTCGGGCTTTGCCTGTCGCCGTCGGCGACGCCGCCCCTCGCGGCAAAACCATTGCCCGAGAAATTGAAGCCTATTGATCGCCAGGCACCCCTGGAGAAGGGAGGTCCTCCGATGGTCACAAAGCCGCCGGTGATTGTCAGGTTGTCTGCGCGCGTTTCGTGCGGGAAGAGAAAAAGGGCTAGAAGCAGCAGCACGAAAGCTGAAGGCACGAGGGTTCTTTTTCTTAACTGCATCTGGTTTCCAGTCACGCGTGGCTCTTGATGAGCTGTCCTCAATGGGAAGTTCTGGCTAAGGTTCGCATTAAAGAGTATATCATCAATCACCGAGCTTTTTCACAGACGACGGCAGATTCCCGAATCAAAGGGCACGCGAATCCACGGCAGTTCTCTTTGAAAGGACGTCTTCATAAATCCCCACAAGAGCGCGTAAATAAGTCTCCGGCGAGTAGCGCGTGGCGATTAGGGCGGAGGCGTTCGCGGCGAGGCTCGCGGCGAATTGCCGGTCGGTCAAAACACGACCCAGCGCCTCGGCCAGCAGTTCGGGAGAGCGCGCCGGCACAAGCAGCGCGCTTCTTTGGTCCTCAACCATCTCTGGGACGCCGCCGACCGCAGTCGCGACCACAGGGACTTCCGCGGCCATCGCTTCCAGAAGAACGTAGGGCGAGCCTTCGCTGTGAGAGGGAAGCGCCACGAGGTCCGCCAGACGGTAGTATGCGCTCACGTCGCTCAATTGGCCCGTGAAGAGCGTCCGATCCTTGATCTTGAGAACCGCGGCCTCAGACTCAAGCCTCGCGCGCTCGGGACCATCGCCGATGATTACGAGCCGCGCTTTGATTTCGGGGCGCGTGCGCCGTAGGTGCGCGAACGCGCTGATTAAATCAATGTGCGCCTTCTCGCGCGAAAGCCGCCCGATGGCGAGCACCATGCGCTCATCTTCCACGAGACCGAGACTCTCTTTAAGCGCCAGGGCTTCTGCGGCGCTCGCCATTTCCCCGCGGCGCATCGAGTTGTGCTGCACGGAGATTCTCTCTCGCGCGACGCCTGCGCCTGCCAGTTCGCGCGCGAACGCTTCGCAGACAGTGATGACATGATCGGCTGTCGGCAGCGACCAGCGGTCGAGGCGGTTGTAAGCGCGCATTTTCAGGTCAGTCGTCGTGTAGCCGTGGTGAAACGCCACCCACGTGTACTTCTGCCAGAGGCGCGAGTATTTCATCAGAAAGTGCGATTTGACGTGATGCGTCAAGACTATGTCGGGGCGGCGCGCCTCTATAACTTTCCGCAGCTTCGGAATCACGCGCAGGTCAAAGCGGAAACGTTCTTCGATGACATCAACCTCTACGCCGACCTCTCTTGCCGCGGCGACGAATTCATTGGGCGATTCATCGGCGCCGGGTGATTCGGGCTCGGAGGAACGTCGTCGGACCTGTTTGTCAGGCTCTCTTTTGCCGCGCCCGCGCTCGAAAGTGACGATGGAAGTCTCTACGTTCGGCAAGCCCGGGCGAGTTTGAAACTCACGCGCAGCGCGGCAGAAATCGAGCATGCTCTTGGCCGCGCCGGTAACGGTCCTGGCCTCCATCACGGCCAACAGTTTGAGCCGCGGCGCGCGGGTCTGCGCCGGGTCCCTCACTGTTTGGTCTTGATTTGTCGCGCCTGTGAGAGTCATCTCGATAGCGAACGGCGGAAAGTTATTGCTCCTGACTCATTGCGGGAAGAGCTTCATGCTGGCGCAAAAGCTCCAGGTAAGTCTCGACGAGCTCGGACCCGAGTCCGGACCAATCATATCGCGCAGAAACAAGAGCGCGCCCGCCTGCCGCCAGCTCTTTTCGCCTGGCTTCATTCTCAAAGAGATCGGAGGCGGCTTCGCGCAAGTCGTCGTTCGTGTCCGCGAGAACGATGCTCACGCCGTCTTCTGCCTCTATACCCTCCGCGCCGAGCCGTGTTGATACTACGGGGACACCGGCGGCCATCGCTTCGAGTATCTTCAGGCGACTACCGCCGCCGACACGCAGTGGAATCACGGCCATCAAGGCATCATAGTAATAGGGGCGGACATCATCAACCGTCCCCGTCACTTCGATGCCCGGCAGCTCCTTAAGACGTTTGACTTCGGGCGACGGGTCGCGTCCGACAATCGTGAAGACAAGTCCGGGATGCCGCGCATGGAGTTGCGGCCAGACCTCTCGGGCGAAATGTGTCACTGCGTCAATGTTGGCGTGGTAGTCCATGGAGCCGACGAACAGGACCCGGCGGGATTGAAGGTTCGGGTCCGGCGACTCAGCGCTTGAATTCAACTGCCCGGCGGAGCTTCTACGCCGCGTGATCCAATCCGCGTGCGCCTGAGCGATGCGCTCGTCGCTATAGTAACTGGTATCAACTCCGTTCTCGATCAGGTAAAGCTGAGCCAGCGGGGCGTGCTTGAGAAGTTTCTCCCGCTCCTCGCCGCTCACGACGACGTGAGCGTCAAACTTCAACATGACGCTGTGCTCCAGCGCGGCGAGCTGGCGCGCAGTTCTGCGCGCGTAAGCTCTTCGCAAAGGATCCGGGGCGTGCTCGCTGTAACGCCGCATCAGTTCGGACTCGATGTTGTGCCAGTCGCAGATGGCCAGCGGGCTGTTCCGAGCCGCGCGGATAATTGGAAGGTAAACGGCGAGATGTATGCTCTCGACTTGCACGATGTCGAAAGCCTGCTCGTCGAGTGCCTGCGCCAGAGCCTTTGCCATCCGACTTGTCGTGTAATTGAGCACCGGGAGCGGGAATCTGCCCAGCGCCCCTCTGATGATTTTCCCGAGCGTGTAGCCCTTGTCTCTCTCGACCGTCAGGACGCGCTCATAAAACTCTTCCGGCTTCGGTAAAACCATCACCGGCGCTCGGTGCGACGGCCCCTTCGCGGCCGAAGCCTGACGGACGGCCTCTTCTTGACCATCCGCATCAGAGGCAACATGGGAGGTTGGATTATCGCCCGCGTCCGAAAAGGCCAGAAGCGTCACACGGCACCTTCGAGCGATCTCGCGTGCCAGATGATAATTCCTGAGCTTCGCTCCGGTATCGAGCGGCCAGCAGACTCTCGGGACAAAATGGAGCACGCGCGGGCCGGATTGGGGAGCGCCTGCGGTCTCCTCCTGCCGGTCGCCTCTCTCGAATTGTGTCAAAACGTAATTGTCTCCTGGTGAAATCAAACGGCGTCGAACTCTCGGAAGGAAGAGAGAGGGGTTAAAAACCTCTGAAAAGCTGCGGACCGCAGAGATACTGGACAAGCTGGCAAATAGAGACGCATGCGGGCCTGTGATTGGTCTTGGGCGCCGAACTCGCGCCGGATCAACCAATCCGGATGATACCCACAACTTTGGCCGAAATCCAGTGAATTAATAAGCATTCTGAGAGTTTCAGCCGGCAATTCTGGAAAGGTAATCCGACAATTTCCAAAAACCTTGACAGGCTTGGCTAAATATTGTTTAATCTATCTGGCTGTTGCGTTGGGCATCAGCCGAGATCTTTTCAGGGCGATGATTGCATACGATAAGGGCAAACCTGCCGCGAGGCAGGGGCGCAAAGCCGTGAGTCTCTTCTCTGAGATGTTAATGAAGAGATTGTCTGGTTGCCGAAGGCGATCCGTGAAAGTCCTGAAGTTTCAATCCGGCGACACACGCCTGAGATTGAAGTCAGGACCGGAACCATCTTTGTGCGCTGCCCAGGCCTCTTGGTGGTTCATCCCGGCAATTCTCCTTCCCTTTTAATTTCAACCAGACATCATAAAGCTTTCGATCAGTCCGCCGACCTCTTCGTTCAGCCGCGAGGCTCTATGCCTCCACTCCCCCGGCCTCCTCAGCTGAATCGGCGAGGCCATCGTCCGGTTACCGTAGTAACTTTCTCTGCGTCCACAACCACGGGCGCAGCCATCACCGATTAAAGGCACTCCCGCAGTGATGCGGGTTCGCAAAGCCAGGAGTCTCGGATTCGCTTGAATCCGAGATCGTCCGGTTACCGAAGTGAGGTCCAATAGATGATTCCCGCAGTCAGGTTTTCTCCGCGTTCTTTCCTTTCAATCTTCCTCCTCATTATCCTGATAGGCACCTCTCATTTCGGAGCAGGTACGGTCTCCGCGCAATCGGGCACGCCCGGCATCAAGACGGACAGAGCCGTTTATGCGGAACCGCCGCTACCGGCGTTGCCGCGCGCCGGGGGCAAGTTCATTGATCCGGTCTTCGGCACCGAGATCATGCGTGCGACGGATGAGACGGATGGGTCCGCGCCCGGATTCGGCAACTTCTATTCGCACTGGCCGACCTTCAATTCAAACAACACCAGACTTTTAATCCGCAAGGGCGAAAATGGCGCGGCCATCATCAAGACTTTCGATCCGGTAAACTTCCAGCTCGGGGCCGGTTCGCAAAGTCTGCCGCAACTGCCTGCGGGGCCCACGCTCTCCTGGGAATCCGCCACCTGGTCTTATACCAATCCAGACATCATCTATACTTTCCCAAGCTACTGGGACGGCGGGATGAAGCTTTATGCCTACAACGTCGCGACCAGGACTTTCACGCTCATCAAAGATCTCAGCTCGCTCGCGGGCGGCAACGACTACCTGAAGCAGATGTACGTCTCGACGGACGACGACGTCTTCTGCTGGCTGCAGATGCGCGCCGGCAGCAGCGAGCCCGTCGGTTACATCGTGTACCGCCGCTCGACCGACAGGGTTCTCTTTCATAATCCGGCGAGCGCGTATGTCGGGGGCATCAACGAAGTGCACGTTGACAAGACCGGCAAGTGGTTGCAGATCGCGATGAATCAGAACCAGCCGGACGGGTCGCGCACCCGTTTTCTGAATCTGGAGACCGGGCAGATAGATTTCCTGTATGCCAACGCGGCGGACCGACCCGCAGGGCACGGCGACCTCGGGCGCGGGACCATCAACGGCTTCGACAACTACCGTGACGGCATCTCGACGCGCAACCTCAGCTCGGTCCACAACCCGACGACCGTCTTCTTTTTCCGCACCGAGAGCGGAGAATTTGGCGGCGTGGCCGACTGGACGAACGACTTTCACGGGACCATGCTGGCGGATAATGAGGACTGGCTCACGCTCGGGACCTACAATGATCCTGAGGTCCAGGGCTTACCGGATTCAAGAATCTTCGATGATGAGATTTTGCAGGTCTCTCTGGATGGGAGCCAGCAAATCAGGAGGATTTGTCACACGCGCTCGGCCGTAGACTATAAGACGAGCACGACAGGCTACTGGGCGACGCCGAAGCCGACAATCTCCAGAGATGGGCGCTTCATCGCCTTCACCTCAAACTGGGAGAACAGCGGACGCTATGATCTCTTCATCGCGAAGATTGATCCGGCTCCAGCCCTCGCCTCATCCACACCCGCGCCGACGCCAACACCGACGCCAGCGCCTACGCCTACACCAACACCTACGCCGAGCCCAACTCCGACACCGACACCGGCTCCGACTCCGACTCCGACGCCAACACCAACGCCGACGCCCTCGCCGAGTCCCACTCCAACGCCAACGCCCGGGCTGGTCTCGCCTGCGCTCGTCTCCAGCGCTTACGCGACGGCTTCGACGCTGGCGGCTGTGACAGGCAACTCGGTCCAGCAGATTGACGCGCTGGCGAGCAGCATCCAGCAGGCTTACGGTTCGTTTTACTATGAGGCTGCCAGATTCACTTCGGCGAGCCAGATTGACAGCAGATTGCGCGCCGCCCTCTATTTCACGCGCGCTGCCGCGGCGCTCACGGCTGCCCAGGCTCCGTCCTCCGGAATACAGAACCGTTTGTCTATAGCGGCCTCGCAACTCGGGCAGGTCGCGAGCCTGATGCAGGGAACAAGCAGTAACGCGTCTTCGGGCGAGACCGCGCACGCTCTGAGCGTGGCGGCTGCTCCTGTCATCGGGCAGGGTGATATTCGCTCCAGCGCCAGCTTCGAGCCCGTCATCACGAACGGGAGCTTAGCCACCATTCTGGGGAACACGAGCGTCAGTCCGCTGGCCACGGAGACGACGAAGGCTACGCCGCTGGCGTCCGGGGCCTTCCCTTATGAATTGTCCGGGGTCAGCGTGACCATAGGCGGAAAGGCTGCCCCGCTGCTTTTCATCTCACCGTCGCAGGTCAGTTTCTACATCCCTGCGGACGTTCCGTCGGGCGTGATAGAGTTTCTGGTCACGTCGCAAGACGGTCGCGTCTCGCAGGGCACGGCCTACATCGCTCCGGCCACGCCGGCTCCCGCGATATTCACCACGAACGGAAGCGGAACGGGCGCGGGCGTGGTGCTCAACGCGGCGACACGACGGGTGGGAAGTTTTGACGTGACCACACAGGACAATTTCGGCGCGGACAAACGCACGCGTTTGATGGTCCTGGCCACGGGCATCAGCGGCGCGACGCCCAATACCAATACCGGCAACGATATTCGCTCCGGCAATAGCCTTTGGCTTAACCTGGCCGAATCCGTCTCGGTCGAAGCGCGCGTGCGCGACGGGCGAGCGTTTTCTCTCCCGGTCGAATTCGCCGGAGCGCTCGGCACATTCCCTGGCCTGGACCAGGTGAGCATCGTCCTGATCCCGGAATTGCGCGGGGCGGGCGATGTCGAGCTAACGATCATCGCCAACAATCAACGGAGCAATCGCGTCACCGTAAACATCAAATGAAGAGAGGCGCCTGCCTGTTTTAGATAAAGCAAGAAGGTGACGGCCCATCTACAGAAGGGAGCCGTCACCCTTCTTGCTTTTCCGCTCTCGTAAAAAATTTACCCCGCGCGGAGCCCGCCGAAAGCATCGTGTAACAGATTAGCCGGAGGAATTAGTGGTAGAATAGCCTTGCGCATCGTCGAGCGGCGCGCTCGGCGTTGCCCCTGATCCTGATGCCCATCAAATGATGTCCGAGATTTCAAATCAACCTCAATCGAATCCTGACGATTCGGACCGGTATTTCCGCACAGACCATCTCACAACGGATCTGGGGCGGCGCTCCGCACGCGGCGGAGCGATCACCATGGGGGCGCAAATCTTCAAGTTTTTAGCCGGCATCGGCTCGACAATCGTTCTGGCCCGGCTGCTGACGCCGCAGGATTACGGTCTCATCGGCATGGTCGCCATCGTCATCAGCTTCGTCGGGCTCTTCCAGTACATGGGACTCTCCACGGCGACGATCAAATGGGCTGAGCTTAACCACCGGCAGGTCAGCACGCTCTTCTGGATCAACATGGCCGTCAGCGCCGTGCTCACTCTGCTGGTGATGATTTGCGCTCCCTTAGTCGCCTGGTTCTATCAGGAGCCGCGCCTCATCTGGATTACCGTCGGATACGCCTTCAGCATTCTCCTGACCGGACTGGTCATCCAGCACGAGGCATTGCTCTACAGGCAGATGCGTTTCGTCACTCTGGCTATCATAGATATTTCCGCGCTCTTAATCGGCATCGCTTCCGCCATCATCTCGGCCCTTTACGGCGCAGGCTACTGGGCGCTGGTCATCAATCAACTCGCCATATCTTTGTCCAGAATCGTGGGAATGTGGTACGCGTGCAGGTGGAGACCCGGGGTGCCCGCGCGCGGGGTGGGCGTGCGCTCGATGCTCTCCTACGGCGGCAATCTTACGGGCTATCAGTTCGTCAACTTCTTCGCACGGAATTTAGACAACGCGCTGATCGGCAAAGTCTGGGGTTCTTATCAACTCGGCCTTTACGCCAAAGCCTATCAGATACTGCTCCTGCCCATGGAGCAGATCAACGCGCCAATCGCCTCTGTGGCTTTGCCTGCGCTCAGCCGTCTGGCGGATTCGCCCGAACGCTACAGAGGAGCGTATCTCAAAATCTTAGAGAAGATCGCCATGCTGACGATGCCGGGCGTGGCTTTTATGATCGCCACCTCGGACTGGCTGGTCCTGTTGATGCTCGGGCCGCAGTGGACAGAGTCTGGACGCATCTTCATGTTGCTCGGCATCGCCGCCATAGTTCAGCCGATAACCAAGACCTCGCTCTGGCTCTTCACGACGCAGGCCCGCACGCGGGACATCTTTCACTGGGGCTTGATCGGCGGCGGCATCGCAATCATCGCAATCGTCGCGGGGCTCCCGTGGGGTGCGGTCGGAGTGGCCACCTCTTATGCGTTGACGGACCTCTTGATCTCCACTCCGATTCTCTTCTATTTCGCCGGGCGTGAAGGTCCGGTCCGGGTCGGAGATTTTTACAGGACCGTGGCCCCGTCCGCCTGCGCGGCCCTCTTCGTGCTCGGCGCTCTGTTCCTGGTGCGCCCGTGGCTGCAACCGCTGCAAGGGATCGCCCGCCTCTCAATCGCTTTCGTCATCGCCGCGGCAACTTCGTTGTTGGTTTTCATAGCGCTCCCGGCAGGCCGTAGAGCGATACAGAACTTCAAGGAGCTGGCGTTACTCTTATTCAAAAACGAGAAGAAGGAATCGGCCGTCTAACCTTCGCCGAGGGATTAAAGAAGATGCAGAACGGGTCTTCAGCCGAAAACTCATCCGAAAGAGGAAGCTTCGAAGCCGTTACAGCAGAAGCGCACGCCGCCGCGCTTTCGCATTCAACGGCTCAAGGAGCAACCGGCGTGACGCTTCCGCTTCTGGCCAGGCTCTTGAGGCTCTGTCTGCGCGGGCGTCTTCGCGGCACGACACGCCTGACTTACGCGCTGGCGCGTAAAGTGAAATCTTTACAGCAGGTGCCGATTGCGATCCCGGGCTGGAGTCCGGTTTACATAGATTTGCGCCTCGGCCTCGCGCACCTCATGCTGAGGGACGCTCCCTACTCTGGCCTCTGGCGGGAATTGGACGAAGTCAGCATCATGCGGCGCTTCGTTCTTTCGGGCGAGGTGGCTTTCGACATCGGCGCAAACATGGGACTGCACACAGTGCTGCTTTCACATCTTGTGGGGACGGGCGGAAGACTTTTCGCCTTTGAGCCTAATCCGGAGCAGTTGACCGCACTGGGGCGCACCGTTAAAGAACTGGGCAACGCCGAGCTTCATCCCGTGGCGCTCTCTGATAGAAACTCGGAATCGGAGTTGTTCGTTCCGCCGGACGACTCGATGGCGAGTCTCGCGAACTGGATTCCCTGGTCCGCCAACAAAGATGACGGCGAGCCGCACACTGTGAGCTGCCACGAGCGCCGCCTGGATGATTTGATAGCGGAGGGCGTTTTGCCGCAGCCCGATTTCATCAAGTGCGACGTCGAGGGGGCGGAGCTGCTTGTCTTTCGCGGCGGGCGCACGGCTCTGGACCGCGCCGACGCTCCCTTGATTCTCTTCGAGGTCAATAAGAACGCGGCGCGCGGGTTCGGATTCGGGGTCTCCGATGCGAAAGACTTCCTGGCCGGTTTGGACTCGCCGCGCTATCGCTTTTTCGAGGTTCAAAAAGGGGGAAGCCTTTCAGCCTTAAGTGGAACGGTCCATGACTTCGCGAACCTTCTCGCCGTGCCCGAGTCTAAAATTGACCGCTACCCCGAACTGATAGAAGCTCGTTGACGAAGGCTGTACGCGCCGGAAGAGGACTTCGGATAAAGATGCTCAAAAAAATCAAGCAGGTCACGCTCGGTTCGTTGAAGACGGCTGGAATCTCCACGCTCGTTCAAAAGAGCCGTTGGCGGCGCGAGCGGCTCTTGATTCTGGCCTACCACGGCATCTCGCTCGCGGACGAGCACGAGTGGGACCCGAGCCTCTACATGAAGCCGAGCGTTTTCAGATCGAGGATGCATCTTCTCAAATCTTCCGGCTGTACCGTGCTGCCTCTGGGCGAAGCCGTCGAGCGGCTCTACGCGAGCGATTTGCCGGACAGGTGTGTGGCGCTGACTTTTGACGACGGCAACTACGATTTTTACGAGCAAGCCCATCCGATTCTTCAGGAGTTCGATCTCCCGGTCACGCTCTACCTGACGACATTTTATTCGCACTACAACAGGCCGGTTTTCGACGTCATCTGTTCTTATCTTCTCTGGAAGGGGCGCGATGCGACGCTGGCTTTGAAGAAGATTACGGGCCGTGAGGCGGAACTTAATCTATCAAGGCAAGAGGCGCGCGCCGCGGCCCTCAAGGAGATTCACGAATTCGCGCGCCGCCGCGAATTGTCTGCGGAAGAGAAGGACGCGCTCGCCGCGTCTCTGGCAAAAGAGTTGAAGATTGATTACGACGCCCTGCTCGCCAGACGCCTCCTGCATCTGCTCAAGCCGGATGAGGCGAAGCGTTTGGCCGCCGGGGGCGTGGACATACAGCTACACACACACCGCCACAGAGTCCCGCTTGATCGAGAACTGTTCCGGCGTGAGATCGAAGATAATCGAAAGAGCATCCGCGAGATGACGGGCACAACGGCTTCACACTTCTGTTATCCGAGTGGGGTCTACGACGCCGCTTTCCTGCCGTGGCTGGACGAGCTGGAGGTCGTCTCCGCGACGACTTGCGAGACGGGGTTCGCCACGAAAGCTTCTGAGCCACTGCTGTTGCCCAGACTGCTTGATACTTCTTCACTATCGCCCATTGAATTTGAGAGTTGGCTCGCGGGCGTGTCCGCCGTGCTGCCGCGCAGACGAGAGCCACAGAAGATGGCTGGTTGAAACCTTATGTCAATCCTGGCGGGAATCTATAGCCGCGACGACAAAGTCCCCGTCCCTGATTCGATGAGCAGCGCTTTGAAGCGCCTGGTCTCTAGAAACGCGGGCGACGAGGTGACTGTCTACGAGGACCGGCGCTGCTATTTCGTTAAAGTGGACGTCGGGGCCCTGGGCGAGCCGGGGCATCATACGGATTCCGACAACTCAGTCTCTTTGCTCGCGGGCGAGCCTCTACTCTCTGACAATGGCGCGAGGCAATGGCAGAGCCGTGAGCAGGACCTGAAGTTGATTCATGAAGAACTCGCGCGCGGAGAGTTTCACGCCCTGACCAGAGCGCAGGGAGTTTTCTGCGCGATAAATTATCAGCCAGCGTCCGCCACGCTCAGCCTCATCGCGGACAAGCTCTGCATCCGGCCACTCTATTACTGGATGGATGAGAGATACGTCGTCTTCGCGAGCGCGCTGCGCATCCTCGAAGGTCTCTCCGAAATACCGAAGAAGATGAATCTACGGGCCGTGACAGAGGTGGTCGGCTTAGGTTACCCGCTCGGAAGTCGCACGCCCTACATGGACATTCAGCTTCTCAGGGCCGCGGAGGTGGTCCGAATTAACGGGCAGGAGCTTTCCAGCTTTCACTACTGGCGCTGGGACGACATCAAGCCTTCAGCGGGCGCGCAGGAAGAGCTGTCGCGGGAGCTTTACGATAGGTTTGAAACCGCTGTGGCGCGCGGCATCAGGAATGACACAGTAACGGTCGCTTACCTGAGCGGCGGCCTGGATTCCAGATGCGTCGTCGCGGCACTGCGCCATTTGAAGGTGCGCGTGCACACGTTCAACTTCGCGCGCCCTGGCACACAGGACCAAATCTTCGGGCGCGACTTCGCACGCCAGATAGAGACCATTCATGAGGAAGTGCCTAAAGAGCCGGGCGATCATGTGCCGGACTATTCTTCGATGATGGCAAGGGTCTGGGGAGGGTCGAAGAATCGCGAGAGGTATCCGGCAGAGCGCCCCTCGCTGATCTGGAGCGGAGAGGGCGGAAGCGTCGCGCTCGGCCACGTGCACATGAGCCGGAAGATTGTTGAGCTGATGCGCGCGGGGCAAGTGGACGCAGCCATCGAAGAGTATCTTGAGCGAGAGCAGATTTATGTCTCGCCAAAGCTCTTTCGCCCCGGCGTTATCGCTCACCTGACAGGCATCCTTAACAAGGGCATCCGTGAAGAGCTGGATGTTATCAACGCCGCAGACCCTGCGCGCAGCTTCTATCTCTTCCTGATGCTTAACGACCAGCGTCGCAAGCTCTCAGGTCACTTCGAGAACATTGATCAGCACCGGCTGGAGTTTCAGTTGCCGTTCTTCAACAGCGCATTTTTGGAATTGATCGTCTCCGCCCCTGTGGACCTTTGCCTCGGACACAAGCTCTACGTGAAATGGTTAACCTATTTCCCACAGGCAGTCACATCCGTTCCCTGGCAGGCGTATCCCGGGCACGAGCCGTGTCCGCTTCCAGTCGCGCAGGAGCTTTCCTACCAGTGGGACTCCGGGTATCAGATGGCGGAGCACAAATCGCAGAAACGCACATTGGCCCAGCAGGCCAGAGAACTGCTGGGCGCGCGGGATTTCCCGGCGGAGATTCTGAGCAAAAACCGTTTTCGCCTCGCCGCTCTAATCCATTCGACCGGGCGGCGCGACTACGAGTACTTCATCAAAGCCGCGCAGACCTATCATACGTACTGGCGAATCTGTCACGGCGATTACGCGCTGCCGTCCGCGACCCGTTAGTGTGAAGCCGAGCGAGCGATGAACAGAATCGAAACAGCTTCTAAAGTTCAGGACGTGGGGCGCGCGCCGAAGATCAGCGTCGTTATTCCTGCTTATAACGTCGCGCAGTACATCGGCGAGACGCTGCAATCTGTTTTCGCGCAGACCTTCAAGGACTTTGAGGTGATAGTCGTTAACGACGGCTCGCCAGACACGGACGCTTTGGAACTGGCGCTGGAGCCCTACGCGGGGCGCGTCATCTATCTCAAGCAGGAGAATCGTGGCGCGGCTGCGGCGCGCAATCAGGGTCTGCGAGCCGCGCACGCCCCTCTGGTCGCGTTCCTGGACGCGGACGATCTCTGGCTGCCCGGCTACTTGCAAGAGCAGATCGCTTTTATGGAGGGCGATGGGTCTGACCTGGTTTACTCGGATGCGCTGCTCTTCGGCGACTCCGTCTTCGCCGGCCGCACTTACATGGAGACTGCCCCGTCGGACGGCGAGGTGACGTTTCAAAGTCTCGTCAGCGGTCAATGTAACGTGATCACTTCGGGCGTTGTGGCGCGCAGGCAACTCGTCCTGGATGTCGGCGCGTTCGACGAAGCATTGCGCAACGCGCATGATTTCGACCTCTGGGTCCGGCTCGTGCGCAGCGGCGCGCGCCTCAATTACCAGCGGCGTGTGCTCCTGCGCTACAGGTTTCACGAAGACAGTCTTTCGGGCGACGTTCTGAACAGAATCAACAGAGAGCTGCGCGTGCTCGATAAGATTGAGAGCGCTTACGCGTTGAGCACGGAGGAGCGCGCGGCGACCAGGAGTGCCAGGGAGAAGCTTGAGGCCAGCCTGAAGCTTGAGACCGGAAAACAGCACCTGGCGCGAGGAGAGTTTCGGGAAGCGCGCGAAGCTTTCAAGAAGGCCAACGGCTTTTACAGGAGCTGGAAACTGCGCGCCGTAATGCTGCTCTTACGCCTTTGCCCACGCCTTTTGCGCAGAATTTACCTGCGCCGTCTGGGCAAGGGCGGCTGAAAATACAGGAAAAAGAGGTCCGATTAGCTTTTATCTTCTAGGGCGCAGGAGACAAAATTGTTGCCCTCCGGCCCTGAAATGGATTAACCTTGAAGCACGGGCGGCCACTTATGGGCCGCCTCTTTCAATCAACGTAAAGCGTCCGGCACAGGAAGATTTGCCCCTTCCAACGCACGGGACCATGCCACCCGCAGAAAATAATGAGTGTCACTATCCCCCGAACTCTCTGGAAACCTGTCGCTATCACTGCCGCCCTGGGCTTCGTCTATGCGATCGTGCTCTCGAAGCTCGGCCACGATTGGTGGGCGGATGAGAACTATTCGCACGGCCTGCTGATCCCGCTCGTCATCGGCTACATCATCTGGGTCGAACGCGCTCGCCTGGGCCGCGTCGAGGCGCGCCCTTCCACATTGTTGGGCGCGGGTCTAGTCGTCTTCTCGCTTTTGGCCCTGTGGGTCGGGATCGCCGGGGCGGAGCTTTACGTGCAGCGCATGTCGCTGGTCTTGATGCTGGCGGGCGTCGTCATCTACTTCTGGGGCGCGCGCCTGTTGCGGTTTCTGCTGGTCCCGTTCGGCCTGCTCATCCTGGCGATTCCGATTCCCGAAATCGTCTTCAATAAGCTCACCGTCCCGCTCCAGCTCTTCGCGTCGCGTTGCGCCGTCTGGGTCATGCGGCTGTTTGACATCGCGGTCGTGCGCGAGGGCAACGTCATAGAGTTGCTGCCCAAGGGGGCGCGCGAGACGAAGAAGCTGGAAGTCGTGGAGGCTTGCAGCGGCATTCGCTCGCTGATGACCCTGTTGACGCTGGCCGTCGTCTTCGCTTACTTCACGCGCCCGCGCAGTAACGGTGGTGGCGACGACGGTGACCCGAGTGGCGGCGGCGGTTTCCTGCGCAGGATCAAGAGCTACGGTTTCTGGCGCTCGATCATTATCGTGGCTTCGGCTTTCCCGATAGCGATTCTGACCAACGCCCTGCGCGTCAGCGGCACGGGCGTGCTCGCGCATTACTACGGCACGGAGGTGGCCGACGGCTTCTTCCATTCCTTCTCCGGCTGGGTCGTCTATATCGTCGCCTTCCTGCTGCTCTTCGCCGTCGGCTGGCTGCTCGATAAAGTTGGAGGACGTGGCAAGGGCGATAAAGGAGGCGGTCCATCTAAAGCCGTGCCGCAGGAAGTGAAGAACGCGAAGCCCGAGCCGACAGCCGCAACTCCTACGCCCGCGGGCGTGATTCCGGCGAAAGGAGTTGAATAGATCATGAGTATTAAACTGAAAGACTCCTGGCGTTTCGGATTGCTGCTCGCGCTGCTCGTCGTGGGCGGCACCTTCATGCGCGTCTGGGAGAGCGCGGGCGAGGCGAGGGTTGCGCGACGCGCGTTTCGCGAGATGCCTAAGAAGATCGGTTCCTGGGAACAGACGGGTGGGGACCAGCGTTTCGACGAGCAGGTCGAAAGTAAGCTTGGCGCGGATGATTATCTTTCGCGCACCTACAGGAACAGTGAGACCGGGCGCGAGGTGAACTTCTACGTCGGCTACTACTCCTCGCAGCGCTCGGGCGCGACCTATCACAGCCCCTTGAACTGCCTGCCCGGCTCCGGATGGGAGATGAAAGAGCCCGCGTCCATCACGATCACCCCGGCCGGCTCGCCCAGCTTCGAGGCCAATCGTTACATCATCGAGAAGGGCGGCGGCAGCCGACAGCTTCTCATCTACTGGTATCAGGGGCGCGGTCGCAAAGTGGCGAGCGAATACTGGGGCAAGATTTACACAGTGGTTGACAGCATTCGACTGCGCCGTTCCGATGGCGCGATGGTGCGCGTCATGACGCCCGTGGGCCGCTCCGAGGAGGAGGCGGTCTCTGCCGCCGCGGACCTGGCCGCGCAGATCACGCCCATCCTCAGCGAGTTCGTACCCGATTGATCTCTGACCGGGCATTTTGAGGAGAATTATGCGGCTCTTTCAGCCGCTGCCTGAGGTGGGAAGCCTCCTATGTAGAAATCATACATTTTTAGGGAACGAAGGGCGATTAGTCGTTTTCTTGAAGTGTTTCCTCTCCCACGCTGGAGGGGTTTTGAGCCCGGAAGGGCCGGTTCTTTTGATATTCGTAAATCGAGACCAATTCGCTCACGCTCTTAGTGAAAGGTAGAAACCAGGAGTGGCTTTGCCCGCCGCCAGAGATCACCTTACGAGCGCGAGCTTTAACCCTCGGCCCGAAGTTGCTTCCTCGGAAGGACCATTGCCCGGTTCCTTCGGGAGGACGCGAGGGCCCGAACGGAGTTTTCATAAGAAGATGAACCCAAAAGAGTGCACACGCCGTCGCTACGCCTTAACCTTCCTTGTTGCCTTGATGATGGCCGCGACCATCGCTTTCTCCGGCTGCAAGAGCAGCGAAGCCTCCAAGGCCGAACACGTCAAACGCGGCGAAGCTTTCCTACAGGAAAAGAAGTACCAGGAAGCCTCAATCGAGTTTCGCAACGCCATCCAGATTGACGACCGGCTGGCCTCGGCCCACTGGGGACTGGCGCAGGCCTACGAAGGTCTCCAGCGCTGGGCGGAGATGATTGACGAGCTGAAGAAGACCGTTGATCTGGATGCGAACAACCTGGAGGCGCGCGTCAAGCTCGGTAACTATTACCTGGCCGCCAATGTCAGCCGCAAGACCCCGGAGCTGGTCACCGAAGCCGAACGGCTCGCCAAAGATATTCTCCAGAAGGACCCGAACCACATCGAAGGCCACATCCTGATGGCGACCGTTCTCTATGCACAGGGCAAGCCAGAGGAGTCGAAGGCGGAGCTTGAGCGGGCCATCGCGATTAACCCGAACCGCGTCGAGTCTATTCTCAGCCTGGCGCGCTTCTACATGAACGTCAAAGACGCCAGCAAGGCCGAAGAGACTTTCCAGCGCGCCATCAATATGAACCAGAACTCGGCCGTGGCCCATTCCGAGTACGGAAAGTTTCTGGTTCAGATGGGTCGCACGGACCAGGCCGGGGACGAGTTCCGCCGCGCCGTCGAAGTTGATCCGCAGAACCGCGACGCGCGCTTCATCCTCGCCAGCTTCTACCTCGTCAACAAGCAGCTCGATAAAGCCGAAGAGGCTTACAAGGCTCTCGCCGACCTGGATAAAGACAGGCCGGAGGGACGCTCCGTCCTCGCCGACTTTTATTCGGCGGTCGGGCGCTACGACGACGCCGTCAATATTTACCAGGAGATCGTCAACAAATCGCCAGACTACGTGCGCGGCCGTTATCGCCTGAGCGAGATCATGCTCCAGCGCGGCGACGTGGCGGGCGCGACCGCTCAGGTCGAAGCGGTGCTGAAGACGAACGCGCGCGACATGCAGGCGCTGCTTCTGCGCTCGCGCATCCGGTTGCAGATGGGCGACCCGAAAGCCGCCATCGAAGACCTCAAGGAAGTCTTGAATCAGGAGCCAAACTCGCGCAGCGGGCTCTATTTCATGGCGGACGCCAACTTCCGTTCCGGAAAGACGGAGCAGGCGCGCATCTTCGCCGGTGACCTGGTCAAATACTATCCGGATTATCTTCCGGCCAAGTTGATGCAGGCGCAGATCAATCTCGCGTCGAAAGACCCTGTGGCGGCGGTCGTCCTCTCCAATGAGTTGATGGACCGCTTGGCGAAAGCCTCGCCCGACGGGGACACTTCGCCGCAGATGCTCGCGGAGCTTCGCGTCAGGACGCTGACCGTGCGGGGCACTGCACAGCTACAGCTTGGCAAGACGAAACAGGCGCGCGAAGACCTGACACAGGCCCGCGACCTGGCGCCGAATTCGCCCTCCTCTTACAACAATCTGGCGAACGTCGCGCTCGTCGAGGGCAAGATGGACGAGGCCATTGCACTCTACGAGCGCGCCCTGGCTATTGACAGCGCGGACTTTAATGCGCTAAATGGTCTCAGTCAAATTTATGCCAGCCAGAATCGTTTAGACCTAGCGCAATCGCGCGTGGATCAGGCTCTTAGCTTACAGCCCAATAATGCTTCGCTGCATTATCTGAAGGGTCAAGTTTTCGATATTTCTAAAGATGCACAGCTTGCGGAAGCTGAATTTCGTCGTGCTCTCGACCTCGATCCTAACTATTTGAGCGCATACTCTGCGCTGGGGGCACTTTTTAATTATACGAAGCAGCAGGATCGTGCTATCGCTGAATATCGCAAGATACTTGACCGCAACCCTGACAATGTGGGCGCATATGTCATTATCGGGATGCTTGAAGAAAGTCGCGGGAATCGTGACGCGGCAATCGAGAGCTATCGTAAGGCTGTTGAACTGGGGCAAAGTTCGGAAGCATGGGCGATTGCTGCAAATAATCTTGCATGGACTTACGCTGTTTACGGCAAGGGAAATCTAGACGAAGCAGTAGCGCTGGCGCAGGGCGTCGTGCAGAGATACCCGGATGTGCCCGGCTTCGTAGACACGCTCGGCTGGGTCTATTACAAGAAAGGTCTGCACGGGCCTGCCGTCGAGCAGTTGGAGAAGGTCGTGGCGAAGGCTGGCGATAGCGCCGCTTATCGTTTCCATCTGGGGATGGCGCTTGCGGGCAAGGGCGACAAGGCAGCCGCACGGCGCGAGCTCGAACAGGCTTTGCGCCTTGGCGAGAAGCAGCCGAATTTCACGGACGCCGAAGAGGCCCGCAGAACTCTGGCGACGCTTTAATCTCGAACAACTTTTGGTCTTCCGGCGACGCTCCGCAGTTGAGTCGTCATCAAGCCGGAAGGGTTGATAAATGAATTCTCTTAAATCCTTAATCGTGGACAGGGGCACCGGAGATGAATGTGCGGTTCAGCGCCGCCTTCTCGTCTGCATCAGCGAGCCGTCCGCCGCCCGATGCTGTATGGGAAAATAAGCGACGCACTCGACACATCGCTTACATCAACAGGAGTCACACGAAGAAGGAATAACGGAGGATATTATGAAAACCCACTTGACGGCGCTGATAAAGTCGCTTTCACTCGGCATAGCCCTTGTCGCCGTCTTAACCTTAAGCCAGGGTGTTGCGCGCGCTGATGAAGTATTCATCGCGGGCAACACCAATGGCTGCTTCGGAGTAAATTGCACCCCTGGTGCGTCAGCTACAATATTCGGTATGACTTACTCCAACTCCACTTTCACCGGCACGACGGCCAATGGATTTCGTGGGCTTGGTGGAAATCCGAATCCGGGCCAGAACGTCAACAACCTTGGCTCCATTACCCTTCAAACGGTGCCGAATTCATACAACATTCCCTTCACGTTGCAGGTGACTTTCACTGCTCCGCAGGGGATCAATGGCTCAAGTTCGGCGACCTTCACAGCCACTCTGACAGGCACTGTCAGGAGTGACAATACAGGCGGCGTTTTCGTTGATTTTGACAACACGCCGCTGTTATTCACCTTTAACGATACGAACTGCGAACCGAACCCCGAGGCGCAACCGCCCTCCGCTGGGGCTACCACCTGCGGCAACGGTTCGTTTTCCTTGTCGGTCAACGACGTCTCGATTGATCCGGGACAGACCGTCTCTGTGACAGGACAGATCACGGGCGCACAGCAGACGCCAATTCCTGAGCCGGCCACGCTCTTGCTGCTCGGTACGGGTTTAACGGGACTGGCAGGCGCGGCGCGTCGTCGGATGAAACGTGGAAGCTCAAAAGAGTAAATTAAGGATGAGCTTCCCCTTGAACCTGGATTGGAAGCATCGTGGGCAGAATCTTTAACTTTCCCTTGGCCCGCGATGCTTTCTCCCAGCAATCTTTGAAAAGCCTTTCTCTCGGGTAACACAGCAAGCTCAGACGTTTGCCCCGACAAGCGCTTGTCTGTTGAACCCCGAGAGCGAAGATGGAAAAGCCGCCCTTTTTGGCTTTTCTTTCAAGTAACGGGCGGAAGCGAAAACCGCCCCCGAGACCCTTCAAAGGATTTCCCGCGCAGAAAGCCGCCATTGCCCGGCGCGCCTGATGCCAGACCAAGGAAATCCAAAGCAGGGGGCGTTTCGGTTAGACAGTAAGGAGTGCCGAGCATGAGTGTCCAATTCCGCCAGAGAACTCTGGGCGAGTACGTGCGGATTGTCTGGAAGCGCAAGTGGCTGATCGTTCTTCCCACCATAGCCATTGCGGCATCCATCGCGTGGGTCGTCCTGCGCCTGCCTGACATCTACGAATCTTCCACACTGATCGTCGTCAAGCCTTCAACCATTCCGAGCGCGGTCGTGCCCGCCATGTCCGAGGACACTTTGACGCGGCAGCTCACGAGCATCAGCCAGGTCGTCACGAGCCGCAGCTCTCTGGAGCCCTTGATAATCAGGTACAGGCTCTACGAGGCCGAACGTGGGCGCGGCGAGCCGATGGAGTCTGTCGTGGACCGTATGCGGCGCGATATTGATGTCGAGCTCAACACGACCCGCAACGACATCACCAACGGCTTCAACATCACCTACAGGGGGCGCGACCCACGCATCACGCAGGTCGTGACCGCCGAGCTTGCCAGCAAATACGTCAACGCGCAGACAGAGGAGAGCGTCAAGAACGGGCGCGTGACGAAAGAGTTTTTCGACCAGCAGATCGCGCGCGTCAAAGAGGAGCTGGACGCCATCGCGCAGCGGCGCTTCGACTTCATGACGAAGAATCTGTCGAACCTGCCAGACAGCACGGGGCCGCTCGGCACGCAGTTGACCGGACTCTTCGAGCAGCAGAAGTCCTACATCACGGACATCGGACGCCTGCGCGACCAGCAGAACATCCTGAGCCAGAGTCTGAGCGACTTGCAGAAACAGCGTCAGCAGGAGATTGACAACATCATTGACGAGGGCAACGACCCGAAGAAGTCGCCCGAATACCTTCAGCTCACTCAGCGGGAAGACGCCCTCGACGCCGAGATACGATTTATGCTGACGACGCTCAAGCCAGCCAACCCGGACGTGAAGAAGAAGCAGCAGGAGCTCGATTCCGTTCGGGAAAAGATGAAGGGGGCCATCGAGGAGGGGAAAGCCAGGGCCGAGGAGAAAAGGAAAAGATACGAGGCGCAGTCTGACCCGCGCATCAACCAGGTGAAGTACAACCTGGAGAGCGTCAAGGGCGAGATCGCGCGCCAGCAGAAGATGCTCGACGACACTAACGCCCAGATCGCTTCCGTCCGGGAGAGTATCAACACCGTCCCCGGCGTCAAGGTCGGACTCGACGCTCTGGACCGCGAGTACAACACCAAGCAGGAGAGCTACAACCAACGGCTCAAGGAGCAGGCCAACGCCGTCACGGTCTCGGAGTTGTCGTCGAGCCAGCAGGGCGAGTCAATCGCAGTGGTTGACCCTGCGAACCTGCCCGAGCGGCCGGTCGCGCCGAAGCGCCCGCTGCTGATGATTATGGGGCTGATGCTCGGCCTCTTCGCGGGCTTCGGGCTGGCCGCCCTCTTCGAGGTGCCGCGTCTCCTGACGATCCAGACGACGAACGACGCGGAGCACTACACGGGCCTGCCCGTGCTGGTCGCCGTGCCGGAGCTGTTGACGCCGCAGGAGGCACGCCGTGTCCCGCGCCGCCGGATGCTATTGCTGGCCGCCGGAATCGTCGCCACATTAATCAGCATCCCTGCGCTCGCTTACATCCTGAAGCTGACGCACATTTTTGACAGACTTGTGTCTTAAACGATGAACGATGAACGCGAAACGATGAACTGAAAAAGCTTTTCATTCCGCGTTCATCGTTCATCGTTTCGGAGACTCTAGAGTGTACAGAGAATTCTACGGCCTGAAAGAGTTGCCCTTCGCGTTGACGCCCGATCCGCGCTTCATCTACTTCACCCCGTCGCACACGGAGGTGATGGCGAACCTGCACTACGGCATCGAGAGCGGCAAAGGCTTAGTCGTCGTCACGGGCGAAGTCGGCACAGGCAAGACGACCATCCTCCGCTGGATGATGCAGCGGCTGGACCGCACGGTGCTCGTCGCCTACGTCTTCAACCCGCGACTCACGGTGCCTGAATTCTACCAGCACATCACCACGCTCTTTGACGTCAAGGAGTGGGAGAGCAAGTCTGAACTCCTTATCGCCCTGGGCCGCACTCTGGAGTCGCGCCACTCCAGGGGCTTGCGCACCGTGCTCATCATTGACGAAGCGCAGGGACTCTCGCCTTACGTTCTGGAAGAGATACGGCTGCTCTCGAACTTCGAGTCCGACACGGCCAAGCAGTTGCAAATCGTCTTGACCGGGCAGCCGGAATTGCGCGACGTGCTCAATCAACCGGACCTGCGCCAGCTCAAGCAGCGCGTTGCGCTGCGCTGCGAGATCAAGCCCTTGCCGAACGTCGAGGAGACTGAGCGCTACATCACTTCGCGCCTTCTGGTCGCGGGGGCCGAACGCACGGACATCTTTTCGCCCGGCGCGATTGACTACGTCTTCCGCTGCTCCGAGGGCATCCCGCGACAGATCAACAATCTCTGCGACAACGCCATGCTCTCTGGCTTCGCCGCCGGCGAGGAGACCATCGGGCGCTCCGTTATCGAAGAGGTCGCGGAGACTTTCGACATGCTGCCCAAGGGGGACCGCGGGCGACAGGGCGAGGAGCGCGAAGCGCCCGCGCGCATTTTCACAGCGGCGGGCCGTGCAGAACTCTGGTCCGCAGGGACCGGGGAAAGCGCGTCGCCGCTGGCGATGCGTGAAGAGGCTGGCGAAGCCACGCCTGGCAAGGAGGAGGTCAGCGCGGCCTTTCGCCGCTCTGGCTTAATGGGGGAAAGATAATGGGTAGAGTTTACGACGCATTGAAACGGGCGAGCGCCGCGAAAGACGCTGGCGCGAGCCGGGACAAAAAATCTGAGAATCAGAAGCGCCGCAACGGGGCGGCGGGGGCTGTTAAAAGCGTGCCCCCAATGCCGCCCGCGAAAAACGGCGACGAGCATCCGTGGGATAGCTCGCCGCTCTTTACGCGCAACACGGCGCACGATTCAGCGTCCACTGCGCACACCGAGGAACACACCGGGTCGGCACTCTCCGGCGTGATAGCTTCGCGTGCTGCTGGGGCAACTTTGGACGCTGCTGGGACGACGCGCGCTCCGCTGGAGTTTATGTCTCTGGACATCTCCGCAGCGCGCGTCGAACCTCATCTGATAGCCGTCACGCAGCCGCGCTCGGCCTACTGCGAGCAGTTCCGCTCCCTGCGGACGCGCATCCTGCACGCCAGCGAGCGTAAGAAGATGCAGGCGTTCGTCGTCACGAGCGCTGGCGTGGCCGAGGGCAAGACCCTGACGGCGCTGAACCTCGCCTGGCTACTGGCGCAAACAGACGGCATGCGCGCTCTCATCATTGACAGCGATTTGCGTCAACCGTGCGCGGCCGAGTATCTGGGCATAGAGGCGGAGATAGGGCTCTCCGAAGTCCTTTCGGGCGAAGCCAGTTTGCAGGAAGCGATCATCAGGCTGGAGCCTGCCGGGCTGTACATGCTGCCCGGGGGCGAAGCGCGCGACGACGTGGCGGAGCTGCTCTCCGGCCCGCGCTTCGGCCACATCCTCGCGGAGCTTCGTCGCATGTTCGATTACATCATCATTGATGCGCCGCCGCTCGGCATCTTCACGGACGCGAGCGTCCTGATTAACAAGGCCGACGGCGCTCTCTTGGTCGTGCGCTCTGGTAAGACTCGCTACAGCGCGCTCGACCGCCTGATCGAACAACTCCCGCGCGAGCGTATGCTCGGCGTTGTGCTCAATCGCACGGACGAGCAGTTGGACGAAAGCTCTTACTACTACCAGCGGCGCTACTATCGCCGCGAGAACAGGGTGGTCGTGCCTCCGAAAACGGAGGCCGAGATGAAAGAACGTGAGGAGGTCGCCGCCACAGCTTGAGACAGCGCCGCCTTAATGCACGCACGATCTTGCTGCTTCTCGCCGAAGCCTCTTTGCTTTTCGGCGGGCTGATTGTGGCAGTGTATTTGCGGATCGGGGCGGCGGACGCCGAATACGAGCTGATTGAGAACCACGGCTTCTATAAAGCCGCGCTGGCCTGCTTCTTCTGCCTGAGCGCGTTCTACCTCTACGACCTTTACGATTTCGTGGTCATGCACGACCGCCGCGAGCTGGTCCTGCGCCTGGTGCAGGCGCTCGGGCTCGCGTGGGTCGCGCTGGCCGTGGCCTTCTACATCTTCCCGCACCTGATGATCGGGCGCGGCGTCTCGCTCGTGGCGTTGCCGTTGGCGCTGCTCGTCATGGTCTCGTGGCGTTTGGCGATTCACTGGCTCCTGGGCCACCCGCAGATCGGGGAGCGCATTTTGATCGTCGGCTCCGGCCCTTTAGCGATAGAGCTGGCGCGCGAGACCCTTGAGAGACCCGACGCGGGCTTTCGCATCGTGGGCTTTGCAGACAACGACCCGGAGAAGTTGGGCAAGAGCCTCATTAACCCGCGCGTCGTCGGCCTGACTTCGGAGTTGAACGAGATCGTCAGGCGCGAAAACATAGACCGCATCGTCGTCGCCATCGGCGAGCGCCGCGGGCAGTTCCCGACCGACCAACTTCTACAGCTCAGCCTGTCGGGCGACGTCTCAATCGAAGAGGCCGCCTCCTTTTACGAAAGGATCACGGGCCGCGTGCACCTGGACATGGTCCGCCCCTCGTGGCTCATCTTTTCGGGGCGCAAGCGCCAGGTGCGTTTCAACGCCGTGGTGCGCGCAATCTTTCACAGGGGTGTGGCTCTCGTCGGCGCAATTCTCAGTCTGCCCGTGGCTGTTCTGACGGCAATTCTCATCAAGCTCGATTCGCGCGGGCCTGTGCTTTACAGGCAGGAGCGCGTGGGCCGCAACGGGCGCATCTTCACCGTGATGAAGTTTCGCTCGATGCGCACGGACGCCGAAAAGGACGGCCCCGTCTGGGCGCGCTCGGCGGACGACCGCGTGACGCGCGTCGGGCGCATTATCAGAAAAATCCGCGTGGACGAGATTCCGCAGTTCTGGAACATCCTCCGTGGCGATATGAATTTCGTCGGACCACGCCCGGAGCGCCCGCATTTCGTCCGCCAGCTTGCAGAGGAGATTCCCTACTACGAGCAGCGACACCTGATCGCGCCGGGGCTCACAGGCTGGGCGCAGATCAAATACCCTTACGGCTCTTCGATTGAGGACGCGCGGCAGAAGCTGCAATACGACCTGTACTACATCAAGAACCAGAGCCTCACGCTCGACGCGGCCATCCTGTTCGAGACCGTCAAGACCATCTTGTTCGGCCGCGGCGCGCGCTGACTTACGGCAATCGTTTTCGGAGGTTTGAAGAAATGAAGATGACGGCAACGCTCAAACGCCTGGCGCTCGCGCTCGCGCTCGCCCTGACACTCATCGCCCCGGCCGTCGCGCAGGACG
>DASVXV010000087.1:0-28179 GCA_036392495.1 Pyrinomonadaceae bacterium | reverse complement strand
GTGACCAGAGCGCAGCAAAGATCAGACCTGAATTTGTTCGATCCGTTTTTCCTAAGATTTTTGCAGGTTTTCGAGATAGTTCAATGATTCCCAAACATCTATCAATACTTGTGTAGATACTAATGGCGTCAGCCCTGGGCTTTATGCTATCGCCCATTTCATGGGCTTTGTTTTTTTTCCTTGCCGTAACCCAGGGCTGACGCCCCGGGCTTTACTCTGTCGCCCCTATCGGGGCTGGTGCTTACCAACTGCCCACTGCCTGCTGCCTACTGCTTCATTCCCCCGTCTGTCCCGTAAACACGGATTTATCAACTCGGCGCGGATCGCCGATGACGACGAAGCGCAGGTTACGCATATATTTTTGAGCAACGCGCTGCACGTCCGCAGGGGTCACCGAGCGCAGTTGCATGATCGTATTGAAGGAGTTTTTCCAGCCCCCGCCGATCAACTCATACTCCGCCAGGTTCGCGGCCTGGGCCGCATTGGTCTCCTGACCCAGATAAAACGTGGTCAGGAATTGCGAGATGACGCTCGTGATGTCCAGTTGGTTAATCGGCTGTGTTTGCAGCCGCTTGATCTCGTCCAGCATCACACGCACCGCCTGATTCGCGTCAACGGCCGTCACGTAGATGCCGCCGACGTTTGCGCCCTGACTGTTCAGGAACGCGTTGGGGGCATACGAAAGATTGCGCTTGACGCGCACCTCCTCGAAGACGCGGTCGCGCAGGATGGAGGACGCGACCTCCATCGGATAGATGTCCGGGGTGGTCAGCGACGGAGCCGTGAACAGACCCTGAATGTAGTTGGTCGGCAACCCGCGCTGCGTGATCTCTACGGTCGGGGCCTCGAAGGTGAGCTGCGGCACTGGCTCCACACGATAGGTGCCGCGCGGCAGCTTGCCGAACGAGGCCGCGATGCGGTCACGCACCTGCGCGGCGTCCAGATCGCCGACGATGACGAGCAGCAGGCGCGACGTCTGCATCAACTGCTGGTGATACTTGCGTATGTCCTCAAGCGTCAGGCGCGACAGGGATTCGACTGTCCCCGCGGGGCGGTTCAGGTAAGGGTGCCCTGCGTAAGCGACACGCTCCTGCAACCTCTGTAGATAGGTGTCCGGGTCATCCGAATCGTCCGCAAGCGCCGAAAGCTTCCGACTCTTCACGAGATCAAAATCCTCTTTCGTGAAGGTCGGCCGGAGCGCGATGTCCGCGAAGATCTCCCAAGAGCGGTCGAAGTTCGAGCGAGTCGAAGTCAGCGAGAGCACGGAGTAGTCGTAGTTCTCGCTCGATCCCATGACGGTGCCCATGCGCGCCAGTTCTGCGCGCAATTTCTCGCGCGGGAAGTTAACGCTGCCCTCTTCGGCGACGTCGAGCATCAGGGATTCGATGCCCGCATTCTCCGTCGTGATGTTACGAGAGCCGCCACGGAAGAAGAGCCCCGCAGCGACCGTCTGGCTGCCGGCGCGTCGCTTGATGAGCACCTTCAACCCGTTAACGTCGAACTCCGTGACGAGTGCCGCTGCCGCTGCCGCCGCGCGCTTCTCGGCTTCCACCTGACTGGCATCAGCCTGCGGTGCCTGCTTCGAAGCCTTCTCTTCCTGAGTCACCGGCGGCTTTTCCAGGTTCTGTGCTAAGACCCTAACCCCAACACCTGAAAACAGAGCGCCCGACGCCAACACCGCCGCCAGCACAAAAGAGAGGACCGAACGCACAAAACCGAAACCAGAGTTCAAGCGCCCCCCACTGACCACTGACCACTGACCACTGACCACTTCTTTTTTCATTGTCCGATCAACTCCTCCGGCTTGAATTGTACTTGCTGCTGCGCCTCTTCAGAGATCAGGGCGAGACCGACGTGCGGCTTGCCCTGAATGTAGGTTGTGATGTAACGGCTGATGTCCGCGCGCGTCGTCTTCCGCAGGTTCTGTAGATAGCCGCGGAAATAATCGAGTCCAGTCGAAGACCACCAGAAGGAGAGCGTGTGCGCGTACTCGCTCAATTTCTCGCGCGAGTAAAGATCGTCCGCTTCGAGCAGCGCTTTGGCGCTCTCCAACTGCTCGTCCGTGAAGTAGTCCTTGTCGTTAAAATGCGCGACTTCGTTGTAGATGGCCTTGATGGCCGCGCGTGCCTTGTCGGGCGTGGTCTGCGCGATGATCTGTATCGGGCCGACGTTGCGCTGCGTCAGGTAACCGATGGTGACGCCGTTGACTAACCCTGTGTCCACCAGATTACGCTGGAAGCGCGAATTGGGCTGCGTCAGGATGAAAGAGAACACGTCCGCCGCGTAGGACCCGGGATTATCCTTGCCGATTGAGGGACCATGCCAGCCGATGTTGAAGATCACGTTCTGCACGGGCTGTTTGACGATTGCGCCTTCGCTCTTTGCTAGCGCAGGGTGCTCGACCATCGGAAACTCCGCGAACGGCTCTTTCTCGCGGCGCGGCCAGTCGCCGTAAAACTCCTGCGCCATCTTGAAGACCTCTTCCGGCACGACGTCGCCCGTGACGACGAGCGCCGAATTATTCGGCACGTAGTAGCGCGCCTGAATCAGGCGCATCATTTCGGTCGTCGCGGTCGAGACGGTCTGGCGGTTGCCGAGCGGGTTCTTGCGGCTCGGGTATTTGTAAAAGAGACGGTTGGTCATCTCCAGGTTGAGATAATAGAACGGGTTCGATTCGTTGCGGTCAATCTCGCCAATGACGACTTCGCGCTCGCGCTCGAACTCGCCCTTGTCGAAAAGCGGGTAGCGCACGGCGTCGCGCATAAAATTCATGGCGGTCCGCAAATTCGGGCTGGTCGTCGTGAAGTAGTAGTTGACGACCTCCTCGCGCGTCGAGCCGTTGTAAGCGATACCGAGCTGTCCGATTTTTTGCAGATACATCTCCGCGTTGGCGATGGCGCGGTTGGCCTTGAAGAACATGTGCTCGTAGAGATGCGAGAGGCCGTTCAACTCCGGCGGCTCCGTGAAAGAGCCGTTGCGGCAGGCCAGCTCGATTGTCACGAGCGGGACGGAATGGTCTTCGAGAACGATGATTTCGAGACCGTTCGGAAGAACGCGGTTGACGAGCTGTGCCTGCGGCGCGGGCGCCGGGGCGACGGCCGTAGCGGTCGCCTTGCGCGGCGAGATTTGCGGCGCTGAAGCTGCGGCCTGCGCGGTTCGCGCCATTCCGGGCACGAAGAGTGACCACAGGAGCGCTAGGATTAAGAGATTGCGTTTCACGAAAAAGCTCCGTTCGTTTGAAAAAATATTGACCACAAAGACCAGGACACTGAGAAAGCGGAAACTTTGCTTAAACGCGCACGATGTGTTCCGGTGTCTTTGTGGTTCTCTAAAAATACCCTGTTTGCCGGGCGTTTCCCACCGACCAGCTATACGTTTCCCAGAGCCGCGCAGTTCGATGTTCGAGAATCGGTCCGGGATGTCAGCCCCTGTAGGACTCGTCCTGCTCGATCTTCGAGAGCACCCAGTCGAACTCGCCCGAGGTCACTTTGCCATGACAATACTCGCAGATTCCAGTGACGTTCACTTTCAAGGGTGCGCCGCAGTTCGGGCAGTTGAGGTCCGCGCGCGCGTGCGTCGGCTTGGCGTTGCGGTTGCGGATAAAGGTCCAGTATTCGCTCCAGCGCCGCAGCTTTTTGTTCGAACCGCTGACAATCTTTCCGTCCTGTCGGACAGTGTAGTCGTAGCCTTCGGCCCAGATGCGAACCGTGATCGAGTTGTAGAAGGCGTCCTCACGGACCTTGACGGGCTGCATCTGCGTAATTCGGAAATTGTCCAGGGCGTTTCTGAGGCCCTGGCGCTGATAGGCCTCTATCCAGTAGCGATGCATCTGGAAGATGTTGTCGGTTTCGTGCGGGCGGGCGCGCTCCCACTGGAGCGACGACCAGGCCAGTTGCAGCTCGTTGAAGATGAGCCGGGCGCGCGCTTCGAACTCGGCCCAGTTGAACGTGGGATTTTGTTGCTGGAAGTAGGCCATCACGTTCTGTAGATTGGGCTGCACGACGGACGGGTAGTTGGTCCCGACCTCGGCGACGTTAGAGGTGAGGAGCGGCCCGCGCGCCTCGCTGCTCAGGAGCTGGATGCTGCGAACGAACCACTGAAACTCCCCGCTCTCGACGCGTGCGCCGCAGAACGCGCAGGCTCCTGTCGTATCTTTCATCAGGGCCGCCCCGCAGCGCGGGCAATGAAGCGCCGTGGCCTTCTCGGGCGGCGGCGAGAGCACATCCTTCTGGCGCTCCAGCACCCAGCGCTCGCGCACGTAGTAGCTCACTTCCGCATGCTTCTGGCCTTCGCCCCCGATAATCTCCGTATAGTTCGTCTCAAAATCAATGCCGATCGTCACGACGGGCGTGGTCAGGCCCTGCACGTCCACGACCTGCATCGAGCCGATGATGATGCCCGTGACGTCAATCAGGTGCGGCGGGTTGCGGGCCATGAGAGTGTTGCGCGCAGCCTCGCTCAAGTAGGGCGAAAGCTCGTCCAGATGCCCGCGCCCGCGCGCGTGCTGCGCCCTGGCGTAGAGCGCATAGCTGAAGTCCGTGAAAGTGATTTCGGAGAAGTTCGGGTCAAAGCGGCGCAGCTGGTTGAACTCCTGCGTAAAACTCCTGCGCTTTGCGCCCACCGCGTCCGCCGAGCAGACGCTTGGCGCTTTGTTTTTACTGGACCGGATATAAAGGATGATGCCGATAACGATGATGATGTCGAGCGGAATACCGATAACGGGATATTCGATTGAGAGCAGTAGCAGTCTGAAGAGCAGCCAGATGATAAAGCCTGCGCCTTCGCCGCTGCCGCCGCTTTTGCTCCCGCCGCTGTAGGACTGCCCGCCGCCGACGCGCGCCAGGGCTTCGGGCGCAAACAGTGAGAGGCAGAGAAGCGCGGCTACGCTGATGCAGGCAAGGGCGACAAGCCTGTGGATGAGCTTTGTGCGGCGGGTTGGTTTCATTTCAGATCGAAGCGCGGCATATCCGGCAGTTCGTTTGGATTTTCGCCCGTCGGCGGGAGGCACTCGGCGAGCAGCGCGCCCATCTCACGAATCGCACGGCTCAAACTCTCCAGTTGCGGCACGCGCCCGGCCCGGTGCAGTTCGTACACGCGCTCGTTCCACTCCAGGGGCGGCGCGGCCTTCAAAACGCCGCGGTCCGCTATCAGTTCCAGCCGCCGCTCCAGCAGCGAAAGATAGATGAGCACGCCCATCTCCGCTTCGGTGTTGGCGATTCCCGCCTCGTAAAACATGGCCGCGGCCCCCTGCCTGACGGCTTCGGCGCGAAAATCTTTCGTCGTCAAAAGGCGGCGGAGCGTGTTGCTGCGCGACGAGACGTAAGCCCCCAGAACGAACAGGAGCAGGACATCAATCGCCACCCAGTAGTGATTGAAATCGAAGGGCGCGAAGAGCAGAAAGAGCAGGCCAACGAAGCTCACTATAAAGCCCCAGAGATAGTCCGCATGATTGTAGTAGCCGGAGCGTGCGCGGACCACGATGACGATCTCGGCATCCGTCTGAGTTTCGATTTCACGAACTACCCTGGCAAGCTGGTCGCAAGAGGATTGGTCGAACCGGGGATGGCGCATAAGGAGACCGAAAAAAGCTCTTTCGCGAAACAGATATAAAAGCAGGAGCTATCTTGACATGAGCGGCTGGCAGGCGACAAGCGAGCAGGGCTGGAAGATTTCGGATTGAATCGCAAGCCCTGGCGCGCGCAGGGTTCATTGAGAGATTGCGCGCGGATTTCGGGGGTCATTAGAGAGCAGTTCGAATTACACGCCGATTTGGCGTATTATCCAGACCAGTTAAGGGAGAAGCGACATGAGCTTGAGCTTTCCGAAATCTAAATGGGTAATCTTAACTGTCTGCCTGGCGGGCGCGCTCGTCTTCTTCATCACTCAGTTTGCGACGAGCGGGAGCATTTCTGCCACAACGAACAGACTGACGGTCGTCAGTCCCGTGAAAGAGATAGAGGGATACAAGAACTGGACAAAGGTCAATGCCGCGCCGCAATTGATGCCCGGACGAGTCGCCACTGATTGCGCGCTCTGGCTCGCGCCCGGCGGCGTGGTCGTTAACGGCGAGGGGAATCCGCACCGCGAGAAGTATTTCACGGTCTACGTCAACGAGGTCGGGCGCGAGGCGATGCTCAACCAGAAGAGTCCGAAATTCCCTGTGGGTTCGGTGATCGTCAAAGAAAAACTGTCCACCAGAGAGAGCCAGACTCCGGAGCTGTTGACGGTGATGATCAAACAGCAGAAGGGATTCAATCCGGGGAGCGGCGACTGGGAATATATGGTCGTGGACGGCACTGGAACGAAAATAGAGGGGCGCGGCCAACTGCAAAACTGCCAGGCATGTCATCTCGCCCGCCAGAAAACAGATTATGCCTTTCGGACATACTTGCCGGACGACGTCGTCAACAAGTTAAAATAACGTGAGTTCGACATAAGTTTTGAGGAGTGGCGAACAGATAAATTATCCACGAAATTACACGAAACGGCACGAAACAAAAGTATAGTCCCTTCGTGTGGTTTCGTGTGATTTCGTGGATCGTCTGCACGCTTTCTTTATGTCGAACTCGCGTTAAAATAACGGGACGCAATCGCTAATTAATCTTCAACTGCTGCGCGCCGTCTGATGGCGTGGAAGAAATCTCCTTCTCGCGCCGGGAGACTGGCCCTCCGGGGGACTTCGGTTAAGATAGCGTATCTTTCGAACGGGGGCCGGAATCGGCATGCTCTCCTGGTATCGCAGTAAATTAAAGGAACACGGTGCGCCGGTCGCGACACGGCTGCTCTCGCAGGTCGTTTGGGCGATGGTGCGGACCCGTGTGGCTAATAAATTTTTGCCTCAAAAAGTGGCGTGCCCCTGCTGCGGCTGGAAGGGCCGGCGGTTCTACGACTTCATTGAAGTGGGTTGCCGGGCGCTGAACGCAGAGTGCCCGCAATGCAATAGCCATCCACGGCACAGGTCTCTTTACCTGTGGTTGAAAAGCGCATTCCCTTTGGAATCGAAAAGCGGGGTGGGGCTGATCTTTGCCCCCGAGAAGAGTCTGGAATCGGTTTGGACGCAGGCGACACGTTTGCGTGTCTACAGAGTTGACATCGAAACCGCACGCGGGGTGGACGTCCTGGCCGATATACAGCGCCTGCCTTTCGCCACAGACTCAGTAGATTTCATCTGGTGCCATCACGTACTCACACAGATTGAGAACGATCACCTGGCGATGAAGGAATTATATAGAGTTTTACGACCCCGGACCGGAGAACTGGTCTTGTCGGCCGCCACGACCGACAGCCCGGCGACTGAGGAATTCGGGTTCGCCAATAAAGATTTGCTGGGCTTTTGGCGCATCTACGGCCGCGATTTCGCTGACCGGATCGCGGGAAACGGTTTTCAGGTTCAGGCTGTCAGATTTGAGCTGCCTGTGGAGGAGAGTCAGCGGTACGCCACCGCCGGGGCCGAAGAGTTCTACCTCTGCGTCAAACCGGACCTGTCATAAATCCGACTGATCTAAAACGGATGACTGAGGTCGGGGCACGGACTGGCCTGAGACTTTCGCCGCCGCCGGTTTAAGAAACGCGCGCACTTGGTCGAACCAGCAGGTCAGTCCTGAGACGCGCGCCGCGAATGCGGGCACGTCGTCGTCTCTGGCGATGATGATACGCTGTAGATTGTGCAGGTCCGTCTCCATGTCGTTGGTGCCCGGGCCGCCGGTTAAAGCGCAGGCGTAGCCGAGCGAGTGCGCCAGCCGGCTGATCTCCTCCGTGGTCCTGCCGTGTGGATACGCCAGGGCCGGCGCTTCGTAACCCAGACGCTCAACTATTGCGGCGTATGAGTCCTTCAACTCGCGCTCGACCTCTTCGAGCGGGATGGCCGTGAGCCGCGGGTGAGAGTAGCTGTGCGAGCCGAACTCGAACAAGCCTCCCTGCCCCAGCGCCTGAACCTCAGCCCAGGAGAGATATTCATGGTCGTCGGACGGCGTCCAGCTTTGATTACCGTTTGAGTTTCCCTCTGCCTTCTCGATGATGATGAAGGACATCGCCGGCAGCCCGCGCTCGGTCAAGAGCGGAGCCGCCACCGTCTTGAAATTCCTGCATCCGTCGTCGAAGGTCAGGATAGCTGTCTTGTTCGGTAACCGACGCCCTTCGCGGCGCGCACGCAGGTACTCGCTCAACGAGATCACATGATTGTGACGCTGTAAATAATCCAGGTGCGAGGTAAAGAGGTCGGAGGCCAGATGCAGCTTGTGCTGGTCCGAGGACTGAGGAATGGGCTGCTGGGAGACGCTGTGGTAACAAAGGATCATTACCCGCCTGCGGTTACACCACGCGACGAATCTAATCAGACCTGTGCTATGTAGAAAGGCAAAAAAAAGCTTCTTCATCAAACCTCTCAGACCGGGTGATCGTGCGCACACAAATCACCGGGCAATAAGAGACACTCGGGTCAGGGATTTCAAGAGGTCCAATTTTGATGAGTTATTTAATGCTGCGGCTCTGGCAAGAAGTCGCAAACCCCATCTTGTGAATGACCGTAGCGAGAGACTACTACAGGGGGGTGATTGTAGCAAATATCCGGGCGCTCGAAGTGACAGGTAGATGACGCACGCGCCCTTGCGACTGCTCAGCCCATTGCTCCAGGAGCGGCCTGACTTCTGGAAAACTCAACCCCTCGCCGCGCCACCTGTATTCGCTCAATCCGGCGACGGCGTTCCACGTCGGGTGATAGCGCAGGTAGATGTCCTTCTCGCGACGCGGGCCCCAGCTACCGTCAGGGTTCTGGTGCGACAGGTAATACTCCATCCCGCTGCGTATCAGAGGGTCTTCGGTCGTCAGGCCGAATGCCCGCAGCGAGTCCATAAACTCGCCGAGCATGTCGTCGTCCGCTTGCGCAATCGCCTCTTTGAGATTCGTTTTAAGGAACTCGAACTCCTGCGGCAGCCATTGCGGCGAGAGTTTGTGCTGGCCGTAGTTGTTGAGCGTATAGACGATGTGCGTGATGGCGTAGACGGTGTCGTAGAACTCTTCGTCGTCGCTATTGGAAGTGGCGCGGTACGGGCGAAGCGTGGGCAGCCACTTCAGGACGTCCACGTAACGCGCGCCCAAAGGGACGCCGGAGTGCTCGCCCACGTAAGTCGTAATGAGCGCGTCGTACCAGACGTCATAGCGTGTCCTCATCGTGAGGGGTTTCTTACAGACGAAGCAGACGTGTCTTCCGCGCGGATTGTCAGCCCCGCAGCGCTCGCATTCCGCAGGCACGTCCGTGGGCGGAGCTTCGGTCAGCGGGTCGAAGAGAAGATAGTCGCGCGCTTTGAAGCGCAGGGCGGCGCGTTTGAGTTGTTCCTTGAACACGTCGTCGCGCAGACCCAGGCTGTCGGCTGCATCCGCCCCGTAAGCCAGCTCGGAGATCAGGGAAGCGTCAGCATCTGCGGGGACGAACCTGTGCTGGCGACGCCAGAGACGGGCGCGTTCGAGCCCCATACGCCGCGCCGCGCGCCGCACGCGCGTGTCCCTCAAGGCCTCCGAAAGAGTGTAGAAGCACCAGAGGTAATCGTGCCCGTACTTCTCAAAGTTTTTCGGATTGAGCGCCGTGCGATAGATAAATTGCAACCCACGCATCACGGCCCGCGCCCGGTCCTCTTCAGTAAAACGCGAGCCAGGCCAGAGCGGTTTCCCGCGTCCGACGGCTCTTTCGGTCGCGCTAGCGGAATGAAGATGCGTCCCGGTGGCGGTGTGGGCGAGTGATTGTGCGGGAATCGGCGCTGCGGCCTGTAAGGTGAAAAGGATCAGACAGAGGCAGAATAATCTTTTGAGCATATGATCTCTTTTAGCTGTTAGCCGAATCTCTGTAAAGGGCAATTCCCGGCAGAAACAGATTAAAATTGAACGACCTAAAAAAGAGAACGTCACGCGCGAGCAAGCATTGAAGCGTGTGAAAGCGCTCCCCAAACGCAAGGAGAAACTGATTGCCGCTATCCGAGAAGGTAAGAATAGAGATATTCATTCCTGACCTGCCAGAACCCCACCTACGACCGAATACTTGGAGAATTTGGTGATGAGCTCAGTTACGCTTTCGGTGGCTGTACGATTACGTCAAGCTCTGGAAATATCGCTCAGCGTCTGGGGTAATACTTCCAGATAATACCGAAATGCAATCAAAAGAGAGGAAGAGATTATCCACGAAATCACACGAAACGACACGAAACAACAAGCACTTTTGTGTTGTTTCGTGTGATTTCGTGGATCGTATCACCTCTTTTCTTATTGCATCTTGGTATTAGATTAATATTCTCTTTACGGATACCCCTTTTGAATGGGAGAAAGATCGTGCGGTTATTACGCAATATGCAGAAGAACTCCACGATATTATCCAACAAGCGCTAGAAGACGAAGAAGCAATCCTTATCAGTATCCATTCAGTTTACCACGTCGAGTAACCACGGAATATCTGTTGCCTCTTAGGACGCTCCTAACGCCCGAATCTAACCGGGGGCGGCGGACCATGATAATCAACAGAGTCTCGCGGATGAAAGCCTCGGCTATTCGCCGTCCCCCGGCGACTTGTTCGGCGGCGTGTGTCGAAGCGCGAGACGCTTACAGCGACAAAAACTCTCCCTGCTTAAATCGTTTGTCAATCTTCTGAACGTTTGCGAAGTCATGCAGCGGGTTGTCATTTAAGACCAGGAAGCTCGCTTCATATCCATTTTTTAGAAGACCGATTTTGCGTTTCGGGAAAATCGTTGTCACCGTAGTCTCGCACCACATATTCAGCAACGTGCGATTGTCGAATGCTCCCAGCTTCTGTAGATTCAGAGCTTCAACCAAAGAGGTTTGCCGATAGCTATCGCTTCCAATCGCAATGTGAACGCGATGTTTCCTCAATAGCTGAAGGTTTTGCACAAGTAAGTTACGCAACTCATTGAAAGGCTCGCCCTCTTTTTTCTGTAAAGCGTGGTCTATGGCGGATACCAGTGTGGTGACAACCACTACTCGGTTTCGAGCCGCAAGCCGTGCATCCCGTTCTGCAATCCTGAAGCGAGAGGGGTCATACTTCGTCCAGTCGCCTTTCTCCGGTCTGAAGCCGGGCGTGTGGTTTATCTCATCAACCCCGGCGACCAATGCATGATGGAAATCGGTTGCCGTCTCCACATGTGTTGACACTCGCAAGCCGGCCAAGTGTGCCCGCCGGACAATTTCGGGCAAGAGGGCGGGATTAAGCCCCCTCCAGTCAAAGTAAGCATTGTCCTCTTTGCGTTTCTCATATTCCTCTGAATACTGTAGGTACGTTTTAATAAAATCGGGTTTCCCCGACAAAATCTTCTCCCACTTGCGGTCGAGGTCAGCCAAATTGTCAATAATGAAATAAAAACCGCCTTCTGCCCAATCTTCAGGATTAGCTCCACGCTCTAAGTTGCGCCGCACGACTCCGAGCGGGTGTCCTCCCGAAGCGGTTAATCCGCCGTTGGCAAACACGGCGTCAATGCTCGTAGGAATATTTATCTTGCCGAGCAAAGAGGTTCTTGCATTGGGAAGGCTATTCGGATTTTTGACGTAGAAGATTCCGTCTTGAAGATATTTGCGGCTGAGTTCGTCAATGCGCTCCGGGTTTTCAACATTATGGTTGTGTGCCTCGCCAAAAGGCGGAATCACATACTTGCTGGTCAGGTCAACGACTGAATCAACCCGGATGGGCTTTTTAGAAGACAACACTCCTTTAACCGAATAGAACCGCTTGTTCTCGAAGTTCCGTCCGTCAAACCACTTTCCGTTAATAAACTCGTAAGTTTTCGATGAAGACTGCTGACCTGCTGCTCTGGCGCCAAGCGTCAGCCCGACGAGCGCTGTCGCCGTACTGGTCAGAAAAGACCTTCTCGTCAGACCTCCGGCACTATTATTTTCGACATCGGACATCACGCTGCCTCTTAATTACATGAACACTAAACAGCTCGGTTTTGTGACAAAAATTGCACTGCTGCTTTGAGTTTCATCGAACAACGGAAGTCGCCGAACGTCCGAATTAACCGGGCGCGCACATAGCATTATCAGCGGCAAGTCTAGCGGATGAAAGAAAAGCTATCCCGCGCTCCGGTTGAATGAGTCGTCAGGCAGCGGACATTTGAGAAACTATATTGAAGTTGCCGCCAAAGAGTTAATCGGCAAGCAGTATAATCCGCACAACCTCTTCTAGGATTTCCTTTCGGCTTGCTCGCTCTCCAATGCTCGCTCAGCTTCTTTGACGCTGATCACCTCAGACGGTTTGTGCGTCGCCATGTAAACAACTGCGGCAAGGACTGCTCCCACCAGAGGGGCGATAATAAATACCCACAACTGGCTTAATGCCCACCCGCCCACAAAGATGGCCGGGCCAATGCTGCGCGCAGGGTTGACTGAGGTGTTAGTTACGGGAATACCTACCAGGTGTATGAGAGTGAGAACGAGACCGATTGGGATACCTGCAAAGCCGACAGGCGCTTTGATGTCGGTAGCGCCCAGCACTGTAAACACCAGAAAGAAGGTCAGCACTATTTCTACAAGGAAAGCGGAGAGCAGATTGTACTGGCCCGGAGAGTGTTCGCCATAGCCGTTGGCGGCGAAACCTGCCACGGACGGGTCATAACCTGCGGGCGCACCTTTGACGATGAGCAACAGAAGAGCGGCAGCCAGAATGGCCCCTACGATCTGGGCCACTACATACCCGGCTGCATACTTCGCATCCATCTTCTTGGTAATGAGTATTCCGACAGTCACGGCGGGATTGATGTGGCAGCCCGAAATAGGCCCGATGGCATAAACCATCGCAAGCAGAGACAGGCCGAAAGCCAGAGAGACGCCAAGGACTCCAATCTGATCTCCCGCCAGAACAGCGCTCCCGCAACTGGCAAAGACCAGCACGAACGTGCCCACGAGTTCGGATAGATACCTGTTCATGTCTTTTTCTCCTTTAGAAAGGTGGCTTCTTCCGAGTTAAGTTGCTCTCCCGTGCTCTTTATCCTCCTCCCTTTGTCCGCGCCTAATGCCCGAATTAACCGGGCACCCATTCAATATACCAAGCAGCCAGGTTTAGCGGATGAAGGCACCTCTATTCGCGCTCCGGTTGAATGAGTTGTTAGGTGCGTCCAGACCCGGCATCTCCTTGAATTACTAACTGATGTTACGCAGCGAGTGGCTGCGGACTCAGCTTGACAAGCTCCGAATAAGCAGCCTTCAGCGCCGAACTGTAGATCTTTGACTTCAAGGCAAAATGATTCAGCTTGGTCTGCCATTTCAAGCTTTCCAGCTTCAGATATGCGCACAAGCTCGAAAACAGATGGTTTCTCTGCGTCGTCGTGGTGCGCGTTGGCGATTTCTCCAACGAGACGTTTTGCTTCAGAGATTTGTGATATTCCTCGACCCTCCACCGTTTTTGGTAGAGTTGTTGGATGCGGTCACAGGGAAGCGTCATGTCGCTGGTCACCAGATAGAGCACACCCGTTGATCCGTCTTCGTTTGTGAAGACCTGTTTGGTCAGAAGCAGTGCGAAAGGCACTTCTTCGAGCCAGACTTCGCGGGTCGCATCTAATGGCAACTCTAACTGGCTGACTGCCTGGTATTGGCCGCGCGCCTTCTCCGCTTGAGAAAGTGCCACTTTGCGGTTCGACTTCAACGGCATCACAAACTCTTTATGCAAATCGCGCTTGATGATCTTCATGTTGTCCGAGGAGGCATACCATGAATCATTGATGACATAGCGAAACTTGATCTGATTGTGGACAACTACCCGTAAGAGCATCCGGTATCGCTCGTTCTTGCTGATTGAGCTACGCCGCTTCAAGTTACCGGTTTTCTCGTCCACATAGGCTTCCACCTTCGTCACCAGATCGAAGGCTACGGGCAAAGCCCCTTGGTCAGTGACGTAGAGTGCGCTCAAGAAGTTGATGCCCTTGACATTACGCTGCTTTGAATGATCCCAATGCCAGCAGATGAGTTCGTTTTCATCCGTGAACTGTTTCTCTTCGATGGTGTCATCAATGACGATGACGCCCGAATCGGACTCGATCTGGCGCACCAAAGGCTTGGCGATGCGCCGCAGGTCGGCGCTGCGCTTCTCCTCACTTGAGAGAAAGCGTGTGATCTGGTCATGGCTCACTTCGCCGTCGAGCACGCGCGATAAACCGGTGGCGGTCACTTGACCAAACGAGCTAATCAAATAGTCGGTGTAGAGGTCGAGCAGCTTCTCTTGCATGCTGTCAAGTCTAGCACCCTACCTCGCCACTGCGTAACATCAGTTAATAAGAAATTTCGCTGATATGAAACTTAAAAAGGTATAAACTCAATACGGTTCATTATATCTGGAGGATCAAGCACACTAGCAATCAAAACTAAATCATCGATACAACGCCCAATTGGACTTCGTAATTTGTGGGAGTAAATAACACCAGTGAAAGATATGCCTAGCAGTAGACGACGGTTAGCCTCTGATAGTAAATCGTCATCTTGCGAATAAAGAGCGAATCCAAGACTTGTGGCTCGGTCTAATAGCTGTGGATCAGGCAAAGTATGAGTCCCGTCCTCATAAGCAGTGAGAACTGTTACCCCTCGACTGCGTACCCCAGCACTAATAGCTCTTGGGACATTATGATTGATGTAGATGGAGACCGACATCAGATAAGTCCCTTGGACCTTAGGCGAGTTCTCAACGCTGACGGACCGATGGCTTTGCGAATCCTCTCTACCTTTTCCAAGCGATGTTCAATATCTTGATTCAGTATCTCAGTGTTGTCCCAATAATATGCTAAAGCCGAATGGATTTGCCCCATGGATAGGTGGGGATACTGAAACTTTAGTTCATCTGGGCTCCAACCGTGAGCGATCATATCTTGTACGAGTTCGATAACTTTCGTATTGGTTCCGGTTATTATAGGTGTGCCACTTTGGTCGAATGCAATGTATCTATAACCAGCTCCATATAACTGAGTATACCGATCACTTTCACTTCCAATATTTCTCTTTTGTCCATCTATTATCTCATTAAGGCGCTTCATATTACGAAGAAGATTTGCGTTCTGGGGATCTATCCTAAGGGCCTCACTAATTTCATTATATGCTTCTTTCAGTAGACCTTCGGTTGCATAAATTACCCCAAGGTTACTGTGAGCGAATGCATCATTTGGATCTAATTGAATTGCTTTTTTGAATAGGCTTTCTGCCTTTATCCAATCGCTTAAATGATAATAAGCGGCACCTAAACCGCTGTAGGCATCAGCGTCACTAGGATTTATTTTAATAGCTTGCTCAAACATTCCTTTAGCATCTTGCCAAAACCCAAAATCCAAAAACGTCTTGCCAAGATTTTTTACAGCGATAAGACCTTCAGGATTTACTCGAACAGCATTCATAAAGGCTGTCAAAGCTTCTTGTGCCCGTCCAATATTGAGGTAGAGTATACCAAGGTCACTATAAGCCTCTGAGTAGTCAGGTCTGAATTCAATCGCCTTGCCATAAAATGATTCTGCTTCCTTCCAACGATGCATTTGCGAGTAGACGGCTCCGAGATAGTAATACGCTTCAGCAAAATTTGGGACGTATTTAATAGCAGAGAGATGAGCAGCTTCTGCTCTAAGTAAACTGCGGTGGGCTTCTTCACCTTCTTGTCTACGCGCAATAGAGCCGTATGCATAACCAAGAATGAAACTGGCAACAGCAACTTTTACATTCCTGTATATATCTCTGGATTTAGACAAAAGATCAATCACGATTTGGCTCTCTTTTACTGTGTGCTCCCAATTTTCAAGTTGGCTAAATGCTATAGCAAGCCTGAAGTGTGCATCAGGATCATTAGGGTTAAGCTGAACATCAGCAATGAATTCCGGTATCTTTTCACTAAATGTCCCCGTTTCTGGATACCTCATGTACATTTGATCAAGGGTCTTTGCTTGTTCAACAAAAGCAAATTGTCCAGAAGGATCATATTTTGCTTCTTTAGCCCCAGGCACAATAAAGAATCTTTTGAGGATAGCTCCAATATCAGGTAGGTTTGAACTAGATACTTGCTGCAAATTCATAATCTTAGTCTCAACATTAAAGGCAATAAGAGTCTAAGCTATTATACAACTACATTCTGTACTTAAACAGTAGCAGTCTAATACCATAAAAGCTGACAATTACTGCTCGCGGCGGTCTGACACGTCTCGGAGATGACTTTTAGTATGAGGCTAACGAGAAAAGGCGCTCATCAGCAAGGGGGCGAGGAGTGAGACCGGGGCGCACAGTATCGGGTTGCATGGTGAAGGTCAATAGCCCGCGCCAGATGGGGAAAATAGTTCTCAGGCTTGATTTGTCAGCGCCGTCTCAGGCATACTTGTTGGCGTCAGATTCCTACTCTCGCGCAACAACGGTGATTGCGCCTGCCCGTGACCGTAAAGCGACTTGTGTTCGGCTGAGGAGAGAGTCAGGCCAGTTGTCAACCAGTTCAGAAGCCGCTCTCTCGCTACTCGTTAGAGCACCGGGTGCGTCGCGTTTCGCCGAAGAGGTCAAAGGCTCCCCGCCTTCATCCGCGATTCAAACATTGCCCGCGCTTCCTTTGACTCTTAAAGGATAAATAATAGAAGTATGGCTACGAAACTTTATGTCGGCAATCTCTCGTTCAAAACCACGAGCGACGACCTGCGCGAGCACTTCTCGCAGGCCGGCGAGGTGGAATCAGCTTCAGTGATCGAAGACCGCGAGACGGGCCGCTCGCGCGGCTTCGGGTTCGTCGAAATGGCGACGCCCGAAGGCGCCAAGGCTGCCATCGAACAGTTCAACGGAAAGGACTTGAATGGTCGTAATCTGACTGTCAACGAGGCCCGGCCGAAGACTGATCGTGGCGGCGGCGGTGGCGGACGCGGCGGTTACGGCGGCGGACGCGGCGGCGGCGGCGGACGCGGTGGCGGCTACGGTGAAGACCGCGGCGGCTACGGCGGCGGACGCAACGACCGCGAACCGCGCTGGTAAGGCAAAAGTAAAAAGGAAAAAGGCAAAAGTGAAAGAAGAGAAGCCCTCGCTTCGTCTTCACTTTTGCCTTTTCCCTTTTGCCTTTTTACTTCCTTGCTGCTGGAGTGATCTTCAACTTGAGCGTCTCCGCGCCACGCACGACTTCCACTTCGTATTCCTGCCCCGCTTTCATCTCGCCGAGCGCGTAGGTGTAGTCATAGACGTTGCGCACTTCGCGCCCGGCCAGACGGATAATCCTGTCCCCAGCCTTGAGACCTGCCTTCGACGCAGGGGAATCGTCGCGCACGCCGTCCAGCCTCAGCCCGTCGTTCGATTCGGCGTAGCTCGGAATCGTCCCCAGGTAAACGCGAAAACCGAGGGAGCGCCCCTGCGACTCGCTCTTCGCAACCGTGTAAGCGGGACGCTTCGCGTTTGCGTCAACCGAGCGCACGACCCCTCCGATGAACGAGAGAATGCGCGCCTCGTCTTCGTAGTTGATCTTGTCCGCGGTGTCCGAAGGCTTGTGATAATCGTCATGCGTGCCAGTGAAGAAGAAGAGCACAGGAATCTGCTTCGCGTAGAACGAAGAGTGATCGCTCGGGCCGTAGCCGTCCTCGTTCAGAGTGAGCACGAACTGTTTTGAAGAATCAAGGACGACGACAGGCTGGCCGTTCGCGGCGACCACGATGGGAGGGCCGCTCATGCTCCCTGCGGATTGTGTGCGCGCCCCTGCGTTGCTGGCGGTCACGTGCATGCCGCCGATGAGATTGGCTGCCGCGACCAGGTCGCGCCACTCGGCGGCGGTTCCGACGCCCCCGATCATCAGTTTCCTCTCCTTCATACGCCCGATCATGTCCATATTAATCATCGCCACGGTCTGCTCAAGCGGAATGACGGGATGATTGACGTAATAGTTCGAGCCGAGCAGGCCCTCCTCTTCGCCGCTGAAGGCTATGAAGACGAGCGTGCGCTTCAAGCTCTTCCGGTCCGCCGAGAAGAGGCGCGCAAGTTCCAGGATTCCGGCGACGCCTGACGCATTATCGTCCGCGCCGTGATGAATGCCCCCCTCGCTCGTGGCAAGGCTTCCCTCGCCGCCGCGCCCCAGGTGGTCGTAGTGCGCGCCGATGACGATCACCTCTTTCTTCAGGACCGGATCGGAGCCGTCCAGGATGCCGACGACGTTATAAGCAGGGGCATTGCGCCGCACGATCTCCGTAGAGATGTTGAGCATCACGCTGCGAAGCGGAAGCGAAACGTTCTTGCGCTTCTCCGCAGCGCTCTGCTGAGCCATCGTCTTGACGATCTCCTGTGCGGCCTTCTCCAACTCGGCGAGGGGTGCGAGCCCTCCGGCTTCCAGGATGCGCTGTGCTGCCTGGCGCGAGATGACGACGACTGGCAAGCCCGCCTCGCCCGAGCTGTTGTCGAAGCGTAGCCGGGCGAGGCGGTCGTCCTTGAAGTTCTCTTCACGCGCGATAACGACGAGGGCCGCCGCGCCGTTGTTGCGCGCGGCAATCGCCTTCCAGCGCACACCAGCGTAGCGCGCGAACTGGCCGTGCGGGTTGTCGCCGTCAGGCGTGCCTTCAAAAGCGATGACGATACGCCCCGACACATTCGCGCCAGCATAATCGTCGTAGTTGATCTCGTCGGCCTTGAGGCCGTAGCCGACGAAGGTGGCGGGCGCGCTCAAGGCTTTAGAATTCGACGAAAAGCCCAGCGGCATCCAGTCCTCGCCGAGACGCAGGTCGAGCGAGACGGGACGCGCCGCGGCTTGCGCCGCAGTGGTCCGGGCGCTCTCAGTCAAAAGCATCGAATTGTTCTTGCCGAGTTCGACGCCCGCGACGAAAGGAAACTCCTGCATGTAGCGTTTGGGGGAATCAGCCTCAAGAATTGACATGCCGGGCGTGTCGTATCCGATGCTCCGGCGCAGGCCGTAGCGTGAGAACTCCTTGGCGATATATTCCGCAGCCATGTTCGACCCGGCGCTTCCGGTCCTGCGCCCCTCCAGCTTGTCCGAGGCGAGATGGGTGACGTGAGCGCGCAGGCGCTCGACGCTCGGCGCGCTCATGTCCGCGCGCTTCTGTTGAGCGGCGGCAGTGAACGCGATGGCAAGGATTAGCGAGAGGGAAAGGAATTTTTGTAGTAGAGATTTCTGTCGCATGATTACAAGTCCCGAACGAAGCGTGAAATCAGTACCGCTTACGGTAAGCTGATCATCATCTAACGCTCTGGTTGAGTGGGCGCGGGCGACGGCACGGGTCGAAGGAAAGAACTGCGCTGCCCGCGCTCCGGTCAAATCGCCTGTTAGCCGGCGTTGTAGAACAACAACCTCTCAGCGAGTCTGAGGCACCTGGTTCTTCGCAATGTTTATCAGTACCCGTAATGCTTGGTTTACTGATTCCGAGTCTCTAAAGACCTCTGCGACATCAGGCTCCAACAGCACTACATTAGTGCCTTCTGTGTACTGCTGATAATACTTCCCTCGTACTCCGCCTCTGAAATCATATTCGGCACGCATTTCTTCCTTCGGCTCTGAACTATTGCTCTGACTCATACTGTTTCCTCTCTCGTGGGGTTGGTTCTCGCGCGGAGATTATTCGAATCCTGGCCTCTCGTTCAGTATGTGAGACGACGATGAGTCGCTGATTCTTCGTGTATCCCATCGTTAAGAAACGAAACTCATCTATTGAATGGTCAGGGTCATCAATGGTCATTGCGAGTGGATCACCAAAGACGCTCGATGCCTCGTCAAATGAGATGCCGTGATTCTTTAGATTCTCCGCAGCTTTGTTCGGATCCCACTCAAACTGCATGAGTAGAGTATAGGCCTAACCCCTGCTCTCAATCCACCCAGTCGGCAATAAACACATTCGTTTCGCCTCTGACCTTCGCGTTGCGGTTGGAGGCGAAGACGAGTTTGCGCCCGTCCGGCGAGAACATCGGGAAGCCGTCGAAGGTCTCGTTGTGTGTGATGCGCTCAAGGTTTGTACCGTCCACGTTGATGACATAAAGATCGAAGTTGCGCCCACGCGGATCGTTCACGTTCGACGCGAAGATGATGCGCTTGCCGTCAGGAAGGAAATAGGGAGCAAAGCTCGCCGCATTAAGGTGCGTCACCTGTCGTTTATTGTTTCCGTCCGCGTTCATCACCCAGATTTCAAAGACCGTCGGCTCGATCAGATTCTCCGCGAGCTTCTCTTTGTAGCGCTTGATCTCCTGTGGCGTCCGAGGGTGAAACGAGCGATAAACGATCTGACGCCCGTCGCGCGAGAAGAATGGACCGCCGTCGTAGCCCAGCTCTGTCGTCAGCCGCTTCACGTTCTTGCCGTCCGCGTCCATCGTGTAAATGTCCAGATCGCCGTCGCGCATCGAGGTGAAGACTATCTTGCGCCCGTCCACCGAGACGGTCGCTTCGGCGTCGTAGCCGGGTGTGCGCGTCAACTGTTTCAGGTCCGAGCCGTCCGCGCGGGCCGTGAAGATGTCGTACGTCGGATAGATCGCCCAGACGTAGCCGCGCGAGTAATCGGGCGCGGGCGGGCACTCACGCGCGCCCAGGTGCGTTGACGAATAGAGAATGCGCCCCTTCTTCGGGAAGAAGTAGGAGCAGGTCGTTTTCCCCCCGCCGGTCGAGGCCATGCGGACGTCGGACCCGTCCACGTTCATCGTGAAAATCTGGTCGCAGCCGAGACCGTCGCGCTTTGACTGGAAGATGAGCTTTCGCCCGTCCGCGGAGAAGTAGGCTTCCGCGTTCTCTCCGCCGAAGGATAGCTGCCGCACGTTGCGCAGGTGCTTCTCGGCGGGCAGTTCGATGGGCGGCGGATTGTTCGCGGGACTTTGGGCGGCGGAATACAGGGCTGCCGAGAGGCTGACGAGGAGGGCGAGGGGGAACAGGATTTTCGTGCTCATCTATCTTAATAGGGTAAAATGTCCACAGCGCAAAACCGAGAGACTGACAGCGAACCCTTACTTTAACCCGTGCCCGTGCCTGTGCCAAGCACGCCCCGCCAAAAACATTGGTCATTTCGCGCTCGCCGTGGATAATCAGCATCGGCAGCCGTGCCATAACCCTTACGCGTGTTCACGGAGTTGAATGGACATGTCTCCTCCAAACCCCACCCCCGTCGAAGCGTCCGCCGGGCCGCGGCCCGGCCAGTTCACGGCCATGATCAGCAGCACGGCGCTCGACCTGCCGGAACATCGCGCGCTCGTGCACAAGGCGTGTCTTGAAGCGGGCTTCTTCCCCATCGGCATGGAACAACTTCCGGCGCGTGACGCAACCGGCATCGCCGCCTCGTTGGAGATGGTCGATCAGGCTGACATCTACATTGGCGTTTACGCCTTCCGCTACGGCTGGGTGCCCGACGGGCAAGACATCTCGATCACCGAAATGGAGTTCGACCGCGCAATGGCGCGCAAAGCAGAAGGGAAACTCCGCGAGATACTCGTCTTCACCGCCCACGAAGAGCACGCCGTCACCGCGCGTGATGTTGAGGCCGACAAAGTTGCGCAAGAGAAGCTACGCAAGTTCAAGGCACGTGCGGCCGACGGGCGCGTGCGCAAAGAGTTCAAGTCCGCGGAGGAGCTTCACCGCCTCGTATTCCAGGCGCTGAGCGAGTTCAAGAATAGACAGCAGCATGCAGCAGTCGCCGTGACTGACGCCCGACCCGCGCAGACCTCCATCCCCAACAACCTGCCGCGCCTACAGCCCTTCTTCGGGCGCGAGGCGGAACTCGCGAAAATCCGCGAGGCACTCGACCCGGAGAATCGCACCTGGGGCGCGCTCATTGACGGGCCGGGCGGCATGGGCAAGACCTCGCTCGCCATCCGCGCCGCCTACGACTGCACGCCCGACGAGTTCAAGCGCATCGTCTTCGTCTCCGTAAAGAACCGCGAGCTGGATGACGACGGCGTGCGCGAGCTGGGCGTCTTCGTCCTGCCCGGCTTCCTAGAAATGCTCAACGAACTCTCGCGCGAGCTGGACCGCGCGGACATCACGAAGTCTCCGGAGGACGAGCGCATCCGTCTGCTGCTCGAAGCGCTACGCGACATGCGGGCGCTGCTCATCCTAGACAACCTCGAAGCGCTCCCGAAACCCGACCGCGACCGGCTCTTCACCTTCGTCAAGCGCCTGCCGCAGGGCTGCAAGGCCATCCTCACCAGCCGCCGCCGCATCGGCTCCGGCTCCGAAGAACTCATCCTCGAAAAACTCAGCCAGGAGGCCGCGCTCGAAACCCTCGCCGACCTAGCCAAACGCAATCAGCTTCTCAAGAAGACAAAGAAGAAGGAGCGCATCGCCCTCTACGAGCAGACCGCCGGCAAGCCACTGCTCCTGCGCTGGGTGGCCGGGCAGGTCGGACGCGGGAGCTGCCGCACCCTCGACGACGCGCTGACGTTCCTACGCTCCTGCCCGGAGGACAACGACCCGCTGGAGTTCGTCTTCGGCGATCTGGTGAATGAGTTCAACGAGGACGAGACCGAAGTCCTCTGCGCGCTTACCTACTTCAGCCTGCCCGCAAAAGTGGAGCACGTTGCCACAGTCGCGGGCTGCGACGAGGAACAGGCCGAGACAGCCCTGCGCAGCCTTGCCAACCGCTCGTTGGTCGTCCCGGATACTGAGGAGACGGCGTTCGCCCTCGTGCCGATGGTCGCCGACTTCCTGCGGCGGCGGAAGCCCGAGGTCGTCGCGGAGACCGGCGACCGGCTCGAAAAGCGCGCCTACGCGCTGGTGGTGGAGAACGGCTACGAGGAATTCGAAAACTTCCCCGTACTCGACGCCGCGTGGCCTACGGTCGCCGCCGCCCTGCCACGTTTCCTCGCCGGGCTGAATGACCGGCTCCAGACCGTGTGCAGCGCATTGCGACATTTTCTCGATTTCACCGGCCGCTGGGATGAATGGCTCGCCCTCTCGCGGGACGCCGAAGCCAAGGCCGTGGCGGCCAAAGATTTCCAGAATGCCGGCTGGCGTGCCTACGATGTCGGCTGGGTCAACTATCTGCGCGGACAGTCGGCGGAAGTGCTTGCCTGCGCCGACCGCGCCGAGGCCCACTGGCGCGAAGCCCAAGCTGGCGTTCGCGAGCGGGCCATCGCCATCCGCTTGCGGGGCCTAGGGCACAAATTGGCTGGGGATTACCCTGCTGCCATTGCGACGTACCGCGAATCCGTAGAACTTAGGCGCATCTTAAGCCCGGAAAGCGAGGATGTCTCTATCGGTCTGAATGCCCTCGCCGATTCCGAACGACTCTCTGGCGATGATGACGCCGCCGAACGCGATTATCGAGAAGCCCTACGGATCGCCCAGGCCGTCGATTATCGCGAAGGCGTCGCCTACATCACCGGCAATCTGGCAATGCTGGCGCTGGATCACAAGGACTGGCCCGGCGCGGAAGCTCTAGCCCGCAAGGCTCTGACCTTAGCCGAAAAAGTCCGCCGCCAGGAGTTGATTGCTCAAAACTGCCGAAGCATCGCCGAGGCCCTCGCCCGGCAAGGCCGGAAGCCGGAAGCTCTTCCGCACGCCCGTCGCGCCGTCGAAATCTTCACTGCCCTGCGTTCCCCAGACCTCAAATGGGCTCAACAGACCCTCGCGGAATGCGAAAGCTGACTTCGTTGGCATAGATGGCTTGGAGGGCGTTGCAAAAGCTGCGGTGGCGAATAATTCTGTAGGGGCAGGGCTTGTCCCTGCCCGGTCTTTCTCGAATCGCCGGGCAGGGACAAGCCCTGCCCCTACAATCTTGCTTCATCGTGCGCGTTGTCGCCGACGGCGAGGCAGAACGTGATTTCGGGAGTTCGGCGTTAGCCGTTGGTGCGCTCGAACTCGCGCATGAACGAGACCAGAGCCTCGACGCCTTCGCGGGGGAAGGCGTTGTAGATGGAGGCGCGTATGCCGCCGACGGAGCGGTGGCCTTTCAGGCCGTCGAGGCCCGCCGTGGTCGCCTCTGTCGTAAACTTCTTCTCCAGCTCTTCCGAAGGCAGGCGGAACGTCACGTTCATAATCGAGCGCGAGTCCGGGTCCGCGTGCCCGCGATAAAATGGGGTCGCGTCAATCGCGTCGTAGAGCAGTTGCGCCTTCTCTTCGTTCTCGCGCTGCATCCCTGTGAGGCCGCCTTTCCCCTGAATCCACTTACAGACTAGATTGATGATGTAGATGCCCCAGGTGTTCGGCGTGTTATAGAGCGACTTGTTTTCGGTGTGCGTGCGATAATCCAGCATCGTGTGCAGCCCGTCTGGGATGCGCTTCAAGAGGTCGTCGCGGATGATGACGAGCGTGACGCCGCTCGGCCCCATGTTCTTCTGTGCACCCGCGTAGATGAGCGCGTACTTTTCGACCGGGATGACGTGCGACAGGATGTCGCTGGAGGCATCGGCAAAGAGCGGCACGCCGTTCGTTTCGGGCTCCTCTTTCCACTCGACGCCTTCAATCGTCTCGTTCGTCGTGATGTGAACGTAAGCGGCCTTCGGGTCGAGCTTGATCTCGTCTGGACCGGGTGTGCGCGTGAAGCCGCCGTCGGCCATCGTCGCGGCGATGTTGACCGCCCCCTCGCGTTTCGCCTCTTTGACGGCCTTCTTCCCCCAACTGCCCGTGACGATGTAGTCCGCGCTTCCCTGTTTCGGTAGCAGATTCATCGGGATCATCGAAAACTGTAAACTGGCGCCGCCCTGTAGGAAGAGGACCTGGTAATTCTCCGGGAGGCCCAGCAGGTCGCGCACGCCCTGCTCCGCGCCGCCGATAATCTCGTCGAAGGTCTTCGAGCGGTGGCTGATCTCCATCACGGACATGCCGACGCCCGGCAGACTTAACAGCTCGTCGCGCGCCTCCTCCAAAACGGGCACGGGCAAAACGGCGGGTCCAGCACTGAAGTTGTAGATGCGTTCGGTCATAAAATGTTCTCCTCGATTCGTAAATCGTGAATCGTAAATCGTAAATGGACGAAAGCGGCTTTTCTCTATTTACGATTTACGATTCACGATTTACGGCTTTTCTCCGTACTTCGGTCTCATCGCACGGCCTGCGATGCGCGCGACAACGGAGCGCGGCACGAGGCGTTCGGATTCGGTCGTCAGGTAGTTCGTCCAGCCGGAAATGATATGGCTTTTACCGCGTTTGAGTCCACCGAGCGCCGTGTCCACGACCTGTTCGGGCGTCTGCGCGCGGCGCAGCGGCGGCTTGTCCGTCTGCGCCGCTGCGAAAAAGTTTGTCTCCGTCACACCGGGACAGAGCGCCATCACGTGAACGCCGAAAGCGCGATTCTCGTCCCAGAGCGCTTCCGAGAAGGAGAGCACGAAGGCTTTGGTCGCCGCATAGACGGCCATGTAGGGCACGCCCTGAAAGGCCGCGGTCGAGGCGACGTTGATGATCGTGCCGCGCTTTCTCTCACGCATCGGCTTTAGGAAATAGTGCGTCAGGGCGACCAGAGATTTGATGTTGAGATCAATCATCTCCAGCTCGCGCGCGAGGTCGTGCGCCGTAAAGTCTCCCATCGAACCGAAGCCTGCGTTGTTAATCAGCGTCTCAATCTCAAGGCCGCGCCCGACTGTCTCTTCGTACAATCTCAAGCCTGCGTCCGTTTCCGTCAAATCAAGGGCCACATATTGAGCGCTGATGTTGTGCGCTCGCCCCAACTCGTTGCAGACGCTCGCCAGCTTCTCTTCTGTGCGCGCCACCAGCAGCAGATTCTCGCCCCGCGCGGCGAGCCTACGCGCGAAGGCTTCGCCGATGCCGCTCGATGCGCCTGTGATGAGAGTTGTCTTCATGAGTAAAGGTTAGCTCCTACGCCTCGCAAGCACAAACCAGACCACGCTGAGAATGAGTATCCCGCCGAGGATTTCGAGAATGACGGGCGTCCAGTTGGTCGAGGACGCCGCCGCCTGCTGGTTCGTAGCTGGCTGCTGGCTCACGGTCGAGCCCGTCACCAGGATAACGCGCGGGTTCGCCTCCCACGTCTCGTTGATTGCGTCTTCGACCGTTCCGTAGTCGAGGTCTGCGCGGGCGATGATGTACGTATCTTTGTCCTCTTCCTTTTCGCCCTTGAACCAGTCTTTGAGTCCCTGATAGAGGGCAGCTTTTTCAACACGCCTCCCGTCTAGATAGTATTCGCCGTCGCCCTTGACCTCGACGACCGCCGCAGACTTCCTGATGGTCTCCGGGTCAATGCGCTCATCCTGCATGACGCGCTTGACGACGGCCGTCGTGCCCTGACTCGTGGATGCGACTATTACTCTGAGCGTCGCAACCTCCGGCCCCGTCTTCGGGAACGACTGCGAAACCGGCGGCGTAGTCTCTTGCTCGTCAGCCGGGATGTCTCGCCTCATCACTTCCGGGCGCGTGTTCGCATCGAGCGGAACCTTCTTTTCGTCCGTCACGAGTCCCACAGGCGATGCGCCCGAATCCAGAACCCTCTTGGCGACCTTAAGGAGATCGCCATATTTGATAGCCCGGTCCGCTTTGATGAGGACGGTTTTGTCTATCTCGTACGTTTCAGGATTATAAATCCCCAATTCCTTACGCTGCTTGAACGCTTCTTCCAGCGTTTTGCCCAGGGGCTCTGGAGAGTTCACAGCCCCCATGTCCAGTTGATTCAAACTGATCTTAAGGTCGCGTCGAATCTCCACAAGCAGGGTTTGCGGGTTCGGCTTGATATGCCTTTCGCTCGGCTGCGGCGTCGGGGTCGGAGTCGGCGCAGGCGCGGGGCGCGATGGCGTCACGCGTAAGAAAGTTAAGAGCAGCAGCACGCCGCCTAAAGCGTGCGGAGCTCTCTTGCAGACTTCGAAATTAACGAACCGTCTGTTGAGTGCCGTCTTCATGACTGGCATCCCGCCATGTCCGGGAGATGAAAAGTTAGATGGTCTTTATCGACTGAAGACCTCGCACGGCGCTGCTGCGTAGCAGCACGTTGAATTTAGCCCGGCCTTTCAAGGCCGGGGCATAATGGCTCGCTAGTTTGTCGCGTCGCGTCAGCGACGATTGAACAGCACGTGCGATCAATCGTCGCTGACGCGACGCATTTCATCAGACACCATTTCATCCCGGCCTTGAAAGGCCGGGCTAAATTCAATCGCGTCGCTGACGCGACGCAGGGATTCGCGCGCCGCCGATGAAACTCAATTTAACCTCTAATCTCCAAGAGATTGAGTTCGAGGATGTCCGGGTTCTCCGCACGCAGGCGCTCAATCGTCTCCGTCGGAGGCGCGGCCTCCAGGTTGATGCGTGCGACCGCCGCCTCGGAGCCTTCGAAGATGATGTTCTCCATCTCCTGCACGTTGATGTTCGCGCCACGGACGGCGTCGAGCACATGCGCGAGCACTCCGGGGCGGTCCTGGTGGCGGACGACGAGCGTGTGAGTGGCGGGCGTGCGCTCGGCCAGGTTGACGACATTCGGCACGCGGCCAGTCTCTTTGAAAGATTGAATGATGCGGACCGTCTCGGCCGCAATCGCCTCCTGCGCCTGGTCCGTCGAAGCGCCGATGTGGTGCGTGCCGTAGAGATTCTCCTCTTTCGCGATTTCGTCCGTGAACTCGCCCGTGGCCGAAGTCGGCTCCGACGCGAAAACGTCGAGCCCGGCGCGAATCCTGCGCGTCCTCAAGGCATGTGTGAGCGCCCCCTGATCCACGACCTCGCCGCGCGACGTGTTGATGAAGATCGCGCCCTCCTTCATAGAGTTGAAGACATCCGCGCCGACAATCGAGCGCGTCTCCGGCTTCAGGGCTAGGTGCACGCTGACGACGTCCGCGACGCGCGCGACTTCCTGCGGAGTATCCAGACGCTCGACGCCTAAGCTCGCGGCGCGTTCAGGCGTGAGGCTGCGGCTCCAGGCGATCGTCTTCATGCCGAAGGCGCGCGCCCGCGGAATCATCTCCTGCCCGATCTGGCCCGTGCCGATGAGGCCGAGCGTGCGCCCGTAGAGGCCGCGCGCCTTGGAAAACTCTTTCTTGTTCCACTCGCCGCGGCGGAGCGCGATGACGTTGTCTGCGACGCGGCGGTCGAGCGCGAGCACAAGGGCGAAGGCCAGCTCGGCGACGGCGATGGAGTTCTTGCCCGGGCAGTTCGAGACGTAGATGCCGCGCCGCGAGGCCGCTCCGACGTCAATCGTGTTGTAGCCCGCGCCGGCGCGCACGACCAGCTTCAACGCGCCGGCCGCGAGCATAGGCTCCGTCACCTTCGTCGAGCGCACGACCAGCACGTCCGGCTTCAATGTCCGTATGGCCTCGACCAGCGCCTCATCCTTCAAGTCAGGCTGAAACGTGACC
>DASVXV010000086.1:0-10756 GCA_036392495.1 Pyrinomonadaceae bacterium | reverse complement strand
GTGACCAGAGCGCAGCAAAGATCAGACCTGAATTTGTTCGATCCGTTTTTCCTAAGATTTTTGCAGGTTTTCGAGATAGTTCAATGATTCCCAAACATCTATCAATACTTGTGTAGATACTAATGGCGTGAGCCCTGGGCTACAATCTTCCGCCCCTAGCGGGGCTGACTGCCTACTGCCTTCTGCTTTCTGCCTTCTGTTCTTTTCATTCCGCAATCGTCAGGCTGGGACTTTGGTGGCCGGATAGTCGGCTGAGCGCGCCCGGTTGAGGTAGGCGGCGAGCAGAAAAGCTCCGAACATAATGGCGGCGGCGGTCCAGAAAGTGAGGCGCAGGCTGTGATCGCTCATGTTGTGCGGCAGTCCGTCCGCGCCCATCGTTTGCGTCGCGCTGTAGATCAGCAGCGCCTGAATCGAGGGGCCGACGGCGCGGGCCAGACTGGCGACCGACTGCGTGACGCCGAGCACTCCGCCCTGTTCACCCCGCCCGGCGCTTTTCGAGGCGAGCGTCTGAAGCGACGGCGTGGCGAGCGAGTTCCCGACGGCGAAGATGGCCCCGACCGCGAGCAAAGTCGCCAGGCCCGTGTGCGGGCCTGTTAAGGGGATGATGAAGAGGCTCGTCGCGAACAGCAGCGAGCCCGTGAGGACGAGCGGCAGTTCGCCGAACATCTTCACCAGCCGTCCGATCAGTCCGCCCTGGATGATGACGCCGAGGATTCCGACGTACATAAAGAGATAGCCGTTGTGCGCGGCGTCGTAGCCGAAGCGGTACATCGTGAAGAGCGCGAACGACGTGGTCATGATCGAGAAGGCTGTGACGAGCAGGAAATAGATGGCAAGGATGAAGGCCAGTCTCCGCTGTTTGACGGCGGCGAAGAGTTGGGACCAGCGCGCGCTCTGGGCAGAGGCGCGCGCCGGATGGTCTTTAGTAACGGTTTCCGGCAGAGTGAAGTAGAGCAGGATGGCGTTAGCCAGGGCCAGGCAGCCAGCGAAGATGAAGGGCACGCTGATGCCCCAGTGGCTGAGAACGCCGCCGATGGCCGGCCCGAACGTGAAGCCGAGTCCGAAGGCCGCGCCGATCAGGCCCATGCCTTTGGCGCGATTCTCCGGCGTCGTGATGTCCGCGATGTACGCCTGCGCCGTGGAGATGTTACCGCCGGAGATGCCGTCAATGATGCGCCCGGCGAAGAGCATCCACAGTGAATTCGCGAAACCGAGGATGAGAAAGCCGACGCATGTGCCGACAAGGCTGATGAGCAGGATGGGACGCCTGCCGTATCTGTCCGAGAGCCTCCCCAGGATCGGCGAGAAGATGAGCTGCATCACCGAGTAGGAAGCGAACAGGAGGCCCACCATGCTGGTCGAGGCATTAAAGTTCGTCCCCTCCACGTAGAAGGGCAGCACTGGAATGACTATGCCGAAGCCTACGAGGTCAATGAAGACTGTGATGAAGATGACCAGAAGCGGAGAACGTTTCATTGTGCGTAAATCGTAAATCGTTTGTTCGTAAATCGTGAATCGTAAATCGTAAATAGAAAAACCGCTTTCGTCTATTCACGATTCACGATTTACGATTCACGAGAGCTTTGCTGCTATCGTCTGTTTGGGTGCGGCACCCACTATTCGGTCAACGAGCGCGCCGTTTTTGAAGATGAGCATGGTCGGGATGCTTCGAATGTCGAACCGGGAAGCCGTGCGCGGATTATCGTCAACGTTCAGCTTGGCTATGATGTAACGCCCCTTTGATTCAGCCGCCAGTTCGTCAAGCACCGGAGCAATCATCCGACACGGCCCGCACCAGGGAGCCCAGCAGTCAAGCAGAATGGGAACGCCGCGCGCTCCCAGCACCTCGCGCTCAAACGTCTCGTCCCCCACGATGATTGGTCTGCCCGCATAGGCTGCGCTCGCATAAGGCGCATAGGCTGCATCCACTGTCCCGGTATCGAGCGCCGTTCCACACCTCCCGCACACTGGCTGAAGGTTCGCCGCCTCCGCCTGCTTCACTCGATTTTTCGCCCCGCAATTCGAACAGGTGATTACAGTCATCGTAACACGCACCTCCACTCTTTCTGACGTAAGACCTTATCCTAAAAACCTTTCGTCGCGAAAGTTTCGCGGAAAAGCGAAATCAGGAAGTCAGGAGCCGGAGTCCGGAATACGTCAATTCGAGATAAGGCATGAATGCTCTAAGCTCCGTCAGGAGCGGTATGTTAATGACGGCGACACATGTCGCTCCTGATGGAGCTTGAAGCTTACTTACGGCATTATAGCTATAAACATTCTGCTCCTACGGAGCTTGGTTTGCCCTTACATCGGACTCAGTTTATATAAATCAAAGCCATTGCCGTTTTTATTTCGGTCTCCTGCTTTCCGCTTTTCCGTAGTAAGATTGATGCCAGGAAGCTCTCCGTTAAATCGAAAGATAAGGATAACACCCGATGCGTCACACTCGCCTTCGCGCCGCGCTTTTAGCCGCAATCGCGCTGCTGATGGCGGCCTCTTCGGCGCTCGCTCAAGCGACGCGCACGGGCACGCCGCCCGAAATCAGTTTCACGGTCTCGATGTCGAAGCCGCACACGCATCTCCTGGAAGTAGAGATGCGCCTCCGGGACGCACGCCTCCCGGCGCAAATTAATTTAGTCATGCCTGTGTGGTCGCCCGGCTCTTACCTGATCCGCGAGTTCGAGCGTCACGTGCAGGATTTTGCGGCAGCGGACACGCAGAGCGGCCGCGCGCTCTCCTGGCAGAAGACGAACAAGAATATCTGGCGCGTCGAGACAGGGGGCTCGCGGGACCTGCGCGTCACCTACCGCGTCTATGCCAACGATCTCTCGGTCCGCACCAACGACCTGGACGACAGCCACGCCCACTGGAACAACGTCGCGCTTTTGATCTATCCGGAAGGCCACCTGAACGCGCCCTCAACTTTGCGCGTCGTCCCCTACGGGGATTGGAAAGTTGCCACGGGGCTGCCGGCCATTCAGGGCCGTCCGAACACCTTTCGCGCAGAGAATTTCGACGTTCTTTATGATTCGCCCGTCGAGGTCGGGAAACTGAAGACCATTCAGTTCGAGGTGCGCGGCGTCCCGCACCGCATAGTGATTGACGGCGACGGCAACTACGACATGGAGCGCATGCGACGAGACGTGCAGAAGATAGTCGAGACCGAAGTCGCCATGATGGGCGACATCCCTTACCGCGACTACACCTTCATCCTGCATGCCTACAGCAGAAGCGACGGGGGCTTGGAGCACCTGAATTCCACCTCCCTGATTATGGAGCGCAACAGTTTTCGCCCGGACGGGAACTGGAAGGATTTTCTCTCGCTCGTATCGCACGAGTTCTTTCATCTCTGGAACGTCAAGCGAATTCGCCCGGATGCTCTGGGCCCATTCGATTACTCACGCGAAAACTACACGAAACTCCTCTGGGTCGCGGAAGGTCTGACGCAATACTACGCGCCGCTGATCTTGCGCCGCGCCGGGCTGCTGTCGGAAGAAGAGTATCTGGAAAGAATGTCCGGGGAGATTCAGAGCCTTCAGGACACGCCCGGTCGCCTGGTGATGAGTTTGGAGGAGGCCAGTTTCGACGCCTGGATCAAGTATTACAGGCAGGATGAAAACTCAGGCAATTCGCAAGTCTCCTATTACGACAAGGGGCAGATCGTCGGCCTCCTGCTCGATCTGGAGATTCGCAAACGGTCCGGCGGCGCGAAGTCTCTGGATGACGTGATGCGTTATCTCTACACGGAATTTTACAAGAAGAATCGCAACTATACGCCGGAAGATTTCCAGCGCGCCTCAGAGCTGATGGCCGGGTCGAGTCTGGAAAACTTCTTCGCGCGTTACGTGCGCGGGCGCGACGAGCTTGAGTACGACTCTGCGCTCGGCGCGGTCGGACTGCAACTCGGCGACGCGGACAAGACGTCGCCGCCCGTTGAGAGGTCTTATCTGGGGGCGCAGGTTGTGCAGGAAGGCGACCGTTTGATGGTCAGGAGATTGTTCAGCGGGACGGCTGCCTACGATCAGGGCTTGAATGCGGGCGACCAGATCATCGCGCTCGACGGCCTGCGCGTCAACCGCGACTCCTTCCTTGCGCGGCTCGGGGAGAAGCGTCCGGGCGACCCGCTCAATCTGACGCTCTTCCGAGACGACGAGCTGCGCACGTTCACCATCAAACTGGGCAAGCGCGCGGTCATAGACTACCGCATCCTGCCCGTCAGCCGACCGACGCCCGAGCAGACCAGGCAGTACAAGGCCTGGCTGGGAACGATGCAATAAGTGAGCTGTAAGCAGTAAATAGTTTCTTGCTTTCACTGCTCACCGCTCCCTGCTTATGAAATATCAGAGCATCAAATTCAACATCGAAGATCGCGTCGGGCGAATCAGTTTCGCGCGCCCGCCGCTCAATGTTTTCAATATCGCGATGATGCGCGAGATGACGGACGCCATCAGTGAGTGTGCGGGCCGCCGCGACCTGGTCGCGATTCTGTTCGAGGCTGGAAAGGGGTCGCGCGCTTTCAGCGCGGGCGTCGCTGTCGAGGAGCATGTCGAAGAGACCATCTACCAGATGCTCGATTCGTTTCACGCAATCTTTCGCGCTCTGGAACAGGCCGGGAAGCCAACAATCGCCATCGTTGACGGCGCAGCCCTGGGCGGAGGGTGCGAGCTCGTGGCCGGTTGCGACATAGTGATCGCGACGGAGAGAGCGCGCTTCGGCCAGCCCGAGATCAAGCTCGGAGTCTTTCCGCCTGTCGCCGCGGTTCTTCTGCCGCGCATCATCGGAGACAAACGCGCGCGCGAGTTGATTCTGACGGGCGAGCTGATTGACGGGGCGGAAGCCTTGCGCCTCGGCCTGATCAGCGCTGTCGTGCGGCACGCGGAGCTTGGGCAAAAGACGCTCGAAGTGCTCGTCAAACTCCGCGAACTTTCCGCCCCGGCGCTCGGCGCAACACGGCGCGCGCTTGATCTGGCGCGCGGCGGCACCTTCGAGGACGCCCTGTCGAAGGTCGAAGATTTATACTTGAACGAATTGATGAAAACCGAAGACGCCAACGAAGGCATCAAAGCCTTCATGGAAAAGCGCAAGCCAGCGTGGAAAAATAAGTAGGAACGATGAACGCGAAACGATGAATATGAACGAAAGACAAACACCTGCTTTTCTTTCATTCCGCATTCATCATTCCGCATTCATCGTTTATAATGAGTTACGATGAAGTACCGGCCCGGCCAGCTCCGCCAGTCGTTTTTGAGAGCGACCCTCGTCCTGCTCGCTCTGCTCCTCTTCGTTCCCGCAGCCGCCGTCGTCACCCGTGCACAGGATGACAGCCCCTGGAAGGGCGGCAGTCCGCCGCCGAGCCAGCCGCGCGAGAACCCTGCGTTAGACGAGCAGAACATAGTCGAGCGTGCGATGGGCGCCGTCTGCCAGGAGCGCGCCCGCGACCCATTGGGAAGCGTGCCGATTGACGTGATGCAGGCGCGGCCTTCGCTCGCGCTCTCGCACCCGGACGCCGTCGCCGGGCTCAAGCGCGCCGAGCGTCTGCTGCCCGCTGCGCGCGATCTGGTCGTCGCTTCCCTGCGCGATCTCTCGAACGAGTACAACATAGAGGAGTACAGAATAAAGGCCGCCACGATGCGCGTGCTCGCAGTCAGCCGCATCGAGCCGGACGTAGAGCTGCGCGACAACGCTTCGGTCATTCTCAGCACGCCGCGCACGATCTATTTCGGGACCATCTTTCTCGCCGGCCTGCAATCGGACGAGGGGATGATCAGCGTGCTCGCGCACGAATTGACGCACATCGCGGACGGGCGCGAGGACTCGCTGCACCCGCTCTTTCGTCTCGTCGGGCGGCGGGCGACCACGCTGACGGGGATGCAAATCGCAGGGCGTCGTCCGGAGGAGTTGACCTGCGATCTGGTCGGGGCGATGGTCTCGCGCGCCTACATCGAGCGCACGCCGGGCAAAGAGACGCTCGCCAGAAGACTCGCGCGCGCCATCGAGCACAACTGCGTCGAGGAAGACGGGACGGACGAGGCGCACCTTTCTCCGCGCAACACCATGCGCGCTCTGCTCGCGCTCGACCCAACGTTCGGGAGCGACGTCATGGGCGACGAGAAGATCACCTTCAAGCTGGTCGAGCCGCCTCCCCCGGCCCCACGCAAAGTCGCGCCGCGCCCGAGACGCGTCACCCCAAACACCAGAGGCACGACGCCGCGCCGCCGCATCCGCACCTGATTCGTCCTCAGAGGACAGAATAATTATGAATTATGAGTTTTGAATGTTGAATTACTGCTTCAATTCAACATTCAAAACTCATAATTCATAATTCCTCAAGCCAGCGTCGCGTTGACAATCGCGCCGACGCCTTCCTATCATCAACGGTTCAAATGAGCCGTCAATCAATATCCGGAAAAAGATTACAGAGCGTGGAGAGTCGGCAGTCAGCAGTCGGCAGTGCCCGGCGCGTGCCGCTCGTTTCCAGTGCCTTCTGTCTTTTACTGCTCGCCGTCTCTCTGCTGCTCGCGACGGGATGTCGCAAGAACGCGGAGGAGAGAGGGAGCGCATACCCGAACAGCCTGGGCGCTGTTCCGGCCGCGCGGCTCGCCTACGTTTTTACGCCGGACGCGCCGCTCGGTGCACAATTGGAGGATGAGACGAAACTCAAGCCCGTTCAGGACGACTTTGACGCGCGCCGCAAAGACGAACGCCTCCTGCGCACCGTGGTTTCGCCGGACGGGCAGCGCGCGCTCGCGCTCTACGATACGGGCGAAACGCAGGAAGGGGAGTTTCGCATAGACCTGTATGCGTCCGACGGCAGGTTCCTGCGCAATCTAACGCCGCCCGAGCTTTCCGGTGCGTTCGCCCCGACGGTAAGCTGGTCGCCCGACGGAAACAGCATCGCCTTCATCGGACGCAAGAGTCTCAAGCCGGAGGTTCCTCCGGACATGTTGCCTGATGTCGCGCCCGTCCCGGCGCCCACGGTCGCCCCTTTGTTTGCTCCCGTGCCGGTTTTCGATACTGAGCAGATTTACATCTGCGATGGCTACGGCGATCAGCTCAAGCCTCTGACCACGCGCAACGGCCTCATCTACTTTTACCTCTCCTGGTCGCCGGACAACCAGGCGCTCGCCGCGCTCGCCTGTCGTGAGGATGAATGGGTGGCTCGCGAGCGCGAGTCCAAGCTGCCGGCAGGGCGACCGCGCGTCATCACTGTGGACGGGGCCGAGCGCCTTCTCGATGACGGGTTGACCGAAGCAGGACCAGTCTGGTCGCCGGACTCTTCCAAAATCGCCACGGGCTTTGACACGGACGTCAAGATTTACGACGCCCTCTCGGAGAAACCCACGCAGGCCGTCATCAGTTTGCGCGAGCCGCTGCTCAAGGCTTCGGTCGCTTACGAGGAAACTAAACTGAAGTCGAAGGGCAAGGCGAACGAAAGCAGCGGCCAGGGCGACGGACAGGCAACGCCCGCGAGCGGGACGCCGGTCTCCTTCAACCCAATCGTTCGCCTGGACTGGCCCGAAGATAAAAGCCTCTTTGTGCAGACAGCCTATGTGCGCGTCTATGCTAACGAGCCTGTGAACACTTTTCAGCGCTGGCATAAATTGAGCTTGAGCAGGCAGGCCACTCCGCAGTCGCCCTGAGGCGCGCAGGCTGAGAGCCCGCGCGCCAAAGAGGCGGTAAGCCTTTTCGCGGGAGAGCCGAAGGCCATGGCCGCACACTTTAGCAATCGTTCTAACGTCTTGACATACAGGAGCTGAGCAAACCCCCTTATGAGATATACTAGCGTGGCGGAAATTTTTGAGGTGATAGACGGGACACGCCAGCGCGTCTTTGACCGCGTTGAAGGGTTGACGCCGGACGAGTTGAGAGCCCGCCCGAACGAGACTGCGTGGTCCGTGGCGGAGATCGTCGAGCATCTCTCGATTATCGAAGACAGATTGTTGCGGATGATGACCATGATGCTGACGAAGGCCGAGGGTGCCGGAGGGGCCGCGCGCCCATCCAACGGACCCGTTGAGATCAAGCCCTTCACGCTCGATCATTACATCGAGAAGGCCAGAAACGAAAAATATAGTGCGCCGGAGGCGTTGCGCCCGAGCGGGAGCAGGGAGCTTGCGGATTCGCTCTGGAGCATGCGCCGTTCACGCGAAGAGCTGAAGAGCTTGCGACCGCGCATTGAGGCGACGGACCTTTCCGTGGTGAGCTACCCGCACCCGGCTTTCGGACCGCTCAACTTCTACGAGTGGCTCGCCTTTATTGGCCTCCACGAAGAGAGACACCTCCATCAGATCGAATCAGCCCTGGCATCATGAAGAAGAGATTAGGACTCGTGGCTGTCATCTGTCTGCTGTGCGGTCTGGCGGCGGGGGGCTTCGCCGTCTGGTCCTACTTTCAATCGCGCGCGGCGGAGCGTCTGGGGCCGGGCCTTCAGAATGAATCGCTTCGACTGGAGAACCAGTCCGACCTCGTCAAGGGGACGCCCGAACAGAAAATATTGCTGGAGGAGAGCGCGCGACAACAACGCGCGGCGGAGGAAGCCCTCGCCGACGCCAAACGCCACAGCCGTCTGGCGCTCTTTTCCGGCATCGGCAGCATCATCCTGCTTCTCGCCGGCATCGCAACCATTATTATCAAACTCAAAAACCGGGACGTTGATTCATCCTGAATCGACGCGCGCTTGCGACTGCGCGCGCCGACCAATATAATCCTCACTGCATCCGTTAAACCAATGTGCCCTCGTAGCTCAATGGTTAGAGCAGCAGACTCATAATCTGTCGGTTCCCTGTTCAAGTCAGGGCGAGGGCACGCCTTTTCAATACTAATGTTAGGGAAGGGCAAGTTGAGATGATATTAATCTCACTGCGCTTGCCTTGCATTAACTTCGGAGAGTAAGTATGGCAGAGACTTCCTCATCCTATAAAACATGCTCACGCTGTAAGTCTTATCTCCCAATTACGGAGTTCCGATTTCAGAATATTAGTAAGAAACAGCATTACTCTCATTGCCGCACTTGTGCGAGTCAGAGTCTCAAAGAACATTATCGGCGAAACAAAGAGGCTTACTTGAGGAGAAATGCTAGGTTTAGGCTTAGAAATAGCGAGATCATTCGTGAATCTAAAGCTAAACCCTGTGCTGATTGCAGCATTCAATATCCTTATTATGTAATGGACTTTGATCACCGACAAGGTGAAACTAAAGTAATAAACTTAGCTAATGCCAGCCGCTTAACGCGCCCTAGAATCCTGGAAGAAATAGCCAAGTGTGATGTTGTATGCTCAAATTGCCATAGAGAGCGTACATATCAGCGCAAACAAAAGCGGCAGTAAATAAGTTTGAATTTCTACGGGTGCAGCAGCAAGTATGGGCGACCAATTGGTCGCCCAATTGATTACTTCCGAGCTGGCAGAAATTAAGGAGATGAATTGACCACCACAAATTCCATCGGCATCGGCATCATCGGCACGGGCTTCGCTCGCACGACGCAGATTCCTGGCTTTCAGGCTTGCGAGGGTGCGCGCGTGGTGGCGATTGCGAGCGGGCACAGGTGGAACGCCGAGCGTGTGGCGCGTGAGTTCAATATCGAGCACGTGGCGGAGGATTGGCGCGAGCTGGTTTCGCGCGACGACATTAATCTCGTGAGCATCGTGACGCCGCCCGCGACCCACCTGGAGATGACGCTGGCCGCGCTGGATGCTGGTAAGACTGTGCTGTGCGAAAAGCCCATGGCAATGAATGCCGTTGAAGCGGACGCGATGCGCCGTCGCGCCCGAGAACTGGGCGCGCTCGCCCTGATTGACCACGAGCTGCGTTTCTTGCCCGGAAGATTGAAGGCGCGCGAGATGCTCCTGAATGGTGAAATCGGCCAGGTCCGGCATGCGAAGCTGCTTTATCGCGCGGACGCGAGGGCGACGCGTGAACGCAAGTGGGACTGGTGGTCCGACGAGCGTCGCGGGGGCGGCGCGCTCGGCGCAATAGGTTCGCACGCTGTTGACAGTTTCCGCTGGCTCCTCGGCGCGGAAATCGCGGACGTCTTCTGCTCGCTCGTGACGCACGTCAGGGAGCGCGCGGACGAAGAGACCGGCGGGATGCGACCCGTCACGACGGATGACGAGGCGAACCTGATCCTCAGTTTTCAGGATTCAGACTTGACCGCGGGTGCAACCGCAACCATTTCGCTCTCGGTCGTCGAAGCGGGACGCCCGGAACATCTACTGGAACTCTTCGGCTCGAAAGGCGCGTTGCGGATTGAGGAGAGCGGCGAGCTGTGGCACGCGCGGGTTGGCGCTGGCGAGTGGCAGCGCGTCGAGACGAAGAGCGGACCACTGGCTCCGGGCATGCGCGACACAGGGTGGTCGCGCGGCTTCACAGTCTTCTCACGCGCCATCGTCGAAGCCTTGCGCGAGGGGCGCAACACGGTCGAGGGCGCGGCCACCTTTGAGGACGGATACCGAACGCAGCTTGTCCTAGACGCCGCGCGCCGCTCACACGAAGAAAGCAGGCGGAAAGCAGTAGGCAGAAAGCAGTAAGCAGTAGGCAGTAGGCAGTCAGCCCCGCAAGGGGCGACAGAATATAGCCAGGGGCGTGAGCCCCTGGAACATGCCGGAGATTATTTATCGAGCCCCGGCAGGGGCGACCGTCTAAAGCCCAGGGCGTGAGCCATTAGTATCTACACAAGTATTGATAGATGTTTGGGAATCATTGAACTATCTCGAAAACCTGCAAAAATCTTAGGAAAAACGGATCGAACAAATTCAGG
>DASVXV010000085.1:0-5920 GCA_036392495.1 Pyrinomonadaceae bacterium | reverse complement strand
CTTCGCTTCAAGCGCCATGCTGTAGTCTGGAAACGTCTTGAGCGCTCTATCAAATTCGCTTTCAGCTTCCGCCAATCTTCCGGCATTCATCAGCAGATTACCGAGCTGCACGCGACACCATGCGAGGTTTTCAGGGTCTTGCGGGCTGGCGGCTTTCACGGCAACGGTCATTGCTTCAATCGCGCCTTCCGTATCGCCGTGCAGCTCGCGCAGGTATGAGACTCTTGAGTAAGAGGCCGTGTCAGGTCGCAGATTGATCATCGTCTGCGCGGCTTGAGCTGCTTCTTTGTATTCTCCCAGTTCGACGAGCGCGTCCGTCAAAGCTCCGTACACGTCATGGTCCCGCGGGCGCAGAGCCTGAGCGCGCCGGGCCACTTCAAGCGCTTCTCTGAACCTGTGATAGGTCAACAACAGCCTGGCGCGGAGTTTGAGCGCATCATAGTTGTCCGGCGCGACTTCAACGGAGCGCGCCAGCGCCGCTTCAACTTTGGTATTGAAGCTGAAGTCTCCTGTTTCGCGCGCCTTTTGTGCGTAGGCTGAAGCGAGCAGATTGTACCCATCCGGTTCGTTGGGCGACTGCTCGATCTTTCTTTGCGCGGCTTTGATACGCTGATCGGCGGGCGTTAATTTCTGGCCCTTATCGGTGAAGCTTCGGCTCACAGCCTCCTGCTGGGGCTGGCGCTTCGAGATAGCTCTGAATCCCAAAACAGCGGCAGCGAGTAGTCCAATCACTGCCAGCGACAACAAGGCTTTTCTGTTTCCGAGGGGGATCATGAATTCCTCCTAAAAGAGTCTGGAGTCTGGAGTCTGGAGTCTGGAGTCTACTGGTCAAAAACAAATTCTGTCTTTTGACTCCAGACTCCAGACTCCAGACTTGTTCTTACTTGGGATTGCCTGAATGCGGTGTGCCCAGATAGGGGAAGCGGCTCAGGTACGGCACGTCATTTCTGTCCACGCCGTCTCCGAGTTCATTATTGGGCGCTTTATTTGTCGCGGGTGTGAACGGAGTGCCGCCTGCGACTGCGCGCAACGCGATGTCGGTCACATCGTCGCCGACGCGACGCCCGTTCGGGAAGCCCGCAGGATCGCCGCCCAAAAGACCCAGCCGATGCGGATGCGCGCTGGGCGGGATGGCGACATTCAGACGCAGCATCTCATGTGGCTTACCGTCCGACAGGAAGGTATTGAACTGCGGCGCGCCGGGTACGGAACCGGCCTTTATGCCCGTGGCGAAGATCGCTACCAGATCATTACGCGGCGCTGGCGGGATGTCTATTTTGTAAACTTTATTGAGCAGCTGTGCGAGTTGCGGATCGAGGACGAAAGGCGCGGCCACCGCATCGTCCTTCGGCGAGAGGCCGTTAAAGGCATCTTTGAGTTTGAGCGGAATCACGACCTCGTTGACCAGCGGATTTCCCAGACGTGAGATTTGAACCCACTCGCCGTTGCGTGCTCCTTGCGTTTGTCCCGCTCGAAAGACGCTGGCCGAGCGGCGGCTGGCAGTCGCCCAGACGCCAATCACAGCGTTGGCAGCGGTCGGATTGGAAGGCGCGCGGCCATCGTGAGTCAACTCCTTAATGGGAACTTCAATAGCGATGCTGTGAACGTTGAACCCGGCGGTCGTGTCCTTGCTGCCTGTGGCCGTAATCGAACGCAGGTTGAGCGTATCGAAGATTGACGACACGTCAACGTAAAAGCCCTCATCGCGCTGCCCTGCGAAGACACGCCCACCGTTCGGGAGCTTATGGACCGTATGCTCTGCCAGCGCTTCGTAGTTTGGCGTCGTGCGGCTGCCGATGTTGCAAGGCGGGGTGTGCAGCCCGCTCGCTAACACCTTGCCCCTCGGTCCGCTTGCATGATCCACGCGCGTGACCGTGTAAGTCTGGGTTTCGTTGAAATCCGGATCATTACCCGACGTGATGAGCGGATCAATGCCGCCCTTGCCTTGTAAGGCTTCGTTGGGCGCGGCCATCCCTAAGATAATGTCCGGGTTCTTGATGTTATTGGTAAATTGAAACTGGTAGGTGACATCTTCGACGCCGTCGCCCGTGTTATCAATCTTGATCTCATAGAGCACGGTGTCGTCAAACTTGTAGAAGTGTGGCCCGCCGTAAGGCGCTTCGAACGGGATGTAGTTGGCGATCAAGGTGACGAACCCGGAGCGGCCCGACTCTGTACTACGGAAAGCGTAAACGTCTGTATTGTCAGCCAGGGGATCGCTGATGATTAGCGGCGCTTCACGATGGCTCGATGCTTGAGAGGGCCGTATGACGCCACTCAAGAGCAACGCTACTGCCAGCGCGCAGAGCGCAGCAACGCTCAGTGTTCTTCTCATCTATTTCTCCTTTTTAATTGAGAGTCGTTCTAACTCTCCATAAACAACGGCCCGCGAAATCGGATAGATGGTCGGGGCTAATATTGTCATGCAGCGAGCCTCAAGGCTTGAGGCTCACGCCGCCAGGCTCATGCCCTTGCAGCATTGCCTGATAGCAGTGGAGTGAATCCTGAAAGAGACTCGCGTCCGTGTGTCTCCCGGATACGAATTGAGCATAGAGATAGCCCCAGGCCAGACATGGAATCTGACCGAAACGTCCCCTATGCTCATTTCACTGTTAGATACGAGGAAGCCCGGCGGATCGGATTTATTGTTCTCACAATAGTCCCGATCGAATGAATCAGGCCGATGATCCCTTTAAGTGGTCTGGGCTGCTTGTGCAGATGTCTCGCGGTAGGCCTCCGCGACGGCGGCAGTGTCATAGTACTCGCGGAACTCCACGACTTTGCCGTCGCGGAAAGTGAAGACGTGCACCCAGTCGCTCGCAGCTTCTCGCCCGGTGGATTTGATGCGCCAACGATAATGTCCCTGCACCACTACCTTTTCCGCCTGCGCGATAAACTCCTGTGGCTCGAACTGCTGAGCCTCTTGAGTCTCGTCGAGAATGGAAAAGAACTCTTCGACCTGTTCGCGTCCGCGCCGCTCGCCAGCAACCGGAATGACGTCAGTCGGGCCTGGGAGGAACCACACCACGCTGTCTGCAAGGGTGTTTAGTATCGCCGGAATGTCGCCCCGCATGAATGCCGCATAAGCTTCTTTTACAATCTGCACGTTCTCTTGCTCGCTCATTGATTTCTCCTTTGCTGAACTATGAATTAACGGCTACAACCATTAATATTTTGGCGTAGCATCAACTTCGTCCTATACTACGTCGGGACTGAGGAAACTGGATTTATGTCTGAATCATCGCCCTCCGATAAAACCGTTAGCGTAAGAAGTGACGTAGTCTCATCAGAAGAGGCAGTAGTGGGACTGCCTTCACAGGCTGTTGACTTTTCTTTGAAGAATCAGCAGTTGGTCGCTTTCATAAAGCGCGTCGCAGGTGGAGATGAGGGGGCGATGACGGCACTCTACGATGCGACCAGCCGATTTCTCTACGGGCTGGCGCTGCGAATTCTGGGCAAGACCGACTTAGCCGAAGAGGTATTGCTCGACGTATACAAGCAGGTCTGGCGCAAAGCATCTTCCTACAACCAAGAGCGTGGCAATCCATTGGCATGGTTAATGACTATCGCGCGCAGTCGCGCCCTTGACCGGCTCCGCTCCGACCGGCAGGAACGGACCCGGGTTGAAGCGCTCGACACCGCACGCGAAGTCACGACGGCCGGCGATACTGAAAAGAACGCTGCTTCGTCAGAGATGCGAAGGATGATCCTCACGGCGCTCGACAGCCTGCCGCCTGAGCAGCGGGAAGTTATTGATTTGGCGTACTACGATGGCTTGAGCCAGAGCGAGATTGCGGTCAAGATTGGTCAGCCGCTAGGCACAGTAAAGACGCGCGCCCGCCTCGCTATGATGAAACTGCGCGTGATGCTCAAACCGATTTTCGAGGGGACCAGATGAATCATCATGTAAACGAAGAGGTCGAAGACCGCGCGCTGCTCTACGCACTGGGCGCGCTCACACAGCACGAGGCGCGCGCCTATCGTGAGCATCTGGATGACGGGTGTGCGGTGTGTTGTGAAGAACTGCGGGAATTTGAGGATGTGGCTGGACTGCTTGGAATCGGCGCGCCTGAAGCAGCGCCGCCTGCGCGAGTACGAGAAAAGATTGTAGAGTCATTGGGCACCCAGACCAGGGGCGACGCGCAGAGTTCATCTCTCCAGGAGGCCGCTCCCCCTCAGTCGCTGACCATTCGCGCTGGCGAAGGGATGTGGCACGAAACCTTACAAGGCGTTTTTGTGAAAAAGCTGTTCGCTGATAAGAAGAGAGGCACGGTAACGACGCTCGTCAGGATGGCGCCCGGCGCGCGACTCCCGCGCCACCGCCATTATGGTGTGGAGGAATGTTTGGTTCTCGAAGGCGATGTCCAGGCGGGTGAGCAGATGCTTGGGGCCGGAGATTATCACTGCGCGATGGCGGAGAGCATCCACGAAAGACTGTCCACTATCAATGGCGCGCTCTTCTTGATCGTCGGGCCGCGCAGTTATGAGGCCCTGGAACAGCTATAGCGCCAGCGGCTCACGGCTTCAACGGTCGCCCAAATAGGTAGTTGTTTCTCTTTTACGACAAATTCGCTCTCTCAATTAGCTTTGAGAAGGCGCGCCCCTGCGACTAGAGCATGCAGGCAATGGCTGACCTGATCTATCCGCACGTCCGATCTCGTTTGCGTGCAGCGCACTCCTCCAATTGCCCGGCGCGGGTCCGCCATGCAGAAGGTGTCTTCGGGATAGATGATGAGAGTACGGATAAAACCCATCGCCGCGCGCCACGATTGGGTGTACTTTGCGGCGCGTGCCTTATCGCCGACCTTTACGGCGAGCGACCAGGCCGCGGCGATTCCTTCCGCGATGAACCCCGTATTGAAACTGGGCTCGGTCGGGGAGAGGTCTTCGAGGAAAGCCCCGTTCTTCTCCAACTGCCGGTCAATCGCCCAATCGGCTGCTTCAAAAACAAAGTCCGCCTGCTCTTTGTCGGAAGTTAATTGATACATTGCCTCCCAGCCCTGCGTTTGCCATCCGGCCATTCCCCAGGTGTGAAGCAAATGAAAGCGGCGACGATACCAGGCCAGCTGCCAGCTCAAACTCCACGGCACATCTCCGTCAACGCTCTTCTCTAAATACCTCCCCAGAGCCCAGAGCGCCGCGCCCGGAAGATAATCGTGGTCCTGCGGAAGCTGAAGGTTGGTCGCATGCTCTGCGATGAGACCATCCGGCTGAAACATGCGGGAGATCCTTGCGACCAGTGCCTTGACTTCCCTCTTTCGCAGCAGCGCGCCCCCGCACTCGGCCACGCTCGCCAGCAGCACGCAATTAGCCAGAGCGCCGCACTGATATTCGGGCAGGTTGAGCGCGCCATCGTCGTCCACAAATTCCAGGCAGCGCTCGAAGCCATTTAAGGCTGCCGCTCGCCAAACAGGTTTTTTAAGCAACCGGCCAGCCTTGTGCAGGACCATCAACCCGTGTAAGACGCGAGGCGCTGTTCCCGTCGGCTGGCGCGCGCCCGTCACTGCGTTCTGGTAATATTCAGGGAGTCCGTTTGATCCCAGATTGTTCAGGATGAAATTACCTAGCAGTTCTATATCTCGACGGCATTCCGCGTACCCATATTGACGCGCGGGCCGGACCGGGAAACCGAATCTCAGAGCAAACACCCCATGCCGGCTGCGCAGCCATTGAGCGGTCTTGTAGGTTGTCCAGACCCCGGGCGTGCCTTCGACACCTGCCGCATTAATCATTGCTGTGACCAACTGCTCTTTTGTCCAGTTGTTATAGGTAATCGCGCCCGGAAGAAAGACAACCCCGCGCTCGCCCTCAGCCAGAGAGACTGAATCCAGACCGCGCCTGATCTTCATCGCGACGTAATCGAGTGGCGCGCGCCCATGCCACTCCCTGCCGTACAGGATGGACACTGTGATGGCGACAT
>DASVXV010000084.1:0-16908 GCA_036392495.1 Pyrinomonadaceae bacterium | reverse complement strand
TCGATTCCTCAGCGCTTCATGACAGACCGCTCGACTCTTTTGTTTTCGCGAAGCGTGTCTAACGCTCGAATTAACCGGGCGCGACGAACCGCAATAACAACAAAGTCTCGCGCATGAAAGCAACGCTATTCGCGCTCCGGTTGAATGAGTTGTTGGGCGGCGCTTCGTCACGATAGCCTACTATGTTCCCAATGCCTCGGATGAATGATTTCATCGGTCATATGAGCCGTCAGCCTGTCGAAAAGGTCGGCCGCAAGAACTGCTGCCGCGAACTCGGTGTCGGCTTCGCACTCGAAAACAGCAACCCGCGTGTTTCCAGCCGTGTAGGAACGAATCGGCGCTGGTTGAAAGCTGCGTAAAGCTCGGACAAGGGTATCCTCCGACGGCGGAAAGCGATCACCCATTTCTCCATCCTGCACGAACATGATCCCAATTGCGCGCTTTGACACGACACGACCTCCTCTTGTCAGCATGATACCTATCGCGAAAGGTTGCGACGCCCAACTAGCATTAGACCGCCGATGGCGGTAATTTGCGACTATTACCGACTTTTACCGCCAATGGCGGCCTAATACCTCTCAGGGCTGGCTTTTACCGCTTGTCTGAATCATAATCAGCCACCCACCCTGATCAATCCACCCCATCTCGTTCATAAGGAGTGGAGCTTTATGTCTTCACACAAGCCGTCACTACTAGATCAGGTGCGCTCGGCCATTCGATTGCGCCATTATAGCATCCGCACCGAAGAGGCTTACGTCAATGTCATTCGCCGCTTTATCCTCTACCACCGGAAGCGCCATCCCAGAGAGATGGGAGCTGATGAGATCAGACAGTATCTGTCGCACCTCGCCACGGATGAGCATGTCGCCGCCTCCACGCAGAATGTAGCGCTTGCCGCCCTGCTCTTTCTCTACCGCGAGGTGTTGCTCCTCGAATTGCCGCTCGTCGAAGGCGTCGAACGCGCCAAACGCCCGCAACGCGTTCCGGTTATCCTCACCCCCGAAGAGGTCAGAAGAGTTCTAGCCAAGCTGTCAGGCACGCACCACCTGATGGCGAGCCTGCTCTACGGCTCCGGCCTCAGGCTGATGGAGTGCGTCCGCCTCAGAGTCAAAGACCTGGATTTCCCTTACCGCCAGCTCATCGTTCGCGACGGCAAAGGAGAGAAGGATCGGCGCACCATCCTCCCCCAACCGCTGATGGAGCCTCTACGGCATCATCTCGCCAAAATCCATCTACAGCACGAAGAGGATGTGAGGTCAGGATGCGGGAGCGTCTATTTGCCTTACGCGCTGGAACGCAAATACCCAAATGCCGCCACCGACTGGCTGTGGCAATACGTCTTCCCAGCCTCGAAACTCTCCATCGATCCCCGCACAGGCCAGCGGCGGCGACATCACACTTCGGAGGACAGGCTACAAAGGGCCGTCAAACTGGCGATCCGACGCGCTGGCGTCGAGAAACGCGCGAGTTGCCATACCCTGCGCCACTCCTTCGCCACGCACCTGCTCGAAGCCGGATACGATATTCGCACCATTCAGGAATTGCTCGGTCACGCAGACCTTTCGACGACGATGATCTACACGCACGTCTTAAATCGGGGCGGGAAGGGCGTCAGAAGCCCGCTCGATCTGTAGCGAGCCGCACATAGTACAGGCCGCCTGTGAAGAGTTCGATTACTCTCAATTAACAAAACGGCGCAGCTGCACGCTGATCGCAAACCCTATGGCGATGAAGGTGGCGAGAACTGAGGAGAGGCCAGCGCTCATTAAAGGCAAGGGCACGCCGATGACCGGAAGGAGCCCCAGCGCCATCCCGACGTTGATGAAGAGTTGAAAGGCGAGGCCCCCCGTGATCGCCATGATGACGAGCATCCCCGTGCGGTCAGGCGCGCGCCGCGCCCCAGTAATCAGCCGCGACAGCAAAAGCGCGTAAGCCATCAGGAGCAGGATGCCGCCGACGAACCCTGTCGTCTCGGCGGTGACGGCGAAGATGAAATCCGTATGAGGCTCCGGCAGAAACTTCAGCCGGCTCTGTGAGTATTCCGTGGACGCGCCCGTGCCCGTCAGGCCCCCTTTGCCCACAGTCAGGATGGATTGCCAGGTGTGATAGCCGTAGCTGCGCTTGTCAGCGTTCTCCGGGTCGAGGATGACGTTGATGCGCTCCAGCTTGTAGCCGCTGAGCGCGCCCGTCTTCACCCCTACGAAATAGGCCGCGGGCGCGACCACCATCATGAGCACGATTGCCGAAACCACCAGCCACATCCGTATGGACGAAAGGAAGAAGACGACTGCCAGGAGCGGCAAGTAGGTGATGGCCTGCCCCGTGTCCGGCTCAAGCAGGATGAGGCCGACAGGCAGCGCCAGAATCAGCACGCCGACAAAAGCCTCCTTCAAAGTCAGCGGGCCGGAGCGCGGCCTCCCGAAATAGCGCGCCAGCATCAGCACGGTCGGAATCTTGACGAACTCCGAAGGCTGGAATTGTCCGAACACAGGCAGCTTGATCCAGCAACGCTGCCCGTTGATCTTCATGCCGATGCCCGGGATCAGCACGATGCAGAGCAGGGCGAGCCCGAAAATGTAGAAGGCCGGCGCGATATGCACTATCTTGCGATAGTCCGTAAAAGAGACCGCGACCATCGTCACCACCGCCACGCCGAGGCCGATCAACTGCTTCTGCCAGTAACTCTCCGTCGGCTGCGCGTTGTGAATCTGCCAGGTCCCGAAGACGACGATCATCAGCGCCAGCAAAGCCAGCGGCCAGTCGAAGTCTCGCAAACTACGCTTTTCCAGAATCGCAACCATGATTTCGTAAATCGTAAATCGTAAATCGTGAATCGTTAAACGTCCCGCTGTTTGAGGTGCTGAGATAGTCCGGTGATCATGCGCCCGATATTGTCGAGAGAGGCGCGTAGTTCCAGATAATCATTCTTTTCCAGATAGCCGAGGCGATGTGCGATGAGAAGTTCCGTTTCAACCTCGCTGGCCGAGCCCTGGGCGTTAGACAGAAAATGAGCGAACTCTTTGGAGGAGTTGCGTCCTGCCCCTTCCGCGATATTAGCTGGCACGGAAACAGCTGCGCGCCTGACTTGAGATGTCAAACCGAACTTTTCATCTTTCGGAAATGATTCGGTAATTTTGTAAACATCTACAACAAAAGCAATCGCCTTGTTCCAAACATCCAATTTCTCGTGAGGTCGCATAACCGCTATACCCGCCTTTCACGATTCACGATTTACGATTTACGATTCACGGCTTTCTAATTTGTGCCAGTTGGCCGCCGGGCGGTTCCGCGTTGCGCGTCCTGCGGTAGTAGGCGTCGTAGATGGCGCGCACGGCGGGCGCGGCGTGCGTGCCGCCGAAGCCAACGTTTTCGATGAGGGCGATGCAGGCGATCTCCGGTTGATAGGCTGGCGCGAAAGAGACGAACCACGCGTGGTCTTTGTTCTCACCGACGTCCTTGCCGAGCCCGACGACCTGCGCCGTCCCGGTCTTCCCCGCAATCTCGAAACCGGCCATCTTGATGCGCGCCGCCGTGCCGCCGTTATTGACCACCCCCCACATGCCTTCGACCACTAAGTGATGCTGGTTCTCCGGAATCTGGAGGATCTTCGGGTCGGGCCGGTCAAAGGTCCGCGCCGGGCGATAGTCCTCACTGTTAGGATCGCCTATCGCCCTGGCCTCTTTGAAAAGATGCGGCACGTACATCCGCCCGCCGACGGCGACCGCCGCCACCGCGCGCAAAGAGGAGAGCGGCGTCACCTGCACTGTGTCCTGCCCTATGGAGGCGTAAACGGTCCGTATGTCCTTCCACCCTTCGCCGCGCTTTTCAAGCTCCGGCTTCCAGTAGGCGGGCGTCGAGCTGATCTGTTCATGCGGCAGGTCCACGCCCGTGCGCTTGTTGAACTCGAACTCGTTCACCATCTGGATGATTCCGTCCACGCCCATCTTCAGACCCAGGCGATAGTAGTAGCCGTCGCATGATTTCGTCAGGGCGTAGCGCAATTCCGGGACGCCGTGAAAGCTCATGCAGCGCGTAAACTTGTTGCCGACCGTGATGCCGCCGCCGCAGGCCAGATTCGAGTGCTCGACCGTGATCGCGCCCTGTTGCAGTCCTGCCACCGACATGGGGATTTTCCAGGTCGAGCCGGGCGGGTAGCGCCCCTGAATCGCGCGGTTGATGAGCGGGGTTTTCGGGTCAGCCAGCAGCGCGGCGTATTCCGCGCGCCCCTCTCTGGAGTTGATGCGCTGCGCGAAGAGATTCGGGTCGAAGGTCGGGTAGGAGGCGAGCGCCATTATCTCCCCATTGTTCGGGTCGAGCGCGACGATGACGCCGCGCCCTGTGGGCGAGTTGCGAAGCTGCTCTTCGGCCACCTCCTGCAACTCCGAATCAATGGTGATGACCAGGTCCTGGCCCGGCTGTGGCTCGACACGCTCGACCTCGTCCTGGATGTGGCCGCGGCTGTCAACGATCACCTTGCGGTAGCCGTCGCGCCCGCGCAGGTAATCGTCATAAATCTTCTCCAGGCCCTCCTTGCCGATGATGTCGCCGGGCTTGTAGCCCTTCTGCTTGTATTGCGGCAGCTCCAGCTGCTCCGGGCTGATCTCTCCGACGTAGCCGAGCACGTGCGCCAGCTTGCCGTTCTCAGGGTAACGGCGCTGCGGTTGCTGCTCGACGCGAAGCTCCGGAAACTCCAGCGTGTGAGCATCCACCCAGGCGATGTTCGCCGGGGTCAGGTTCTCCTTGACCGTGAAGGACTCGAAAGCCGGCTGAGACTTCAACTGCTCGTAGCGCGCCAGGACATCTTCCGGGTCAAGGTTCAGGCCCTTCGCGTAAAGTTGAGCGAGCGGGGCGAACTCTTTGCCTTTGAGGTCCTCGCGCGAGAGGATGGCGTTGTAGATGGGGCGCGAGTCAACCAGGAGCTTGTTGTTGCGGTCGAAGATGACGCCGCGCGTCGCAGGGATCGGCAGCAAACGGATCCGCTGGTTCTCAGCCTTTTCGGCGTAGAAGGGGCCGTTGACGATCTGCAAATAGTAGAGACGGACCCCGAGCGCCACGATCATCAGGATCACGACGATCTGGATGACGCGCAAGCGCACGCGCAGGTTTTGTGAATCGTCCTCGAATTTCATCTGTTCGTAAATCGTAAATCGTAAATCGTAAATCGTGAATCGTGAATCGTAAATCGTGAATCGTAAATAGACGAAACCCTGGTTCTCTCTATTTACGATTCACGATTTACGATTCACGATTCACGAGCTTTTCATTTCCTTCTCCCGAGCCTGACGATGCCGCGCCGCGCGATGCGCCGGCGAAAGGCCAGCTGGCGGCGCTGGCGCGCGCGTTCGCTGAAGAGCGCGTCGAGCAGGTAAAGAATAACCGTCCCCACCACGGTCGTCCCGATCAGCTTGAAAGATGCGCGCTCGACGAACGGGAAATTTGTCGGCTGGCCGAGCATCCTGTGCAGGAGCACATAGACCGTATCGTCTAACAGGGACGCGCCAGCTAAGACGGGGATTCTCGCCAGCGGGTTGTCAATCATCACACGCGTCACGAGGCTGACCACCAGGTACGCCACCAGGGTCTTGGAGAAGCTGCCCGCGCCCAGCAGTCCTGAACTGAGCGCATCGGTCGCCAGCCCTGCGATGGCCCCGATCAGCAGCGCCTGCAGAGCATCGCGTTGCAGCGCAAAATAGACTACCACAATCAGCGGCAGGTCGAGGTAAACAAATGGAGGCCAGACGACGCGCAAGGTGGATTGCAGGATGACCGCGACCGCCAGCACCAGCGCGATTTTCAGTTGACGCATCACTCACGAATTATGAATTTTGAGTTTTGAATTTTGAATTGAAAGCAGTAATTCAAAATTCAAAACTCAAAATTCATAATTTCTTTTTCTCAACGTTCGGCAATACCTGGTCGGGCGCGGCGGCTTGCGGCGGGTGATAGAGCAGGACCGCTACCTCCGAGAGCGCGTTCAGGCGCGCGCCGGGCTTGATGTAGATCGTATGCGGCACCGTCGCCGTACCCTTCTTGACTTCTACCACCTCGCCGACGCTCAGGCCAGGGGGGTAGATACCGTCCTGCCCTGTGGTTATCACGTAGTCGCCGGCGTTGACTTCCTCAAGCCCCGGCACATGGTGCATCTGTAAGAGCCCGTTTTCGCCAAGCCCTTTGACAGAACCGAGGGCGTTTGATTGCCCGAGCTGGCCGACGACCGCGCCCGCAGCCGCACGCTCGTCCGTAATCAGCATCACTTGCGCCGTCCAGGGGCTGAGCGTGACGACGCGCCCGACGATGCCGCCAGGGGTGACGACAGGCATGTTCAGCTCGATCCCGTCCGAGCTGCCGCGGTTGATGGTCACGGCGTCGAACCAGGCCGACGGGTCCCGCGCGATGACGCGCGCAGCGACCGACTGGTATTCGATCTTCTCTTTGAAATCGAGCAGGGCTTTCAATCGCTCGTTCTCGTCGCGGCTCGCGCGCAACTGCGAGAGCTCTGCCTCCATCTGCTCGACGCGCGCCTTTAACTGCTGGTTCTCGGCAGCGGCGTTGCGCATGTCCTTGATGTAGCCCAGAGCGCTTGAGCCCGCAGTGCCCGCGCTGGAGGCGGCGCGTTGAAAAGGCGAAATGAGCGCCTGCGCCCAGACGCGAATCATGCGCTGCTTCGTCACCCCGTCGCGGGCGTCATAGGCCATCAGCCCCAGCTGCAGGACCAGCAGCCCCACAAACCACCACGGGGCGCGCTGCCTGATCTCTTTTTGTGTGCGAACGACTGCCATAAAACAGGGGCCAGGGGTCAGGGGTCAGGGGTCGGTAAAAGCTTTTTCTGGCCCCCGACCCCCGGCCCCTATCCCCCGCTCTTTACGTTCCGCTGGTGAGCGTGTTGTCCCACTTGACGCGCTTGAGGAGGTTGAAGTCGGAAAGCATCTTGCCCGTGCCGAGCACGACCGAGGAGAGCGGGTCTTCGGCGAGCGAAACCGGCAGGCCCGTCTCTATCGAGAGGCGCTTGTCCAGATTCTTCAGGAGCGCGCCGCCGCCCGTCATCACGATGCCACGCTCGACTATGTCCGCCGAAAGCTCCGGCGGCGTGCGCTCCAGGGCTACGCGCACCGCGTTGACGATTGTGCTGACCGAATCGGCCAGGGCCTCACGAATCTCCGCGTCCGAAATCGAGATGGTCTTCGGGATGCCTTCAATCAGGTTGCGCCCGCGCACCTCCATCGAAAGCGGCTCGTCGAGCTCGCAGGCAGACCCCAGCTCGATCTTGATCTGCTCGGCCGTGCGCTCGCCGATCAGAAGGTTGTATTTCCTCTTGATGTACTGCGTGATGGCCTCGTCCATCTCGTTGCCGGCCACCCGCACGGCGCGCGAATAGACGATGCCGCTCAAAGAGATGACGGCGATGTCCGTGGTCCCACCGCCGATGTCCACGACCATGTTGCCGTGCGGCTCCGTGATGGGCAGTCCCGCGCCGATGGCCGCCGCCATCGCCTCTTCGACCAGATAGACTTCCGATGCTTTGGCGCGGTAGGCCGAGTCTTCGACGGCGCGGCGCTCGACCTGCGTGATCTCTGAGGGGATGCCGATAACGACCCGCGGCGAGACCCAGGTCTTGCCGTTGTGCGCCTTGCGTATGAAGTGCTGGAGCATCTTCTCCGTCACCTCGAAGTTGGCGATGACACCGTCTTTCATCGGGCGGATGGCGACGATATTGCCGGGCGTGCGGCCCAGCATCTCCTTGGCGTCGCGCCCCACGGCTTCGACGGCGTTGGTGATTTTGTTGATGGCGACGATTGAAGGCTCGGAGACGACTATGCCCCGGCCTTTGGCGAAGACCAAAGTGTTGGCTGTGCCCAGGTCAATCGCCAGGTCGCTTGAGAAGAGACTGAAGATAGATTTAAATGCCATTCGAGTTTTGTGTCCGTACCTGTCGGTTAAAATTGCGCTAGAGGATTTGAAAAACCCGCGCCCGCCACCCCGTCAGGGGAGAGGAGAGCCCGCGAGAGAACCCTATCGTGGAGCTATCCGCAGTATCCCCGCACAAAGAGAACCCTTAAAGATACAACGAAGCAGCGCATTCTTGCTAACCGGGAAACCCCGGTCGGCAGGATACGAGACGAACAAGAGCTTTCCGTAATGTTTTTCTTGGAACCTTACTGGGGGCGAGAATTGCTCCTGGACAGCTCAGTTAATGCTTTACAGCAATCGGAGAAAAATGTCCATAAAAAAGTTGGCAGCAGGCAGTAGTCAGTAGGCAGTAAGCTTTAGCTGAACGAGTCAGGGGTTATCAATTAAGCGCTCACCTCATCGACCCTGACCCACTGCCTGCTGCCTTGTGCCTTCTGCCTTCTATTCTTTCATCCCCACTTGGAGACGGGGTCCATCTGGCTGGCGGGCTGGCGCGAGGGGGGCGCGGCTGCAAAGCGCACGCAGTTTTTGCCGGCGGCTTTGGCCTCGTACATCGCTGCGTCGGCGTTGGCGACCAGTTGCTGCGGCGACTGCGCGTGGCCCGGAAAGGTCGCCACCCCGAAACTGGCCGTAAGCTTCAGCCGGAGCCCGCGCCCGCCCGAAAAGTGGTTGCGCTCGATCATCCGGCGCACGCGCTCCGCCACGAAGGCGGCCTGCTCGACGTTGCTCTCTGGCAGCACGACTACGAACTCGTCGCCGCCGTAGCGCGCCACCACGTCCGTGTCGCGCACGCTTGAGAGAATAATCGTCGCCATCTCCATCAGAACGTGTGAGCCGACCAAGTGGCCGTGAACGTCGTTGACGAGCTTGAAATCGTCCAGATCGAAGAAGAGCACGGCGACGCTCGAATTGTAGCGGCGTGCGCGCCGGACCTCGCCCAGAAGATACTGCCTGAGATAACGCGCGTTGTGCAGCTTCGTTAAATCGTCTGTCTGCGAAAGGCGCTCGGCCTCTGCGATGCGCAGGGCATTGCCGAGCGCGTAGGCGATGGGCACAGCCAGAGCGTCCAGCAGGCGGACGTTGGCCTTCGTGAACCCGCGGCGGGCACTGCCGCCCTCTCGCACTCCTTCGCGCACTCCTTCAAGCACGCCCATCACGCGTTCATTGCTGACGAGCGGGACCGCGACGAAGCGTCTCCCGCCCTCCACCTTCCTGAGCGTAATGGTCCGGGTCACGGCGTCGCGCGCTGCCCTGGATTCCGAGCCGGACAGCGCGAGCGCGTTACCGAGCAGGGCGCGCTGCCAGTCCTGTTCCGGAATCGAGCGCTCCGCGGCGGTCAGTCCGCGCACGGCCAGCGGCTCAAGGCTCGTCTCCACGTTGCCGCTCGCGTCCGAAGTTAAATAGATCGTCCAGCGGTCGGCCTCTATGATCTGTGCGAGGCCGGCGAGCGCGGCGTTGGCTGCGCTCGTCTGATCGTTTGTGAAATGAAGCGAGGCCACCAGCTCGAAGGCCGCGCGCAAATCGGAGCGCGAGATTTTTTCGGGGAGAAACGACGCGCCGGGCAGCCAGATGTCCTGAGCGCTCTCGGGCGCGCGAAGCTCGCCCGTCATGCCTCCACGATCTTCGAGCTCGCGCAGGAGCGCAGGGAGCTGGGCCGGTTCATCCGCGATGGCGCGAAAGCCCAGTCGCTTGAGCGCCGGGGCGTCCAACTGGCGCAGGCTCAAGGCGCCAGGCACATCTTTCGGCCGCCGGCAGGCTACCAGCGGGACGCCCGGCCAGACCGCGCCCGCGTGCTCTATGACAGAGTAAAGCTCGCGCATCTCTGCCCCTGGAACTACTTCGTAAAGCACTGCGAGCGGCGCAGCCTCCTCTTCCACCCCTGCCGCGGCCTCGGCGACGGCGACGGGCGCGAGCGCCTCCGGTTCGCGAATGCCTTCGACGAAAGCCGCCACGCCCGCCCCGCGCAGCACGTCCGTGAGCGGCGCCGCGGGGGCCTCGTGAGCATTCGTAAGTAAGACCACGTGCTTCGACATAAAAATCCGGGACCCGCTCACTTCCTCTGGTGCGCCGCGCCTGCGGCTAACTGAACCCTGTGATCGCTGCGATTGCCCTGCTGGTCCGTTGCCGCGATGGTGACTTCGCGTGCGCCGTCGGGCGCTGTGATCTGGAGGCGGAAAGCGCCGGTGCTGTCCGCAGGCGTCTCGCGTTCATTGAAGCTGATGGTCGTGCCCGGCTGGGTGCGCCCGCGGATGACGTAAATGCGACCGCCGACATACTCTGATGTCACTTCGGAGAAGGCGATTCCGCCACCGGTTCCCTGTGTGACGACTGTGAACTGCCGCGGCTCGCTCCAATCGCTGACCTGCCCGGAGCGCGCAGTGGCACGCACGCGCCAGAAGTAGTCGCCGGGGCGCAGATCGCTGGCGTTGAATTCGTTTGCGGCGAGTTGGTCGCGCTCAATGACCTTGCCCGCGGCGACGAAGAAGGGAGAGGTCGCAACTTCGACTCGATAATACGCAGCCGTGCCGGACAGGGGACGTTGCCAGCGCAGCGTGGCATTGGCCGAGCCGTTTGCCCCGACAGTGATTCGTTCAATCTTGCGCGAGTCCGGGGGCTTTGGAATATCAAGCAGCCTCTCGCGCTGGCCAATTGCACCCACCGGATTGACCGCGACATATTCATTGCCGCGAATGATAGTCTTCTCGCCGTTGCTGGTGGTGGTTTCGATCTGCCCCTGCTGGACGCGAATCTCCGCCGTTTTGTCCGAATTAACGTTGAATGTGGAATCCGTCTCTGATGCTATCCTGCTCGACGTCTGGCTGGTCTCGACGACCGTGGTTGTGCCTTCAGTTTGCTGCTTCGTGCGGACATTGAGTTGCCCGGTATCAACACGGACGCGAACATTCGCCTTCTCCCCGCTGTCGCTGCGGGCATTGTCGCGGATGATAACGGTACTATTGGGGCGCACGGTGAGCGTCGAGCCGTCAGCCAGCGCGATGCGGGCGCCACCGTCCGCCTGGGTCTGCACGGTGTCGCCGGGATAGAGTTGCGTTTGCAGGCTCGCCGTCAGGGTCTCGCGGGTCGAGGCGCGGATGACGCGGACGTCGCCCTCAAACGAGGTGAAACGCGCCCCTGCGGGCAGGTCAACAGCCTGCTTCGGAGAGCCGAAGGGGTTGCCGTACTTCCAGAGGTAAAGGCCCGCCCCGCCCGCCAGCAGGAGGAGCAGGAGCACGCCGATGATGATGTAAATTTGACGCTTCTGAACTACCCACCAGTCCAGATCAAAGCGACTGTGTTTAGTGGCCATAACAGGGAAATGAAACAGGGACTTCTCGTCGAGCGGGGCTGAAGTACCTTACGAGTGATGAGGCGCGAGGCGCTTTTGCAAGTCTCCGCGCTCAATTGAGGTGAAGCTCATCCGTGGGCGGCGCGCACGCCGCCGCAAAAGAAAAATTAGCATACTTGAGACTTTAAAGGCAAACATTTCGTAAATCGTGAATCGTAAATCGTAAATGGACGTAATCTTTCGACGATTTACGATTCACGATTCACGATTTACGAATATTAACGGCGCTCGATTGTCTCGGAGACTTCCGCCGCGGCCTGTTCGTCCGGCTCGTCGTCGAAGGGCGGGTCGAATCCCGGCGGGAGATCAACTTCGATATCGGTCTCCGCCTGCTTGGGCCAGATGAGCGAGGCGACGACTGAGCCCGCGAGAACGGTCGCCACGACTCCGAGCGCGATGCCGATGGGGATGTGTTTGCCGTGTTCGGCGATATATTCGGCGGGCGAATGCGCCCCCATCCAGTCGAGGGCATAAGCCACGCCCTTGGACAAGAGCGGCAGCAGCATCTTGACGCCGATAAAGGTCAGGACGATGGCGAGGCCGAGTTTGAGATAGTGGAATTTTTCGACCACTCCGGCCAGCAGGAAGTAGAGCGAGCGCAGCCCCATGATGGCGAAGATGTTCGAGGTGTAGATAATAAAGGTGTCGTAGGTCACACCGAAAATCGCCGGAATCGAATCAACGGCGAAGACCAGGTCGGTCACTTCGACGATGATGAGAACGAGCAGCAGCAAAGTGCCTGTGCGCCGCCCGTTGACCATCGTGAAGAACTTCTCTTCGTCGTAGTGGCGCGTGATCGGGATGAAGCGGGTCGCCAGCCTGACGATGCGATTCTCTTCCGGTTGAATATCTTTCTCTTCCTGGCTGAACATCTTGACGCCCGTGAAGACCAGAAAGGCGCCGAAGATGTAGATCACCCAGTTGAACTGGCGGATAAGCGCCGTGCCGAGCAGGATCATGGTAATGCGCATGATCATCGCGCCCATCACGCCCCAGAAAAGAACGCGGTGCTGATACCTCGACGGGACTTTGAAATAGGAGAAGATAAGCAGAAAGACGAAGAGGTTATCCACCGAAAGCGACAGCTCTATCAGGTAGCCGGCGACGAATTCCGTCCCTTTGTCTCTGCCCAGATGCCAGAAGAGGATCCCGGCGAACGCCAGCGCCAGCGAAACCCAGACGCAGCTCCAGATCGCGGACTCTTTGTAGGTGACTTTGTGCGCTTTCCGATTAAAAACCCCCAGGTCGAGGATCATCATCAGAAGAATCAGCGTGCCAAAGACCGTCCACAGCCAGACAGGATGTCCCCCAATGTACGTGTTCATATGTGCCAGTAAAATAACACCCGCACGCGCGTGCAATCAACTGCCACACCGGGCATGGAAAGGGGATTGAAAGGGGCGCGCCCAGGACCTGCGGAGTTGCGCTCGCCGCGCACTCTTCGTTACAATCCGCGATTTACGACTGGATGCTGGATGCTGGATGTCAGATGCTAGCTTTATCTGACATCCAGCATCCGACATCTGACATCTGCTTTGGAAGGTTATTAATAATGCTCAAATTTTTAAGCCGGATGGAACGAACGCGGAGTTTGATTATCATCGGGTTCGCCATCCTGATGGCCGCCAGTCTCGTCTTCTTTTACGCTCCCAGAGGCGATAACGCCGCGGCCACGGCCGATAGAACGGAGGTCCTGGCGAGCGTCGGCGACGAAGAGATCACGGTCGGCGACGTCCTCCTGCGGCTGCGCAATGACCGGTCGAAGCTGAGCCGCCAGGCCGCCCAGCGAGTCATCAATCAAATGCTCCCCGAGCTTATCCTCGTGCACGAGGCCAAGCGTCTGGGCCTGACGGCGTCGGACGCAGAAGTCGCCGAGGTGATTCGCAAAAACCAGAAGGGGGCCTCGGGCGAAGTTGATGTCAAGAGTTACATGGACAGGATCGGCGACGTGACGCGCTACGAGGAGAGCATCCGCGATGAGCTCATCGCCGATAAGATGCGCTCCCTCATCACCGCCAGCGTCACGATCTCGGAGGACGAATTGCAGAGCACGTTCGAGCGGCGCAACACCATCTTCGATCTCGTCTACGTGCCCATCGCCGTGGATAAGGTGGCGGAGAGGATCAATCCTACGGACCAGGAACTGCGAGACTACTACGAGCAGAATAAGAACGCCTTTAACGTCACCGTGCCCCAGAAGAAGATTCGCTATATCTTCGTCAGTCAGGACAAGCAGTATGAGAAAGTCCAGATACCCGAAGAGAAGATCCGCACGGCCTTCGAGCAGCTTGACGAAAAGAATAAGTCGGCTGGCGTGGAGGTGCAGCAGATCGTGCTGAAGGTCGCGCGCCCGGACCTGGATAATGGCGTCAGGGCAAAGGCCGAAGCTCTTGTGGCAGAGCTGCGCAAGGGCGGCAAAGTTACACAGGAGGCCTTCGCGGAGGTTGCGAGAGGCCAGTCCGAGGACCCCGCGACGGCCAAAAACGGCGGCATGCTGCCGAAACCTTACAAGGTTAACCCGAACAAACCGGACGCCCTCTACGACCGCATGGTTGATCTTACGGAAGACACCATCACGGACGCCATCAAGTACGGCAGCGTCTGGTACATCATGCGGCGCGGCAAAGATGTCCAGAAAACATATGAGGACGCCAAGCCGGATTTGCTCCCCTCTTTGCGTAATTCGGCCGCTTACGACGCCGCTTCGCTCATAGCCCAGCGCGTCTCCGAGCGTCTCAAGGAGACAAAGGACATTCAGAAGGTCGCACAGGAGTTCGCCGCCGAGGCGAACATGAAGCCGGCTGAAATGATTCGGGAGACCCCTTACGTCGTGCCCGGCGACGAGGTGCCCGAGATCGGAAGCTCGAAGCAGTTTGAGGATGGCATCGAGCCTCTCGTAAACGTGAACGACGTCGGGGAGCGGACGCCGATTAAAAAAGGCTTCGCCATCCCGATGCTCATTGATAAGAAAGAGCCGGGAATCCCTGAATTCGGGGACATCAAGGGTAAGGTCCTGAAGACTTTCAGAATGGAGCGCGCCAAAGCGCAAGTGGAGGAGACCGCGCGTAACCTCACCAGCAGTGCGGGCGGCGCTGCCAACCTTAAAGCCGCCGCCGAGAAACTGGGGCTCGAAGCCAAAACCGCGACGCAGTACAGCGTGGGCTTTCCGCTCGGAGAGATATATGAGGTCGCGGCCAGCGAGAGCGTCATCCTTAACATGGATGAGGGCGCGGTGAATTTCGTCAAGATGGGCGAGCGCTGGGTCGTGGTCGGCGCGACCAAGAAGGAAAAGGCGAATCTGGCCGAATTCGCCCAGCAGCATGACGTGTTGATGCAGCGAGCGCTTGACGAAAGGCGCGGGCTGGTTTTCGCGGACTACATGATCGCCATCCGGAGGCGCCTGGAGAGCGAAGGCAAAATCAAGATTCATGAGGACCAGCTAGCCAAGCTCGGGGATGAACCGCCGCCGCCGGCCATTACGATGCCGCAGCAGCAGATACCGCAGCAGCAAACGATCACGCTGCCGCAACAACCCCCCTCCGACAGGCCGACGAAGTAATGCAAAATTAAAAATGTAAAATGCAAAAGTGAAGGGGCGCGAGCTTTTCATCCTCACTTTTGCATTTTACATTTTTAATTTTGCATTACCTCATATCCATCCGAGGAGTTTCCACCAGAGAAAGCCGCCGACGATCCAGATCAGGATATTCGGGACGGAGACCACGAATCCGAGCCACCACCAGGTGCGCTGCCTGACGTAGCCCGCGCCAAACCAGATGGGCGCGGGCGTCGTTCCGTAATGCGTGAGCGAGGCGGACAGGTTCGAGAGATAGGTGAGCGAGAGGATGGCGAGCACTGGCGGGGCGCCGCTATTGATGACCACGAGCAGGAAGGGAACGAACATCGCCGAGACGTGGGCCGTGATGCTGGCGAACCCGTAATGGGCGTAAAAGTAGATTAGGAGCAGGACCGCTAGAGCCACCCACCAGGCCATGCCGACTGTCAAGGTCGCCGCCGAATCGGCAAACCGTTTCGTAATTCCGGTCTCGCCCAAGGCCTCTGCCATCCGCACCAGCCCGCCATACCAGATGAAGACGTCCCAGGCCCCGCGCTCCGAAATCAAATCTTCCCAGTCCAGCACGCCGCCCAGGAGCAGCACGCAGATGCCCACCAGCGCCACGACCGAATAGTGAATCGAAGGAAGCCACTCCCCGGTCATCCAGGGCAACTGGTCGCCAATGATCCACAAGGTGGCGACCAGCGCGAAGACGATCAGCATCATCTTCTCGGCACGCGTCATCGGTCCCATGCGTTTCAGTTCCGCCGTGGCGAACTCCGCGGCCGCCGGCGTGCGCTTGATCTCGGGCGGGAAGAGACGATAGATAATCAGGTGTACGACTACGAACGAGATCAGTCCGGGCACAATCGCGCCCAGGAGCCAGCGGTTATAAGTCAGACTAAAGCCCTGCTTCTGGTAGGCGAGCTTGGCGATGATGGCGTTCGAGGCTTGACCCGTCAGAAACATCGCGCAGACGATGACGTCAGTCTGGTAGAGGAGCACAGAGAGATACGCGCCGAGCCTGCGGGCGGTCGGCCCCGGCCTTGATTCGTAAGCTTCCGCGAGACTCTTGGCGACGGGAAAGATGATGCCGCCCGAGCGCGCTGCATTTGAGGGGACCACAGAGGCCAGGAGCATGTCCGTGGAGGAGAGCGCAACGCCCAGCCCGAACGAGCGGTGTCCGATTGCCCGTATGAAGGCGAGCGCGATCCGGCGGCCCAGCCCCGTCTTCACCATCCCGCGCGAGATGAAGAAGGCCGCGAGCACGAGCCAGACGACCGGGTCAGCGTACCCGGCCAGCGTCGCTTTCAAACGCAGCGTCTCGATCTCGACCGGCGAGAGCCCCTCCGCCACCTGGATGGGCATCGCCCTGGTCAGCGCAATCGCAGTGATTCCGAGTAACACTATCGCGCCGCTCGGCACGGGCCGCAGGATAGAGCCGACGATGGTCGCGATGAAGATTGCCAGCAGCCGCCAAGCCTGAGGCGTGATTCCTTCCGGCACTGGGAAGAGCGCGACGACGAGAGCAGAGGAGACGATGAGAGCCCACTTGCCGAGCTTGATCGAGAGCGCACGGCGGCGCTCAAGCACATCCTCTGCTGGCGTAGCCTGTGGAACAGGTTCAGGGCCTGTGTTCATTGTTCGCCATCAACCTTCAGGGATTGAAGAAGACAGGCCCGTTACTATAGCGGGTTACATTCAGATGAGACCAGAAAATATTTTATTGAGGTGAAGTACACCCAGAGCCGCAGATATTTTCAACCTGCGCGAGCAGATGGCAGCATATATTTAGCCCATGAAATGGGCGACGGCATAAAGCCCAGGGCGTTAGCCCTGGGAGATAGCCGGGAAGAAATTTTGAAGCCCATGAAATGGGCGACAGCCGTCTGCGGTTTTAGCGCCAGATCAAACGCGCTGTCGCCCATTTCATGGGCTTTTGTTTTTCTTCCTAACCGTAACCCAGGGCTTGCGCCCTTATCATTACCCACATCTCTGTAAACTTAACAAGTGTGGGAGTTAAAAGGAGCATAGGGGCTCATGATCTTTAGAGGCAGTCTCTCATGCTTTGTTACAAACAAAGGACTTATGCTCAGCA
>DASVXV010000083.1:0-11564 GCA_036392495.1 Pyrinomonadaceae bacterium | reverse complement strand
AAACCTGCAAAAATCTTAGGAAAAACGGATCGAACAAATTCAGGTCTGATCTTTGCTGCGCTCTGGTCACTTTCCCAAGTAGTCAGAAATCCTAAGAAAAATGGAGGTTTCTGACTTGTGTAGATACTAATGGCTAACGCCTTGGGCTAAAATCTTTCGCCCCTGACGGGGCTTCGTCCTCTTTGCTTTTTCGCCTGCCGCCAGAATGAAAACCGTAATGATGGAGTGAATCCGTTTGATACGTCCAGAGCCGTTCTAGTTCACATCGCGCACAATTCCCACGGTGTTTAATCTCACTGAACCACGTCGGGCCTGAAACCTAAGACTTAGAGTTTCAACAGTAAGTAATCATCGCCTGCGAATATTCCTGGCCCGCGGGTTATGGCCTGCCTCTTGCTTTTAGCCTCTCCTCGGAAACGGAAAATTCGAGTTTCAAGAGCCGGGTTCTCTAAAGGGTTTGGATAATATGGGCAGCAGGCGACGCAGCTTTACGACTTTTACTTTAGCAGCTTTCATTTTGGGCTGCGTGGCGCTGGCGCACGCTTATACTCTTCAGTACACGGATGGCACCGCAGCGCTTCGGATCAAGTGGCCGACGACCACCATCAAAGTCGCTCTTTCGAGTTCCCTCAACTCGCCGCCGTCAAACATCAAGCACGGGAGCGACGTTCTCGGCGCGGTGCGCCGGGCGCTCGCGCGCTGGTCCGAGGCCGCCAACATTCAGTTTGTAGAAGTCTCTTCGGACGCTCTCTCCGTCAGCCCGAGCGGCCAGGGCGACCATGTCAGTTTGATTACCATCGCCGACACGCCGGAGAACCGCGCCGTCTTTGATAATGCGGACCGGACGGGCCGGACGCGCGTCTTCTACGACCCTCTGACGGGCGCCATTGCGGAAGCCGACGTGGTCATCAACCCTGCCACGCAGTTCTCCACGGACGGAACCTCTGAGACCTACGATCTCGAAGCGACTTTCACGCACGAGATAGGACACTTCCTCGGGCTAGAGCATTCGAGCGAGGCTGGCTCCGCGATGCAGCCGCGACAGGGAATCAACGGCCTTTATGAACAGGCCGCGCTCAGCCCGCGCACGCTCTCGGACGATGACCACACGGGCGCGCGCGCCCTCTACGGACCGCGAGAAGGTTTCGGCAACATCGGCGGCAGAGTCAGCGACGCCGAAGGGGCTGTGGCTTCCGGCGCGCACGTCTGGGCGGAAGACATTAAGACCGGCAAAGTGGTGGCGGGCAGCGCGAGCTTGCCTGACGGCTCGTATCGCATTGAAAGCCTGCCGCCGGGTGAGTATCGTCTCGTCGCCGACCGGGCGGGCGAAACTCATGCTCAGCTCAAAGTGAATGCGGGTGAGACCGCGCTGCATGACGTCACAATCGGGGGCGGGGCAGCGACACTCAACCCGCAGGTCTTCGGAAGCAACGGGCAGCTTTCGACCGTCGCCGTTCCTGTCTCTCGCAGCCGTCGGTACACGATCTTCGTCGGCGGTGCCGGTGTGGATCAGGTCCCGTCCGCCGGCATCAGCGTCGCCTCGCCTTTCATCAAGGTGAAGCCTGCGAGCCTGACGCTGCAATCGGGGGTTAACTACGAGCATCCGATCATCAGCTTTGATGTAGAGGTGGGCGCAGATGCCCCGCTCGGCGATTACAGCATTCTCCTGCAATCCAGGACCGGCGAGTACGCATACCTTCCGGGCGCGCTGACAGTAGATTCGGCCAGCGGCGAGCAGTCCCCTGACGGGCGCGCGGGGGGCGCTGCGTTCACGGCGCAGGCGCTCAGCCTTTTCAATGTTCTCCTGACGGCACCCCCGGCCCTCTAAAAACTCTGGAATTTCTTGCTCCCTGCCTTGCGCCAAGCCTCTCTTACGATTAAAATAACCGTCTTTGACCGCTCGGGTGTGTGTGAGTTCTTCACCTGCGCTCGTCTTGCTGCTCAAAGCTCCCCAGTGTGAGCAACTCTTTTTTATTGTCCGCGTTTTAATTCGGAGGCTTTTTACGTGAAGCACGCTTTTCGTTTGCCATGCGCTGTCGCCCTGTTCGTCCTCTTGCTGGGCGCGGCCGTCCAACCCCTGCAGGCCCAAACTACCCCCGACCCTTTCGTCACGCAGATAACGACTTCGAGTCGCCAATCTTTCGCCGGTGACATGAGCGGCAACGGGCGTTTTGTCGTCATCGAATCAACAGGCGACATCTCCACGGAAAAGACTTCCGCGCGCAACAACGCCGATGGCAACCGCGAGATCTTTCTCTTCGACTACGCGCAGCGCCGCATCTTCCAGATTACGAACACGACGAGCGCGCGCGTCAACACAGCCAATCCGGCGCTCAATTCGACCACGCCGACCGATTTCAGCAACATCAGAGTCGAAGTCAGCAACAACCGGCCCGTCCTCAGCAACAACGGGCGCTGGATAGTCTTCAGCTCCAACGCGGTTTTGACGACCGCAGGCCAGGGCACCTTTGACGGCGACGCCAACGCCGCAGCGCTGGCTGCGGATGGCAACCAGGAAATCTATATCTATTTCATTCCGGCAACCACCGCCGTTACGCTGTCGAATGGTGCGGACCCCGCGCCAGTTGACTTGAGCACGGGCGAATTCACGCAGATCACTAACACGGCCGCGAGCCGCCTGCCGGTCGCCGGCACTTCCACGAGCGCGCCCTTCGTCGCCTTCGACAATCGCGACCCGTCCAGCAGCGACAACACTGCCGTTGCCGCTTTCGTCTCGACGCGCAACCTGACGGGCACTAACACGGACGGCAATCCCGAAATCTTCCTTTTCAGGAGGGCCACGGCCTCGCCGCTCACGGGCACAGTCGTCCAGTTGACCAACACGACCGGACAATTCGAGTTCAATGAGAACCCGTCGTTGTCGGGCGACGGCTCTGTGGTGGCCTTTATCTCGAACGCGAATATCTCCGCGGGCGGGTCAACCAATAATGCGGACGGTAACGCAGAGGTTTATCTGGGCAGCTTCAGCGGGACGACCGCGACCGTCACGCGCCAGGTGACGCGCACGGTCGCGCCCTTCGTCGGCGTCGGCGTGAACTTCTTTTCGCCCGGACGCCGCATCAGCCGCGATGGCAATCTCATCGCGCTCGAATCTCTGGCCGATCTTTCGGGCAACAGCGCGATCCAGCAAAACACGACCGTCTTCATCTACAACGTCTCGACGAACAGTTTCACGCAGATCGGCCCGCGCGCGACCAACTCGTCTGCGTTTCGTTTTCCCACTTTCACGGACTACACGGGCCTGACGCCCGCGACGGTCGTCTTCGCGACGGGCCTGAACTTCAACGCGGACGGCACCGCTCCGACCTCTTCAACCAGCGGATTGAACCCGTCTGGTGCGACGCAGATCTTCGCGGCGCCGGTTTCGGGGACGATCACTTTCACGCGGCTGACGAATACGCCGACTCCGCCGACTTTCCCTGGACCTGCGATTCAACCGTTCCCGAGCGACACGCGCGGGCGCATCGCTTTCTCCATAGTCGGCACAGAACTCGGCGGCCTGAACTCGGACGGCAACGCCGAAGCCTTCTACCTCTTGAGCCGGCAGGGGACGGACGCCGCCGGCGCGACCCTGTCGTTCTTTACGGGCGCGAGCGAGCGTCCCATCGTTGCCACGAGTCCGACGCCTCCGGCTGTCTCGACGCTCGCGCCGGGCATGCTCGCCATCGTTCGTTCGGCCACGGCGCTGGCGCCATCGGGCCAGGTTGCCGGCGTCGCCTCTGAATCGCAGCGCCGTCCGCCGCTGCCCACAGAGCTCAACGGCGTTTCGGTCTCAATCAATAACGCTGCCGCTGGCCTCTACTTCGTCAACCCGGGCCAGATCAACTTCGTCGTTCCGCCCGGCCTGGCGCCGACTACGGGCACTAACACGTACGCGGTCGTCATCAACAACAACGGCACGACGATCCGCTCGACGATTCAAATTTCAATCGCGCAGCCGGACATTTTCACGGTCACAAATTCCTTCGGCTCAAACCGCGCCAGCGCGCTCAACGTCACGAATCCTTTGAGCGCGGGCTCGCCCGAACCGTTTAATGTGACGACCACTTATGTGAACTCGTCCGGGCAGACTGTTACCGAAGCCACTATCTTGCGATTCTTCGTGACAGGCGTGCGCCGTATCACTGATGCGTCGCAGGTCACGGTTCGTATCGGGACGACGGATATCGTCGGCACAACGGCTGCGACAAGCCCCATCAAGATCGCGCCGACCGACGGACCGGGCGTGGATCAGATTGACGTTACGCTGCCCGCGTCGCTCGCAGGGGCAGGCGACGTGCCCGTGATCGTCACGATCACAAACAGCGGGTTAACTTTCTCCAGCCGCGCGGCGGACACGGCCCCGCGTATCCGGATCAACTAGACCGACGAAGAGTGGTCAGTGGTCAGTGGTCGGTGGTCAGTTGAAGGCTCTCACTGACCACCGACCACTGACCACTGACCACTATTTCATGCGTGTAGGACTCGACGCCATCCCGCTCGCAACACCACGCTCAGGCGTCGGCCACTACACTTTCGAGCTGGCCCGTCATCTGGCGCTCGCCGCGCCTGCGGACGAATTCGAGTTAATCACGCCTTTTCCGCTCGACCCGTCAATCCAGGCTTCAGCCGCAGAGAATTTCCCGGACAATCTACGCGCGGTCCACACCACGGTGGGCCCGCTCAGGCGACGATGGTTCGCAGTCGGCCTGCCCCTCTACGCCAGGCAATCGGCATTCGATCTCTTTCATGGCACGAACTACGAAGTGCCTTTGTGGAGCGCAGGGCGGACGATTCTGACGATTCACGACCTCTCATTGCTGCTGCATCCAGAAACTCATGAAGAGCGGCTCGTGCGGCGCGGGCGTCGCCGCCTGCCCATCATGGCGCGCAGCGCGACGCGCATCATCACCCCTTCAGAGAGCGTCCGTCGCGAGGTCTCGGAAGTCCTGCGCATCAAGCCTTCGAAGATCGTCGCTATCCCGGAAGCCCCGCGCGAAGTTTTCCGTCCCGTTCCAGTCGCGGAGACCGTTGAGCTGAGGCGGCGGCTCAAGGTCGAAGACGAGTTCATACTCTTCGTCGGGACGATTGAGCCGCGCAAGAATCTGCCGACGCTGATTCGCGCCTTTGAAGAGATTTCGCGCTCGACCGCGCGCCGCCCCCAACTCGTCATCGCGGGACGCGAAGGATGGTTGACGGGCGAGTTGTTCTCTCAGGTCAAAAAGTCCGGCCTGGAGGACCGCTTGCGCTTCACAGGCTATCTCACGGACCAGGAGCTTTGCGCGCTCTATTCATCGTGCAGCGCGTTCGTCTATCCCTCTCTGTATGAGGGCTTCGGCCTACCGCCACTCGAAGCGATGGCTTGCGGCGCGCCCGTCATCACAAGCCGGATTCCGAGCATCACCGAAACTGTCGGGACAGAGGCGGCGCGCCTCGTTCCTCCGACGGACATATATGAGCTTGCGCGCAGCATCGTTGAGTTGCTCAGTGATGAAAGCGCGCGGCAGCGGCTTTCGTCTGCCGGTCAAAGGCGCGCAGCCGAGTTCAGTTGGGAGAAGACTGCGCGGGCGACTCTGGAGGTTTATAAGGAATCCCTTGAGGGGAAGGATGAGCCAAAGCGCCGGAGGCGCGACAGAATTTAGCCCACGACGCGAGTCGTGGGAACAGTGCACACACAATAAAGAAGCCCCGTAGGGGCGACATAGATTCAATCTTGAGTCTTCCCAGCCTGGATTTATGTCGCCCCTACGGGGCTTCTTTATCTTGGTTAGTACTTGGTCCCACGACTTACGTCGTGGGCTACTGGTATGTCGCGCCTCCGGCGCTGGCGACTTACATAAACGCATGTTTGCAGCCCATCCTCGCCATGCAGTATGCTCCTCACTTAATGACTGACAGAGGCGATGAGCTGCGCGCGCGAATCCTGGAGATGATCTCCGAGTATTACGCTGCTGCTTTCCCGGAGCGTGCTTTCGTTCCGGGCGAGACGCCCGTGCCCATTTCCGGCAAAGTCTTTGACGCGGCGGAGATTCGATTGCTGGTTGATGCCGGGCTCGATTTCTGGCTGACCACCGGGCGCTATGCCGCGAAATTTGAGGACGAGTTTGCGCGCCTTTTCGGGCTTCGCCACGCGATGCTGACCAACTCGGGCTCTTCGGCCAATCTGCTCGCTCTGACCTGCCTCACGTCGCCCGCACTTAAAGAGAGAGCTTTGCGCGCGGGCGATGAAGTCATCACCGTAGCTTCGGGTTTTCCGACCACCGTCAATCCGATTATTCAGAACGGCCTTGTGCCCGTTTTTCTGGACATCGAGATTCCGACGTACAACGTGGACGCACAGCAGCTCGAAGAGGCAAGAAGCGAGCGCACGCGCGCCGTCATGCTCGCGCACACGCTCGGCAATCCGTTCGATCTGGGGCGAGTCACGGAGTTCGTCCGAAAGCACAATCTCTGGCTGATAGAGGATTGCTGCGATGCGGTTGGGGCGACTTACGCCGGCCGTCACGTCGGCACGTTCGGCGACCTGGCGACCGTTAGTTTCTACCCGGCTCATCACATCACCATGGGCGAGGGCGGCTGCGTTTTGACGAACCGGCCCGCGCTGAAAACTCTGGTCGAATCATTCCGCGACTGGGGGCGAGATTGCTGGTGCGTTCCGGGCGTGTCGAACACTTGCGGCAAACGTTTCGAATGGCAGTTGGGCGATCTCCCCTTCGGCTACGACCACAAATACACCTACTCGCACATCGGCTACAATTTGAAGCTCACAGACATGCAGGCGGCTGTCGGCGTGGCGCAACTCGGAAAACTGCCAGGCTTCATCGAAAAGCGCCTCGCCAATTTCCGATTCCTGTATGAGGGCTTGCGCGAGCTCGAAGAGTTTTTCATTCTCCCGCAGGCGACTCCGAATGCAGAGCCGAGCTGGTTCGGGTTCCCGCTCTCTGTGCGCGAGAGCGCGCCGTTTTCGCGCGATGAGCTCTTGCGCTACCTTGAAGAGTACAAGATCGCCACGCGCTTAATCTTCGGCGGCAATCTCTTGCGCCAACCCGCTTACAAAAATGTTCGCCACAGGAAAATCGGCGACCTCGCCAATTCCGATTTCGTTATGAACAATTCTTTGTGGATGGGCGTGTGGCCTGGACTGACTGTAGAGATGCTCGGCTTCGTCCTTGACACTTTGCGCCGGATGGCCAGGAGGTAGTATGCGCTGTCTGGTCACGGGCGCTTCCGGGCATCTCGGCTCTTACCTGACGGAGCGGCTGGTCAGGAAAGGGGCGGAAGTGTCCGTCCTCGTCAGGCCGCAAAGCGACCTGTGGCGACTCGAAGACGTGATTAATCGGGTCAACCTCATCCGGGCGGATTTGTCGGATGTCGGAGACGTCGCTCCGGCCATTACACGTGCGAGACCCGAGGCGGTCTTTCATCTGGCCTGGCAGGGCGTCACGAGCGGCTTTAAGAATGACCCGGAACAACTCACGAAAAATGTTGCGGGAAGCCTGGACCTGTTTGAGGTGGTTCGCGCGGCCGGGTGCAAGCTCTGGGTCGGAACGGGCTCGCAGGCGGAGTACGGCCCATCCGAAGGCATTCTGACGGAAGAGACGCCGGTCCGCCCGCAGACAGCTTACGGCGTCGGCAAGCTATGCGTCGGTTTGATGACCAAAAAACTCTGCGAGCTGGCGGGCCTTCGCTACGTCTGGTTCAGGTTGCTGGCGACCTACGGCCCGAAGGATGATGAGAGGCACTTGATTCCGACAGTGATTCGCAAACTGCTCCGAGGCGAGCGACCCTCACTCACCCACGGCGAGCAGCAGTGGGACTATCTTTATGTCGAGGACGCGGCCGATGCTATCTACAGGTCCGCTCTCGCGCCAACGGCGCAAGGTGTTTTCAACCTCAGCTCGGGCCGTGCACAAACGGTTCGTAGCATCGTCGAGCGGATTCGGAATATCATTGACCCTGCGGCATCGTTGAAATTCGGAGAGGTGGCCGCACCTGCGGACCAGATCATGCATCTGGAAGCCGACATTACGAAGATTCGCGAGGCCGTGGGCTGGGCTCCTCAGACGAGCCTGGACGAGGGGCTGAGGCGGACAATTGAATGGAACAGAAACGCAATCGGAGCGGGGCGATGAACGACAGTTCGCTGAAAGAGTTGGGAAAGACTATTCGCGCGCTGACGCTCCGCATGGTTCACAAGTCGCGCGCCTCGCACGTCGGAACCTGCCTGAGTATGGCGGACATCCTGGCCGTCCTCTACGGGCGCGTCTTGAAAGTTGATCCGGCGAGGACCGACTGGCCCGAGCGCGACCGGTTCATCATGAGCAAGGGGCACGGCGCGGCGATAGTCTATGCGGTCCTGGCCGCGCGCGGCTTCTTTCCATCGGCCTGGCTTGAGACTTATTGCGAGGACGGGGCGCGCCTCGGGGGCCACGTCACACATAAAGGTGTGCCCGGCGTCGAAGCCTCCACTGGCTCGCTCGGCCACGGTCTCGCCATCGGGTGCGGGATGGCTCTGGCGGCCAGGCGCGGCGGGGAACCTTTCCGCGTCTTCGTCATGTTAAGCGACGGCGAATTGGACGAAGGCTCCACCTGGGAGGCGATTCTTTTCGCCCCGCATCACGGCCTGGATAATCTGATAGCCATCGTGGACTACAACAAAATCCAGAGCTTCGGGAGCGTCCGCGAGGTCCTTAATCTTGAGCCTCTGGCGGACAAGTGGCGGGCTTTCGGCTGGACCGTGCGCGAGATTGACGGGCACGATTACGATCAGATAATTGACGCTCTCTCTCAGGAATCGGTCGAGGCGGGTAAGCCGACGGTCGTTATCGCCCATACGGTGAAAGGCAAGGGCGTGAGCTTTATGGAGAACCAGCTCGCGTGGCATTACAAATCGCCAGACGACGAGCAACTGACAGAGGCTCTGGCCGAATTAGGAGAAGCTCGTTGAGGACGGCCTTCATAGAGGCTCTCGTCGAAGCGGCCGAAGTGGACGAGCGCATCTGGCTGCTCACGGGCGATCTGGGCTATTCGGTCCTCGAAAGATTCGCCCAAAAATTCCCCAAACGCTTTCTGAATGTCGGCGTGGCTGAGCAGAACCTGATCGGCGTCGCCTCGGGCCTCGCGATGAGCGGGCGCATCGTTTACGCTTACTCAATCGCCAACTTCCCCGTCATGCGCTGCCTGGAGCAGATTCGCAACGACGTTTGCTACCACAATCTCAATGTCAAAATCGTCGCGGTGGGCGGCGGCTTCGCTTACGGACCGGCTGGCTACACGCACCATGCCCTTGAGGACCTGGCCGTGATGAGGTCTCTGCCGGGCATGACGGTCATCGCCCCTGGCGATCCGGTCGAAGCGCGTCAAGCGACAAAGGCCGTGGCAGAGTGGCCCGGACCCTGTTACCTGCGTTTGGGGAAGGCCGGCGAGCCCATTGTGCATTTGACTCCGCCTCATTTCCGAATCGGCAAGGGCTTGGTGGCGCGCGACGGAAGCGATGTGACTCTGATTAGCACCGGCGGGATGCTGAAAAACACATTGGAGGCAGCCGAACTCTTATCCGCCCAAAAAATCTCTGCGCGTGTTCTGAGCATGCATACGTTGAAGCCCCTGGATGTGCAGGCGGTGTCTGATGCAGCGCGCTCGACGCGCCTTCTCTGCGCTATAGAGGAGCACGGCGAGATTGGCGGTCTCTCTGATGCCATTGCTCGCTGCCTGGCCGAGCAGAGCCTCAAATGCGCCTTTCTCGCCTTCAATATTTCAGTCGAGGCGGGCAGCATGATTGGCAGCCAGTCTTATTTGCTTGATCGCGCGGGCCTCAGTGCGGAAGGCATCAGCCAACGTATTGTAGAAATATTGAAACGATAGCGTTCAATCTTTTTCGTTTAACCGGAGGTGATTTTCAGCCCCGATAGGGGCGAAAGATTATAGCCAGGGGCGTGAGCCCCTGGAATCCACAAGCCAAAATGTAATGAGCCCCGGAGGGGCGGCAGAATAAAGCCCAGGGCGTCAGCCCTGGGTCACAGCGCCGATTTGAAATGCAAGCCCGCGCCAGCCGGGCGACAGCCCTTGAATTGCATGCATGCGTTCGCGGGCTGTCGCCCATTCGCATGGGCTTTTGTTTTTCTTCCTGCTGGTGACCTAGGGCTCGCGCCCTGGGCTTTAGACGGTCGCCCCTACCGGGGCTGAAAACTATCTTCAATAAATTATTCTCCGTTCATTTAATGTTAATCAGGACCTTGTTACTGGTGGCCCCGTGCAGATTGATGCTGATCCAGACCTCGCCTGTGATTGCGTCCGGCAACCTGACGACTATCTGTGACAGCCAATCGAAAGCCGGGACTTTACCGACGTATTCAACCTGGAGCGGGTAATTCCTGTGTCCTGCATCTTCTGCCTGGGCGGTTACGGCTGAGGTCTCTTCTCCGACCATCAGGTCCAGATTAACTGCGAAAAGCGCGACGCGAGTGCGCTGGTCCGCGCTGAAGTTGTGGACCGTCGTGAGCGGAAAGGGATCGCGCATAAATGTCACTGAGTCGAGCGCGATTGCGCGGTTTGTGTTCTCTTCAGTCAGCAGCGCCGGCGGGCTTGTGCCCTGGGACGGGTTGATCGTGAAGTTAGAGCGCGAGATGTTAAAGAAGATGTTGCCGATGGCCTCGATTTTAACGCGAGCTGTGGAAGTGTGCGTCTGCGGAACGGTAATCTGGGCCGTGCCGTTATTGGGCGTGCTTGATTTGAGGATAGTCGGGAAATTATTTCCTCCATCGGTTGAGAGTAAAATTCGCACGTTGGCACAGTTAACAGGCGCGCTCGACGTCTGAGCCACATCCCACGTCACTGTCTGCGTTGAACCTGCGGTCCAGGTTGTAGAAACTGTCGGCTGGGTAACGGTGAATGGCCCGCTGCCGGCATGCACGTTGACCTGTGTCGCGCCGTTTGTCACGCCTCCGCCACCGGAGCGATTGTCACGCACTGCCACGCGGAAGTTCATCGTGCGAGTTGTCGTCGGCAGCGATTCGCCGAAGGTCTGAGTGCCCGAAAGGATGTCTGACAACTGCGGGAATGTTCGCGCAGGATGAGACGTCGGGGCGAAAGAACGGAAGATGGGCCTGTTGCCATTATCCGTATTGGGCGGCGCGGCCGTGCCCAGGTCATATTCCTCCCAGCAATAAGTGAGCGCATCGCCGTCGGGGTCGCTGCCCGTCGCCGTTAAGATGAAAGGCGTACCTTGCGGAATAGTGTAGCTGGGCCCGGCGCTGACCGCTGGTGGATTGTTGCCGGTCTCTATTTGCGTGGCGCAGCTACTGCCGTCGCCCGTAGTCGTATAGTTTACGATCTGCTCAATGCTTGCGTTATGGAAATAGAGATCGGTCGAGCGGAGGTCTTCGTCAGAGCAAAGCTCCAGATAGGGCATTCCGGTCGCCACTGTTCCGCGATAGCCCATGATGGTTGAACCTGTTCCCGGCTCATAAGCCGTAGAAGCCACGCGCGCGCTAGAGCAGTTTGCGGTTGTGCCGTTGAAGGTATGGCTGGCACCGAATTGATGGCCTATCTCGTGCAAGAGTTCC
>DASVXV010000082.1:0-12999 GCA_036392495.1 Pyrinomonadaceae bacterium | reverse complement strand
TTGAAGACTCTGGCAGATGTTTGACCACGAGAGACGATTGACATTAAAAAGTCTTGGTCAGCTTGGCTCAGTTTAAGGTGTTCTTTTTGCATGTCTTTAAGAGACGCGCAAAACATCAATAATTTTAGTTTCCAATGTATTTAGCCTCTTCAATCTTAGGCATTTGCATTCCGGGGATTGGGGTGGCTGTCAATGGGTATCAAATCCGCAACGACAGCTTCAATCTTTTCTGCATCTTGCTTGAAAAGCATTACACGCTTGCCGATCTCTTTAATTAATTCTAGCGATGGAAGGGGCATTGCCCTTATCTCTGTTGCGCTTACCTGCGTGTTACCGCTGAAGGTCCGAAAGTATGTGTCAATCACCGAGCTATTAAACAAGGCGGCTAATCCATAGATTTCTTCTTCAGATAAGGAGCCGCCACGCCGATGAACATAGTTGAGATGATTCTCCAGTCCGATGAGCGACGAGCCTAAATCCCCTGCAAGGAGAGGTGCTGCAATAAGGCGTCGTGCGGCTTCCTTGGCGCTGAATCGTCTCATGAGTATGTAATTCCTATTAGGAACGAGCAATGGCAAAGAACGCTCATTGATTTCGATATACTGCTCTTTGTCTTTAATATTGACCGGCCACTTGACGCCCATTGGTATTATGTTTTGCATCCACAGTAGAGGGGCGTGTGTCCCTGGGACTTCCCCGCTTTTGGAGAGAGCAGCAACTGCTCTAAAGGGAACGACAGGGCCTGTTGAAATATCCATTCCGTAAGCATGAAGACTCCCAGTCCAGGAGCGCACTAAACGAGAAATGTCTTCGTCTTCGAGAGCGACGGGTATTCGTAGTATTTTATCTCGGGTGCGAACGTCTAGGACCTCTGAGGTGGTTAATGAGCGAACTCTTCTTGCCTGTAAATCCCTCACCCCTTCGCTGAATGAGATTTCCACCTTCCCTTCATCAGGGAGTGTAAACCAACCATCGGCGCGCCGTGTTAGCAGGATGATATTCTCCTGTAGAATCTCGTCGCGCCCGAATGCATCGCTCCGCGAGCCGAAGAGATGTATTGCCTTCGGTTGCATCATTGCAAAGAAGCGCTCTCGGAAAAGATAGAAATAAGGTCCGGCGGCAAATGAGCGGGGTACAATGAAAATGAGCTCTCCCCCTGGCTTCAGCAATGAAGCCGAAACAGCCATGAATAGGGCATAGATGTTTGGCTGCCCGTGCACAACGGCTGCTGCTGCTTGGGCGCGGGGATCGGACTTTGGAATCTTGAAGTAAGGGGGGTTCGAGATGACAACGTCGTATTTGCTTCTTTCTGTATCTTCGGCGGGGAAAAGGCGCGGAGGGTTGTCAAGAGTTTGTGCGTGTCTCAGCACAAAGTCTTCGGGATAAATTTTGTACTTCAGCCGAATCCCCCGCGTCAGAAGCCACTGTCTGGCATATTCCAAACAAGATTCAAGATAAAACAATAGTTGGGCGTCGTGCTCATAAGCATCCAGTTGAATTTCGAGGGAGTCGGTTCGGCGCTTAGCTAATGCTTCGAATAGAGCGCAGGACAAAATACCCACTCCCGCGCCAGGATCGAGGACGCGCACTGGGCTCGTGGACAATGTGCAAATCCGGGCCATGAAATCAGCGATACCAAGAGGCGTGAGATATTGACCAAAACGTTTCTTGTGTTCAGGTGCGGTAAATGCGGCAAGTGAATGTCCGACGCGGTCGGCATAGGCTGCTGGGCGCTCATCCTTATAAGGCATCAGCAAGTGAGGCTTGAAATTCGCGCTTATCATCACCTTTGTATGATTGGTTTTACTATTCACCTGACTCTATACCAGACGAGTTGAGCATCGGAATATTAACACCTTTCTCACGCGCCGTCTCGATTGCTTCCTCGTATCCGGCGTCAACATGGCGCGCCACACCAAGGCCGGGGTCGTTCGTAAGCACGCGGTTGAGGCGACGCGCCCCTTCGTCCGTGCCGTCGGCGACTGACACCTGGCCGGCGTGTAGTGAATAACCGATGCCGACGCCCCCGCCGTGATGAAAAGAGACCCAGCTCGCGCCGCTCGCTGTATTCAGAAGCGCGTTCAGAATAGGCCAGTCCGCGATGGCGTCCGAGCCGTCCAGCATCCCTTCCGTCTCGCGGAAAGGCGAAGCGACGCTTCCGGTGTCGAGATGGTCCCGCCCAATCGCTACGGGCGCTTTCAATTCGCCGCTCTTAACCAGATCGTTAATGGCCTCGCCCATGACGGCGCGCTCGCCGTAGCCCAGCCAGCAGATGCGCGCGGGCAATCCCTGAAACTGCACGCGGTCACGGGCCAGCGTCAGCCAGCGGCTCAGGGTCTTATCTTCCGGGAAGAGCTCAAGCGCTAGATCGTCCGTCTTGCGTATGTCCTCTGCCGCGCCCGAGAGCGCGACCCAGCGAAACGGTCCTTTGCCTTCGCAGAAAAGCGGGCGAATGTATTCGGGCACGAAGCCTGGAATCTCGAAAGCGTCCGTACAGCCGGCGTCGAATGCCTGCTTGCGTATGTTGTTGCCGTAATCGAAAGCGACCGCGCCCGCGCGTTTCAAATCGAGCATCGCTTCGACGTGCCGCGCCATTGATGTACGCGCTTGCTCAACGTAGCCGTTCGGGTCTGTGCGGCGCAGTTCCTCCGCTTCTTCTAAATCCAGTCCTTCGGGCACGTAGCCGTTCAAAGGGTCGTGCGCGCTCGTCTGGTCCGTAACGGCGTCAATACGGATGCCGCGACGCACAAGCTCAGGCAGAACTTCGGCGCAGTTGCCGACCAGCCCGATTGAGATTGCGCGCTGCTGCTCACGCGCGTCTTCACAGATACGCAATGCTTCATCCAGATCGAGCGCGAGGCGGTCGCAGTAGCCCGTGCGCACGCGCCGCTCGATGCGCGAGCGGTCAACGTCAATGCCCAGAAAGACCGCGCCGTTTAAGGTGGCCGCGAGCGGCTGCGCTCCGCCCATCCCGCCCATCCCGCCCGAGACGACTAGTTTGCCCGCGAGGCTTCCGCCGAAATGCTTGTCGGCCATCGCCGCGAAGGTCTCGAACGTGCCCTGCACGATGCCCTGCGTCCCGATGTAAATCCAGCTGCCAGCGGTCATCTGCCCGTACATCATCAGGCCGCGGCGCTCAAGCTCGTGGAAGTTCTCCCAGTTCGCCCAGGCTCCGACCAGATTCGAGTTGGCGATCAGGACACGCGGCGCGTACTCGTGCGTGCGAAAAACCGCGACGGGTTTGCCTGACTGAACGAGCAGCGTCTCTTCCGCCTCAAGCTCTTGCAGCTCGCGCACAATCGCGTCGAACGCGGCCCAGTTGCGCGCGGCCTTGCCGCGCCCGCCATAAACGACCAGATCTTCGGGCCGCTCGGCGACCTCCGGGTCCAGGTTATTCATCAGGCAGCGCAAGGCGGCCTCCTGATGCCAGCCCTTGCAATTAAGTTTCGCGCCGCGCGGCGCGCGAATCGTTCTCGAACTCAAAACGGCTCACTCCCTGTCATCGCTTTTCCACAGACGGCTCAACCAGCCGCCGGACCCACGCTTCGATAGCTGCTCAAGCTCGCCTGCGTCGAGCCATGCGCCGCCGCAACCGCTACAGACGTCAACCTCCACGCCCTCGAAGACGACTGGTTCGAGTTTGCCATCACATTTCGGACAGTGCAGCGCGGCTGCCGCTTCCGCCTTCGCCTTCTCTTCGGCGGACATCTTCGCGCGCAGCTTCTCAATCGCCTCGCGCTCCTGGCGTCTGAAATATTCCTCCTCCAGCCCCTTTCGACGGTCATCTAAAATGTCTGACATAGTTTCTCCAGTAAGTGTATAGCCTTTTGTCGCGAGGCGATTCTGACCCGGCGGGCAGGAACTCTCTGACTCAAGGCGGATTCTTTGAATTCGCTAATCTAATAACAGAAAAGAGGCCAAAGCGCGAGCGCCCCTATAGCGAGTTCGCCACTTCAGCAGCGTAAAGAGCGTGAGGGAAATAGTCCCTCACGCTCTTTACGGTTAATGCCTTGAAGGCGGGCGGCCCCTGGCCGCGCTATGGAGACTAGGGTTTCACCAGCGGGGATTCTTTGTCGTCAACGAAGACATCCAGCACTGTGAAATTCGAGGGGATCATGGTCGCGAAGGCGTGGTTGGTCACGAGCGCCGAGCCGTGTTTGTTAAAGGCGATGTTGGCCGGCGAATCGTAGGGGAAGATCGGGCTTCCCATAGGATTGCTGAGCCGTGTCTCTTCCGTGCCGTCGGGGCGCAGGATCGAGATGCCAGAGTTGAAGGGCGCGGCGAGCGCGACGTAAAGCTTGCCGGACCTGCCGAACGCTATCCCGTCGGGCGCGTCGCCGTTGTATTGATGAAAGATTTGCAGGTCGGCAGCGGTCGGCGCGGCCACCAGCGGCAACGTGTAGATTCGTCCTCCCAGAAAGTTTCCGAATTGACCGATGCCTTCGGCGGTCAGCGCGAAATAGATTTTCGTCTGGTCGGGACTCAGGCGAATGCCGTTGACGCCGAACGGGGTGTCCAGACTGCTGTGCTGAAACCAGATCTGAGGCTGGCCGCCGCCCGGCGGGATGCGCCAGATGGTCGCCTGAAAGGAGTCCGTCTCGTACAGATTGCCCGCCGCGTCAAAGGCTATATCGTTCGGCAACGGTGGCGAATCAAGGACCGTCGGCGAGCAGGGCGCGGACGAGCTGGCGCAGGGCTGTAGGTCCGGCAAGGGGCTGGCGTAAATCTGCTGCTGCCCGCTGCCCGTATCTATCCGCACGATGCCGAGTTGAAGATTGACGACGTAGAGATAGCCCTCCCCGTCAAAAGCGATGCAGGAGTTAGCGTGCGGAAACTGGAGCTGTTCTCCCTGGATGGTGTAAGTCTCCACCAGCTCTCCGGTGTCCGTGTTGAAGGCAAAGACTTTCGACGGCGGCGTGCCCGCGGTGTCAAAACTGGCGGGCCCGGCCACGTACACCTTGGTGCCTCTGACCGCGATGCCTTCGGGAAAACCCGGAGGGAAGGGCACTGTCGCCAGAATCTGCACATCGCCGAAGGGGCGGTCTGGAGGAGAGGCGGTGGTTTTCATCGGGGCCGCGCTGAGGGCGAGCGCCGTCAATAAGGCGCCCAGAGCAAGATACGTCTTGAGAGATCGGCATCGGGGGAACATAGTCTTCTCCTATTGTGAAGAACGTGCGAGTGAGCGTTCGAGTGGAATTTCGTTTGTGGCTAGCAGCCTAGCCGTTACCTGTAAGTGAGCATTCGATGAGCTTGCCGGGCGTGGCCGAGTCGTTAAGCACAGGGGACGCCGCCGCGTGTGAGTGAGCTCATCTCCTGCATTGGACCAAAAAACTTTGACGGGTTGTTGTAAACCGGGCCGCCTGATTTGTCAACAGCGTGATCGCCGACTGATTGTGCAATCGTTACATAAGGCCGGAGACCAGGGGCGGCGCATCTCGAATTTGAATAACCCGACGGCGGCTATTCGCCGCTCGGTTTGAGGAATAAGAACAAAAAGGCGGAGATTTGGCTACTGAGTTCACCACAAAATGTTGTATATTCACCTTCCGGTTGACCTGATATTTAGGCATAAGAAGCGTCGCCGCCCATTGTGCTTTAGGTTGCGCGACCGCCCCCGCATGCGTTAAGTCCCTAAAGCAGGGTTTTCATAAGCAGCTTTTATTCTCCCGACAAATGGTCAGAGCGGAATAATACGCAGCATAATCCAGGCTGTTGATCTTCAGGGAGCCGATTGATGTCCCGCAAAAATTACACACTTGGAGTGCTCGGCATCCTTCTTTTAATCTGTCTCGGATTCGCGGTCGGCTATTCCATCTCTTTTGCCTGGAGAGAACAGAGCACGGAAGCCCCCAGCTCAGCCTCCTCGATCGCACCGCTGGGCAGTGACAAAGATAACGATGGTCTGAGCGGCCCCGTCAATCGAGTACGCACAGAGACGGCAAAACTCGCCTTCAAATCCGGCAAGCTGATCGAGGGGCCCCGTGAGTTATTGGAGTTAACTAGCTACGACCGTCAGGGGCAGAGAATTGATAGCTCGTATTATCTCGTCTCTCTCAATCCGCAGGCGGGAGAAGAGGAGTACGCGCACGATGATAAAGGCAATGTCAGCGAGATGACGTTGCGCGGCAATAATCATGAGATCTTGAGGAAGGAAGTTTACTCATACGAATATGACGACGTCGGGAACTGGGTCAAGATGATGACCTCCACCCTCGTCTATGAGGGCGGCAAGGTGACTCAACAGCCGACGGAAGTAACCTACAGGATTATCACCTATTATTTCGACCAAACCATTGACGACATAGTTAAATCAAGCCCGTCACAGACCGACGGCCCTTTCGGAGGGCAGGACGCTCAAGGGGATTTCACATCTCTGCGCAGTGCTTTCGATGGGTGGGTATCCGCCACCAACGCGCGCGACCTTGAGGGGTTGATGAAATTCTATCATTCGAAGATGGATGCGTTCTATCGCGCTCGAAATGTTCCTCAGGAGGTGGTGCGCGCGGATCGAGCACGGTTGTTCCAGCGCGCCGAGGCAATCGAAGTGAGGACGGACGCCCCTGAGATCACCATGAGCGGCGACGGGCGCACGGCCACCATGCACTTCAACAAGGAATATGTCATGAAAGTAAACGGGCGGAGTCATCGCGGCAAAGTCTTTCAGCAACTACGATGGCAACTCACCGATACGGGGTGGAAGATTGTCAGCGAGCGTGACATCAGAGTGCTGCTCAAGGGCTGAAGAGGAACCGAAATGCAAAGCACAAGTTTTATAGCGCTGACGGGTCACTTAAACGAGTACCCTTTGGCGGACCTGATAAGCATCTTGCGCCGCCAGCGCAAGACCGGGCGTCTTTTAATCGAATATGCGATCAGCCCTTGTTCCATTTATTTTGCGGAAGGAGATTTGGTTGACGCGCAACTTAATAGCCTGGGTGGTTTGCAGGCCATCCTGGTCGCGCTCTCTCAGCCCAACGCTTCCTTCAACTTCAACCCTCTGATTCAGCCCTCCCGCCGTTCCATTAACGAATCATCACAGAAAGTCATTTTAGAGTTATTAGGTTGCTGGGAAGAGAACACAGTAGATGTTGAAGTTGCGCCGGGAAACGGCGGAGCGTTTTCACATGTTGCGCCGCCCGCGCCCGTGACGATTCTAGACGCGGACCAGGAGGCATTACCGGCGGCGAAGGAAGTCTTGGCTTTACCGCCTTCGCCGATGGAGCGTGCGAGCCGTCGCCGCAACCGGCGAGTATTAATTGCCAGTGCGATCATCTCGCTGCTGGTCAGCTTAATAACGGTGGCCGCGATAACGCGTTGGCTGATTAGAAGGGACATCTCTGCTGCGCTCTCGGAGATGAACAAAAAGAGTGAGGCGGTCGCAGATAAAAGCGCGAATCCCGGCGCAAACGCGCAGACGATAATGGTAACCGTGCATGTTGAGAAGGGACACGTCACAAAGGCCACAGTCGTCGAACGTCGTCCTGGATTGGAAGCTTACGAAGCGCTCGCACTCAGGATCGCGCGCACACGCCGTTACTCGGCGACCGCCTCGGGCCAGGGAACCGAGACGATCAAGATCAATTCGCCAGACTGACGGACAGATTGTGGTGTGAAACCAAGGCCGGGTCGGCGGCCACCTTTGGGAGATTAAGGAAATGCTATTCCTCGCTAGTAGGATTTTGGAGCAGAGCCTGAACGACGCGGAGCGCCTTCGCCTGCTGGTAAAGTTGCAGGAGAGAAACTTCGTTCCGCTGATTCGCTCGACGCGCCTGAGTTGCTACAAACAGGTGATGCCGAACCCGGATCAGGTCGAAGAGATGGAGCACCTCATCAGTACGCTAATGAACTCAGAGGGGCAGAATCTGTATGTTCAGGGCGACCTCTTCTGCTTCACAGATCATATCTTTTTCCTTCTCTTCGGAGACCTGGCGTCCCCTCTCGTTGGAATGCGCGCCGGTGTGGTTTACGAAACGCAAACAAAGGAGCCGCTCCGGAAGCTGGATACCTTTTGTCAGACAATCAGCCGCTGCCTGGCAGACGCGGGTGAAGAGCACTTTGAGGGGAGCGAAGATGTTGCGACGAAGTTGCCGGCCTGGCGGCAGAGTGGGTCTTTTGTCCACCAGGGATTTTTGCGCTTTGTCGCCAGACAAGATGTTGACTCTTTATCTACAACTGTATGTAGAGAAAACGACGTGGAGCGCATCCGCGCCGCCGAAGTGCTGGACGATGATTACACTAGAGTATTCCTACGCCGCGCCAAGGAAGCATACGCTGAAGGATTCCCGGTAAGTCCGTCCACTGACCACGTGATTGCGCCGTCCGAACTCACGGCGAACAAGCTGCTGGAAGTCGGATTGCTGCGGCGGGAGGTTCTGGTCAGTTGCCGCAAGACGGGACACACCTTATTTAGCTTGCCTTCTGCCGACGCCCTTGCGGTGATGACGATCAGCCATGCCTGGTGCAGCGTGTGCAGCGCGGCCATCGCGGACGAGAAGATAGAAGAGGCCTTTGCCCCGACCCGGCTCACTTCCGCACTGCTCGAAGATGGGGCGTGGCTGGTTAACCGTCTCCACTCCATTCTCAGAGGGTTCGGCGTTCCGGAAAGTGAGATAGTCGTAGAGCCGCCTGCTGGCGATGGCGAGGCGCGGATAATGGCTCGTGTCTGTGACGAGATGTTCCTGATAGTGATGCGGGACGGGGATTTGACTCCAGCCTTTGCGCGCCGCGCGATCAATACGAAGATCGAGACGGAAGCGCGTCACTTGGTCATCGTTGTGACCGGGACGGTTCATAATGAAGGGCGCATGAGTCTGCTCAATTTTGCGAAGCGATTGGAGCGCGGCGGAAATGATTTTGAAATGGTCGTCGCGGAAGGAGTAAGCGCGGCGGCTGCGGAACTACAGCGCACATTCGGTCGAGTTTCGCAAAAGGTCCTGGCCGAACAACTTTGTGAACTGGATGACAGCATCGGATTCAATGTCGCCCGCTTCATCACTGCCAGATTTAAAATGCTTCAGAGTTCTGAAAGCTCTGACCGCCTGACTCCGCTGCCTGCCTCGACCGAACACAGCTCTCCTACAAAGTTGCTGACTTAAGATACGGAAACCTATTTTGAGCCAGGTGCTTCTATCCGACAGCAAAGAGCCTTGTCCGGGCGGCGAGCAGCGTCGAAAATATTAAAATCCAGGCGCGAAGCGGCGCTGTGCTTAAATCTCAAACTCGCGGCCGCGTATCAGGCTTGCGACCTTTTCGAAGTCGGGCGCGAGCGAGCGGTCGCGCGTCAGACGTGGGACGTGCTTGCGCACGATTTCCAAAGCGCGGCGCACGCCCTTCCCGGGCTTGAGAGGCTGGCGATATTCGAGACCTTCAGCGGCCGCGAGCAGTTCGATGGCGACGATGTGCTCGGCGTTTTCGACGATTGAGCGCAGTTTACACGCTGCCGTCATACCCATCGAGACGTGATCTTCCTTGCCGCCGTCGGTCGGGACATTATCAATGCTCGCCGGGTGCGCGAGCACTCTCGCTTCCGCCAGCAACGCCGCGGCTGTGACCTGCGCCATCATGAAGCCGGAGGAGATGCCCGGCCGCGAAGTCAGGAAAGGCGGCAGCCCCTCGTTGGAGTCCGGATTGACGAGGCGATCAATACGCCGCTCCGTGATGCTCATCAAATCAGTCAGGCCGATGGCAGCATAGTCGAAGGCGAGCGCCAGGGGCGCGCCGTGAAAGTTGCCGCCTGAGAGGACCTCGCCGCTTTCTATGAAGACGAGCGGATTGTCGGTCGCGCTGCCCGTTTCCGTCTCGACGATCCCGCGCGCGTGGCGGAGCGCGCCGCGCACTGCGCCGTGGACCTGCGGCATGCAGCGCAGCGAGTAAGCGTCCTGCACGCGCGGGTCGTTTTCCAGATGCGAGGCTCTGATCTCGCTCTCCTGTAAAAGCTCGCGCAAATGGGCTGCCGTTTCGAGCTGTCCTGGGAAGGGGCGTGCGGCGTGGATTCTCTCGTCGAAAGCGACGGGGGTGCCGCGCAAAGCTTCCAGGGTCATCGCGCCCGCGACGTCCGCCGCGCGTGTGAGCACTTCGGCGCGATGAAGGGCGAGGCCGCCGACCGCAGCCATCGCCTGCGTGCCGTTCAAAAGCGCGAGTCCCTCTTTGGCCTCCAGCTCGACCGCGAGGATTCCGGCGCGCCTCAAAGCCTCCTGGCTCGCCAGACGCTCGCCCTTGTAGAACGCTTCGCCTTCGCCGATGACAGTCAGCGCGAGATGCGCTAAGGGGGCCAGATCGCCGCTCGCCCCGACGGAGCCCTTCTCAGGGACCAGGGGATGGACGCCGTCTTCGAGCATCCTGATTAAAGTCTCGATGATCAGGGGGCGCGCGCCGCTGAAGCCCGTCGCCAGGGCGTTTGCGCGCAGGAGAAGCATCGCGCGCGTCTCTGCTTCGGAGAGCGCAGGTCCGACGCCGCAGGCGTGGCTGCGGACCAGATTGAGCTGCAACTCGCGCAGCTCCGATGGAGGGATCGTGAAGTCCGCCAGTTTGCCGAATCCTGTGTTGACGCCGTAGACGACGCGGCCGGACTCCGTGATCTGCTCGACCACGCGGCGCGACTCGCGAACGCGCTCGCGCGCTTCGTCCGACAGCGCGACCTGCTCAGCCCCAAGCGCGACCCCGGCAATCTGTTCCAGTGAGAGTTTCTGACCGGAAAGCTCAAGCATAAAAATAGGGGTTAGGGGTCAGGGGCCGGGGGCCGGAGAAAGCTCTTACTGACCCCCGGCCCCTGACCCCTGTCCCCTACTTCGTGATGGTCTCTTCCGTAAACACCTTCTTGTCCGGCGTCTCCGAGATGTCTATGCGCTTGAATTCGCCGGAGAGGGTGCTGGTTGTTTTGACGCGCTGGCGCGCACGGCGTGCACGTCGCGTGGCGGCGCTGCGCGCGCTCGCGGCGACTCGCGTGATGCCTGGAATACGCGTGAAGCTGCGCAGAGAGAACTCGTGGCGCGGGAGCACCTCGCCGGTGGCTTCGCGCAGCCGCACCGTAGCGATGGCGAAAATAAAGATGCCCAGGTTGAAGACGACCCCGAGCAAGAAGATGACGGAGCCGGGGACGCCTCCGACCGCGGCGCGCACCAGGAACTCGTCGAACGAAAGGGCGGGGCGCGGGTGCAGGTAAACTTTCAGGTTCCAGCTCACGGCGAGCAGCATGAAAATCCATAGATAGTTGCGGCGCAGACGCCTTCCGACCGCCTCCCATTCGCTGATCGTAAAGTGCGGCGTAATCAGGTCCGCCGCCAGATGCTCGGCCCACTCCTTGTCAACCGCGCTCTGCGGTGCCAGAAGTTGCGCGAAGTAGCCTGTCTCAAGCACCCTCACGCGGCTCGACCAGATTTCGTAGTAGCGATAGCGTCGCGCCTCCATGAAGAGGAAGAAGGCGACGAGCACGGAGTTAATCGGGATGACGAAGTGCGGGTTCGCGGTCGAGCTGAAGGCGAACGAAAGAGTTGCGCCCGCGGTGATGACGGCCCAGTTGGTCGTCGTGTCCAGACGGTTGCGCCAGGTGTTCGAGCGCTGGACCTCGCCGCGGTAGAAGTGAACCATCGCGGTGTTGAATTCCGCCGGCGTTAACTTCGGCAGATGCGTCGGCGGCGCGGGCTGGCTCTTGGTCTCTGGCGTCCGGTGGATGCTGGAAGGTGTAGGGGGTCTTAATCGGCCTGTGTTACTGGTCGTGCGCTCACTGCCGGGCAAAGAACCTGTAGTTCCTTTTGGCCGCAGATCAGAACTCATCGTAGCGAATTAACCTTCCCCCTGTGTGTCAAGAATGAAAGCTTCGGGGTCTCCCTCTTCCCAACGATAATAGCACGCCTCAGGCGCGAAGGGTGATTATCCTCGCGCGCATCCCCGCAAGAAAATAGACCGCGGCGTAAGAGGCCCACTCGCCCCAGCGCGCAGTTGCGAGCGCCCGAATCTCGCGTTCGCTCATCTTGCGGCCGTCGTTGTAGTACTTCAAGACGAAGCCGCGCAGGGCCAGGTCGCCGGCTGGGAAGACATTGGTGCGCCCGAAGTGGAGCATCAAAGCCCACTCGGCGGTCCAGCGCCCGATACCGCGCAAGGTAGTGAGAATCGCAATCAGCGATTCGTCTTCTTCACGGTCCAGTTCATCTTCGTCGAACTCTCCGGCCTCGATTCTTAAGGCCAATTCGATGATGCTCGTGGCCTTAGAGCCGGAGAGACCGAGAGCGCGCAGGTCGTCTACGCTCGCGCGCGCCAGATCGCGGGCACGCGGGAATGCGAAAAAAGTTTCACCAGCGCTCTTTAATCTCTCCCCGTACCTTTCCACGAGCCGTCGCTTCAGGGTCATCGCCACGACGGTCGAGATTTGCTGGGAGAGAATGGAGATCGTGAGGGCTTCAAAGAGCGACGGCCAGCGCGCGATGTGTAGGCCGCGATTGAACGCTTCGAGCCTGCTCATCAACGGATCATCGGCGACCCGGCGGCGAAACTTTTTAAGGTCGTGGTCCGTGCTGAAAATCCGCCGCACAATCTGTTCAGCCGATTTCATCTCTGCAACTGTCGCCTTGCCCTTAAGCGTAACGGCGAGCGACGGGCGCGAGCGAGTCCAGCGCGATTCGACTGTGAGCAGGCGCAAGCTTTCGCCCAGATGCAGCGCGCGACGATAGACGCCGTCCTTGAAAGTATCAACCGCCTCCGCCTCTGTGAAGCGCAGGAACCGCGCCGTGGCCTGGAAATCAAAGGGCGCGCGAGGATTGATGAGCGTCTCCATGACGCTTTCGAGTGTCGCCGATAGATTGCGTTTGCGTCAAAGGCGGGAGCAGCAGTAGTACTTGCGGGCGCTGAAGACCGGAAGCAAGGCCGCCGCGCCGCCAACCGGAAGCGGCTCGGACGCGGCGGCCTCTCCGCACAGCCCGCTTCCAACCCAGAGGGAGCAGACGTGCAGCCGGGAGCGCGTCCACCCCTGTCGCGCTCCCTCTCAAGCGATTAGCGTCGTTTAAT
>DASVXV010000081.1:0-5007 GCA_036392495.1 Pyrinomonadaceae bacterium | reverse complement strand
ATAAGAAAAGAGGTGATACGATCCACGAAATCACACGAAACAACACAAAAGTGCTTGTTGTTTCGTGTCGTTTCGTGTGATTTCGTGGATAATCTCTTCCTCTCTTTTGATTGCATTTCGGTATAACGTTACTTAACTTGTGTCTCAGTCGAGATCAAAGAAAAGCTCGGGTTGCTCTTGCGCCGCCAGATAAAGCCGTCCAGCACGTAGTGGGTCAACTGCGGCAGCGCGAGCAAAGGCACGAGCAGAACTTTCAACGTCCCGACATCCCACGAGCCGCCGAAGAGCCAGGCGCGTTCGTGCCAGACGCCCCTGTCCCACAACAGCTCTTCGACGTAGGCTATGAGCCACAGCGTAAGCAGAAACGTGATCGGTCCACGCGCCAGCCGCCGATACGGCGCAGAAGCGCTCACACGTCTCGTGCGCGCATACCAGTAGACCAGCGCCAGATACGGCACGCCGTGAATAATTACGTTCGTGACCGTGAAAGCATAGTCCGAGTTATACGCAATGATGCCCACGTACCAGCAGACCGCGGTCGTCAAGACGACAATATCTTTGCCCGGATTGACTTCACCCTTAACCAGCCAGCGAGACACGGAACGGCACGCGTAAAGGCCGAGCACGGTCCAATAGATTGGGCGTAGAATCCGCTCGATTACAGACGGCAGGGCCGCGAAGTCGTTTGCCAGGAACCACCAGAAGGCGCGCGGCAGATGCGTGTGCCAGTAGATGAGAGGATACAGGGTCGCCAGATAGATTGTGGCCGTGTCGAGGATGCGTCCCAGCCTGTCGCGCTCGCCCAGACGGGCGCGATAGAGCATCACCCAGCCGTACTGCTGTCGGATGAAATGAAAGACGGCCAGGTAAGCCAGCGCACGCCAGAAGACGATCTCACCTTCGGAGTAGAGCGCCACGCCTATCGCATATCCGATGACGGGCACGAGCGCATAGAGCCACGCGCGGCGTCGCAGCTCTTCCCCGTCGAAGTAAACGCGAAAGGCTGTGCTCCACACGTGCGCCACGTCAATCAGGAGCACGGCCGGAATCCAGGTCCACTCCGGCGTGCCCTCGTCAAGGACGCCCGCGCGTGCGCCAATCCACAACGCGAGCAGCGATACGACCGCGCTCCCTAAGAACACGCCCAGATCAACCGGCGCGGAGAAGAGCCAGAACCGCCGCGCGTTGGCCGTAAGCGTCTGGCGCAACGCAGCGTCAGTCTTGTTCCAGGTTGAGTCCATCGTTTAGAAATGATGAGAGACGAGCAATCAAAGGCTGTTAACCTTCATTCCTGATCCCTGCTCTTAAGACCTCTTCCGCGGCGCGCGTGCCGTGATAGAAGGCTTCTTCAAAGAGAGGAATGCCGCTCAGGTCCGTGTTCGCGAAATGGATTGCGCGGTGCGGCTTCAGAGCCGCCCGGCGCGCAGCGCCCCAGATGAAGCCCGGACGCGGGCGAATCATCGCGTGCCCCCAGCGCATCACGTCCAGGCGTTCGGTCAGTGAGCGAATCTCTTTATGCGCCCGCGTCAAATCCGTCAAGGCGACATCCGCGCAGTCGCGCCAGCTCATGCCTAACAACCTGGACCTGGCCTCATTCGGATTCTGATCACAAAAAGGATAATAATAGGTCCACACGGTCGGCCCGCGGTCAAGCCCGCGCTGGTGCGTCGCCACCACGTAACCGAGCGAAGGGCTCTCGTAAAGCACGTTGTCCCACGCCAGAGGAAAGCCCAGGTTGACGGGTCTCTCTTTCAAAAAGAGATTGGCGACCATCCACGTCCCGTATTGAAACTCTGAAAGGTGCGCGGGCGACTGCTCCTTATAAGAACGAATCAGATATTTTGTCAAAAATTGCGGCGCGGCAAAAATCACACGCTTCGCGCGAAAGCCAAATGCCCTATCTTCCGCATGATCCAGGGCGACGACTTCAACACCGCTTCCGCGCTCATCACTGGCCGGAATGATTTCGACTGCGCCCAGGCCGAGGCGCGTCCTCGATTTCGCTTTGCTGTAGAGATAGTTGACCAGCCGCCCGTTCCCTTCAGGCCAGGTGATGAGCGGCTGCGATTCCGTGCCCGCACGCCGCACGCGCGAAGCGAAATAGAAGAGACCGGCCCAGGCGCTCGTCTGCTCCAACCTCAGGCCGTAATCGTCACGGCAGCCATAGTCAACAAACCAGCGCAGCCGTGCGGAATCAAGGCCGCGCTCATCGAGCCACTCGGCCATGGAGATGCGGTCCAGCGCCGTTACTTCAGCGTCATCGGAGCTCTTGGCGGCGGGAATGGCAAACGCGCGCCTTCCACGGGCGTCACGCCAGGCGACCCAGCGATTCACTTCCTGATTAAATTTTTCGAGCTGTGCCAGATCATCCGCGCTCGCGCCTGCGCGCAAATAAAGTCCTTCGTACCAGCGTCCGCGATAAAAGACGCGCTCTTCAGGATCACGACAAAGAAACTGCTCCGCGACCTGCGGCTCGCCTTCGGCATCGAGCCCTTCGAGGATTCCCATCTCGTCGAGGAGCGCAACCAGTTTTTCGTTCTCGCTCATCGGCGCAGGCAGGTAATGCGCGCCCCAGGGGTAGGAGACCAGCGGCGATGTCCCGCTCTGCGCGGTGCCTCCCGGCGTCTTCTCCAGCTCGATTAAGACAAAATCCTCAAACCCCGCTCGCAAAAAGGTCCACGCAGCAGAGAAGCCAGCGATTCCTCCGCCGACAATCACCACGCCGACGCGCTCCCAATTCTCGGCGGACGGAACAACGCTCAGCCCGTCTCTAATCTTGTGCCCGATGCCGTCGGAGGGCCCTACGATCTCGCCCGCCGGAAAGCTTTGCGCTTCAGGCGAGCGGCAGGCGGCGAGCGCGACGGGCAGCCCCAGGAATGTCGCCAGGACTTCGCGCCTCGTCCATTTATTCATAACGCTTCCACTCCGATTCGTAATAACGAATCAGCACCTGATTATCCAGCCGATTGATCTCGACAGGCACAGGTCCGAGGTCTGCCGAGAGCAGGAACATGGCCTGCATCGCCTGATCGTCAAGGAAGCGCAACGGGACGGCGGGCGCGCGCTGCGGCGCTTCAAACGGCGTTGTGCGTGCCAGGGCAAAGCCCCAGATGCCGAATGAAGGGACCGCCGTGCAGTAAGGCTTGACGCTGAAGCCCGCGGCCTCAATCGTCTTCAGGATGCACCAGTAGGACGAGCGCGCGAAGAGCGGCGAGGTACATTGGACCGCAATGGCCGCATCGGGCGTTAGATGCTCTTTCAAGAGACGATAGAAGCGCGTCGTGTAGAGTTTGCCGAGCGCAAACGTGTTCGGGTCCGGGAAATCAATGATGACCGCATCAAAGGGCTCACCCTTCGCTTCCAGCCAGATCATCGCGTCCTCGTTGACGACCGAGACGCGCCGGTCATCGTAAGCATGTTTGTTCAGCTCCGCGAGCATCGGAAAGCGTTGCGAGAGCCTTGTCATCTCCGGGTCCAGATCAACCAGAGTGACGGCCTGGACAGAGGAGTATTTGAGGACCTCGCGGAGTGCGAGCCCGTCGCCGCCGCCGAGCACCAGCACGCGACGCGGAGAGTTGGCGAGCGTCATCGCAGGGTGCACCAGGGCTTCATGATAGCGATACTCGTCCGTCGAGCTGAACTGGAGGTTGCCGTTGAGGAAGAGCTGAAAGCCCGCGCGCCCGCGAGTGATGATGATGCGCTGATAGGCGCTGGAGCGCGCGTAGATGATCTCGTCCGCGAACAGCCCGTCTTCGGCCAGCGTGGTGAGCCGGTCGGCTTTGATGACGCCGATGAGCAGCAAGGCGATCACGATAACGGCCCGCACGCGCAGGGCGGAGAGGCTGCCTTTGATTAAAGGTTGCAGCAACCACGTTCCCCACAAGCCTACGATGGCGTTCAGGATTCCGAAGAGGAGCGAGGTCCGCACAAGCCCGAGCCTGGGGACCAGAAAGAGCGGAAACAGCAGCGAGGCCAGGAGCGCGCCGATATAATCAACGGCGAGCACGCGCGAGACCAGCTCTTTGAAATCCAGGTGCTCTTTGAGAATCCGCATCAGGAGCGGCAGCTCCAGCCCGACGAGAATGCCGATGACGCCGACGACCAGGTAGAGGACCAGGTGAAAGTAGCTCAACTGTGCGAAGCTGAAAAAGAGGAGCGGCGCGGAGAGGCCGCCGATGAGACCGACGGCGATCTCGATCTCCACGAAATAGCGCGCCAGGTCTTTCTCAATAAAGCGCGAGAGCCACGCGCCGACGCCCATAGCGAAGAGATAGATGCCGATAATCAGCGAAAACTGCGTGATCGAATCGCCGAGCACATAACTGGCGAGGGTGCCCGCCAGCAACTCGTAGATGAGCCCGCACGTGGCGATAATCAGCACATGAAGAAAGAGGATGGGGGTGCGGTTCATCTTCTTCAGCCATGAATGGCGGAGGCCACAATGATCGCGATGCCGATAATCACAGAGCTGATGAGAATGGCGAGCGCGACGTTCTGGTCCTCCTCTATCTCCCTGCGCGCCGAGAAGGGCGAGACCTTGACGATGATAAAGAAGGCGAGCGCGAAAAGAAGGATGCCGATGACCGCAAAGACGAGCGTCGTCACGATCAGGTTCATGAGTTGTTCCATCGGCACCAGCAGAGCCAGAGAGCCGGGGGAGGCGTGCGCGGCGAAGGTTTCAGTCAACATTATTTTCCTCCGTGAAATCCAGAGTGCCAGAAGTGAAAAGAGCGATAGCCGCCCGGCGAGTTGCGAACGTCCGGCGGCAGGACCTGACGATTCGACGATCCCCACTCCCAGCCGAGAGCGCCCGTGATGCCGTAGAGCAGAACCACGGCCAGTCCGAAGATGAGATAGATTCTATGTTTCATCAGAACCTCGCTTGGAGACTGCCATCTTTTAAGTGGCAGAGGAAAAGCGTAGCCACTGAGAAAACGCTTTCAAGTTTTCTCCCTACGCTATACAATGTGTCTGGTAAACATCCTGCACGCATCGCTCTCAGTTGAG
>DASVXV010000080.1:0-23116 GCA_036392495.1 Pyrinomonadaceae bacterium | reverse complement strand
TTAGGAAAAACGGATCGAACAAATTCAGGTCTGATCTTTGCTGCGCTCTGGTCACTTTCCCAAGTAGTCAGAAATCCTAAGAAAAATGGAGGTTTCTGACTTGTGTAGATACTAATGGCGTCAGCCCTGGGCTAAAATCTTTCGCTCCTGACGGGGCTGGTGCATGCAGACAGCTCTCAGGCCGAACTCACGTTAATCTCGGGGGCTTGCGCTCGCGCCCGCCAGTGCCTTCGCGTCAGACAAACACCGACAACGAAAAGAGCCGAAATCTGACTTGAGAATCAGATTTTGGCTGATTCTTTCCTGAACCTGAGAAGAGTAGTCTTCTGAAAGGTCTCTTACCCAGACGAGAGAAAGGAAAGATCATGAGAGTTTTTATCGTCGAAGATTCGACAGTCGTCAGGGAGCGGCTAATGGCGCTACTGACGGACGTCCAGGGAGTCGAGATTATCGGGCACGCGGAGGACGCCGCCTGCGCCAGCGAGTTCATACGCATCTTCAGACCCGACACGGTGATTCTTGACCTGAAGATCCAGGGCGGGAGCGGAATTGACGTCCTGCGCGAGATTCGCCAACTCGTTCCGCCGCCCCTGATCATGGTCGTTACCAACAATGCCATCCCCCAATCCAGGCAAAGGTGCTTTGACGCCGGGGCAGATTTCTTTCTGGACAAGACCACTGAATTTGAAAAGTTGATAGAGATTCTCCAGGGTCTCGTCCAGGATGCGCAGCAGAGCTATCGAGGGGGAGTCAGCCTGTAATATGCGAAGCGCGACCAGGGAAAGCGAACTAAATCAAAGCTCATCTGAGAGCGGTCCGCTCAAAGTGCTGCTGATCTGCGAGGACGAGCGCGATTACTTCACCACGCGCTCCCTCCTGTCCGAAATGAGGGAGGGCGAATTCGATCTCGAATGGGCGCGGACCCCTGTGGATGCCCTCAAAGCCATCAGAAGCAACGCACACAACGTCTGCCTGCTCGACGAACAGTTCTACGCGGGCCGCGCCCTGCAACTTTTTCGGGAGGCGCGAAGTGAAGGGGATTTCGGGCCGGTGATTCTGCTCACAGAGCACGACGGGCGCGAGGTCGGCCCCGAAGCGCTCGACGCCGGTGCCGTTGATTACCTGAATAAGAGGACGGTCTGCGCGCCGCTTCTGGAGCGTTCGCTGCGCTACGCGATGGAGCGGGCCAACATCCTGGCGACTTTGAGCGAGAGCGAGGAGCGCTACCGCAGGCTGGTCGAAAACGCCAACGACATCATCTACACGCACGACCTTCTGGGCAACTTCACCTCGCTTAACAGGGCCGGGGAGGAGATTACCGGGTACACGCGTGAAGAGGCCTGCCGGATGAACATGGCGCAGGTCGTCGCGCCGGAGACGGTCGAGATCGCGCACGAGATGACCACGCGCAAAACGAACCAGGGGGGCGCGACCGTATACGAGCTGGAGATTATCTCCAAGTCTGGCCGCAGGCTGATTCTGGAGCTGAGCACGCGCCTGATCCTGGAAAAGGGAGTGCCCGTCGGTGTCCAGGGCATCGGGCGAGACGTGACGGAGCGCAGGCGCGCCGAGGAGGCTCTGCGCAGGTCCGAGGAGAATTACCGCAGCATCTTCGATAACGCCACGATGGGTATCTACCAGTCCAGCTTCGACGGCACGCTGCTCAAGGCGAACCCCACGCTGGCGCGCATGCTCGGTTATTCGTCCCCGGATGAACTGCTGAATCTCAACATGTCGGAAGATATCTACTGGAGCCGCGAGGAGCGCGAAACCCTCGTCGCCGCGCACGAGCCCATGGGCGCTGCCATAGACCTCGAAGTGCGTTGGAAAAAGAGGGACGGAACGCCGATCTGGGTTCACCTCAACTCCAATGCGGTGAAAGACGAGGCCGGGCGAACGATCTTCTTCAATGGCATCGTCCACGACGTCACGTTGCGCAAGCACGTCGAAGAGTCTCTGCGCATCAAGACGCAGCAGCTCGAAGGCATCACGGCGGCCATGACCGCGTCGCTCGAAGGGAAGGACCGGCGCGAGGTCGCCTTGATGTTGCTCCGTTTCGCCTTGAATCAGACGGAAAGCGAATGCGGATTCGCAGGCATCGTCGTTGACGGGCCGGCCCTGCACATTCTGGCCCACGAGGGCGCGGCCTGGGACCCGAACATCAGCACAGAGCTTTACGAGAGCGCCAGAGAGCAGTATCGAAAAGAGGGTTACATAGAGGTCTCCGAGTTCAACGACCTGCTGGGCACCGTCATTAAGAACGGCAAGGCGATCCTTTCAAATCAGATGGACGCGTGCGCGAGCGATACGGCTCCGACGCGCCAGCCCTTGCGCCAGTTCCTGGCCGTCCCCATCCTGATCGGCGGCGAGGTCATCGGGATGATCGGCGTCGCGAACCGCGAGACCGATTACACAGGGACCGAGCTGACGAAGCTTGAAATCCTGGCGCAGCTGGCAGGCGTGCTCTTCGATAACTATCGCAGGCTGCAACGCGAAGCCGCGCTCGAAGAACAGCTCCGCCAGTCGCAGAAGATAGAGGCCATAGGCCAGCTCGCGGGCGGCGTGGCCCACGACTTTAACAATCTGCTGACGGCCATCACCGGCTACTCCGATCTGGTGATGCGGCGTCTGCCGCCAGAAGGCGTGCTGCGCCGGCACGTCGCAGAGATCAGGAAGGCTGGCGACCGGGCGGCCTCTCTGACGCGCCAGCTCCTGGCCTTCAGCCGCAAGCAGGTATTGCGGCCGAAGGTGCTGGACCTCAATGCGGTCGTCACGGACATGGACAAGATGCTGCGGCGGCTCATCGGCGAAGATATTGATCTGCTGACGGTGACTGATCGCGCTCTCGGCAACGTCAAAGCCGACCCGGGACAGATCGAGCAGGTGATCCTTAACCTGGCCGTCAACGCGCGGGATGCGATGCCCAAGGGCGGCAAGCTGACAATCGAAACGGCAAATATCTATCTGGGCGGCAAGTACGCAGGCGAACACGTCGCGGTCCGACCCGGGCGCTACGTGATGCTGGCCATTTCGGACAACGGCTGCGGGATGGATGAAGCGATACAGGAACGAATCTTCGAGCCGTTCTTCACGACCAAGGAGCTGGGCAAGGGGACAGGACTCGGGCTCTCGACCGTGTACGGCATCGTCAAGCAGAGTGGCGGCAACATCTGGGTCTACTCTGAGGTGGGCAAGGGAACGACCTTCAAAGTCTATCTCCCCAGATTCGACGAGGCGAGTGAAGCGGCATGGGAGAGGGACGCAGAGCTTGAGTGGCCGCAGGGGTCTGAAACGGTGCTCCTGGTCGAAGACGAGGAGATGGTCCGGGAGATGACGCGACAAATCCTTGAGATGCACGGCTACCGTGTGCTTGAGGCAAACAACGGCAAAGAAGCGATACGGCTATGCCATGAGCACGAAGGCCGCATTGATCTGGTGATGACAGACGTCGTGATGCCGCAGATGGGAGGGCGGGAGTTGATAGAGCGCTTGGCGCCTCTGCTGCCGGAAGCTAAAGTTCTATACATGTCCGGCTACACGGACGACGCAATCGTCCACCACGGCGTTCTGGACGAGAGCATGTACTTCCTGCAAAAACCATTTTCGCCGGACGTGCTCATCAACAAGGTGCGCGAGGCGCTCGATGCTTGAGCGCGCGCCCGCCATGCCGGACATTCCTTCCCACTCGGCTTCGAGTGAGACGACGACGCGCTCGCTGGACCTGCGCTCGGCGGCGTGCCTCATCAATGGATTGCTGATCACTTCCCGCCCGACCGTTTCCAGCCGTTCCGTCGCGTAGTTGGAGGTAGATGAAAACATTTCTGCTTCCCCTTCTCTCAAAAGATTTTTCGGGTTCAAATTGTGTTGAGGGATTGCCTTTGAAGACTTCAGGCGACGTTGCGCCTCAGTTGGTTACGGGGTGTCGTGCGTGGGGGCGTCCGGCGGTCGATGCTCGCGCGTTCGAGCGCCTGTCTCATGTTCACTTCGGACCACGGCTTTGTGACGAAGAGGTGGATGATGCCCGCGCCGACTTCCGCAATCACCTGACCGAGGCCGACGCTGCCCGTCAGCATGATGCGGAAAGCCTGCCCGTGATTTCTGGCGACTTCGCGCAAGAACGTGAGGCCGTCAGTCTCTGGCATGAGCTGATCGCTGATGACGATGTCGAAGTCGCGCACTTCGAGCGCGGCGCGCGCTTCGCCGAGGGTCGAGACCGTCAGCACCTCGTACTCGTCGCCGAAGACCTCCTCGAAGACCTCCAAGCAGATCGCCTCGTCGTCAAGATAAAGGATTGAAATTTTCTCTTGCATCTTCATCAATCTAAGCCCGGCACGTCGTGCGGCTCGCGGGCAAACTCCGGCGCTTCCTTGAGCAATCACCGTTCCATGAGCGCGGGCGTCTCGAATTCGTGGGCAGATCGCGCGGTTATGGGCAGAAGCAGCCCATAATGCGCGGATGTTGAGCGCGCCCGTGAAAGTTTGCGGCCAGCGGTGGGGCGTGGCGCATCAGCCACGCTCCCGACGTGCGCCCCATTTCGCCGCAGTAGATGTGCGTCGGGACTTGCTACAACCGTATGACAAACGGGCTGCCGCGTGGTATCAATTCGAATCAGCCAGGCCCGCAGCGGGCGCATTGGGAGCTCCTTTCGGAAATCGGAGTGAAACGATTTTATGGCAATGCTGATTAAATATCTGGACGGAAGAGTGGAGCTGATTCCCGAAGCAGTCAGCGTTGATCCGCACAACTTCCATGAAGGCATGTACGACTTCTACGACGCGCGCGGCAACCTGCTCCGACAGATTAGCCTGTACGACAGGATTACCTGGGAACTCACGGACGAGCCGGAGACGAATTCTCAGGCAAAAGATAAGTGATAACGGATGAGGTGACTATGAGACTCAAGAACCTGCTTTACCTTTCTGAAGCCGGTTATGGTTATCCTGAGCATGAAGAATGACAAAGCCCTCCGGTTAAAGAGGGCTTTACTACAAGACCCCGACTGCAAAGCCTTGTCCCTCACTTCTTTTTGTTATATATACCAGCTATGAGCAACCCTTACGACAAAGACGGTAAAATGGCGGAAGCCAATAAACTACTCGATGAAGCCAAGACATTTTTGTATATGGGGAAAGTTAGAGAAGCAAGAAAAATCTGGGATAAAGAACCCATGAAAGACGAGGACCGTGTATATCACGAAACTTTTTGGAAGAAGATTTATGAAGACTGCTATAAGCAAGGCTATAAAAAGACTTCATGGTGGAAACGTCTCCTGGGAAGGTAATAAAGCGGACTCAATTTCTGTGCGGGAAGCTTTCCTTAATCAGTCGCTCGGCGGTGCGGGCGGCAATCGCCTGGATCGTCAGCGACGGATTAACTGCCGTGGAGGTGGGAAAGACCGAACCGTCGCAGACGTACAAATTCGGCACATCATGGGTGCGGCAGTCGGCATTAACTACTGAATCTGATGGATCACTGCCCATCCGGCAAGTGCCTAGCAGGTGCGCCGTGCGATCCGCCAACCAGATGTCTTCCCCTTCAGCAGCCTCAAGAATCTCCCTCATCCTGGCGATGGCGTGTTTAATGATTCTTCTGTCGTTCTCGTGATAGCTGAAAACGACATGCGGGATGGGCAGGCCATATTGGTCTCGCTCCGTGTCGTGCAGCTTCACCGTGTTCCGTCTTTGCGGCAGGATTTCGCCGACGATGCCGACGCCTGAGTAGTAGTTATAGTCGAGCATCGTGCGTCGAAGTCTTGTGCCCCAAAGTCCGCGTGCCGAAGCGATGCGCGCCGCGAAATCCATCGGGTGCGGCCCGACGACCTCAATGGTATAGCCGCAGATGAAACCTGCGCCCGGCATTGTGCGGTTGAAGTGCTCTGTGAGCGCGCCGCCGGGCGGGGGCGCTTTGTACTGGTTGATGCGGCCGTTGAACTTCGCGAAGACCTGATGACCCGAATGCACCATGAAGCACTTGCCGACCAGTCCTGACGAGTTAGCGAGGCCGTCTGGAAAGAGCGAGCTTGCCGAGTTCAAAAGAAGGCGCGGCGTCTCGATAGCGTAACCCGCAACGATGACATTCTTCGCTCGCTGCCGGAACAAGTCACGGCTTCCTTTGCGGAAATGGAGCACACCTGTCACGCGACCGCGCTCGTTCGTGGAGATTTGAGCGACCATTGAGTTGGCGCGCACCTCCGCCCCGGCGCGAACGGCGCGCGGGATGTAAGTGACAAGAATCGAACTCTTGGCATTGGTCGTACAGCCGTAATTGCAGAACCCTCTGTAGACGCATGGCGGGCGATCTTTGTGCGGCGCGCTCAACGTAGCAATCGGAGCGGGCGCTACGGGGATGCCGAGTTGTGTGCAGCCTCGGACAAGTACCTGAGCCGAAGCATTCAGTTCGTGCTCACGTTGTGGATAACGCTTACGGCGCTTTCCCCACGGGTAAAAGGTCGGCCCGGCGATAGAGAGCGCCTCCTCGACCTCTTCGTAGTACGGCTCTAAATCTTCAAAACTGAGCGGCCAGTCGCGCACGTCCGCCCCCGCAATCTCACCGTCGAGCGTGCGCCTGCGGAAGTCTTCCGTGTGGGCGCGCATCGCCACCATCGAGTAGTGAACCGTGCTCCCGCCAACGCCGCGCCCTGAATTGTTCGAGCCGAGTTCGACGGGGTCTTCGCCTCCGGTAATCCGCTCGTCCGTCCAAAAGAGCTTGCGCGAAGCCATCTCGTCCGAGACGAAGTCTTTAACCGGGCTCCAGTGCGGGCCGGCGTCGAGGATGACGACAGAGAATCCGGCCTCAGCTAACTTTGCACCAAGCACGCCCCCGCCCGCGCCCGCCCCGACAATGCAGAAGTCAACTTCTTCGCGCGAGAGATCACGCATCGGCACATGCTCTCCATGTATGCCGGGTGCGGATAACGCCCAATTCTCATTTGCTTCGCTGCTCATGATTCATTCGAAAGTAATGAGCACTGGCTAAGGCAGGTTAACTCATCACTCATCACTCATTACTTCTCTTGCGCTTCCCAGGGGTCTACGCCGCCTTCCCATTTGCGCACATGTCCTCGTGGCGACGACGGGCCGTTATAGCCGATCTCGTTCCACGCCGAAGGGTGTGCGTAATAAATTTTCACTATCGTGATGGAGAGCACGCTCTTGAAAAAACGTGCGGCGGGAATTTGTTCCCACGTTGCGCCTGGTGCATTCCCGCGCTCGACGTGCGTGAGCACCACGTCCTGCGAGAACGAATCGAGATCAGCGAATAGTTTACCGTCAAAGAGGGCTTGCGCCGTCTCATCAATTCCCTTGAGGCCGAGTCGCCACGCTTCACGCTGCGGCGGCAGTTCTTCGTAGCGATAACCGTTGCGCCTGTCTTCATAAAGTTTCTCGTCAATCCACGGCACAATCGGCACCTTCTCTGTCCCATTGCGATCAGGCTGCGGGATGATCCTTTCGGCGACTGCCGCGAGCGTGCGTGCCTCCGCTTCCGTGAAGAAGCGAATTGGTGGAACGTCTTCAAGGCGCTCACGCACGACCGCGCGCGTCTGATCGTCCCAGTCGGCGGACGACCACTTGTCGAGGACGTTGTAGTTCGGATAGCGCGTGCGAAATTCTTGCTCTTCCATTAAAGATGCCCTTAGAGGATTGAAGATTGAAGATTGAGGATAGCAAACGCTTCCTATCTTCGATCTTCAATCCTCTATCCTCAACTTTTCAGATGTCGAAGTCCTTTGCGGGTTCCCAGCCAGCCGCCTCTAAATCCTGCGCGGCGCAAGCCCTTGACGATGTACGGGCACTGCCGCATCAACCGCCAGAGCAGGCCCGAACGATAATTCTCAATCATCAGAATCACAGGTCCCTGATCAATCCCGAAATGTCCGCCCGAAATCCAGCCCGCATGACGGTTCTCTGTGCTCGGAAAGGTCGGATTGAAACTGCACGAGATGCCGTACTGGTTCATCATCTCGCCCCACTTCTCTTTGAAGTTCTGAAGCGTCGGCAAGACAATCTCCGGCGCGAACGGGAGCGAAGCGGCTGTGGCCCACGGGGCGAGCGTGCCGTCGTCGGGGCCGTAAGGGGCACTGCGCGCGTGATAGTCGTAGAAGCGCCGCGTGACGCCTTTGATCCGTCGCGTGGCCGGGCCAGGGCCGTTGCTCGCAGTGATGCCCCAGCAGTATTCGTCGTAGCCGCGAAAGCCGCGCGGGTTGCGGATCGCGTACTGCTGCTGGATGTATGCGGCGCGGCGGCTGTTCTCGAAGTAGTCAATCACGTGGCGGCGCATGAAGTCGTCTTGAATGCCGCGAAAGTCTATCCAGATTTGAGAGAGCTGATGAACGAAGAGCGGTCCGGCGTACAGAAACTCAATGCCGTAAATCCTCTTCCAGCGGTAGGTCCGCGTCCAGGCTTTGTAACTCTCGGTGGGAAGCCTGTGCGTGGACGACCCCAATCCGAGCACGTAGAGGAGCAAAGCCTCGTTGTAGCCCTCCCAACGGTTTTTCAGAAACCCGCTCTCCGGTTTCCAACCATGCGAGACCTTGAGGCCTCGATCCAGCGCCCACCGCCAGTCAACGCGGCGGTAGAGCGCGTCGGCCAGGCGGCGAATCTCGCGTTCCTCTTCCGCGTCGCCGTCGAAATACATTGCGGCGGTCAACATGCCCGCGAGCAGGATCGTCGTGTCAATGGTCGAAAGCTCAGACTCCCACACGCGCCGCCCTGTCTCCAGATCGAGAAAGTGATAGTAAAAACCTTTGTAGCCTGTCGCGTCCCGTTGCTTCCCCTGCGGGCTATTCCAGAAAAAGCGCAAAGTAGTGAGCGTTCGCGCTGCCCCTTCGGCGCGCGTGATCCATCTATTCTCGACTCCGACCGTGTATGAAGCCAGTGCGTGACCGACCGCCGCGATACTGGCGGGAGCCTTGCCGCTCGTGTTGTCAGCCAACAGGCCGTTACGTGGATTCGGCTCCTTCCAGAAGTAGTTGAACGTGTTGCGTTGAAGCGCAAACAGCTCTTTATCGCTGAACGCTCGTCGCTTCATTCCTGAGAACCTCCAACTCCGTATTCGGGCATGTACTCTACAGTGATGGCCGCCACCGCGTGCGGCGGCAATACGATGTCAAGATAGATGCTGTTCTTCACATGCTCGCACGGGTGCGGCTCCTTCCAGATCAGTGACGCTTCCTGTAAGTGCTCGACCTCCGGTGCGCTCAGGTACTCAGTTTCGCCCATCTCGTGCCAGAGACGTTTCGCATTGGCGTGCGTTTCGTCAATCCGCTCCACATAGGCGTAGCATCGCTGCGGCGCGTTGCTCAACCTGATCTCGACCTGCTCGGTTTCGATGGGATGTTGTGGCAGCGCGTGGTTGGTCAGCAGCACTGTGAAGGAATGCTCTCGGCGCACAACCCATACGTTCACGGTTTCGTGCGAACCGTCAACGAGCAGCAGCTCGTTGCCGAGATGATGCAATAACTCGAACGCTCGATAAGTCGGCTTCGGGATGCCGTGCAGGGTGAGCAATCCGAAGCCGCCGTGAAAAGGGACGGACGGGAAGTAGTTCTCTTCGAAGATGTCCGAGAACGTCCAGAAGCTGTAGCCCTCGACGAGACTGTTTGCCTCCATCACGGTTTTCGTGACGAATGCTGCCGCATACGGCTCGTCGTGCAGTGGGTCGCGCGGATTCGATGAGGTGTTCCACTCAGTATAGTAAACAGGAAGCCCTCGCGCGCGGCGTCGCACGTCCTGAGCCTGCTCGCGCAGGATGCTCCGGCGGCTTTGAGCCAACTGCGCTTCCGTGTCGTCGCCTTCTTCGCCAAACGCATCGGTCGGGTAATGGTGTGTGCTGATGAAATCGGCGGGGAGATCATTCTTCTCGCAGAACTCCAGGAACTCTTCGATCCACTCGTTCTTAGCTGTCGCCGGCCCTCCGACTTTGAGTGAAGCATCCACACCCTTAATCGCTTCCGCCGTGTAACGGTAAAGCTTGAAGTAATCTTCCTGCGTTCCCGTCCAGAACGCTTTCAGGTTCGGCTCGTTCCATACCTCTAAGAACCACTCGCGCACCTCCCGGGCGCCATAACGTTCGACCCAGTGTGAGACAAGCTTGCGAATGAGCGTCGCCCACTGTTTGTAATCATGCGGAGGCGTGACGTTAGCTTGATAATGAAAGACGGTCTTGTTGCCGGAGGCGAGCGCCGTGGGCATGAAGCTCAATTCGACGAAGGGCTTCATCTCGATTGAGAGAAGAAAGTCGAAGATTTGATCGGCGTTGAAGAATGAGTAGAGAAACTTCTCCTTGTGAGAGATGAGCGTGCTCATGTCATCCGAGAGCAGACCGTGAAAGCGGACGTGACGGAAACCTAGTTCGTCATGACAACGCTTAAGTTGCCTTTGCCAGTCGGCGCGCAGCGCCACGGGCGCGTGATCGCTCCCGACCGTGTGCTCCCAAAAGTGGGTGAGCGGCACGCCGCCTTCAGCCAAATCACAGAAGAAAGTGACACTGCTCATCTATAACCTGCCGACAGATCATAACGCGTTGCGCACAGCGCGCCGCACGAGTTCTGCCGTTGCTCCGTAAACAAGGTGCGACGCGAGCGCGTAAACATGTGTCGAGAGCGGATACTCGGTCGGCGCCTTCGCAAGGCCGAGTAGCGGCACTGCCGTCTCGTCTGCGACGAGCCAGAAGGCTGTGCCGAAAGGCAGTCCAACTCCCGTCGTCACTTCCGGCGAGAGTTCTGCGACTGCGCCGTACAGTCCGCCTACCGCCGTGCCGAAAGCGTAATGCACCGCCGCGCCCGCCGCCTCCTTCTCGCTCTCTTTCAACTCGTGGCCGAAGATGCCTTCGGAGACAGCTCTGGCAGCTTTAACGGTCGCATCATCCTGCTCCTCTTTGTCCTCTGGTGATCGGCCTGTTTCCTCTCCTTCGCTCGGCTTCATGGATTGCGCGCCGTGCGATTTTTCAAAGCCCTCGGCGACTCTGCTCCAGGCGGCCTGAAACTGATTCATCGTCCACGAAGCGACCAGCCCGCCGACGAGACCCGCAGCGAGTCCCTTCCACACATCGCTTTCATCAAGACCATTTACTTGCTTTCCATCTCCCATCGAAATCCTCCTTGCTCGATCATCCACTCTTATAATAGGTAAATCGCCACCAACCCGACCGCCGAGAAGCCCGCGAAGAGCGCGGGCGCAAAGGCCGGCGGCCCCTCCAGCCAGTTGAAGACGGCCACATACAGCCCACCCATCTGTCTTCCAAACCCGCGCAGGTGCATGCCCAGTCCGACGAAGCCCGTGAGAAACGTCAGCCACAAAAGAGTGGAGAGCGCGAGCGAGGCCGCGCGGCTCGGCGCAAAGGCCATCCAGAGGCACGCGACAATTGCAAGCAGCGGCGTAAAAAAAGGCGCGTACATTGCCGGGTTATTAAACGCACCGCGATAGTGCAGTATGCCGGATTGCAAAATCGCCCCGACGAGCGCGATGGCGACAAAGATAAGCAGTGCCGCGCTCATATTTACTCCGACAAAGCTCAACTCACCTGCGAGACCCTGCGCCGTGATGAGCGCGAGCGCGCCCGTTGCCGCCAACGCCAGCGGCGCAAGCTGCGGCGCTCCATACATCAGGTAATGCAGCAGCCACTTGTAACCGCCCGGCTTCTTCACAATTCCGTAGTAGTGATGAAACCCGAAGCCGATGACGCCGCTCGCCAACGCGAGCCAACCGGCAGCGCGCAATGCCCCTTTCGTCCACCATGCACTCGGCGCGACGCCCGCCGCCACCGCCGAGACGATTAACAATCCGCCACTCATGAACGGCGTGTACTGCGAGCGAAAGGCGAAGCCCGAACGGTAGTGACCGGCCAGAGCGTCTGCCAGAAGCAGCAGTGTGATTGCCGCTACCAGCAGCGCGATCCACTGAAACGGGTACAGGCCGATAAACGGTGTCCCCGTCACGTCGTGCCTCCGTCCTTCCCCACAACTGTCGCCGAAGCCGCGCGCCGCGATGAAGAAGCTGGCGGCACGGACTTCGCCTCTCTTTCCGGCAGCTCACGATACGCTTGCTCGACTTCGACGCCGTAGCGATAGACGAGTTCGCCGCCCAAGTAACCCTGCACCGTCATCACCAACGAGACTATGCCCAACGCCCCCAGGTACAACCACGAGACGCCTGTCCCTGCCTGCCACAGAGACAAGCGCCACAGCGCCATCGCTACAAGCAATCCATAAAAGATGAGGCCAAGCGCCATGTGCGCGCGCAGGAACGAGCGCGCCTCGCCCTCTTCGACAGGCGCGCGTGTGCTTGAGGTCAGCCCGGTCGAAATCGTCACGAGCGTCATCAAAGCTGAGCCGACAAGCGTCCACCCTCCGGCTGCCGTGAGCGACGCGCGACCCGTGAAGAAACCGAGCGCATCGAAAACCAAAGATGAAGCTGTCAATGCAATAGTGAAATGCACGAAGATCGGGTGCATGGGCGCGCCCATCTTGAACAGGCTTGATGCCTCCTTCGCGCTCCTCACAGTTCCGCCTTTCTCGATTGGCCGCTTCATCCGTCCTTCGCTCACGCCGCTTCACTTTCTACGAGCGGCAGAATGTGGCCGCCGTGTTGTAGCACTGCGACTTTTGCCCCGTCTCCTTGTCGCTCGAAAGCCATCTCTAACGCTTCCTGCGCCGTCACGGCGGAGCGGAAACCGAGCCGCTCCGCCTCTTCGCGCTTGATTCCCGGCGAGACCATGACGCAATCCGTTCGATCTACGACCTGCGCCACGTCCGCGAGCACCGCCGCGCCCACTACGTCTTCAACCTCGCCCGCTTCGACCATCCGCACTATCTCCGCAAAAGGGCGATAGCCGATTTCCAGCACGTTCGAATGATTGTCTGCGACGCCCTCCGGGTTCGGCGCGACGACAATCAGCGTACCGCCATCGCGGACAGCCATCGTGCCCGCGTAGACGCCTTTGGCTGACTGCCAGAAGTCGCGGTCAGCCGGGTGTGTATCAATGAGTACGATGTCTGCGCGACGCGGCAGCATCACAGCGTTGATCTCGCGTGAGAGCTTGCAGCCCGCGCGATGCGCTTCGACCGGATCGCCCGTGAAGCAACCTGTAATCTTTTTCTCGCCGTCCGAAACGAGATTGACGATGTAACGCAGGCCGACTAAACGCGCCGCCTCTTCTATCCGCAAGCGCATAGGATTTTCGGCAACGCCCATTACTGTCTCGGACAAACGCTGCGCCGCTTCCCATTGATTGCGCTCCTGTATCTCGCGCCCAGCCACGCCCGGAAAGGCGATCTTCGCGCCGCCCGAAAAGCCCTTGATGCGGTGCGGCACAATCGAGCCGAGACCGAGCACAAAGTCTGCATCCTTGAGCAAATGATTCGCAGTGACGCGCGTGCCGTCGCTCGTCTTGCCGAACTCGTGAAGATTCGATTCGTCAAGCCAGCGATGCTGATGAACCGGAAAGCGCCCATAAAACTCGCCGAGCTTCTTTTTCAACTCATCTTCCGTCATCTCCCGGTGAGTGCCCTGCGCCGTGAGCAGCGTGACGGAATCATCAGAGACGCCAGCCGCGTGCAGCTCTTCAAGAACATATGGCAGCAAGCGCGGGATCGGCATGCCGCGCGTCCCGTCTTCGATGAGAATCAAAACCCGGTCGCCGCGCCTGACCGCATCACGTAAACGCGGCGCACCAATCGGCTCAGCGAAACCTCGCGCAATTACCGCCGTCTCATCCACTGCCTTGACGGTGCGTGGCGCGTAAACGCCTGACAGATTCTCATCCGGCACTTCGACCGCTGCGATCTGTTCGTAACCGGGATATGGAAATTCAATTCTCAATTGCGACTTTTCAGCACTGAAAATTCTGAGCCTTTGAGCTATTCCGTTAAATCAATCAACGCGAGGCCGAACTCTGCATTCATCTTGCGGCGTAGCGGCTTTGACGATTCCGTAAGGAAGACCTCCAGCGTCGGTCGCACGTGCGCTTCCAAGAGATGCCCGCCATGCGCTGTGCCATCTGGAAGACCTACGACCATGTGGGCATGAACCTTCGGCTCTCCGTTCTCCTCTAGAGCGATGTTGCCGAGAAGTGACATCACTTCGACCTGCTCGTTAATTGGAATCTTCTTGTAATCCTTTCTCTCTAACTCGAAGAAGCCGAGCGTCACACGCTCACATGCGCCGATCCCTGCAAAGTGACTTGCCGCGAGCTTCTGCGCTTTGGCGAAGGCAAGCAGGTTAGTGACGACTTCGTCGCCTGTGTCGAAGACCAATACAAATGTTTTCTCATCACCGTCATGAATCAATTTCGATTTCACTGAAAGCCCTCGCATTTAAGGGTTGAACTATTGTTAGAACAACTCGCTCAATTTGTCGCGGAAGAGAGTCAGCGCGATCTTGCCGCCTGCGGGCTGCCCCTTCATGAGCGCCTCCGCGAAATGGAGCGCCTGCTGGACGCTCACCTTCGGCGGCATTGGCGGCTCGAAGGGGTCAACGATCACCTCTACGATTGACGGCTTGCCGGAAGAGAGCGCGCTCTCAAGCGCCGGGCGAATCTCTTCGGGGCGCTCGACAGTAAAGCCCAGCCCGCCACACGCCTCGGCATATTTGGCGAAGTCGGGATTGTGCAACTCGCAGCCATATTCCGGATTGCCGAGAAAGACGATCTGCTCCCACTTAATCTGCCCCAGCGTGTTGTTCTTGATAATTATGACGACGATGGGCAGATTGTATTTGACGGCGGTGAGAAATTCCATCATCAGCATCGTGAAGCCGCCATCGCCGACAAACGCGATTGACTGCCTTTCAGGAAAGGCGATCTTCGCGGCAATCGCGTAAGGCAGCCCCGGAGCCATCGTCGCCAGCGTGCCTGAACAACTGAACTTCTGACTTCCTCTAATCTTGAACTGACGTGCAATCCAAGTCGTAATCGTGCCCGAATCCGTGGAAATGATTGCGTCGTCAGCGACCAACTCCGACAGTTCCCACGCGACGCGCTGAGGTTTGATCGGCACGTCATCCTTCAACGCGCGCGCGCGCATCAACTCCCACCACTCTTTCATCCCGGCCTGTGCCTGTTCGAGAAAACTTCGATCCTCTTTACGTTCGATGAAGCGCGAGAGCGCGGCAACTGTCGGCTTCGCGTCGCCGACAAGGCCGACCTCGACCGGAAAACGCAAGCCTATACGGTCGGGCTTGTCATCAATCTGCACGCCTTTGGCTTGATCTGGCTTCGGCAGGTATTCCATGTAAGGAAATGAAGAGCCGATGATGAGCAGCGCATCGGCGTTTTCCATCGCTTCCTGCGAGGGCGTCGTGCCCAGAAGTCCTAATCCGCCCGTCGTCAAAGGATGTTCGTCGGGCACGACCGCTTTACCGAGCAGCGCCTTGACGATTGGCGCGCCAAGCTTATCAGCTATCTCGATTACTTCATCTCGCGCGCCGAGCGCGCCTTGCCCGACGAGGATGATCGGCCTCTTCGCTTCATTGAGCAGAAAGGCGGCTATCTTCAATTCCTCTTCTGGCGGGACGGCAGCGGAAGGCGACCAGCGGCTCGTCGTATGCCCCTCGACCTTGTGCATTGTGCCTTTACCCGTCGGCTCTTTCTCCTGATAGTCAACAGGGAAAGTGATGTGCGCCACGCCTCTGTGATTGAGGGCATGGCGACACGCTTCGTCCGCAAGCATCGCAATCTGGTTCGGATTGATAACTTCCTGATTGTAGACAGCCACATCCTGGAACAGGAGCGTCATGTTGATCTCCTGCTGAAACTTGCTGCCTTTAAGATCGGAGTAGGTTTGACCCGTGATGGCGAGAACGGGAGCTTGATCTAACTTGGCGTCGTAGAGACCGTTGAGGAGATGTATGCCGCCGGGGCCTGACGTAGCGAGGCAGCAGCCGAGCCGCCCGGTGTACTTCGCATAAGCGCAGGCCATAAACGCTGCGGCCTCTTCGTGACGGACCTGTATGAAGCGCACGCGATCCTGTCGTGTGCGTAATGCCTCCATGATGCCGTTGATGCCGTCGCCGGGAAGGCCGAAGACCGTGTCCACGCCCCAATCAATGATCCTCTCAACCAGCACGTCGGCGGCTGTGTCTGCCATCGCTCTCCTCCTCTTCCACGTGTGTCATGAATCGGAATAACTAAATTTGACGTGCCACAATGTCGAACGTGAACTTCAGCTTCTTCCTAACACGGACAAGGCCGTGCACAGCGGATGTCGCATGGACGTTGTAATCGCCGCGATTCACAGTGAACTCGCCGACTGCTCTCAGCGTATCGCCGCTCAATGTCACCTGCACTGGAATGATGATGCGTCGCGTCACGCCGTGCAGCGTCAGGTCGCCCCCGATTTTTGCCTCGAACTGCCCGCCGACGAGCTTGCCCGTGACATCCATACTCTTGAACGTAATCTCAGGATACTTGGCCGTCTCAAGCACTATCTCGCGCAGCTCACGGTTGATGATCTGCTTTTGCTGTTCCGTGAACACGTCGCGGGTCTCCACTAACGAGTCGGCGCGGGCTGTTATCTGGAGCGAAGCCGGAGTGACTGCATCAGGTGTCAGTTGAGCCTCGCCTGAGAAATCGCGCACCGCTATGAAATGGTCGTGCCCCTTGAACCAGAGCAGCCCGCCGGAGAAGGCTCGCACCATGAATCGGCTACGGCTGGCGTCCAGTCTGTAACGGACGACGGGCTTCTTATGCACCTCACTTCTCACACGCTCAGGCGCATGTATCTCAAACGCAGAGCTAGCTGAAGTAGCCCTGTTGGCAACTGTTCCCGGCGCGAGCGCGCTCGCCAAAACGAGTATGAATAATATCTTTAGTTTCATGCTCAAGACCTCCCGAATTCCTTGATTTGCCTGCGGGCGCTGGTCCTCACCCAAGGATGAGCATCACACTCCGCGCGTGCCGTCAGGAGTGTTAAGCGATAAGCTGCCACGCCGAAGCCGGTCAATCGAGTAGCGGTTGTAATCGGCAAACCAGAGCAGCACGAAGTTAACCAGCGCGTACTGAAGATTGTGCGCGACCGTCGGCGGATCGCCCAGTATGACTGTGCCGAAGGTGAGCGCGAGCAGCAGCAACCCCGACAGCACGAGCGCGATTGAATTGAACAATCCGAGCAGGATGAGCGCGCCGAACGTCACTTCCATAAAAGGCAGCGTGTAAGCGAACGGCAGGACGAGCGCCGAGGGCAGCTTCCCGGCGAACCGCTGCTCCATCCCTGTGGCGAAGCCGCCGATCCCGCCCATGAACTTGGTGATGCCGTAGAAAAGAAAAATCACGCCCAGCGTCACCCTCAACAGCGCGTAGGCAGCTTCACGATGTTTGCTCATCCTCGGTCACCTCCATCATTTAACGCTCTTCCTGCGCGGTGTTGAATTGCGGGTTAACCGCCACTCCATGTTTGAAAACCAATTCGCCGCCGAGATAGCCGGAAATTGTAATCAGGATGACGCCGATCACAGAGAGCACAAGCGGGACGGTATAGCTTCCGCCCACCATCTCGGAGCCGCTCCTCGTGCGCAGATAAAAGCTGGCTGCGAAAATCAGCAACGCAATCACATTCAGGCGCGCGTGCCAGTTGGCCGTCCTTTTCACCTCACGGTCTTTGATCGCCAGCCAGTCAATGACGCCGAAGATGGCTGCCACTACTGCGCCGATGATGCCAGCGAGGAGCGCGTAGAACGCGATCCAGTTTTTCCAGACGGGATTGCCGCGCCACAGGTAGATGAGGTCTGCAATCAGCGAAAAGAACCAGAGGGCTAACGGAAAAGGAATGAGCATCGGGTGAATAGGGTGCCCGCCGATGCTTGCAGGACTCGACATGGTTACCTCCTTTTTACTGCCGCGTAATCGTCTCGTTAATCTGGCGATGATACGGGCAGATGCTGTTGCTCCTGCGCACGAGAATGAGAGTTGTCACGATGGCTGTGATGTTGATGCCTTGAGCAACACACAGCAAAACCTCTCGGCGAAGTATGCAATAGGTCAAAAGCAATATGCTGGCTAGAAGCCAGATCAGCCAAGTTAAGACGCTGATCCCCCACGCGCACCTCTCAACGAACAGGTGATGTATTTGCGGGTAGTAGGCGACGATGACAAGCACCGTCCCCACCCAACCTATAACTTCCATGCTCAGCTGCTGCGGCAGTCAGATTTAACCCTTCGAGGAGATGCCTCCGCCGAAGCCGTGACGTCTCCTCAAGAAGCGACACCCCAGCATCCTTGAGCGAGGACGGGGCGTCGCTCTCGCCAGTTCTCCCGCTACTTAAACTTCTTCGGAAACTGGTTGATGATTCCATCGCTGAGCATGTCGGCCATGCGTAAGATTTGCTCGTGCACCTTGTCGTAAGCAGCGATGTCCGCCGCCCAGTCACCTTTCAGGCGAGCCTGCACTTCAGCGGTCGTCAGGTTCAGGTGATCGTGCATCATCTTCGTCATCTCGCTGCTCGGCCAGTTCTTCGGATTCGCGCCGCTCAGGAAAGCCGCAATCGCGTCCGCGTTGGCGAACCAGCGTTTGTTCGCGTCCTCCATCTTGGCTGTGTCGCCCGCTTTGGCGGCCGCCACAACTTCGGCGGCGGTCGTGATGTGTTCCTTCAAGAGCGCCGTCAGCTTTTCGCCAGCCGCGTCTCCGTAATAGGGCTTGATCGCGTTGCCGACGTCTACCTGGTTCTGCAATAGGCGCTGTGTGGCGGCGTCCTTGTCGGGCAAATCCGCCGCGGCGCTGATGATGAAGACTCGCGTCCACGTGATGTGGTCCTCCCAGAGCTTGCGCATGGCACTGCGTAAAGCAAGCTCCTGCATCGGAACTTTTTGGTCTGACCTTCTCGCATGTGTAGTCGAATCAGCCCTCGTCGCGTTTCCACCTGTAATGGCGGGAAGGCCGAGCGCGACTAGAAGGATTATTGAAAGTAAGGTGATCCGATGTTTCATGTCAGCCTCCTTATTGATTACTGTTTGTTCACAATGATCTTACGAGGAAAGGCCCGCCTTGTTAATCGTAGGCGCTTCGGCTGAATACCGAATGTTAAGGAGGGGCACGAACGCTGTGGCGCACGACTTCATGTGCCCGTGGCGTCGCGTCTGCGGGCCACACACTGCGAGGTTCACTTTTGGACATGAGCCATAACATTTTGCCGCTTGTCCATGAAGTGGTATTTATAAAGGGGGTGTCTAATGTAGTTTTAGGATACGCCCTAAAACTAAATCTGTAAAGGGGGGGCAGATGGGCGTTCCTGATCTCAAGAGTTTGCGGTTTCCATGCGATTGTGTGTCCGGGCAGCGAGGCGGTTACAGCGACCCGTGGGCGGCGATAGCTAAAAATAAACTTCTACCTAACGGCACCAAGGAAGAGATTCTGAACCTTGTGGCCCGCGAGCCGAAGACCATTTCTCAACTCGCCGAGGCGCTTAAGCTTTCGCCGCCGAGTGTCTACGCTCACGTCAACGACATGATGAAGAGCGAGCTGCTGCGCGAATCGGTCGAGTGGGAGAAGAAGCATCCGACCGAGCGTTACTACGAGCCTAACTTTCCGGTGTTCAGGGCCGAGGAGTGCGCCGAGTTTGAGGCATTGTGTCAGGAGATGGCCGAACAGGTGGCCGCCCTGTTTGAGAAAAAGCGCCCGCAAATGGAGCGCGCCTTCCGTAAGACCGGCTTCGCGAGTCGGGGGTGGGAACTCGCGGACATAACACAATGTTTGTACGCCAACATGCAACGCAACGCACGCGCTCTGCTTGAGCAGCGCGGAATGCTTAGCCATCGCGAAAAGCACGTTAACGGCGCGGAGTGGGTCTTTTGGGCGGAGGAGCCGAAAGCGGACACGGAAGCATAGAGCCTTACGGCTGACTAACAGTCTTACAGATTAGGGTTGTGCAGCTGATTGAGTTTCGGGATTAGTATTCGAAGCTTCCAGCCATTGGAATGCCTCGTTGTGGCCTTCGCAGGAAATTCTTTCAAAAACTGAAATTAAGAAAAATTCAAGAAAGAAATTCTAACAATTGTCTGCCAGAAAAATTACGGGCTGCCCGTAACCCGTTTATTCTAAAAATGAGCCGAGCAGAACCCGAACCTGCGGCCCAGTGGTTAAAAGCCAAAGTTCTGCCCCTGCAACATACCTCACCACACATCACTGTATTCGCCTAAATCGCTGAAAATAGACAACTTAACTGCTACATGCTATACTCTGTTATAGCGTGCGATAGTCTGCAAAAAGCTGCTTATTCACGCTGTATGAGTCACTGATAGAGTCATAGACTCTTAAAAAGTTCTACGAATGCACGCAGCGTCAAGCTGCTAGAACGGAGGCTATAGCAGATGCCTAAAGCATTAACGGGCGGGGTAGCGCAAGACGAGCAGGGAAGATGGTTCTACCGCTACCAGCACATTGACAAGTTCGGCAAGCGCCGCAACGTGCGACGACTCGCAACGTCAGAATCTAATGCGAAGAGTCAGCTTCGCAAAGCTATCAATAAGCATGAAAAGAGCGGCGGTAAGAACGTTGAAGGCGAGCGCTTGAAGTTCAGCAAGCTTGCTTCGATTTACGCAGGGTTAAAGATATTCGAGCCTGAGTATCATGGCGACCGCAAGATTGCCGGACTTCGCTCTTACAAATCAGTTGAGCCGTTGCTTGAGACGCTGAAAGACTACTTCGCTAATATGCGCGTTGCGACAATCACACACGCAGACGTTGAAGCGTTCAAGCTCAAACGACTGAGAGAGCCAGTCATCATCAAGACAGACGACCCTGAAAAAGCTATCGAACGTCAGCGAAGCATTGCCAGCGTTAATCGTGAGCTTGAACTGCTGAGAGCGCTGTTACGCTTCGCCGCGATGCAAGGTTGGCTAGAGCGCTCGCCCTTCGAGCGCAGCCACTCTCAAAAGAATCGCATCGGATTTAATACGGTCAGCATTAAACCACTAACAAGAGATACGAGTTAATGTTAGTCATCACGAACGGATTTCTTTAAACATATGTGGTAGAATCCAAGAAAATCGATGGGTCCTTTCCTATATGGGAAACCTTTACAGGGTCCAAAGGAGCTATAGATGGCAGCTTATCCCTCTACTGCACAGCAAGCCAGCGAGGTAATCCAAGAGTATCTTAAACAAAACCCTGATACTGGTGGGCTTAAAGGCTTAGCGGAAAAATCAGGCTTATCTTACGATTCCATACAAAAGTATGCCAAAGGAGCAAGTTTACCTCCTGCCAAAAAGTGGGAGCGGATATTAGCGGTAATCAACCCCACCATGGCGAAAGATATTTCGAGTAAAGAAATGCTTTTTGATAGTCATACGGAGAATAACAAGATGACTTCAGAAGATGCTCATGAGGGGAAAATAAGTCTTGTTTTAAGTGAGAAGGGTTCTGTTTCAGATTTACTTGATTTAACTATTGATAAGGAAGGATGGTCACGGGAGGAAGATCGGCAAGAAATCTTTATACCAATTCAAGGGTTTACTTGGTTCTATCCTGAAGAAGTACAGATCATTAATCATCCTTCCTTTCAACGTTTGAGTGGTATGCATCAACTTGGGTTGACATATCTTGTATATAGAGGAGCCACACACCGACGACTTGAGCATGCTTTAGGCGCTGTTGGGGCTGCACAGCGCATGTTAGATGCAATAAGACACAACTGCCTCAAATTCAAAATTGTTAAGGTCGATCCCAAAGATCAATCAGTATTAGGTCATCCTCCTACGGCCTTTGAAAAGCGATTTATCAGATTGGCTGCTCTGCTCCATGATATTGGACACGTACCTTATGGACATACATTTGAAGATGAGCTTCATTTACTTGATAAGCATGATGAGGAGGGAAGAATAAATAGGATTTTTAATAAGAAATCCTGGTATGGCAAAGAGAGTATTACGCTGGCTGAACTCATAAATGATATTTATAAAAAGTTTATTCCAGACGAACTTGCTGAGAGATATAAAGCGTCCGAATTGTTAAAGTTTATTATCCTTAAGGCTCCAAAAGATCAAGATGAAGTACAGAAAGCAGCAGCGAAACAGGATGAAACAACATTAGCAGAAGCGGGACTGCGGATCAGAATTTGTAAAGATATTGTAGGCGACACCATTTGCGCTGACTTGCTCGATTACCTTCATAGGGATTGGTATCACATTGGTAAAGAGCGATATTTTGAGGATCGAATTCTGCACTACATGGAAATTAGAACACCTAGAGGCAATGCGAGCGTATCATTCAAAGAACCTCCAAGACCCACTGCAGATGATGTGTTTGTAATCTCCATAGGTAACCTTCCAAATCTTCGCACCGATGGCATTTCTGCAATCCTTAATCTTCTTGAAAGCCGCTATGACCTTGCGGAAGCGGTTCTCTTTCATCGGACAAGGATGAATGCCTCTGCAATGCTAGAGCGCGCTTTGAGCTTAGCTATTCCAATAGATGACACTACCAGCACAGACCTAGAGGGATGGATGCTTGCTAATTCTGAGGAAGTGCTGCTATCAGCCGTGCTCGATGGTAAAGGCCCAGCGGAAACGAACTCCTTATCTGCTGAGGCCAAGGCAAATAGGGAGCGAGCTTGTGACTTGATTTCTAGGTTAATGAGGCGAAATCTTTACAAGTTGCTCCTTATGGTTACTTACGATGAATTCCAAGGGCGGGATGTGCAGTATATCCAACAAACGTACGGTGATAGTAAGGACGCTTCGGCCAATCGCGCCAGTGCACTTAAAATGCTGGAAAAGGATTTTGGCCTGCCGCCAGGGTCAATTGTCATGTATTGCCCTGAGTCCCGTATGAACTCCAAAATCGCTGAGGTGCAAATATTCGTTGAGGGAGTTATCGACCGCTTCGATGAGTATGAAAAAAAACAGGAATTGTCAGCGGGACACTTAAATGCACAACTAAATAGATTCAAGCGGCTCTGGAAAATAGGCTTCTTTATCGCGCCTGAAATTGCAGATGATAAGGGTAAAGAGTTTCTCTCACAACTTAAAGAAGCAATTCGAACTTTAGTACTTAATACATTGGAAACTAAAATTATTGATGTTTTGCGCGTCTCTTAAAGACATGCAAAAAGAACACCTTAAACTGAGCCAAGCTGACCAAGACTTTTTAATGTCAATCGTCTCTCGTGGTCAAACATCTGCCAGAGTCTTC
>DASVXV010000079.1:0-52212 GCA_036392495.1 Pyrinomonadaceae bacterium | reverse complement strand
AAATCTTAGGAAAAACGGATCGAACAAATTCAGGTCTGATCTTTGCTGCGCTCTGGTCACTTTCCCAAGTAGTCAGAAATCCTAAGAAAAATGGAGGTTTCTGACTTGTGTAGATACTAATGGCGTAAGCCCTGGGTTAAGGCATATCAATAATATTCGAGCCCCGGCAGGGGCGACAGATGTTCTGTCGCCCCTGCCGGGGCTTGATATATATACCTCGCATGATCCAGGGGACGGACGCCCCTGGCTAAATTCTGTCGCCCCTAGCGGGGCTGACTACTTTCTGCCCACTGCCCACTGCCTTCTGCCTTCTGCTCTCTTAAATCCGCAATCCGCAATCCGAAATCCGCAATTGTTAGGGCTTGACTCGTGCCGACGCTATTAGGTAAGTATGACCGCACGGGCTTTGGTCAAAAGGTTCAACCCCGGCCTATATTGGGCTCTGGCTCTCTTCTCTTCGGCTGAAAGACGGAATTTGTAAGATGCGCTTGACTCGTATCTGCATCCTGTCGTTACTTCCTCCGGCGCTCATGAGCTGCACGCAATCGCCCGCGGCTCAACTCAAAACCGGACTCCAACAGGTCGCCTCCTGGACGGCCACCGCGCGCATGGCTGGCGAAGCGTGGCTGAAAGGCTCCGTGCCTCAAGCTTACGCCGCGCAAACCTTGCGTGCCGCGCAAGAGACGCTTCAGGAAGAGGCGAAGGCGCTCGAAGAGGCGTTGCCGAACAGTGCTGCCGCGGAGCTTCATGCCTCCCTGCTCAAACAGGCGCGCAGCATCGCAGGCGTCATCGGACAGATGCGCGCGGCCGTCGAGAAGAGAGACAGGCAGACGCTCTCTCACCTGCTCAAACAGTTGGAGGCTGAACAGCAGGCGCTCCATGCCCTGAGCAAAAGGGGAGGAGCAGAGCTTTGAAGAAGGCGCTGGAGATAACTCTCGGGATTCTCACGAGCATCGGCGGCTTCCTGGATGTCGGGGCCATCGCCACGGCCGTGCAGGCGGGCGCGTCATTCAAGTTCCAACTGCTCTGGGTGGTTCTGCTTGGGACCATCTGCGTTATCTTCCTGGTCGAGATGTCTGGCCGTCTCGCCGCCGTCAGCCGCCACACGCTGGTTGACGCCTTGCGCGAGCGTTTCGGCTTCAACTTTTATCTCATCCCATTTCTCGCTGAATTGGTGGTTGACGGTCTGGCGCTGGCGGCCGAGATCGGAGGCGTCTGCCTGGCGCTGCAACTCGTCACAGGCATCAGCTTTCGCTGGTGGGCGCTGCCTGTAGCCTTCGTCCTGTGGTTACTGCTCTGGAAAGGGACATTCAGCATCATCGAGAAAGGCACCTCGCTATTCGGCCTCATTACGCTCTCTTTCGTAGTGGCCGTTTTCGTGCTTCATCCACCCTGGAACGATGTCGCCGCAGGGCTGGTGCCGAGCCTGCCCGCTCACGATGCGGCTCAATACTGGTTCATCGCTGTCGCAATCTTAGGCGCGTTGATCAGTCCATATCTTTTCTATTTCTACTCGTCGGGCGCTATCGAAGACAAATGGAATAAGAACGATTTAGGTGTGAACCGTGGCGTGGCCGCTGTCGGGATGAGCTTCGGTAGTTTTATCTCCCTCAGCCTTCTGATCGTCTCCGCGCTCGTTCTCTTCCCGCGCGGGATACAGGTGGACCGCTACGAGCAGGCGGCGATGATCCTGACGGAGCCTTTCGGCTACTGGGGCTTTATCCTGTTCGCGGCATCATTAGGCATCGCCTGTTTCGGTGCGGCCCTGGAGGCCGGCCTGGATCAAGCTTACGTTGTGGCGCAGACTTTAGGCTGGAACTGGGGAGAGAACCAGCACCCGAAAGAGGACGCGCGTTTCAGCATGACCTACACGGTCTTTATCTTCGTCGCGGCGCTTTTGATATTCGCAGGCATTGACCCATTGAAACTGACGATCTTTACAATGGCGCTGACAGCCGTGATCCTTCCGCTCGTCATCTTCCCCTTCCTGATTCTGATGAACGACGAGAATTATCTGGGGAAGCACCGCAACGGCATCATCAGCAACTCTGTGGTCCTGATCATCACCGTGCTGGCTTTCGTGATGGCTATTGTCGCCATCCCGCTCCAAATCTTCGGAGGCTGACCGATGGATGAGATTCATTTAATACGCGACGTGCTGGACAATCAGCTGGTTGACGGCGACCGACGCCCTATGGGGAAGGTTGACGGCATGGTCCTCGTCTTACGCAAGGACAAGCCGCCGCGGCTGGCCTATCTGGAGACGGGCATGACCACGCTCGCACATCGCCTTTCGGCGCGCCTGGGGAGACTCGCCGAAAGGCTGGGGCGCAAGTGGGGCGTGCGGCACGGCAAGCCTTTCCGCATTCCCTGGGCGAAGGTGCGTCACGTCGGGATAGATGTCGAGGTGGACCTCAAAGCGGACGATACGCCTGTGATGGATTGGGAGAAGTGGCTTAAGAAAAAGATCGTCGGGCGCATTCCGGGGTCTGGATGATGGCAAATCGTGAGATACACGTCGAAAATTTGCTCGGCATGAAGGTCTTCGACTCTGACGGCAAACCCGCCGGACGCCTGGAAGAGGTCATCGCCACAAAGCGGGGCGACGAGTGGGTCGTCGAGGAGTACTGGGTCGGACCGAGCGCCCTGCTCCACCGATTCGCGGCCAGGAACGTGGGGCGCGCCCTTCTGGGTTTCTTCGGCGCGAAGGAGAACGCGGGCTACAAAGTGCCCTGGGACAAACTAGACCTCACCCACCCGGAGCACCTGCGCCTTCATTGCACCTGCGATGAACTGGAGGAGCTGAGCTATTCGGAGAAGGGGGCGCGCCAGCGTAAGCGCCAGAGTAATAGAGAGGGCAAACGGAAGAACTGATCTTGCGTGCGACTCATGTCAGTACCGCCTGCCGATTTTAGATTGCGGATTGCGGAATGCGGATTTAAGGAAGAGTAGGCAGAAGGCACAAGGCAGAAGGCAGTCAAGGCAAAACGCTCCTGGCTTTCACTGCCTACTGCTTTCTGCCTTCTGCCTTCTGTTTTTCTAAATCCGCAATCCGAAATCCGCATTCCGCAATCGGTACGCCGCAGGCGGTACTGACAGTTTCTACTTCCAGATAGAAGGCAGAGCCGCCTCGTCCAGTTCAATCGTCTCCCCACCGGGAAGAATGTGCAGCAGAGTTGCACCGCGCGCGCGCAAGGGGGGTCCGAGCAGCCCGACGCGATGACAATTGGCGCGCGGGCTTGCATGAATGGTGAGCGGCTGAGATTCCGAGCACATGACGACCGCGCGCATCTCCGAGGCCAGCTCCATGATGCGGTCCAGCCCTCGCTCCAGATCGGCCGTCGGCGCAATCACCTTACCGCCGCACTCCGGCAGGTGCTCGTAGCCGATGCCGTTCTCACGTAACAGCTCCGCGAGCACGCGCCCGTTGTACTGCGGCCAGCGTGAGCGCGCAATACTTCGGACGTCGCAGACGAAAGCTATTTCGTGCCGACGCAGCAACTCAAGGAAGTAGTCGAACGGGTGTCGCCCGTGGCCGATGGTGTAGATGACTGGAGCTGGCATTCAAAAGATGATTCAGCGCACGTCTCTGAGCGCAGGCATCCAGGTGAAGTTGATGCCGTCTGGGGCCAGCCTGTTTTTAGTTCTCCTGACTCCGTCCGCCAGGTACGCGCCCGTCTTCGGGCCGGAGAAGACGGCCCATTCGCCCTCCACGGAAATCTCTATGTCAGTGTTGAATTGATCATTTCTTAAATCCCCGACGGGCTCCGTGTCACCTTTGAAATAGAGCAAGTGCGGGAAATTTTTTACGAAGAGACCGTGCGTCCAGGGATTAGTGTGCTTCGTATAATCCAGAGAATCTTTCGAAGGCCTTACGTGCTCGTAAGCGAATTCGCCGTACCGCTGTTCGCCGAGACGTTTTCCGGTCCTGACGTCAAGATCAACCCAACGGAAGTAGCGCCCGGCAGCGGCTCCGGCCGTCTCGGAGAACCTGACCCGGCTATTGTCCAGCCAGACGAATTTCAACTCCGGGTCAAACTTGCGCTCTCCGGACTCCAGCACATTGATCTTCGGAGATTTGAAAACGGTCCTGCCCGTGGCGACATCAATGACCACGAGGGTTCGCATCCACATCTCTCTGCCATCATTGACGCCCAGGGCCAGAAGGCTTCCGTCCGGCGAAGCGGCGGCGTCTTCGAGACTGAAAATCCAGTCGTCTTTAATCAAGGCTATCTTCTTCTGTTCCTGGCCGTCTTTCGTGATACGCCACAATTCCGGGCGCGCCCTGTCCACCACGACCCAGCAATATTTTTCATCCACCGCCAGCACGTGCAGCAAAGATTCCTTCGTCACAAGCTTTGAGTAAGAGGGCGACGTGCGGTCGAAGACGTAAAGCCTGTGGCGCGTGTGTCTGGTTTGAGGCTTTTCAGCCTTAATCTTCTCCGCGTTCGGCGCGAAACCTCTGTCGTCGTTTTCCTCCTCGACGAAGAAGACCTTGTCCCCATCAACTTTGTAGAGATCAATTGACCCGCCTTCGAGAAGCGGCGTCATCGCGCCTGTTTTGACGTTCAGGAAAAAGAGGTCCGAGGGAATCATCGAGCTTCCCATCAAAAATTCGTGCTGGTTAAATCGGTGCCAGGGCTTGGAATCGTCGTCCGCCGCGAGAAAGAGCCTCGGAGTCTGGCTGACTTCCGGGTCCACCACGTAATGAGAAACCATTCTCTTCCCGGATACCTCTTCAGCTCTGTCAAAAAAGAGCACCGGGCCCCGGCTGATTTCGGTGGGCGTCGCACGCATCCCGGCGGGCGCAGGCTGCGGATCAATCATGTTTACGACGATCTGCGCGACTCTCTTCCTCAGATAAGTTTTATCTTCATAAGTGATTTTCCTTAGCGATTTATCAGCCTCGACGTGAAATTCGATTCCGGGGTAATCGAACGAATAGGTATCGCTCGCGGCAGTCGAGGAAAATTTACTCGGCCAGTACTTCCCCTCAACGTCCCCCAGGGTGCTCTTCCCCAGCACGATGCCGCTCTCCGTCACGCCTCTGAACGGGGGACGGATGTCTATCACGAAGATCTTCTTATGCTCGTCCCCATAGCGGTAGTAAAAAGAGAGCCTCAAGTCAAAGTAGCGGGCTTCGTAGGAATACTTGTTGTGATCTATCAGCTCATAATCGTTGCCGAATCTGGCGACGACATCTCGCAGGGAGGATCGTCCGACCGCTATGTTTTCAATCCCGACGCCGTCCCTGACGAGACAGTCTTCGACGAGACATCTTTCCGGCCCGCTCTTTTTCTGGGCCATCGTAGTGGCGCTCGAACAAATCAAGAACAAGCAGAGAGGAAGGATCAGTTTTCTCATCATCATATCTCCTGGCAATGAGCGAGGGCGTCTGTCTTGCAGGGGCAGGTCTTGTCCCTGCCCGGACATATTTCGGATTTCGGATTGCGGAATGCGGAATGAAAGAACAGAAGGCAGAAGGCACAAGGCAGAAGGCAGCAAAGGCAAAACGCTTCTGTCTTTTACTGCCTACTGCTTTCTGCTTTCTGCCTTCTGCTTTTCTCAATCCGCAATCCGCAATCCGCATTCCGCAATCGGACAAGCCCTGCCCCTACAGTTTATTCGTCTGACTCTCTTATCTTCGCACGTCTGAGAAGTTCCGATTGAATCTCGTCGGCCGTCAGCTCGACCAGACGCCCGCCCGTAAAGAGCTCCTCGCCGGTGATCTCCAGGGAGGCGAAAGGCGGGGGCTTAAAGGCTCTTAGCTCCTCGTCAGTCTCGAAATCCGTCTCGGCGAGAATCAAGCCCCAGAGCGCGCCCAGAAAAACATCTATCGAATAAGTGCGCCCCTCATACTCGAAGGGATAACGATTCTTGCGAATCTCGTTGCCCTCGAAGATCGCCAGGACGTTGTACTCCGCTGGCGAGAGTTGGATGCTGGTGACGGTTGTGAGCGCCGGGTCGGAGACCGAAGGCGCGAACTTTTGCGTCAACCTCAGGATGTACTCCTTCGTCTTCGGCACGCGAATCTTCCTCAGACGCAGACGTGTATTGGTGATGTAGTTGTCCCAGATTTGGATGTGCTCGCCCGCGCGCGTCAGGCCCTCCGGCATCTCGCTTAACAGGAACCGGCGCTCGCGCTCGGTCCGCGCTGAAGACCCGTTCACGGAACTGAGAGCGTGGTCAGATTGTGAGCTGGCGATGTTGAGTTTCATTCAACCGTAAACTCGACTTGCTGCATCGCGCCAGACTTTGTTTTCTGGTCCGTGACGCTGATTCGCAACAAGTAACGCCCCGCCGCGAGCGTTTCGAGCGGGAACGACCCCGTGAAAGGTATCCGCGCAGGGTCCTCAACTCCTTTGAGCGAAAGAGGCCTCTCGTGAGTGTCAACTACTGCGCGCCCGTCCGCGCTCAGGACCTGAACACGGGTCGAGACACCACTTTGCGCCGCATTGTAAACGAAGAGCATGAAATTGAGGCGCGAGGCGCGCGCGAACCTGCGGTCCACGCTGAACTGAATCTGCGGCGCCTCGCCAGCCTTTTCAACGCCAGCGCTCCCGACGACACGGCCTCCCACGAGCAGGCTGCTGAGCGCCAGTTGCCGCTTCGCCAGGTCCGGAATCTCAAGCCACTGGGCCGCGCTCCCGGCCTGCAACCCGCGCCCGTCGCGCGCCGCCACCCTCACCTGATAAAGGCCGGGCGGAAGCGGCGAGCGATGATTGTAAATAACTTCCTGCCCGTCGGCCGGAGACGACCCTGCGGGAAGCGGCGACACATTTAATCGCGTCTTGAAGTTTGCCACCTGCTTGCCCTGATCGTTGAAGATCACGCCGGCCAGATCAACGAAGCCCGTTTGCTTACCGTCATCGCCGTAGTTCAGCATATCGGTCGCGACCTGAACGGAACTCGTTAAGACCGGGCCGCTGCCCGGAACGTCCACGTAAGCAGTCGAGAGCAGCGTGCGCAGATTTCTCTTCGCGGGTGCGGTTAAAGCGGAAGGCGCGCCTTCCGCTTTAACGTTGGCGATCTTTCCAGCGGGGCCCTGTTTCTCGTCCGCTTTCGCCAGCTTCGGATTCGAATTCGCCCCGCCCGCGATGTAGCCGCGGTTCAGCCTGACTGTCAGGTCCGGGCGTCCGGCGACGCTCACTTCGACGCGCTTAAACTTTCCGCCCTTCTGCTCCTCGGTCGTAGGCCGCCACGCGAGCACGTAATAGTTCGAGGTCTCGTCGAGCATGCGCGCGACCCAGCGGTCAAAGTAGTTCTGGTTCTTCAGAAACCGCCCGCCGGTGTTGCCCGCGAGCGCCGCCAGGCCCTCCTGCGAGATCATGGCCTCGCCCACGGTCGCGCGGTCCAGCCGCCCTTTGGGATCGAATGGCCGGTCTCCGGTCGCGTCTGGCAGCAGGGCGAAGAGCCCCCGCGCGTCAATCGTGTAGATGACGCTGCCCGTGCGCGTCGCCGTGTCTATGACGCGCTCCAGTTGCGTGTTGGCCGTGGAGATTCCGTTCCTGGTTTCGAGGTAGAAGCCGTCGGAGACGTAGAAGACGAGCTTGCGCCCCGCAACCTGCTGCGTCGAGCGCAGCAGCTGTTCGAGCGAGGCGAGGGAATTTTCGGTCACGGATTGCAGCCCGAAGACGATCTGGTTGGCGCGCGTCTTGACCATCTCGAAGACCGCGTTGCGGTTGAACCCCCTGGGGCCGCCCTTCTTGGAGACGAAGCCTTCGAGAATCTTGTCTATGTAGAGGTCCGCCGCCTCGCGGTCGCCGTTCATGATGCGGATCGCGATGTACTCCGTCATCGGCGGTTGGTCCGTGTCGCGCACTGTGTAAGGAATCTGCTTGAGGCGCGACAGGGCCGTGCGCAGGACCGCTTTGTTGTCCGTGAACTGTTGGAGGAAGCCGAGCTGCCCGCTCGCCGACACGAAAGCGACCTGGTCCCAGGGGGTCATCTCGTGCTCTATGAAATAGCTCATGGCCTCGCGCGTGCGCCCCAGGCTGTCTAAAGAGAGGTGCAGGTCGTCCAGAAAGAAGATGATGCTGCGCCCGCGCACTTCCGGCGCAACTGCCGCAGCCTTTGGCGCTGAACCTTTACCGGCGGCGCGCAAGGGCCCCGGCCCAAAACTCGCCGTCGTGACGCGCTCGAAAAAGCTGAGCGGCACGGGGCTACCGTCAACGCGCAGCTCGAACTGCTCGCGCCCGAGGCCGTCAACAAACTTGCCGTTCTTATCGAAGACCATCACGTTGGTCTGCACCAGCTCCGTGTCGACGCGCAAAACGTCGTCCGCCGTCTCAGTCTTCTGCCCGCTCTTCTCCTGGCCCAGCGCGACGCTGCCCGCCGCAGCGAAGAGGATCAGAACAAGAATAAGTATCGTCGCGTGAGAATAGTTTGAGTTGCGCATCAGGGTCACTCCAGTCCGAGGCGAGGTCTTAGGCTCCGACCAGTTCCTCTTCGCGTGCTTTGAGAAATTCCTCAGGTTCGACAATGTGCCCGGCGATGGCCGAGGCGGCGACGACGTAGGGGCTGGCCAGATAAACTTTGCCGGGCCCGCTGCGTCCCGGAAAATTGCGATTCTGCGCGCTCACGGTCACCTGATCCGGCGACTTTGATGCGCCCGGTCCGGCATTGATGCAAGCGCCGCAGCTAGGGTCAATCAACTCCGCCCCGGCGCGCTCGAAGATTTCGATGTAGCCCTTTTCGCGTGCGTACTCCTTAATCTTCTGCGAGCCGAATTGCAGATATAGATGAACGCCGGGGGCAACCCGCTGCCCGCGCTCGACGGCGCTCTTGAGAACCGCAGCATACATGTCCATGTCAGCCATCTTGCCGCCCGTGCAGGAGCCGCCATAGGCCGTATCAATTCTGACCTCTTCCTTGAGGTCCGAGATGTTGATGCCGTTGCGCGGGTCGCCGGGCGTGGCGACCATCGGGCGGACCTCGTCCAGATTGATCTCAAACGTGGCGGCGTATCGGGCCGTCTCGTCGCTCTTGAGAAAGCCTTTGCGAATCTCCTCTGCGTCGAGGCCGCGCATGCGTACTAGATATTCCAGGGTGACTTCGTCGGGCTCTATGATGCCGGTCGTGCCGCCTGCCTCGACGGCCATGTTGGTCAGAGTCGCGCGCTCGTCAATCGGCCAATCGCGCAAGCCTTCGCCAGCGAACTCAAGCACCTGCCCGATGCCTTTACCCTCTTTCATGTAGTCGGTCGCCAGAATCCGTAGCATCACGTCTTTGGCGGAAACGTCGTCGCGCTTTCTTCCTTTGAGCACGAAGCGGACCGTTTCGGGAACGCGGACCCGAATGTCTTTGGTGTACCAGGCGTTCGCCATGTCTGTGGAGCCGACGCCGAAGGCGAAGCAGCCGAGCACGCCCGCCATACAGGTGTGCGAATCCGTCCCGATGACGAGCTGGCCCGGAAGGGCAAGGTCTTCGACCACGGCGTTATGGCAGATGGCTTCGGAGCCGCGCTCCTCCGTCCCGCCGTAAAGTCGTATGCCCTGCTCTTCCGTGAAACTCGCCTGCGTCGTCGCGAGAGAGTTGGCGCGGTCCAGGAGACCCATCTTGCGTTTCTCCTCGGGCATCACGCGCCCCAGAAACGTCAGGTGGTCGCGGAAGGCATAGACAGATTCAGGCTCTGTCACGCGCGCATCCTTACCGAGCGCCTGCTTGAAGAGGCTCTCCGCCATGGGCGTGACGTATTCGTGCGAGAAGCGCACGTCCGCGACGGCGAAGAGCGCGTCACCGGGTTTGACAGCCTCGACTCCGATCCGCCCTGCTTTGACGAAGGCATGGCGGGCGATGATCTTTTCGACCAGATTCATCGGGCGCTTCTCGGTTGCGAGCGCCGGAGGCTCGACCTGGCCCGCGAGGCGCGCCTTGTTGTAGCTGAAGAGGCCGCCGTATTCGACAATCGCTTTCGAAATCGGGTCCAGGCCGCGCGTGAACTCTTCCAGAGGAATCTCCTCACCACGGCGGATGCGCTCGATGAGGCCCATGTCCGTGGAGGTCAAAAGGCCAATGTTCTGCGAGTTCTGCCCGTAAATCTTTTCGATGGTTTTGGCGATGACGAGCTCTATGCCTGCGGCCTTCTCCGCATACGGCGCTGTCTCGCGCGACGAGCCGCAGCCTTTCGAGAGGCCGGAGACGACGACCGCGAAGCCGCCGTTCTTAACCTCATCCTGTTTGACGGCCTGCTCGCGCATCCCCACATAGACGTAGCGCCCGAGCGTCTCGTCGTAATAGAAGCAGACCCAGCCGGGCGTAATCTCGTCCGTCGAGATGTTGTTCATCAAAGCGAGTTCAGCATACTCGGTCAAATCCTCGCCCGCTTCGAGCTGGCGTCGAATCAAAGACGTGTCTTCTGTCAGAAAGAGAATGCGCCCGTCAAACTTGATGACAGGGGGACGCTTTCCGATCTTCTCTGCGGTCATAATTGCTCCTTTAGAATTGGATGCGACAGATTAATCGCATACGGGAAAGTAAGATTATAACCGAAGGCTCGTAAAAGTCGCAGGAGACAGGCCGGGCCGTTCCGCCGAACCGTGAGCTACAGATTCACCCAACAAATTCCGGCTCCGCGGCGTACTATATTGACGGTTTGCCCGGCAATACCGGATCGTGAGCAATGCACGGAAGAGACAACCCTGGACCCGCTCAAGGCATTTCATGAATACTGACAGTCATATTATCCTGCCTGACGGTCGCCGACTGGCCTACGCAGAGTTCGGCGCTCCCGAAGGTTTCCCGGTCCTCTATTTTCACGGCTCGCCGTCCTCGCGCCTGGAGCCGTTGTTGATTAGCGATGAGGTGTGGCGCAGGAAGAATTTACGCATCATCGCGCCGGACCGTCCCGGCATGGGAGGCTCGGATTATCAGCCCGACCGCGGCTTTTCCGACTGGCCGAAAGATGTGACGGCGCTCGCGGACGCACTTGGCCTGGAGCGATTTTCCGTCATAGGGAACTCCGGCGGCGGCCCCTATGCTGCCGTCTGCGCGGCAAAGGTTCCAGAACGCCTCCACGCGGCGGTCATCGTCTCTGGCGGCTGGCGCATGGACTGGCCCGAGGCCAGGAACAACATGCCCTTTGTCAATCGCCTCGTGATGATTCTCGCTCGCCGCGCCCCCTTTATCCTACGGCTGTTGCTGAAAGCGATGGGTGGTTCATCCCCAGGCGAGCGCGAGAAGGAGTTGGCGAAGTTGAAGCCCAGAGTTCCACAGGCGGACTACGAAGCGTTCGCGGAGCCTGGACGCATCGAAGCCCTGCACGAGATGATGCGCGAGTGCATGCGGCAGGGCACGAAGGGTCCTGCGTGGGACATGCGCCTGTACGTGCGCGAGTTCGATTTTCGCCCGGACGAAGTCCGAATGCCCCTGAAGTGGTTTCACGGCGAAAAGGACGAGAACTCCCCCATCGCTCTGGCGCGCAGAGTGGTCGCCGAATTGCCCGGCGCAAAGCTCGTCACCTACGAACGGGAAGCGCACCTCTCGACGCTTTGCAACCATGTGGACGAGTTCGCCGAGGCGCTTCTTAATGAGCGAGCCTCTTGAAAAGATTTGAGGCGCAACGCGCGCGACACCCCTGTAAGTTCTGGAGGTGAGACAGTGAAGTCGGAAGGTTCGGCCAGGAGACGGAACTCTTATCAGTTTGTGCTGGACGAACTCGCCCCTGTGCGTCCCCTCGTCCGCCGGATGTTCGGCTTCACCCACGTTTACCTCGACGCGAAGTTGCTGCTTTCGCTACGCGAGAGTGCGAAGCAGCCTCAGTATAATGGCGTCTGGCTTTACACACGGGCCGAGCACATTGAAAGCTTGCGTAGAGAGTTCCCAACGCTCCCGCGGCGCTGCTTCTGGAGGTCCAGGAAGAGCGGGAGCGGCTGGGTGATTCTGGCCTCCGGCCTGGAGGATTTCGAGGAGTATGCTTTCAGGGCCTGCGAGCTGATTCTAAAGGGAGACAGCAGGCTCGGCAGAGTGACCCGCAGAGGATTCAAGTGAGCGTGACTCTCTCTCGGTCCTGTGCGGTCTGCCGCAACAAGCTTTGCGCCCTGCAAATGGACCTTTCATTTTACGAACGTGACAGGTAATAATATCCGCTCAGAAAGAGTCCCTCTGGAGGAGATGGAAGAGCTCCTCAAGATAGCGCGGCAGGCTGCGCGCCTGGCTGCTGACGTCCATCGCCGTGCTCGCGCGCGTCGCCCGGACGTCATGACAAAGCAGTCTGCGGCTGACCTCGTCACAGAGATTGACCGTGAAGCGGAACGCGAAATCGTGAAAGCGATTCGACAGGCGCGTCCCGACGATGCAATCCGAGGGGAAGAAGGGACGGACATCAAAGGCGTCTCAGGCGTTTGCTGGGTTCTGGACCCGCTGGACGGCACGACCAATTTCGTCCACGGCTACCCGGCTCACGCAGTCGCCGTGGGCGTGGAGCTCGAAGGCGCGCGCAAGCTGGGTGTTGTGCACGATACCTATCATGACCGCGTCTATACGGGTATAGTGGGCGGCGAAGCTCATTGCGATGATCGTTCAATCAGCGTGAGTGATGAATCTCAGCTCTCACGCGCGTTAATCGGTACGGGGTTTTCGCCTCTTCTTGAGGCGCGCGAAATTCAAGGGGAGATTTTACGCCGCCTTTTGCCGCGCATTCGCGACGTGCGCCGCAGCGGCTGTCCCGCGCTTGATCTCTGCGCCGTGGCTTCCGGCACGTTGGACGGATTCTACGAGAGCGGGCTCGGTCGCTGGGACATCTCGGCGGGGGCTGCGATTGCGGAGGCGGCTGGAGCTAAGGTCGCCGAACTCCGGTCCCCACTTTTGCCGGGACCATTTTTGCTGGCGGCGAATGCGAGGCTCTTCGAGGCGCTGAAGGCGGCATTGGCGGAGGTCGGCGCAATCGCTGCTTCACAGCCGGACGCCACGTGACCGCGCACGCGTCGCCTGACGCAATCCAGGCGAGCGCTGCCGTTTGGCACGCGCCGGAACTTGATTCGATGAAGGTTTGAGTGATGATTACTCGTATCTGGCACGGATGGACTACTCACGAGAACGCGTTGGATTATCAGGAGCTGGTGGAAGAAGAGATTCTGCCCAGTATCGCTAACCGGTGGATCAGGGGCTACAGAGGCGCGCATCTCATTCGGCGCGACCATGAGAATGAAGTCGAGTTCATCACCCTCCTCTGGTTCGATACTCCGCAAGCCGTCAGAGAGTTTGCCGGGGAGAACCAGGACGCGGCCGTCGTCCCGGCCAAAGCGCGTGCTCTTCTTTCGCGCTACGATGAGCTCGCGGCGCATTATCAAGTCATCATTGAGCCTGAATAGAGCCGTCGCCGAAAGCGTTGAATCAGCGGCTGCGCGGTGAGGACAAAATAATTTTGAATTTTGAATTTTGAATTATGAGTTGAGGCCAAAAGCTTTTAATTCATAATTCAAAACTCAAAATTCAAAATTAATCTTTGCTCCGCCGCTTCGGTTGTCACTCCGGGCGTGATATATATAAGCGACCATGAACAAATTGTCCGGACTCCGTTTTCGCAAGCCGACGTTCGTTTTGTTGGCCCTGCTCCTGCTGCCGCTCACGCCGCAGCTTGCCGACAACTCTTTCGAGGCGCGAGCCCACGCTCTCGCCCTGCGAGATCAGGACTCACCGCGCGTGCTCGAAATGCCGCAGGGCGTGAGGCGTCGGCGTCGGGCGCGCGTTGACCGCCGCAGGAGGCGCGGCATCCGCAGCGCTTTCAAAAGGGCCGGGAAGTCTGCGGGGCGCGGGGGCAAGCGCTTCGGCCAGAACGTGGCGCGCGGGCGCGTCGTGCGTGGCGGGCGCGAGTTCGGCAAGGGCATGGGCGGCTTCGGCAAGCACACGGGCAAAGGCGTGAAGCGCACGATGCAGCGCGTCTTCAAACCCTGAGACTCCGCGCAGCCCTTGAAATGAATCCGAGCAACCTCCGGCGGCAAACCTACCTCTGAGAGCATAAATTCTCCCGGAGGTTTTCGCCATGAAAGACCTGCCCTACAGACAGACGCACCCGCGCCAACTCATTTTCGCTCTCGCCCTGATGTTCGCCGCGTTCCTTCCGGCACCGGCGCAGCAAGTAGAGACGATCAAAGTTGAGACCCGGCTCGTCAACCTCAACGTCGTCGCCGTGGACCGCACTGGGCGCAGACTGAGCGGCCTGAAGAGAGAGGATTTTGAAGTTTACGAGGACGGCGTCCGCCAGGAAATAACTCACTTCGCGACCGAAGAAGAGCCTTTGCGCCTCGTCCTGCTTTTCGACACGAGCATCAGCATGGAAGCGGTCCTGCCCGCAGTCAGGCAGGAGGCCGCGCGCCTCGTCGCCGGTTTAAGAGCGCAGGACGAAATATCAATCGTCACCTTCGCCAGCCGCGTCCAGATGCTCGCCCGTTGGGTCAACAAAACGGAAGCCGCCGCCGAGATTGAAAGACTCCACTCCGAGCCGCACACGTCTCCCGTGCCTGCGACAATCGCTCGCCCCGGTTACAACGTCGGCGACGGGAACACGTACATGTACGAAGCGCTCAAGTACATCTTCGAGAACATCCGCGGCGATGAGGATAAAGTCGCCGTGATCATGTTCAGCGACGGGGTGGACACGGGCGCGGGTCGTTCGATGGAGAGAATTAAAGAGCGTGCGGACGCGCTCGGCAAGGAGCTCAAATGGCTGGCGCAAGAGAGTTGGGCGCTCGTTTATCCGATTCGCTACAAAACCAGACAGATGATCGGCGAGCTGCCTAAACCCGCGTGGCGGCCTGCGCGGGCAATCGTCATCGGCTCGGAGCCCAAAAACCCCGGCATAGAGTTTCTGGAAAAGATCGCGGGCGAGACCGGAGGAGCGTCCTTCGAGTTTCAGACGCAGCAGGATTTGGCTGCGGCCCTTGAGAAAACCTTCGCGGATTTAAGAAGCCAGTACAGCATGGCCTACCGCCCGCCGCAAAGGAAAGACGAAGGCGAGAACGTTTTTCATCGAATTAAGGTCCGCATCAATCGTCCCGACGCAGTGGCGCGCACACGCGTCGGATACTACGGCCCCAAATAAGAGCCGCCCCGGGCTTGCCTGCTTCGCAAAGCAGAGTATGATGACTGTCTCGCGCGGCGCCCGTCATTGAAGAGATGGAACGGCCCTGTTGCTTGCTTTAGGGACGGCAGGCAAGTTAAAAAGCATAACGCGCCCACGCCTTTTTTTGCGCGGACCTTCGGACGGAATCAGAGTGGCCCTCGCCGGCTGACCTTCAATTCAACAAAGTGAGGAAGAGAGAAAATGAGTGCGACCCCCCGAAAGGAAACGAACACGACCGCGGACCTCGATCAACTTTGCATCAACACGATTCGGACCCTCTCGATTGACGCCGTGCAGAAGGCCGAATCCGGACACCCTGGCCTCCCGCTGGGCTGCGCGCCGCTGGCTTATCTTCTCTGGACCCGATTTCTACGGCACAATCCGAAGAATCCACGCTGGGCGAACCGCGACCGCTTCCTTCTGTCGGCGGGGCACGGCTCGATGCTCCTCTACTCCCTGCTCTATCTGACGGGTTACGATCTTCCGCTCGACGAGTTAAAGAGCTTTCGCCAGTGGGGCTCGAAAACGGCCGGACATCCTGAAAACGTTTTGACGCCGGGTTGCGAGATTACGACCGGCCCGCTCGGACAGGGGTTCGCCAATGGCGTCGGCATGGGCCTCGGCGCGGCGCATCTCAGCGCGAAATTCAACCAGCCAGAGTTTCCTCTGATTGACCACTACATTTACAGCATCGTCTCCGACGGCGACCTGATGGAGGGCGTCGCCTCCGAAGCGGCATCGCTCGCGGGACATTTGAAACTAGGCAAGCTCATCTACTTCTACGACGACAACCACGTCACCATCGAAGGCTTCACCTCCCTGGCTTTCACCGAAAATGTCCCGCAGCGTTTCGAAGCTTACGGCTGGCACACGTCCACGGTCGAAGACGGCAACGATCTGGAAGCAATCGAGCGCGCGATTCTAGAGGCGCAATCGGTCGCGGACCGCCCGTCTTTGATCTCCGTCAAGACGACTATCGGCTACGGAATGCCCACCGCCGGGACGCGCAAAGCGCACTCGGATGCGCCGGGCGAAGAGGCCGTGCGCGAGACCAAGAGACATTTGGGCTGGCCCGAAGACAAAGATTTTTATATTCCAGACGAAGCGCTCAATCATTTCCGTGAAGCCGTCGAGCGCGGCGCGCGGCAGGAGGAGGAGTGGAACGCGCTGGTTCAAAAATATGAGGCGACGCACGAGGAGCTGGGGGGCGCGTGGCGCACTACGATGAGCAGCGAGTTGCCGGAAGGGTGGGAGAGTCATCTGCCTTCGTTCGAAAACTCCAAGCCGATGGCGACGCGCGCGGCCTCCGGCGAAGTCATCAACGCGCTTGCCCCGCACATGCCGATGCTGATCGGAGGCTCTGCGGACCTCGGCCCTTCAACCAATACAGACATCAAGGACGGCGGCAGCTTCCAGGCGGGCAGTTACGAAGGTCGCATCCTGCACTTCGGCGTGCGCGAGCACGGAATGGGCGCAACGCTGACGGGCATCAGCCTCAATGGAGGTTTGATTCCATATGGCGCGACCTTCATGTGCTTTTCCGATTACATGAAGCCGGCGATACGCCTCGCGGCCCTTTCCGAAGTCCAGGTCGTCTTTGTCTTCACGCATGATTCAATCGGGCTCGGCGAAGACGGTCCGACGCATCAACCGATAGAACACTTGGCGGGCCTACGCGCCATCCCGCACCTCTACGTCATCCGCCCGGCGGACTCGCACGAGACGCGCGAAGCCTGGCGCACAGCAATCAAACGGCGCACGGCACCGACGGCGCTCGCGCTCACGCGCCAGAAAGTGGCGCTCATTGACCGCACGCGCTACGCTCCCGCAGAAGGCGCGCAGCGCGGCGCGTACATTCTTGCTGAAGCAGAAACAGGCGGCGGCGATGGTGAAGGCGCGAGCACGAAGGCCACGCCCAAACTCATCCTGATCGCTACGGGCTCAGAGGTCTCTTTGGCGCTCGAAGCGCGCGAGGCTTTGCAGAAGGAGGGCACGCCCGTGCGCGTCGTCTCCTTTCCGTGCTGGGAACTCTTCGAAGAGCAGCCGGAAGATTATCGCAATGAAGTTCTGCCGGCTGGCGTCCGAGCGCGCCTCGCAATCGAAGCGGGCTCGCGCCTCGGCTGGGATAGATACGTGGGCTCACAGGGCGACTGCGTCTGTATTGACCGCTTCGGCGCGTCCGCCAAGGGCGAAGATGCTCTGCGCGAACTGGGTTTCAACGTCGAGAATGTTCTGAAGCGTGCGCGCGCGTTGCTGTGAAAGTGAAGAAATCGGTCTCTTCGGATATTATCGAAGCCGGAGGTAGAAGATGAGCCAGACTCTTGAAGCAATTTATGATGGTGAGGTGTTGCGCCCGGACGAACCCCTGGATTTGGAGCCGAACACGCGAGTCCGTGTCACGATTGAGCCAGCGCGTGCCTCCGAGAAAAAGGGTAAATCTTTCCTACAAATTGCCCGCTCATTAAAGCTGGAGGGGCCCCCGGACTGGTCAGAAAGGCTTGATGATTATCTGTATGGCTTAAAGGATCGCTCAGATGACTGAAGTTTTTCTTGACGCAGCATACGCGATTGCTCTGTCAGCTTTGAACGATCAATATCACGAACAGGCACTTGCTCTTGCCGATAAGTTAGAAGGAGAAGCGACGCGATTAATTACCACGCGCGCAGTTGTCCTGGAAATCGGTAACGCTCTGTCCAAAGCGCGGCATCGGAAAGCCGCTATCTCACTATTGGAAGGGATGGAGCAAGATCAGAATGTTGAAATTGTCCCGCTCACAGAGGAGTTATACGAACGCGCGCTTCGGCTTTACCAGAATAGGTTAGACAAAGAATGGGGGCTGACCGACTGCGTTTCTTTTGTTGTCATGCAGGAACGCGGCCTGACTGAGGCACTTACCGCAGACGAGCATTTTCAGCAAGCAGGCTTCCGAGCACTTCTACGATAATCATGAAGATCGCCGTCGGCGCAGATCACGGAGGCTTCCCGCTTAACGAGCGCGTGATTGAAGAGTTGCGCGCGGCGGGACACGAGATTGAAGATTTCGGGACGCACGACGGCGCGAAGGCGGACGATTATCCTGACTATGCGCTCGCCGTCGGACGTGCCGTGCAGACGGGGCTGGCAGAGATCGGCATCATCATCTGCGGGAGCGGGGTGGGCGCGTCAGTCGCCGCCAACAAACTGCGCGGCGTGCGCGCGGCGCTCTGCGGCGACACCTATTCGGCGCACCAATCGCGCGAGCATGATGACTGCAACGTGCTCTGCCTGGGCGCGCGCGTCGTCGGACTGGAGCTGGCCCTGGAGATTGTGCGCTCTTTTGTCGCCGCGCGCTTCACTGGAGAGGAGCGACACCTTCGACGGCTGGCAAAAGTCAAAGAGATCGAAACGGATGAAAGGTAGGAGTCAGGAGCCAGGAGTCAGAAGCCAGGAGAAAAGAAAAACCGAAGAAAAGCGGTTTGGGCCTTTCATTCTGACTCCTGGCTCCTGACTCCTGTTTTTAGCTTATTCCTCTGGAGATTCCCCTTGAAAAGAGATTTCGTTTGCTGCGTTTGTGTGTTGATTCTTCTGTGCCCCGCCTCTGCACGCATTCACGCGCAGCAACCTGCCAGTACGCCCACACAAACAGAAAAGCACGGGCAGATGCACACGCCGGGTAAGCCGCAGCCTTCGCCGCCGCCTGCGACGCAAGAGGGTACGATGCGGCATGAGCAACGTGCGGGCTTGCCCCCGCCTTATTACGACTATCCTTTCGGAAGCCTGACGACCAGCCACCGCGTTCTGACCGTGACGGAGGCCGTCGAGCTGGCGCTTGCCAATGCTTCCGCGTACAGGCAGGCGCAAGTGGATGAGAGCATCGCCGGCGAGGACGTCAGACAATCCCGCGCGGCTTTTCTTCCGCAACTCTCCCTGCCGCTCACTTACAACGGCACGACCAACTCGCAGGTCCGCAGTCCCGGCGACCCGCTCATCTACAGCTTCGTCTCGTCGAGCGCGATTAATGAGACGATTGCGGTGCTGAATGCGTCCGGCCCCATTGACCTTTCGGGACGCCTGCGCGCCGCTTTGCGCCGCAGTCGCGCGCTCCTGGACGCCGCGCGTGCCGGAACCCTGGTTGCGCGTCGCTCGCTCGTCATCACCACGGTGGACGCTTACTACGGGCTGGTGCTGGCGCGACAGAAGCGTAGGCTCGCCGAAGAGACGCTGGCGCTGGCCGAAGCCTTCAGAAAGATTGCGGAAGACGCCGCGCGGCGTGGCGAAGGAGATGAAGCGGAGGTCCTGCGCGCGCGCGGGTCCGCGCTTCTCAGGCGCGACGAGCTGGAGCAGGCCCGCCTCGTCGAATCAGCGGCGATGGACGTCCTGAGGGCGCTCGTCGGAGTAGAGTTCTCCACGCACATAGCGCTCTCGAACGTCACGGACGCCGTGCCCACAGCGAATGATTTCAGCAATTACACGGAGGAGTTAATCAAGAGCAGGCCGGAACTGAGCCAGCTCGAATCGCTCAAGCAGGCCGCCCGCGCCGAGGCGAGCGCGGCGCGGCGAGAGCTTCTGCCGGAGTTGAGCTACAGTCTGAACGGCGGCTTCGACGCGGCGGATTTCAGGCCCGTCGGCAGATATGCCGGAGGCCAGGCCATCATCAGCCTGAACATTCCTGTATTCAACTGGGGCGCGAGCAAGAGCCGCGAGACTCAGGCGCGGCTGCGCGCGCAGGCGCTAGACTTGCAGCGCGAGACCACTTTGCGCGAATTGAGGGCGGAGTTCTACACGGCGCGCGCGGGCGCGCTCTCAGCGCTTGAACGTGTAGGCCAGACGAGAGCCGCCGCAGACGCCTTACAACAGAACATCACGCTCATCTTCTCTCGCTACCGTGGGAAGAAGGCCACTATACTCGACGTGCTCGACGCGCAGGCGAGCTACGCCACAGCGCGGCTCGCCTTCTATCAAGCCATCGCCGATTACAGGACCGCGCGCGTGCGGCTTGAGGCGGACCCGGCGCAGATGGCGCGTGCTGAAGGAGGGCAGATGCGCGCGCCCTCCATGCCTCAACCGCCGAAGTGCCCGCTCAAATTGTCGCAAGCGCCGAGCGTCGGAGGCTTACGGCTCGGCCTGAGCGTGGACGAGGCGCGTGCTCTTTTTCCTTCCCTCAAAGTTTCCGCGACTGACGACGCGGGCGTCGTTCAGGCAACGCTCCAGACGAGCGAGTTGAATTATCGAGCTGAGAGCAGGTCCTATTTTGAAGGCGTGGAGACAGTCGCGCTCGAATTCGCGGGCGGGCGGCTTTCATTCATACGCGTCAATTATCCTGCGACAAATCGGTGGGGAAGCACGGACGAGTTTCTGGCTGTGATAGCCGAGAAGCTGAATCTACAGGGCAACTGGAAGCGATTCTACGACTGGGAAAACAAGAGCATCCGGGACGTCAAAGGGCTGAGAGATCAGGCGCTCGAATGTGATGGCTTCCGCATCGTCGTCGGCATCGGCGTCGAAGGTCTCGGCAGCGATCAGAGACCGCACATTGATTTCGAGGACATGACGGCGCAGGTGATTGAGAAAAGAGAGAAGTAATAGCGTTTGGTGGATAGGGATTGTGGGCGAACAACTTATCCACGCGCATCACACGAAACGACACGAACATAGCTGCCTGTTTTGTGTCGTTTCGTGTGATGCGCGTGGACAGATGCGCTCTTTTTCCCTTAGAACAAACTCACGTTATAAAACGACCCTGAGCGCTTGCGGCAGGATGCGAAACTCCGCTGGCGTGCGCCCGCGCACATTTCCGTCGGCTTCGACCAGCAACGCATCCTTCTCCCTTTCGTTCTCAACGCGCACGCTCTTCGCACGGGTGAGGTGGACGCGCGGGTTGGCCAGATGCTCGCCGCGGCGGATGCGAGGCAACTCTTTCAGGATGGTTGCGCGCGTCAGGTCATGCGTGCGCATGAAATCTATCAACCCGTCGTCTACGCGTGCGTCCGGCGCGAACATCATTCCGCCGCCCGCGTAAATCCCGTTGGCGACCGCCAGCAGATTGGTCCGGCTTTCAATCACCTCGCCCTCGTCCAAAGTCAGGCGGACACGCCGCTCGCGCCAGGCGGCGAGGGCTCCCAGCGCCGCCGAAACGAAGCGCGCTTCGCCGGACAAACGCTTCATCAAGCCCCCTTGCGCCGCCACGCGCGCCGCGACCTCCGCCCCGAGGCCGATTGTCGCCACGTTCAGGCAGATGAAATCTCGCTCTCCGCCAGACGCCCGCCCGTGAATTACGTCTATAGAGCGCGCGGCGCTTGCCTCGTCCCGCCGGCAGTACTCGATGAGCTTTTCAAGCCACTCTTCGAGAGTCGCGCGCCTTTTCATGAGTCCGCGCGCGAAGTCGTCGCCCGTCCCGGCGGGCAGGAGAGCGAGCGTCGCATCCCGGTTAATAGCTGAAGGAAGGCTGGAGCCGGTGAGAGTCTCACCATCTTGAAATTCAAAGAAGCCCGAGGCGGCTTCGCTCAACGTTCCGTCGCCGCCGACGACCGCCACAATCTTGCAGCCCTCTCGCAAAGCCCCGCGCGTTCGTCCAGTGGCATCGCCCGCGTGAGTCGTCTCCTGCGCGTCAAAGCCGATATGGTTCTCAGCCAGCCTGCTTTTTATCTTCGGCCAGGCAGCGCGCGCCCGCGCCGAGGTCGGGTTGATGATGACCAGCACACGGTCCTGCATGGCTGCACTTTACCACGTAGGACAGGCATTCCTGCCTGTCATGAGCGCCGCACGGCGCGAATACTACTTTTAATAAAACCATGAGCGTGCTCGCGCACGCTTTGACAGACAAGAATGTCTGTCCTACGGCATTTGGTGGTAAGCTATCGGCCATGTCGTCCGAAAAGATGCGTGCGGTCGTCATCGTTTCGCACGGGGCTGTGGAGGGTCTCGAAGTGCGCCGGGTCGAGCGCCCTTCAGAGGCGGCGGCCGACCGCGTTTTGGTCCGCGTGCGCGCGGCGAGTCTCAACCGCGCAGACGTGTTGCAGCGCAGGGGTCTTTATCCGGCGCCGCCCGGCGCGGTCCAGGATATTCCGGGGCTTGAGTTCGCTGGCGAAGTCTTTGAGATCGGTGAGGAGGTCCGCTCCTTGAAAATCGGGCAGCGCGTCTTCGGCATCACGGCCGGCGGCGCGCAGGCCGAGTACGTTCTTGCGCCCGAGAGCACTCTGATCGAAGTCCCCTCCAACCTTGATTGGGTCGAGGCCGCGGCCGTGCCGGAAGCGTTCATCACGGCGCACGACGCGCTTTTCACGCAGGCGCGCCTCTCTCTGGGCGAGCGTGTCCTGATTCATGCCGCAGGCTCCGGCGTCGGGCTGGCGGCGGTCCAGCTCGCGCGCGCGTGCGGCGCAATCGTTTACGGCACGTCGCGCACCCCGGAGAAACTGGAACGCGCACGCTCTTACGGCCTGGACGAGATGGCCGCGGTCGGAGCGGACCCGGCCGCCTTCGCCGACGCAGTGCGCGAGTGGACTGGCAGCAGAGGTGTCCAGGTCATTCTGGACCTTGTCGGCGGCTCATATCTCGCCGCCAACCTCGACGCGCTGGCCCCGCTTGGCCGCCTGATGTTCGTCGGGACGACAGGGGGCGCGTCTGCAACGCTCAACTACGGGCTGGTGATGGCGAAGCGCCTGCAAATTCGCGGGACAGTGCTGCGCGCACGCTCCGTCGAAGAGAAGGCGCGCGCCACACGCCTCTTTGCGGACCACGTCGTGCCGCTCCTCAAGCGCGAGGTTGTCCGCCCCGTGATTGATAAAGTTTACAGTCTGGACGAGGTCCGAGCGGCGCACGAGCGGATGGAGTCGAACGAGAGTTTCGGCAAGATCGTTTTGAAGATTGCGAGCGCGTGAGCTGGATAGCAGTCCGGCAATTGAGAGTGTGCAATTCATCAAACGTTTTTTCAGGAATCTCTGGAGCAGCAGGCGGCCCGCCTGGCTCGGCCTGCGCATCCTGCTGTTTCTCATTCTGGGCTTCGTAGTGTTCGTGATGCTGTTTGAAGACCGCTTCATCTATTTCCCGTCAAAATATCCCGAAGGAGATTGGAACGTCGGAAATCCGCCCGCGCGCGAAGGCGAGATTGCGCCGAAGGTCGAGGACGTTTGGATGGAGACGGCGGACGGCGTTCGGATACACGGCTGGTATTGCACACCCCGGCAGAACTCCGGCGGGCAAATCCTTCAGCTCCCGACGAGCATGACGCTGCTCTGGTTTCACGGCAACGCTGGCAACATCTCAGGCCGCTACGAAATTGTCCGAAAGCTGATGGTAGAGAAGGTCGCAGTTTTCATCATAGACTATCGCGGCTACGGCAGAAGCGAAGGCAGCCCTTCGGAGCAGGGTCTCTACAAAGACGCGATGGCGGCGTGGAACTATTTGACGAGTGAGCGCAAGGTTGCTGCCGGAAACATAGTCATCTTCGGCGACTCTCTGGGCGGCGCGGTGGCGATTGATCTGGCGGCGAAGGTTGAGGCGGCCGGCCTGATAGTGCAATCGAGCTTCACTTCGATTTCGGACATGGCGGCGCAGTTGATGCCGGTCTTTCCACGCTTTATCCTGCGAACGAAGATGGATTCGATCAACAAGATCGGGCGAGTGCGCGCCCCGAAGCTTTTCATACACAGCCCTGCGGACGAGATGGTCCCTTACACTTTGGGCCGGCGGCTTTTTGAAGCGGCTGAGGAGCCGAAGCAGTTTTATGAGGTCAAGGGAGCGTCGCACAATGAAACGGACGCGGTCGGGGGCCGCGCCTACTACGAGGCGATTGGAAATTTTGTGCGGGCTTGCGCGCCGTCGCAAGGAGTTTGACGAAATGAGTGCGCGTGTCGCATCAGCCGCGCTAGCGGCTGGATGAATTTAGCCCGGCCTTTTAAGGCCGGGTGAGCGTATCCAATTTAATTGTCGTCGCGTTAGCGACGATTGAATTACCACCGTCTCAGTCGTCGCTGACGCGACGCGGCGTTGTCACGGCTCAGTTCCCGGCGTTGCAACGCCGGGCTAAAATCAAATTGCCGCTAGCGCGGCTGGATGGAGCACGCTCCAGACAATTTCTGCAAGACCGGCGAGGCTATCAAATGACCTTACGAGTAATCTTCGCGGCACTGTTTATCACGCTGACGTTCACGACGGTTCGAGGCGCGGATTCGGCCGCGGACCCGCAGCCGGGCGTGGCGCGCGATCTGGCTCGCTTTCGCGCGGAGCATTACAGCGATGTTCATTACAGCCTGACCGTCTCGGTCTTTCCGGGCGAGGAGCTGATGAAAGGCTTGGAGGAGATTCGCGTCACGCTCGACGGTCCTTTGGATCAACTCGTCATTGACTGGCGGAAAAATGCTCCGAAGCAGGGACAGGCGCAGGCTCGCGTCTGGGACATTACGGTCAACGGGCGCGAGGTCAAAGACGCGCGCGAGACGAACGATCACATCCTGATTCCGGGCGCGTATCTCACGAAAGGCGAGAACGTCGTCCGCCTCAAGTTCGAGTCTCCCATCGCGACTTCGGGGAGCGCCGTCACGCGTTATCTGGACCGCGAGGATAAGTCGGAATATATCTACACGCTCTTTGTCCCGTCGGATGCGAGCACAGCCTTTCCCTGTTTCGACCAGCCGGACCTGAAGGCGCGCTTCCAGTTGAACGTCGGGACGCTCACAGAGTGGACCGTCGTCACGAATACGAGCCCGAAAACCGTGACGCGCAGCGGGACGAACAGTTTCTGGAGCTTCGACGAGACCGAACCCCTCAGCACTTACCTCTTCGCCTTCGCCGCCGGACCGTTCGCGGAGTTTCGCGACGAGACTTCAAAGGTTCCGATGCGCCTCTTTGTCCGCAAGTCGAAGACGGAGCGGGCGCGCAAGGAGTTGGCGGAAGTCTTCCGTCTTCACAGGGAGTGCCTAGACTTTCTAGCCGCCTATTTCGATTTCAAATACCCTTTTCCGAAATACGACATCGTCATCGTCCCTGAATTCGCTTACGGCGGGATGGAGCACGCGGGCGCGACCTTCCTGCGCGAAGAGCGTGTGCTCTTTCCGACCGACCCGACCGCCAACGATTTCGCCGCGCGCGCCGAATTGATCTGCCACGAGGCTGCGCACCAGTGGTTCGGCGATCTGGTCACGATGCGCTGGTTCGACGATCTCTGGCTCAAAGAGGGCTTTGCGACCTTCATGGCCTATAAGGCCATAGAGAAAATTCTGCCTCAGCAGAACGCCTGGAAAGTCTTTCACCAGCGCACGAAGCCCGGCGCGTACACGACGGACGTGACGAAGGGGACGACCGCTATCTTTCAGGAGATTCCAAACCTGTCCGCGGCGAAATCCGCATACGGCAACATAGTCTATCTGAAAGCCCCTTCGATGCTGCGCCAGGCGGAGTTCTTCCTGGGCGCAGACAAGTTTCAGCAGGCCGTCCGCGCTTTTCTCAAAAAGCACGCTTTCGGTAACGCCGAGTGGGCTGATCTGGTCCGGGCGTTCGAGCGTAGTTCGGGCAGGAAGCTGGAGGAGTGGGCAGCCGCCTGGGTCCGGCGGCGGGGGATGGCGGGGGTCCATGTTGACTGGGGCGTGGACCGAATGGGGCGCATCAACCATTTGACGCTCAGGCAGAGCGATGTCCTGGGCGAAGGCGGGGCGTGGCCCCTGCGCGTCAAGCTCCTGCTGGCGCACGAAGGCTCTCAGCCAGAGACGTTCGATGTCACGGTCAATGCCGCCGGAGAGACGCGCGTCAGGGAGGCCATGGGCAGGCGTCGCCCGTCTTTCGTCTTCGCCAACTACGAAGATTACGGCTACGGTCGTTTCCTGCTGGACGAGAAGAGCCGCGTATACGTTCTGAAAAACCTCGGGACGGTCCGCGACGATTTTCTGCGCGCCCTGCTCTGGGGCTCGCTCTGGGAGAGCGTGCGCGAAGCGGAGCTGGCCCCGGCGGAGTATATCGAGCTGGCGATCAGGCTCATCCCTGGGGAGCGCGACGAGGTAACAGCGCAGGGCGTGCTGGGTCGCGTGCAGGCGGCCTTCAATCGCTATCTTTCAGAGGAGCAGCAGAGGTCGCTCGCTCCGCGGCTCGAAGAGATGCTTGAGTTGCGAATGATGAACGCGGAGACGGCTGGTTTACGCATCACGAACTTTCGCGCCTTTCAGGGAGTGGCGATGACTGACAAAGGGCGCGAGACGCTCAAGAAAATCCTGCGCGGGGACTTAAAGATTCCGGGCATGCAGCTGCGCTCGCGCGACCGCTTCGACATCATCACGGCGCTGCTGGCACGCGATGACCGGGATGCCCCACGTCTTCTCGAAGCGCAGAGCAAGGCGGACACGACTGACGATGGGAGACGCTATGCCTACGGGGCCGGAGCCGCCGCGCGGGATGCTGCGACGAAGAAGAGATATTTCGAGGCTTACACGAGTGACCCAAAACTTCCAGAGAGCTGGATCGAAGCGAGCATGGGCCCCTTCAACTCGGTCCAGCAGGCGGAACTGACGCTCCCCTTTCTCGAACCAGCCCTGGCGGAACTCCCCAAACTGAAACGCACGCGCAAGATTTTCTTCGTCAACGGCTGGCTCTCGGCCTTCGTCGGCGGGCAGTGCAGCGCGGAGGCGCAAAACGTCGTGGAGAATACACTCAGGCGCGAGCAGTCTTTAGACCGCGACCTGAGACTCAAGGTGCTTGAAGTCGCGGACGGTCTCGAACGTTGCGTGAAGATTAGAAAGCGTTACGCGGCGGAAGAATAATAATTCCATGGACTCGACAGCCTTTTTCGTCATCGCCGTCATCGCCATCGCGGTGCTTCTGTTTCTGCTCTTTCTGGCCCTGTTCGAGCCCGGCCTCGCTTACAAAATCTCTGCGCCGACGACTGAAGAGCTTGAGCCGGAAGAGTTCCTGTGCATTCTTGAAGCCATCACGGACTCAAAACTTCACCATTGCGCCAGCGTCGAGGTTCTCACCAACGGCGAGCATTTCTACGAAGCCGAACTCGAAGCCATCAGCGCCGCGCGCCACCACGTCAGCATCGAGGCCTACATCTTCCAGAAAGGCGAGTTGACGCGCCGGTTCGTCGAGGCCTTGACGGAGAGGGCGCGCGCCGGCGTGGAGGTCCGGATGGTGATTGACGCCATCGGAAGTTTCGCCACCTGGGAGAGCTACTTCAACGAGCTGCGCGCGGCGGGCGGGCGCGTCTGCTGGTATCACCCGCTCCGCTGGTACAGCCTGGCGCGCATCAACAACCGCACGCACCGCGAGATTATCGTCGTTGACGGGCGCACGGCTTTCATCGGCGGCGCGGGCTTTGCGGACCACTGGTACAAAGACCAGGGCGAGAAACATCCGCGCTGGCGCGACACGATGTTTCGCGTCGAGGGCGAGCCGGTGACCGCTCTCCACTCGGCGTTTACGGAGAACTGGCTCGAATCCTCCGGCGAGATTCTGGCAGGGAAAGACTATTATCCGCCGAACGAAATTGAGAGCCGGATGGAGTCGCTCATCGTGGACAGCTCGCCCGGCGCGGGCGGCTCAACTCGCGCACGCATCCTCTTCCAAACCCTGCTGGCCTCGGCGCGACAGAGCATCCACATCACGACGCCCTATTTTTTGCCAGACCGGAGCGCGCGCCAGGAGATGGTCCGTGCCGTCAGAGAGCGCGGAGTGGAGCTGAAGATCATCGTCCCAGGCAAGCATAGCGACCACATGCTGACGCGCAGCTCCAGCCGTCGGCTTTTCGGCGATCTCCTTAAAGCGGGGGCGCGGATTTACGAGTACGAGAAGGCAATGATTCACGCCAAGACGATGATCGTAGACAATGTTTGGAGCGTGGTCGGCTCGACCAACTTCGACAACCGCTCCTTCGGCCTCAACGACGAGATCAACATGGCCGCGCGCGACCGGAAGCTGGCCGCGCGCCTCGCGGAAGATTTCGCGCGCGACCTGGCCGAGTGTCACGAAGTCTCCTACGAAGAATGGCAACGACGCTCGATCTTCGAGCGCCTGCACGAATGGCTCGGCTGGGTCCTGGAGCGACAACAGTGAAAGACAGGGGTCAGGGGTCAGGGGTTGGGGGTCGGCACGCTGAGGACGAAAGAGATGTCTCTCCGTCCCCCAGCCCCCGGCCCCCGGCCCCCGTTCGAATCGTCACCTACAACGTGCACAAGTGTCGCGGAATGGACAGGCGCGAGAATCCTTTGCGGATTGCCGAAGTGCTGCGCGAGACCTGTGCGGACATCATCGCGCTGCAGGAGGTCTTGAGCATAGAAGGTTCTGCGCGCGAGCGCGACCAGGCGCGCTTCCTGGCCGAAGAGTTGGGGATGACTTACAGCATTGGCGAGAACCGCAGGCTACGCGGCGGGGCTTACGGCAACGTCATCCTGAGCCGCTGGCCGCCGACCAACGTTCGGAATTACGACATCACCTGGCGCGGGCGCGAGCGGCGCGGCTGCCTCCGCGCAGATTTTTCCGTCGGTGAGACGACCCTGCACGTTTTCAACATACACCTCGGCACGGCCTTTATCGAGCGCCGCCACCAGGCACGCAAGCTCGTCAGCCATGAAATCCTGAATCAAGATGAATTGAAGGGCGCGCGCGTGGTGCTCGGGGATTTCAACGAATGGACCCGCGGGCTGGCCTCGAATCTTCTAGCCGCTCACTTGCAGAGCGCCGATATTCGATACCACTTGAAGCGCGCGAGGACCTACCCGGGCATTCTCCCGTTCCTGCACCTGGATCACATCTACTACGATGACGCGCTCGAACTCAAACATCTCGCGCTGCACAAGACGCGCACCTCGATGGTGGCCTCAGACCATCTCCCGCTCGTCGCGGACTTCGAGACTCGTGAATCGTGAATCGTAAATCGTGAATAGACGAGCGCCCTGGTTCTTTCTATTTACGATTCACGATTCACGATTTACGAATTATAGGTCTTCCCCCATTTGATGGGGATGGGCGGGTGCGGGAATTTTCGGTCAGGGAGACGCGGCGCGCGGCGTCGTTGGTGATGACGCACAGGCCCGAGACCCTCTCGCGTTTCAGGCGGCGCATCAGTTCCGCGGCCTGCGCGTAGCTCAGGCTCGACGCTTCACAGCCGCGCTCGCTCAAGACGGCCCAGAGTTCTTCGCTCAACTCGCCCATCACGCGCTCGCTTTCAGAGGTACGGTCCGGTGATGGGAAAGTTTAACGGATGGCGGCCTTGAAAGCCAAATAATCAAACTGTAAGATGACTCGGCTTTCAAAGTTATAACGGCTCCCTCGCATTGTAATTTCCACACGTCCTTAATCCGCAGATAGCGAACCCAGGGGAAAACGACACGCCAGGATCGGAGGTTTTCGTATGGGCTTCTTTCAAAAACTGTTCGGGGGTCTCTTCTCGAAGGACCGGGCCGCGGACATGGAGGCGGAGTCGCGCGCCTGGATGATGCAGTGTCCGTGCGGGCACGAAATATCTGTCTGGGAGGCCGGCGGGATTCGCTACAAGGCCAAAGGCGAAAAGAAGACTCTGATGCGGTGCCAGAAATGCGGCGAACGGACCTGGCATCGCGTCTATAAAAAGAGTGACCAAGAGCAGCAGGCCGGCGGCGCCGTGTGAAACCTCAAGACGCGGTCCCGCTTCGTTTGCTAAACTACCCGGATGAAACTGGCAATCTTCGACATTGATGGGACGTTGACGAACACGAACATCGTTGACGGCCAGTGCTTCGTCCGGGCGCTGGAGGACGCGCACGGCATCAGAGAGATCAACACGGACTGGTCCCAATACCCGCACACGGCCGACTCCGGGATCGCTTTGCGCATCTTTCAGGAGCGCAGGGGGCGCGCGCCAGACGCAGCCGAGCTGACGAAACTGAAAGAGCGCTTCATTGATCTGCTCGTGGAAGAACGTGCGGCGGACCCGGCGCTCTTCGGGGAGATTCCGGGCGCGGCCGCAGCGTTTGATAAGCTGCGAGACGAGGACGGGTGGGCCGTCGCGATTGCCACGGGCTGCTGGCGCGGGTCCGCCCTGTTGAAATTGGAAGCGGCCGGGATTCAAGCGGACGGGGTTCCGATTGCCTGCGCGGACGATTTTCTATCGAGAGAGGAAATCCTGCTGGACGCGGCCTCCCGCGCGATGGCACGCTACCGTCAAACAGAGTTCGAGAAGATCGTGAGTATCGGGGACGGAGTCTGGGACGTTCGCACGGCCCTCAGACTCGGATTCTCTTTCCTGGGCATCGGCAGTGGCTCGCGCCAGAAACGCCTTGAGGCGGAAGGGGCGCAAAGCGTCCTCGAAGATTACAACGATTTCGCCCAAGTGATTCGATGCTTGAATGAGGCCGAGATTCCCCAGCTACCCCAAAACAGCGAGGGGGTCTAGTAGTGGTTCGGTTTGAGGTCTTCGTTGAGTATTTATGGGCAGAGTAATTTGAAACTTAACCGCTACTCTGCTACTTAAAACGCTATTCAAGCAGCAATCAAACTATACTGTGGGGTTTGTGGCGGTAGTTGAGCTTCTTGAAATTCAATCCCCCTTGATGGTTGTGGGGTTTCAAAGGTGAGTTCAACGCTTTCTTGTGCGAAGTCTTGTGTTTCTTTGCCCAATCTAGCCAAATTCAAATTCTGCTGAATGGTCTTGTCGTTCGGAACAACTTCAAGTGCCCGCAAAAAAATTTCTACTGCTTCATCAAAGCGGCCTAAATTAGCTAAAGCAATACCATAGTCGTTTAAGAACGCTGGCGATTTAATTCCCGCATAATGAATAGCACATCTGAATAACGATTCTGCCTCTTCATATCTGTTTTCTACAACTAATTTGGAAGCCAGAAATGCCATTGACTTTGCGAAATTGGATTTTGTTAATTCATCCGGCGCGAATAAGAATGCTTGCTTCATCATCAAAAAAGAGCGCTCCGGATCGTTAGCCTCAAAAGCTAAGAGCCCTTGTTTCGTAAACATTGCGGCGTAGTCTTGATGCACGGCGAGAACATTTTCCCGTTCTGTAGAGACGAACAGCGCCATTTGAAAGTATGTGTCTGCCTGCGCCAAATCACCACCGTCTGCGGCCTGAATCCCGTATTTCCTGAAAGCAATGGCTAGATTTCCTCGCGCTATGCCATAATTTGGATTCAACCGTAGTATAAAATTTAACCCAGTAATGAGCCTTCCATAATCAGTGCTGTCGCCAAAACTATGCATCAAAGAGTTATGCAACACGCCAATGAAGGTCGGCTTCAAGTCTATCGCTTCACGAAATGGAGCTTCGGCTTCTTCAAAGTTGCCATGATTAAGTAGATTGATCCCTTTTTCAAAAGACGCAAGGGCAATGTTTTTAAATTGGTCAGGCTTTACAGAATAAGCAAATCCAACAAACTCGCCGTCATCGTCTTCTATGGCTATGTCGTAAGCCTCGCTGGGATCATCGAACTTATTAATAATTACGCCGCGCTGTCCCTTGAATATGCCGAATTTCGGCAAATCCTCTAACAGTTCGATAACATCACCCTCTGATGTCTTTTTTGTTTGAGTCATCATTATTTTCTCTTTAGCACATAAGTGCTAATCAGTCTTGGATAGTCAACACCAACATCTATTATCCAAGCAGTAATTATATTTGCTGTCTCTCCGTTTACTCCTAGAATTGGTAATACAACTTCATATTTTTGCCCGTACACATCCTCTTGACCTAATTTTGCTTCATAATATGGCAATTCATCTAATATTCTCTGCTTTAGAATTTCGCAATTAGTTGTATTAAAGCCAAGTCTTCTCTCAAAGATTAAAGCTTTGTCCTTACCGCTGCTTTTACCTTTCACACTCGAGACGTGCTCCGAACTCAGCGCATACTTCCGAAGCTTGTCCTCTGAAATAACAGCTTTTTCATAATTCGGTAAAGCATTCGGATGCGGGCTTCTGAGTTCCTCAGTCACTTCTTCCCACCCTTCTTACTCATCTTTGAGGCCTTCCCATCTTTAGGCTTGGGTGGTCTGCATAATAGGACGGCCTGTCAATCATATTCCATGTAAAATAAAAATAGCGAGAGAAACGATGACGCTGTCGCTCTTTCTGGTATTAAGTTGGTTTTGAATTGAGATCAATACCCTCATGGCACATGCTGAGATTGCTCCCAGAGTAAAGTCGCGCACAACCGCAATCGGGCTTGATCGGTCGAACCCATCTTCACTATACAAGGCATTTGCAGACCTGAGAGCTTGAGGGCTGGGGGTTCAGGATCTTTATTTAGAGAGGTCCGGCAGCTTCGCCAGGGGCGTGTACTTCCACTGCTCTGTGGTGCCTTCGGGCGCGCAGGCCGCCTGGTAATTATCAACGCGCAGCTCCGGCATCTGCCCGGCCGCAGCCATGGCGTAGAAGATGGCAGAGGCGGCGGTGCCCGGATTCTTCTCCGGAGAGACTTCACACATGGACGCGTAAGTCGTGCCGAAATCTTTGATGATGCGGAGCTGCCCCTGCGCTAGCTGGACGAGTTTCGCCCATTCGATGATTTGACCCATCTGCTTCTGGTAGTAGCCGAGCAACAGCTCGTTGACCCCATCGCGGTTCAAGTCGTAGATTTGCAGGATGAGCGACAGGTTCGGCACGGGCACGTCCACGACGTAAGTTTCGCCCGAAAAGATTGCCAGGTATTTCGGACCGCCGTTGTTCGCAGCAGTCCCCGAGTGTGTGTCTATGATGTAGGCCGTCTGCTTCGCGCCCGCCTGTGTGAAAGAGCCTTCGGCAACCGCCGAGACGGTGGCGCTGCTCATCTCGTCCTGCCAGAACCCCCCGCCCTGCGATGGCACAGTCTCGGCCGGCGTTGACTCCTGCGGGCTGGGGGCAGGCGCAGGTGCAGGCGCTTTGTCGTGAGCGCGCGCCACCTCCGTGATGATCTTCTGCTCCAGGTCCTTCGCAAGCTCCGGGTGCGGGGCGGGCTCCTTTTTTCTCCAGTCGTACAAGACGTCCTTCGCCGCCGCGAAGGCGAGCGAGACGGGTTGCTGCCTGTGATTGAGGAGGTCCGCCAGATAGCTGACGGGCACTGCCAGCACGCGGCTGCCGTTTGAATCCGTGACGACGCCGATGACTTCGCCCTCCGCATTGAGCAGCGGTCCGCCGACGACCGTCGGTCCGGCCTGCGCGCCGACCTCCACGCGATCATCGTCCCGGTAACTGCTGATGGCGCCCTGCGCGTAGGCGGGCTCCGATTTCCCTGCGCTGCCGATGAGAGCCACGCGGTCACCCAACGTCGTCTGCTTCCGGCTGCTGAATCCCAGCCCGGACGCCTTCGCCTTAGCTATTTTGAGAATCACCACGCCGTGCTCGCGGTCCACGCCCGTGACGTTCGTGATGTCATACGCGTCGTTCTGCCCGACTAAGGCCACGCGTCCCCGCGTCGCCCCTTCGACGGCGCTGAGCGACGTCGCCAGCTCGTCCGTCGTCAGAAAGAAGCCGCTCGCCTGCCGGACGGTCTTACCCTCCGCGTCCTGCATGGTCAGCGTGGCGACCGACGAGAGCGCCTCGCGGTAAGGGCTCGGGATGGCATCGTAAGCGGCCGGTGCCGTCGCGGGCGTGACGGTCGTGCTGTTTGAGCGAAGCGCGAGGAGCACGATGACCGCAGTCAGGACCGCGATCAGGACCGCGCCGCCTCCGACGAGCCACCATTTCCTGTTGTTGCGCCGGGTATCCAGAGCTCTTCGCTGCGCAAGCCAGGCTGGGCGCGAGCCGTTCGGGACGGGCTGTGTTCTGCCGGGGGGTGGCGTAGCCAGCGCAATGGTTTTATCGCCCCCGATGGCTATCGGCGGCAGCCTTCCTGATCTGCCCGGAGTGACGCTGACCTTCGTCATCTCGTCTTCCTCGACGGGCGCGACGTGGGCGAAGACGGCCGGGGCGTCGTTTAAGGCCGCGCGCATGTCCGCGGCGCTCGCGGGGCGCAGAGAGGGCTTGATCGAGAGCGAACGCATCAGGACTTCCGCGAAATGAGAGGGGACCCCGGGGTTCAGAGCGCGAATAGGAGTCAGCGGGTCCGCCTCGTCGTTGAGCAGGTCCGCGGCGCGCTTGAGCGCATCAACCGGAGTTCGACCGGTCAGAAGTTGATAGAGGGTTGCGGCCAGAGAGTAGAGGTCCGAGCGCGGGCTGGTCCTCTCACCCTGAATCTGTTCGAGCGCCGCGTAGTGGAGCGTGTAGCCGACCACGCTCATCCCGGAAGTGGTGCGCGTCATCTGTCCGGCCGCGCCTTTGGCGAGGCCGAAGTCCAGCAGAATGATCCTCCCCTTGGAAGTCAGCTTCAGATTCGACGGCTTGATGTCGCGATGAATGATCGGCGGATCAAACGTGTGCAGGTATTCGAGCGCGTCCAGCAGGTCGTCGGCCCAGCGCAGGACGTCCGTGGGCGAGAAGGGCTGCCCGCGCCGTTCCAGCAACTCGCCCAGGTCGCTGCCCGGCATGTACTCCATGACGACGAACTGCCCGTCATCTTCCGTGAAATGGTCTATGACTTTCGGCAGAGCCGGGTGGCTCAAGTTGGCGAGCAGGCGTGCCTCGCGCTCGAAGGCGCGCTTGAGATCGTCCGTCTCCGCCAGCGTCTCCTTGAGCGCGACGGTGCGGCTCAAGCGCTCGTCCACAGCTTCATAGACCGCGCCCATGCCGCCGCGCCCGAGCTGGCGAACGATGCGGTAGCGGCCTTGCAAAACTGTGTCAGGCGCGGGCATCTCTTGACTCTCCCAAGATAAACTCCGGCGTACAAGTTTATCTTTTATGAGGGCGATTGGCTAGACGAATTGCGTGGCGATAATTTGCAGGGATGAGGGCGGAAAGGAAATTATGAATGTTGAGTTTTGAATTTTGAATTACGGCTTTTAATTCAAAACTCAACATTCATAACTCATAATTCCCTCTCATCCCACTCACTTCAGGTCGCTGAAGAGGACGACGTCGCTCGTGGAGATGCCGCGAGAGAGAACCAGTTGCTTTCCATCAGGAGACCAGTCGAAGCCGAATATCTCATCGGTCTTGAAGTCCGTTAACTTCACGGGCTCGCCGCCGTCCACCGGCTGCATCCAGATATTAGAGGCGCCGCCGCGATTATCAACATAAGTCAGGCCGCGCCCGTCCCGGGACCATCGGACGACCGTCGCGGGCAAGATGAACCTCTTGATAGGCGCCCCGCCCTCAAACGGAACGATGACGATACTCAGCTGCGAGTCCGGCGTCTCGTCCCAGTAATGACAGGCTATGAATTTTCCGTCGGGCGAGATGGTCGGCGACATCGAGTACTTATCGAGTATCTGCACGGGCTCGCCGCCATCAATCGGGACTCGCCACAGAGTCGGACTCTTGCTTCCGAACGAGATATAGACGACCCACTTCCCGTCGGGCGTGACGGCGGGGTTACGCGCGAACTCCGCCTTCGTTAATTGCTGCGGGTCGCTGCCGTCTATATTCATTCGCCAGATGTTATATTTGCCGCCCCCGGCCCGGTCCGAGATGAAGACTATGTAGCGGCCGTCCGGCGTAACGACCGGCTGAAAATTGCCGCCCGCCTCCGAAGTCAACTGCTTTCGATTGCCGCCTTTCTGATCCATGATCCAGAGGTCCCGCCCGCCGCTCGCGTCCGACGCGTAGACTATCCGCCCGTCAGGCGTCCACGAGCCGCTGTAATACTTGACGCCGCCCGAAGTAACTTGCGTGGCATGGCTCGTGTCAATACGAGCGCTGTTGTTCGCGAGCGCGCGTGACGCCGCTGGCGCGGCGACCGGCGTCACCCAGATGTTAGAGCTTTGATCGAACCGCACGGTCACCAGATCGTTAGTCGCCGATGCCAGACTGACGCCGCCATAATTGTTCAGATCGTTTGTCAGGCGTCGCGTCGCGCCGTCGGCGTAAGAGACGTACCAGAGCTGCGAAAGTCTGGTCTCCTGGTCGGCAGCGATGATCAGCAGCCCGCTCCCGTCAGCGACCCAGGCGACTTCGCCGACCCCCAGCCATCTCTCTGAAGTTATCTGTCGCTCGGTCCCATCCTCTACGTTTAAGGCGACCACTGTCATCGCTTTTCCGGCCATCGCATCTCTGGCAGAGACGGCGATAGTCTTCCCGTCAGGCGACCAGGCGGGAATCTCGTAAAAGGCGGGCGCTTTGCGTGCCGCGAGCCGTCTCTCGTCCGTGCCATCGGCATTGGCGATGTAGATGACCCTTTCACCGTTAGCCGGCTCGCCGCGCATGAAAGCGAAGCGCTTACCGTCCGGCGAAAAAGTGACCGGGCTGTCAACGTCCGTCAGAATCTTTTTCGGAGTTCCGCCGAAACTGGCGACCTGATAAAGGTCCCTTATAGGCTCGTTGAGTTTCCCCGTGACGTAATAGATGTAGTTGGAGTCGGGCGAGAACGTGACCCCGAAATAAGTTACTTCGGTCGGGTCAACAATCGGCAGGTTACGCTGCGTCGCCACCTGCCGGACCCAGAGACTTCGCTTTCCAGCTTCGTCCACCACGTAGGCGACGATTTTGCCGTCGGGCGAGATCGCAGCCTCCGCGGCTTTGCCCGTCGCCGTCAACCGCGTCACCTTCGTCGCCGCCAGGCTCGGCACATTCCCTGATTGAGACGAAAGCCCCTCTTCCTTCCCCTTGCGGTGCAGGTATGAATAGACCAGGAGCGTCGCGATTGCTGCGAAGGCGAAGACCGCGCCGAGGACCGCGAACTGTCTCAGCTTCTCGTGCGAGCCGGGGCGGGCGACCGCCCGCTCTGTGCCGAGTGTGTTGCGCGCCAGCGGCACGCGGCCCGTGCGTGCCGAGTAATCCCTGTCAGTCTCCAGCGAATTCTGAGCGCTGATGGTGTTGAAGGCCGCGAGACTACGGGATTCTGGCGCGACAGAGGTTTCGAGTTTGGTCTCGAAATCCACCTCCTGCTTGAGCGCCCTGAGGTCCACGAGCAGGTCTTTGACTGTCTGGTAACGCTCCTCTTTATCTTTGCGCAAAGCCTTCCTCAGAATTCTTTGCAGTTCAAGGGGCGCTTCGTGCGGGCCGCCGGCGAGCGGCGGGGGCTCGCGGTCCAGGACCGCCACGATGACATCGCTCGTCGTCTCTCCGGAGAATGGCACGCGTCCCGCCACCATCTCGTAGAGCACGCAGCCCAGACTCCAGATGTCTGTCCGGGCGTCGAGCGCAAAGCCGCGCGCCTGTTCCGGCGACATGTAGGAGACCGTGCCCATGACCATGCCCGGGCTGGTGTTGACGAGCATCTTCGTCTGCGCTTCCGTGTCAATGAGGGACGCCTGGCGCTCGGTCGGCTTAGCTAAACCGAAATCCAGAAGCTTCGCGTAGCCGTCCGTGCGGAGCATGATGTTCTCCGGCTTGATGTCGCGATGCACGATGCCTGCGGCGTGCGCTGCGGAGAGGGCTGCGGCAATCTGCGCGGCGATGTCCAGGGCTTCGGAGAGCTTCAGGCGGTTGCCGGTCAGATAGTGCCTGAGCGTCACACCGTCAATGAATTCCGTGGCGATGAAATGCGCGCCCTCGGATTCTCCGATTTCGAAGATGGTCAGAATATTCGGATGATTCAGTGCCGAGGCAGTTTTGGCCTCCTGCACGAAACGTTGCATGCGTTGATGGTCGGCAGCTATTTCCGGCGGCAGGATTTTCAGGGCGACTTCACGATCCAGCGTGGTATCCAGCGCCAGATAGACCTCGCCCATCCCGCCCGCGCCGATATGGGAGCGGATTTCGTAGCGGCCCAAGCTTTTTCCAGTGGCCAGCGACATCAGGAATCTTTGCGAAAAAAGGTTGCAGCCGCGCTCCCGGGGAGAAAGGCGCGAATACTTCTATTACGCAACCCTGATGATTTTAGTTGCGCCCTATTGATTTCGGATTTCGGATTGCGGAATGCGGATTTAAGAGAGAGCGCGGCAGCGTTCTTCTTTATCAATCCGCAATCCGAAATCCGCATTCCGCAATCTCAGGCGTCCGTCGCGCAGCGTATCCCGGCAAAAGCGATGCGAAAATGGCGGCGGAAGAAGTTTCTGAACGAGATGCGAGAGACGGATGAGCGCGTTGCCCACGAGCCGCCCTTCAACACTCTGTGATCTTCGTCAAACCAGACTTCAGAATATTCCGGATAAGGGAAAGCCTTAAAGTTCGGGAAACCTCTGAAAGCATCGCTCGTCCACTCCCAAGCATTACCCGTCATGTCCAAACAGCCATAGGCGCTCGCGCCGTCAGGGAAACTCCCGACAGGCGTTGTCCCCCAAAATCCGATATCGAAGTTACAAAGCTTTATCGAAGGCGGCGCGTCGCCCCAGGCGAATCTACGTTTCCGCCCGGCATCCCAGGACGCAGCCTTTTCCCACTCGGCTTCGGTCGGCAGGCGCTTCCCACAAAAACGCGCGTAGGCCTCCGCCTCATACCAGCTGACGCCTGTCACCGGATGATGCTGGGGCAATGGTCCTTCCTCGAACATCCCTTTCACGCCCCAGCCTTGCGGTAGTTGCATCCAGTAGAGAGGGTGACGCCAATTTTCTCGCTCGCGCCACTCCCACCCCTCGTCGCTCCACCACTCCCGCCGCAGGTATCCCCCCTCTTCTATAAAACGGGCATACTCTTCATTCGTTACAGGCAGTCTGTCTATCTTAAAGGCCGGAACCTGGACCGTGTGCGTCGGCCTTTCGTTGTCATAGGCGAAAGAGTCCCCAATCGCCCCCAACAGAAATTCGCCCCCCTCGACCGTCGCCATTCCACGCGCAGACTCAATGTTAGTGTCGGCCGGAGGCGCGTTGGTTTCAACCGGGCGCCTCTTTTTTTCCGGGTCCAGAAGCTGGAGCAGGTAGAGGAGCGTCTCCTGATGCTGCTCCTCGTGCTCCAGGACCAGGCGAAAGACATAGGCGTCGCGCAGCAAAGGGTCGCTTTCATCGAACTTGATCTTCGACAGGTTTTTGAGGACACGGCTTCTGACGCCGGACAGGTAATGCTCCATCTCCGCGCGCGTTGGAAGATTACGGGAGTCCTCGCGCGGCGTTTTGATGGGATCGAAGATTCGCTCGTAGCGCTCGTCCGGCGCAGGCTCCTGCGACAGCTTCTGTAAGAGCCAGTAGGCTTCAAAGACGCCGATGTGCGCCAGGTGCCAGATGATCGGACGGAACCCGAAGCCAGGGCTTTCGCGCAAAGACTCTTTCGCGCGCGCCAGATCGAAGAGCGCGCGCGTCTCCCGGCGTGTCCGCATCATCCGCCCGGCAATCTCTTCCGCCAGTTCGTTTGCCAAGTCCCGTATTCCTTTAAACCTTTTCCGGCGCGAACTCCTTACGGAGCGCGCGCGCTTTCGCGTAGAGTGTAAATAAACGTCTCGTGATAAGCTATCATAGCAGAAGGACGAACACAGACAGGGCTCTGTTAGCAAAGTTTTTCGATTCGACGCGTGATGAGAGACTACCTGGAGAGTAATCTCACGCCAAGACGCCAGGACGCTAAGTAGTAAAACATCCCGGCAATCTCTGCGTCTTTGCGCCTTTGCGTGAGCCCTTCGTAGCCATTTCAAAATTAATCGGCAATGTCCACAGACCACATCAGCCGCCTCCTCATACACGACCTCGTTCGCTCGGACCTGCGCGCGAGCTTCGCGGAAGATGTCCGCGCTGGGCTCTCTTCGGAATCGAAAAGACTTTTTCCAAAATATTTCTACGACGCGCTCGGCTCGCAGCTTTTTGAGGCCATCTGTTTGCTTCCCGAATACTATCCGACCCGCGCCGAAAACGAGATTCTCAAGCGCCACGCCGCTGAGATCGTCTGTGAACTGGACGGCCCAACCATCTCGCTCATGGAGTTTGGCAGCGGCAGCGCTTCGAAGACGCGCCTGATTATCGAGGCGCTCCTGATGCGGCAGGCGGAGCTTCTCTTCATGCCCGTGGACATCTCGGCGGGCGCGCTTGAGACCAGCTCGCGCGTCCTCCTGCAATCCTACCCAAACTTACGCATAGAGGCTTACGCAAGCGACTACTACGACGCGCTCGCTGCCCTCGAAGGCGAGAAGCAAGGGCGCGGGCGCACATTAGCGCTCTTCCTGGGCTCGAACATAGGGAACTTCGACGCGGATGAGGCGCACTCCTTCCTGCGCGCTTTGCGCCGTGTGCTGCGCGAAGGCGATGCGCTGCTCTTGGGCGCGGACCTGCGCAAGCGCGCGGAAGTTCTGGAAGCAGCTTACGACGACGCCCTGGGCGTGACGGCCACCTTCAATCTCAACCAGCTGGTCCGCATCAACACGGAGTTCGGCGCAAACTTCGACCTCAGAGCCTTCAAACACCTGGCTGTCTATAACGAAGCGTTGGGCCGCGTCGAAGTCTATATCGTGAGCCGGCGCGAGCAGTTGGTTTCGATTCCCGGCCTCGACATGACAATCCGTTTCAGCGAGGGCGAGCGTATCCATACGGAGAACTCGTACAAGTACGACCTGGACGGCCTCTCGCAGCTGGCTGGCGCCACGGGCTACAGGCGCGCGCGCACCTGGCTCGATGAGCGCGAACAGTTCAGCAGCAATCTTTTCCTGGCGGTGGAAAGTAAGCAGTGAGCAGCAAGCAGTTTTTCTGTTTCTACTGCTCACTGCTTACCGCTCACTGCTCACCAAACTTTATGGTTCACGACAAAACAACCCGGCAAGACTCTTGCGCTGACACGAACATTGCCGTCGCGGCTGAGGAGAGTGCCGCGCGTGACAGTTTCCCGCTGCTCACGGACCCGGTGTCCGAAGATTCCACGCCGTTTTTTGTGGAGAATCTGAAGCGTGGCGCGAAATCTCAATCGGACTGGATGTGCGGGGTGGAACTGGAGCTTTTCGGCTACGACCTGAGGCGCGACTACGCGCGCCTCACGCCTCAGCAGGTCCAGCGCGTGCTCGCAGGTTTCGCTCCCAACTCGAACGACCTCGTTTACGATGGGAACGTTCTGATCGAAGTTGACGCGGGGCAGATGAACCGTCTGACGGTCGAGCCGGGAGGGCAGATAGAGTTTTCCGGCGCGCCGCAGCGCAAGCTACAAGATGTCGAGAGGGAGCTGAAACGCTACCTGGCGCGGCTGCACGAGATTGCGGAGGCGGAGTGTCTGGCCTTTCTGGCCGTGGGATTTGACCCGCTCCGAACGCTTGAAGAGCAGCGCTGGTTTCCGAAAGCGCGCTACGAGATCATGCGCCCTTACTTAGCGAAGCGTGGACGGCGGGCGTGGGACATGATGACGCGGACCTGTGCCGCGCAGGCGAGCCTCGATTACGGCTCAGTCGAAGATTTAGCCAAAAAGTTTCTTCTGGGCAACCGCCTCGCTCCCATCATCACGGCCATCTTCGCCAACTCGCCTTTCGAGAACGGACGACCATCGGGCTACAAATCCACACGCGCCGCCGCCTGGCTCGACACGGACCCGGACCGCACCTGCATCCCGAAGCCTGCCCTCACGGACGATTTCACGCCCGAATCTTTCGTCTCTTACGCTCTGGACGTCCCGATGATCTTCGCGCAGCGCAACGGGCGTTATCTGGATGCGCCCACGGGCATGAAGTTCGGAGACTTTCTCGCTCACGGTTGCGACGGAGTCCAACCGACCTTCGGCGACTGGGCCGACCATCTGACCACGCTCTTCACGGATGCGCGCCTCAAGCAGCACATAGAGCTGCGCTCGGCTGACTGCGGCAACCTCCAGTTGACCCTCGCCCTGCAAGCCCTCTGGAAAGGTCTGATGTACGACCCCGCCACACTCAACGAAGCCCTCCGCCTCGCGCCGCGATTGAATCACGTGGACGCACTTCTTTTGCGCGAAGCGGTAGCCCGTGACGCCCTCGACGCAAAGCAGGCTGGCGTGAATGTGCTCGCGATAGCCAAAGAGATTGTCACGCTGGCCGTCAATGGATTAAACAGGATCGCGCCGGACGAAGTTTCATATCTCGATCTACTCCACCAACAGGTCATCGAAGATAGCATCTCACCGGCAGACGTTTTGCTTCGTAACTGGTATGGCGCATGGAACAGCTCGATGAGCCGAGTTGTCGAGCATCTGCGAATCGCTTGAGTGGTCAATATGTTGAAAACGTTGACAGCCCTTCGACACGCGCTCTACATTACGCTCGCGCCTGCTTGTCTTTATAGGCAGTTTCCGCTCACTGCCTCTCAAGGGCCGATCTTCTACACGCTCTGACGAGCAAACTGTCGCTGATCGTTATGTCTCATAAGCGAGATTGAACGAGGCTTCTCTTAAAAATGCTTTGCATAAGGGAAAGAATGATGAGGCAATTTATTCATTTCCCAGCTTGCGTGTGCTTGATCTTGTCTGTCTTTGTTATAGGCCGGGCGCAGAAACCTGAATTAGTCGTGCAGACTGGAACGATTGGTGATCTCACCTCAATTGCATTTAGTCCCGATGGGAAGACTCTCGCCAGCGCTAGCTGGGATGTTAATGCGGACCCGCCCGTCAAGCTGTGGGATGTCGCAACAGGCACAGAGTTGCGCGTTCTTGACGGGTCTTTTAACCACACCTCAGTCGCCTTTAGTCCGAAGGGGAGGATTCTTGCCAGCGGTGGAAGTGATGGCAGCGTGAGGCTCTCGGACATCGCGACAGGCCGTGAGGTGCGCACGCTTGCGGCGGACGGCCCGGTCGCCTTCAGTCCTGACGGGAAGATTTTAGCTAGCGGTAGCGCCACCAGCACCGTGAAGTTCTGGGCCGTCGCGACAGGCCGTCAGGTGCGCACTCTTCAAGGACACCCTTTTCAGATCAGCTTTATCGCATTTAGTCCCGACGGGAAAACTTTCGCCAGCAGTAGTAACGACTACAGTGGGAATCCTATGATTAAGCTGTGGGAGCTTACCACCGGTCGCGAGCTGCGCACGCTCAAAGGCGTCGGCTCAGTCGTCTTCAGTCCTGATAGGAAGACTCTCGCTGGCGGTGATGATAGCGGCGTGAGGATATGGGATATTGCCACAGGCCGCGAATTACATACTTTCAAAGCGGACGGCGCAGCAGCCTTCAGTCCTGATGGAAAAACTTTAGCCACTATTAGCGCCGACAGCAACATCAAACTGTGGGAGGTCGCGACCGGCCGAGAGTTGCATACTTTCAAAGGTGTCGGCCCAGTCGCCTTTAGTCCTGACGGGAAGACTCTCGCCATCGGCGCTAAAGATGCCAGCGAGTATGCGGTTGACGCCAAAATCAAGCTGTTGGAGGTTGCGACGGGCCGAGAGTTACGCACTCTCAAAGAGCAGCCTCCCAATCACGTTGAATCAGTCGCCTTCAGTCCCGATGGGAAAACTTTCGCCAGCGCCACTCAAGGCGACATGGTCAAGCTGCGGAACGTTCTGACAGGCGCTGAACGCACGCTCGAAGGACATTCTGATAGTTATCTTGGGTTAGCCACTCCGACATCAATCGCCTTCAGCCCTGATGGGAAGATGCTGGCCACCGGCGATTCGGACCATGCGATCACAATCTGGGATGTAACCAGCGGGGCACAGTTGCGCACTCTCGAAGCCCGCTCTCGAACAGCAGAGGATGACTCTTGCGATGAGCAGGGTGTCACCGCAATTGCTTTCAGTCCTGATGGCAAGACTCTAGCCACAGGCGACGACTACACCGTGGCGCTGTGGGATGTCGCGACGGGTGCGGAGTTGCATGCTTTTAAGAAACATTGCGACGATATCATCAGGGTAGCTTTCAGTCCTGATGGGAAGATTCTCGCCAGCAGTGGCGGCGGCGGTACCGTGAACTTATGGGATGTCGTGACGGGCGCGAAGCTGCGCACTCTCAAAGGGCGTCCTGCTGAGTTTAACTCACTGGCCTTCAGTCCCAACGGGAGGTTTCTTGCCAGCGGCGGCGAGGACGTCTTGGAGTTGTGGAATGTCGCCACAGGCGTAAAGCTGCGCACTCTCGAAAGCGCTGGCGCCCCCGTCTTCAGTCCTAACGGAAGGATTCTCGCTGTCGCTGCTGTTGATGGCATAGAGCTATGGGATGTCGCGACAGGCAGACTATTACAGACTCTCTTGATTACGGACCACTCCAGTGGTATCGAATCAATGGTGTTCGGGACGAATGGTAAATACCTTTTGAGCCTGAGCTTGGATGGCTTCAAAGTATGGGATACCAGGTCCGGCAAAGAGCTCGCCAGCTTTGTTGCCCTGGATGAGCACGATTGGATTGTCGTCACACCGGACGGCCTCTTTGACGGCTCGCCCGCCGCGTGGAACAACATCATCTGGCGATTCAACAACAATACTTTCGACTACAGACCGGTAGAAGCCTACTTCAGCGACTTCTACTATCCCGGTCTGCTTAACGACATCTTTGTTGGCAAGCGCCCCCGCGCGCCCTCAGACATTTCGCAAAAAGACCGTCGCCAACCGCAGTTGAAGTTATCGCTGGCTGATGCTCCACCTGACACGGTGTTCACGGCGCGCAACGTGTCGGTGAAGATTGCTCTCTCTCAAGCTCTAGCAGGCGCACAGGACGTGCGATTGTTTCGCAACGGCTCTCTTGTGAAGGTCTGGCGCGGTGACGTGCTCAAAGGGCAAAGCAGCGCGACGCTTGATGCCACCATTCCGATTGTCGCCGGAGAGAACAGGCTGACTGCTTACGCTTTCAACCACGATAACATCAAGAGCAGTGATGCCACAATCGTCATTAACGGAGCAGATAGTTTGAAGCGGCCGGGCACTGCATACATCCTCGCCGTAGGCGTCAATAGCTATAGTAATCCACAATATAACCTCAAGTACGCTGTGGCTGATGCTGAAGATTTCGCGATGGAGTTTGAGCGCCAGCAGAAGTCGCTGAATAATTACGAGCAAGTTACAGTCATTCCTCTGTATGACAAAGAGACGACGAAAGCCAACATTCTCCAGGCACTAACACAGTTAGCAAACAAGGCGCAGCCGGAAGATGCCGTGATCGTCTACTTCTCAGGGCACGGCACGGCGCAAGAACAGCGTTTCTATCTCATCCCGTATGATCTCGGTTATCAAGGGTCGCGTACACAACTTTCAGCAGCAGACCTGCGAACTATTCTTTCACACAGCATCTCCGACAGGGAGTTGGAAGAGGTGTTTGAGAAGATAGATGCCGGGCAGTTGCTGACCATTATAGATGCCTGCAACAGCGGGCAGGCGTTAGACGCCGAAGAGAAACGCAGAGGACCGATGAACTCGAAGGGCTTAGCGCAGCTTGCTTATGAGAAGGGGATGTATATTCTGACAGCGGCGCAGAGTTATCAGGCGGCGTGGGAGGCGGCGCGTCTCGGGCACGGATTCCTGACTTATGCGCTGGTCGAAGAGGGATTGAAGAAGGGTACGGCGGACCGCGAGCCGAAGGATAATCAGATAGTCCTGCGCGAGTGGCTTGATTATGCGACAGAAAGAGTGCCGCAGATGCAGGAGGAGAAGTTGAAGGAGACGCCGACGGTCAAGGACCGGCAGGGTAGAGAGTTGGAGTTTGTCTTTGTAGAAGGTGATGAGAACGTCAAAGACCCTGAGAAGCGAAGCGTCCAGCGTCCGCGAGTCTTCTACCGCAGAGAATCGGAATCCAGCCCTTTGATCATCGCGCGCCCGCAATCCGCTCCGCCGAGGAATTGATTTGAGCCAGATGCAGACGGAACAGCCGCTCGTGGAGTTTCGCAATGTGAGCTACGGCGTGGCCGGCTTGCCTTCGTTGATTATTCACGATCTGAACCTGACGGTCCGGCGCGGCGAGACGCTCGTGCTTTTGGGCGAGTCCGGCTGCGGAAAGACCACGACGCTCCGGCTGGTTAATCGTCTCCTGCTGCCAACGTCGGGCGAGGTGCTGGTCGAAGGCAGGCGGACAAGCGAGTGGGACGCCATCAGCTTGCGTCGGCGCGCGGGCTACGTGATTCAGGAGGCGGGGCTCTTTCCTCATTTCACTGTCGAGCGCAACGTCGCGCTCGTCCCCGTGCTTGAGGGTTGGGAACCCCTTCGCGTTCGCGCTCGGGTGCGCGAACTATTACAACTCGTCGGCCTCAACCCGGACATGTTCGCGGGCCGTTTCCCGCGCGAACTCTCCGGCGGGCAGCGCCAGAGAGTCGGCGTCGCGCGTGCGCTCGCCGCGGAGCCGCAGCTGCTCTTGATGGACGAGCCCTTCGGCGCGCTCGACCCTTTGACGCGCGCATCGCTGCAGAGAGAATTTGCGCAGCTCTCTAAACGTTTAGCCAAGACAGTCATCTTCGTCACACACGACGTGCGCGAGGCCCTGCTGCTCGGGACGCGCATCGGCCTGATGCACGCTGGCCGTCTCATCCTTTTAGCGACACCAGAAGATTTCCTGCGCTCAGATGAGGAATACGCGCGCGCCTACATCGAGACATTGAAGCTGGATTTTGAGACGGACGCCGCCGCGCGCAAGGGCGAGTAGTCTGAAAAGGCGGAGGGACTATCCACGAAATCACACGAAATCACACGAAACTGCAATCCTTCTTCTCTTAGTGTCATTTCGTGTATTTTCGTGGATTCGTAGCTTTGCTTCATTGTCGGATGCTATCGGGGGAATGAGTGTTGAGCAGTTGGAGCGAGTTTCTCAGAAATAACTGGCAGGACCTCCTGCAACTCTGTGGCGAGCACCTGCTGCTGGTCCTCATCTCGACCTCGATTGCCGTCGCCATCGGAATCCCCTTGGGCATCCTGCTCACGCGCTACCGCCCTTTGCGCGCCCCGGTCCTCGGCGTCGCCAACGTGATGCAGACCGTGCCGAGCCTAGCCCTTTTCGGTTTTCTCATTCCGCTGCCCTTCATCGGCGGCATCGGCGCGCGCACGGCCATCGTCGCGCTCGTCCTCTACGCGCTGCTGCCCCTGATTCGCAACACAGTGACCGGCATTCTCGGCGTGGATAAGAACGTGCGCGAGGCCGCGGTCGCGATGGGAATGACGAACAACCAGATTCTATGGCAGGTCGAGCTGCCGCTGGCCGCGAGTGTGATCCTGACGGGCGTGCGCGTTGCCGTCGTCATCTCTGTCGGCGTGGCGACGATTGCCGCAGCCGTCGGCGCGGGCGGCCTCGGCACCTACATCTTTCGCGGCCTGCGCCAGAACAACGACATCAGATTGATTCTGGCGGGTGCTGTGCCCGCGGCCCTGATGGCGCTCGCCGCAGATTACGGCCTCGGCCTGCTCGAAAAGTATTTCGACACCGGTGCGAAGAGCGTCGCACAGAAGAAGAGCGTGCGCGTGCAGTTGATCGCCTTCGCGGCCATTGTGCTCGCGCTCCTGATCGGCGGGTACGCCGCACTGCGGCTTAACAGGCCACCTCAGGTAACCGCTGAAAACCGCCCGCGCGTTGTCGTCGGCTCGAAAGATTTCACGGAGTCGGTCCTGCTCGCGGAGATTTTCTCGCAGATGCTGGAGGCGCGCGGCGTGGAGGTCGTGCGGCAGTACGAGCTGGGCGGAAGCATCGCGCACCAGGCGCTCGTCAACGGAGAGATTGACTCCTATCCAGAATACACCGGCACGTCCTACATGGACATTCTGAAACACCCGCTCAACACAGACGCCCGGACCGTTTACGACACGGTCCGGCGCGATTACGCTTCGCAGTTTGGCGTGGAGGTCGGCCCGCCGCTCGGCTACGAGAACACGTTTGCGATTCTGGTGCGTGGCGAAGAGGCGCGGCGTCTCAATCTGAAGACGATTTCGGAGGCAGCCCCGCACGCTCGGAACTGGCGCGCGGGCTTCGGCCAGGATTTCATGTCGCGCGCGGACGGCTATCCGGGTTTCGCGCGCACCTATAAACTTCAGTTTGCAGCCAGGCCGAGCGAGATGGATCTCTCGCTCACCTACCGCGCGCTCGCCGAACGTCAGGTGGACCTCATCGCGGGCAACTCCACGGACGGATTGATTCCCACTCTGGACCTCTTTCAGCTCGAAGACGACCTACACTACTTTCCCCCCTACGAAGCTGTCTTCCTGATACGCAAGGATGCGCTCGCGCGTGCGCCCGCCGCGCTCGAAGTCCTGGAGCAGTTGAAAGGCGCGATCACAACCGAAGAGATGCGTCGCTTGAATTATCAGGTTGACGGCCTCAAACGCGACAAGCGGGAGGTGGCGCGCGAGTGGATTGCAAAAACAGTGACGAGTGACAAGTGACGAGTGACGAGATAAAATTCTGTTCTTACTTGTCACTTGTCACTGTTTTAGGGAGTTGTTATGTCTTTGATCGAACATGAGGTGGATATTAGCACCGGGCGCAGAGACGGGGACGGGCGCGTGCGCGTCTCCATCTTCGCGAACGAGCTGGTGGCCCTGACTTTGGAAGGACATGGCGAGCGAGCGCCGACGCTGCTGCTCACCATCGAGCAGGCGCGAAGACTTCAGAGCGCGCTCGCGGAGCTGATTCCGCTGGTCGAAGAGGCAGAGAAGAACGGCTCGGCCTGGGACGGCGAAGAGCGAAGACTTCTGGCGAGTTGAAAAGAAGGGAGCGCCGCCCGTGACACGGGCAGCGCCCCCTCGCGGACTTTTAAAATTCTCAGCCCTATTTTTTGGCCAGGACGACGCGCACCGGCTCCGAGAGGGAATCGGCGGGCACCTCGATTTTGAGCGTTTCATAGCCCTTGGCCTTGATGATGAGCTTGAGTTTGCCCATGTGCAGCGGGGGCAGCACGGCGACGCCCTTGCTGTTGGTCGAGTTCCAGGCTTCGCAGAAATAGCCGTCCGAGCGCGAGGACTCCAGTCTGGCGAAAGCGCCCTCGACGGGGTTCCCATTCTCGTCAACGACGCGCAGGTCCAGGCGACCGACGCCGTTCTCCTGTTTCGGGGCCCGGCCCATGTTGGGGATTTGTTCGGCGTCCTGCGAATTACCCTGCTGGCTCTGCGCATTGGTCAGGCTCAAAGATGCGACAATAATCAGCGCGGCGATAAAAAACTTACGCATTTCCAATTCTCCTAAATTATTTTTTCGGTTGTGATGAGGCTGTTTTACCGGGGGCTCTCAGCGGTCAAAGCTTCTGATGCGCTATCAGCGCTCGGCGGTTGTACTACCCGCGCACTTTCGATTATACAGTTCTCCGAGAAAATTGGAAGAGTTTAATTTAGACAAGAATTGCCACAGAGGCACAGAGACACAGAGAATAATAAGAGATTAAGAGAGCAGCTTCGTTAAATTCTTTGTTCTCTGTGCCTCTGCGCCTCTGTGGCGACCTTTGGTTATTCTGCTACCAGGAGAAAATCATGAAGCAAAGAGTCGTCTCCCTGCTCGTCGTCCTCCTCGCGCTCACGCCGGCACTGACTTCCGCGCAGACGCGTCCAGCGAGTTCGGTCCTGATACACGCCGGACGTCTCCTGGACGTGCGCGCCGGCCGTGTCCTTGAGAATCAGGGTATCCTGATCGAAAACGACCGCATCAAGGCGGTCGGAGACTGGGCAAGCATCAGAGGGCGCGCAGCCTCTTCCGCGCGCCTGATAGACCTCTCGAAGGCGACAGTGCTTCCAGGCCTCGCAGATTGCCACACGCACGTCCTGCTTCAGGGCGACATCACGGCCGAAGACTACGACGTCCAGCTCTTAAAAGAGTCCATCCCCTACCGCACGATCCGAGCCACCGTGGCAGCGAAGACGGCCCTGATGAACGGCTTTACGGCGATCCGCGATCTGGAAACGGAGGGCGCGATGTACGCCGACGTGGACGTCAAAGTGGCGATCAACAGGGGCGTCATTCCGGGCCCTCGCATGTTCGTCTCGACGCGTGCCTTTTCGGCCACGGGCATGTACCCGCTCTCGGGCTACTCCTGGGAGCTGAAGATGCCGGAGGGCGTCCAGATCGTTGACGGCGCGGACAACATCCGCCGCGCTGTGCGCGAGCAGGTCAAGTACGGCGCGGACTGGATCAAGTTTTATGCGGACCGCCGCTACTACATGAAAGACGGCGCGCTCCACAGCTGGGTCAATTTCACTGATGAGGAGATGAAGGCCCTTGTGGACGAGTCGCACCGTTTGGGGCGCCGCGTCGCCGCGCACGCCATGGGGCGCGAGGGCATCGAGGCCGCGCTCAGGGTCGGGGCCGATTCCATAGAGCACGGCTACGGCCTCGACGAAGAGATGATGGACAGGATGGTGAAGCAGGGCACGTACTGGTGTCCGACGATTTATGTCGGCGTCTATGTCGCCGAAGGGAGGGCCGCCGCGGGAGCCCCGATCTGGCTTACGATGCGCGACCTTGAGGCCAAAGCTTTCGGCCTGGCCGTGCGCAAAGGAGTGAAGATAGCCTACGGGACTGACGCGGGCGGATTCGCTTGGACCGAGAACGCGGCCAAAGAGTTCGCCTACATGGTGCGCTACGGGATGACGCCGATGCAGGCGATTCAGTCGGCGACCGTGGTCGCTGCGGAGCTTCTGGAGAGGCCGAACGACATGGGCGCGATTGAGGCCGGCAAGTACGCGGACATCGTCGCGGTCGCAGGCGATCCGCTGCGTGACGTGACGGAACTTGAGCGCATCCGTTTCGTAATGAAAGGTGGCGAAGTAGTGCGAAATGAGTTCGGGCGTTGACGCTTGCCCGATTCAGATTTTCGCGCGACACTATGAAGCGTTATGAGTGCAAATCAGATTTACGCGGACGGCGTTCGCGCTGAAGAAAAGTCGGGCAGGCGATTCGTCGCCACCTTGCTGGCGGTCCTCGTAGCCGCCTGCGTGCTCGGGGCCGCGGCCTATTTCATCAACAGGCAAAGAGCAGGGTCTTCGGACAGGGGCAGCAGCGCGCTGGGCGCGGCGCAGGCGCAGCCAGCGCCCGTCGAAGCGCAGCCTTCGGACGCGGCCGCCGCGAAATCCTGGAAGATTGCGGGCGCGTTGACGGAAGCCTGCACCTGCTCGGTCCCTTGCTCCTGCAACTTCGGCGAGGGGCCGTCGCCGCACTCCTACTGCTACCCGTTCTACTCCTACCATATTCGCAAAGGGAACTACGGCGATGTCGCGCTCGACGGCCTGCACTTCGGCTCGGCGGACCTGCGCGGCGGGCGCTACGTCTTCATAGACGAGCGCGCAACGGAGCGCCAGCGCGAGGCCCTGCGTAACATCGTGGCGCGCATCATCGAGCGGGCCTCGCCCGAAGAGTCTGAGGCGAAGGCCAAAGAGATTGCGGAGTATGTGCGCTACACGGGGGTGGAGCAATCTTACGACGAGCGTAAGAATTTTTTGAAGGTGGCGGGCATCGGCGAGTTCGCGGCCGATTACGTGATGGGCCTGGACAAACAGTCGCCCGTAGTCGTCCGCAACAACACGACCTGGCGCGTGCGTGAAGTCATCAAAGCCAAGACGAGCACATACAAGGTCAAGGTGGACCGCGACGTCGTCAACACAAAGGACACGAACAGCAACCAGGGCGAGTTTGAGTACACCAGCGAGATGAACTTCGGCGGCCCTGTGAAATGGAACTGCGGCGCTTGCGCCAACCGCATGGCCGGGGGCGACGGCGCAGCGTCATGTCACATGGAAAAGCAGGAGCCAGGAGTCAGAAGTCAGAAGTCAGGAGAAAAGCAGGACCGAGAATAAGAGTTCCGTGCTTTTCTTCTGGCTCCTGGCATTTAGTCGGAGGTTTCTAAAATGAGCCTGATTGATATTTTGATTTTGCTTCTGGTCGCGGGGGTTTGCGGGTCGCTGGGTCAGGCCATCAGCGGATTCTCGCGCGGCGGTTGTCTGGTCTCCATCGCGCTCGGCTTCATCGGCGCGATCATCGGAGTGGCGCTCTCGCGCTGGCTGCACTGGCCGGAACTCTTGCTCATCGAAATCGGCAACACAAAGTTCCCAATCGTCTGGTCAATCATCGGCGCAACCATCTTCGTCGCCATCATCGGACTCCTCACCCGAAGAAGAGTCTGAGGGCGAGGTGATGGTAAATTATGAATTTTGAGTTTTGAATTTTGAATTAAAGAAGAATAGAGGTTTGGCAGCCCGCGCGCGATAGCACGAAGCCCATGAAATGGGCGACAGTCTAAAGCCCAGGGCGTCAGCCCTGGGACAAGACAAGCATTTAATCGTCAAGCCCGCGAGAGCGGGCGACAGCCCGTCGGTGCCTGCCCGCAATTCATATTGGGCTGTCGCCCATTTCATGGGCTTATATATTTGTTCCCGCTGGTGACCCAGGGCTGACGCCATTAGTATCTACACAAGTCAGAAACCTCCATTTTTCTTAGGATTTCTGACTACTTGGGAAAGTGACCAGAGCGCAGCAAAGATCAGACCTGAATTTGTTCGATCCGTTTTTCCTAAGA
>DASVXV010000078.1:0-24524 GCA_036392495.1 Pyrinomonadaceae bacterium | reverse complement strand
GAGAAGGCGCGCTTCGAGGCGCACGCGCGAAACCTCAAGCGTTGACGGAGGCGTGTTCGGCTCAAGAGTTTTCAGGGACCTTCCGCTGGTCGAGATGGTCACGGAGCGTGCGTCCGTAGCGAGTCCGATGCGGACGAGGGGCTCGCTTCCCGTGCGTTGGTTTTCATTCCGGGCAGGCTGCGGTGTGGTTTGCGTGCGACGTGGGCGTGTTTGCGAGGCGTCCTGGGCAAGAGATGTTGCCACGAGGGCCTGGGCGACGAGCAGGGCGATTAGATTTTTCCAGAGGGAACGACGCATCAGCTTCAAACTTCGGCCCACACAAAGGAGACAGCCAATATATTACTACATCTCAAGAATATCTCTTCGCGTTCTTTGCGGCTTTGCGAGAAAAATAATCTCACGCAAAGCCGCAAAGGACGCGGAGTCATGATTACTAACTGGCATACCGCTCCTCAACCGTCAGGGCAAAGACCAGTGTGCCGACGAGTCCGATAACGCCTGCGGTAATGAATGGAACTCTGGGAGCGATTTCCCAGAGGAGTCCTCCGATTGCCGCTGCGGGGGTGATCGAAATGCTACGGACCAGATAATAAAGCCCTACGGATCGAGCGCGCAGGTGCGGCTCCGCGAAATCCACAATCATGGCCTTGCGCGACGGCTCGCCGATCTCACGCAGTCCGCCGATGATGAAGGCCAGAATGAGGGAAGGGAATCCGTTGGAGAGCACGACCGTGACCGGAAAGAGCGCGAAGCAGACGAAGGTGGTAATGACGAAAGGTTTTCGCCCGATGCGTCCGGCAATTCTGGCGGCGGGAAGATAGATTAGAATGGAGGTCGTCAACTGAATCGCCACCAGCACTCCGTAGCGCGCGAGGCTCACGCCCAGGATGTTCGTCACGTAAAGAACAATCAGAATGTCCGACATCCCCTCGCACGTTCGGATGATGACGTCGGAGATCAGAAGCCGCTTGAGCGCATGGTGAAACGAGCGCCAGACGCCGCGCATATTGATGGGCGCACCTTTGATGACGGGCAGGTTGATGCGGCCAACGATGATGACTGTGACGGCTGCCAGGACGAGAGTAATGACGAGCCCGGTCCGGACGCCCGTGCGTATGTCCGTCGAAGCGATTAACGCGCCGCCGATTAAAGGCGCGACGGCCATCGGCAAACGCTTGAGCATTGATTGAAGTGTGAAACCCATGGCGCGCCGCTCGGGCGGCAGCGCGTCGCCGATGACAGCGAAAACGGCTGGACTCGCCATGCTGGCCCACGCAATCGAAAGCGCCAGGCCGACGAATACGTAAGGCCATGAAGGGCTGAGGAGATAGACCAGATAGCCGACCGAGGCCATCGCGACGAAGGCCAAAAACGCCTTACGCCGGCCTAGATGGTCAGCCAGAAACCCGCCGGGGTATTGATAAATCGCGTCGAAGAAGTCTCTGGTCGTGCCGAAGATGCCGACGACGAAAGGGGTCGCGCCGAGCGATTCCAGATATTTTGGAAGGAACTTTTTCCAAAGCTCTTCGCCGAATCCGATCAGAAGAATCGCGGCGGACGCGAGCGTCACATTGCGCTCCAGACTCAGGTAATCCGCAACACGCTCGCGCCGCGTCGTCGGCTTGTTTGAATTTGGTGCGGAGTCATAGCTCATGCCAATCGTTCGAGCGCCTCGACTGCCAGTGTGTGAAACTCGCGCCGGACGCTGTTGATGTTGGCAAAGGGAAGCTGGCGCGCGTGTGTCCGATTTGTCAGAAGGATGTAGGTCCGCTCGCGTGTGGGGTCGTTCCAGCAGCTTGTGCCTGTGAAGCCTAAGTGTCCGAAAGTTTCCGGGGGAAGATGTGGTCCGGCAGCGGAATCAGGGGTCGCGGCAAGCTGCCAACCGAAAGAGCGCGCCTCTTCCAGGCCCTCCGTCATGTTCGTGTGAAAGAGGGCGCAGGTTTTCTTACTCAACAGTTGAGTCGTTCCGGCAAAGAACTGCGCGGCGATTTTTTGAGCTTCGCGCGCGGTGGAAAAGAGCCCCGCGTGACCGGCTGCTCCCCCCAGGAAATGCGCGTTGCCGTCATGGACCTCTCCCCAGATGAGTTCCTGACGCCAGAGAAAATTCTCCGCCTGCTTTTCGTCACACGTCCCGCGCTCGTAGGCGTTCCCCATCTCGCACGCGGCAATTTCTGTGATGAGAGCCTTATCAGGGTTGAAGAACGTGCGTCGGAGTTCGAGCGGGGCGAAAATCTCTCGGCGCGCGCATTCTGCTAAGGTCCTGCCCGACATCCTTTCAATCATCAGGCCGAGCGTGATAAAGCCCAAGTCGCTGTAGCGAACATGCGTGCCCGGAATGAATTCGAGCGGCTCCTGGGCGATTGCTTCTAAAACACTGTCCCTGTCTTTCGCCATCAGGTAAAAAGGGCGCCAGGCCGGAAGTCCGGAGGTGTGAGTTAGAAGCTGGCGGAAGGTGATGGCGCGCTTATCTTCACGATCAAACTCCGAAAGATGCTTTGATACCACGTCGTCGAGGCAAAAGTCGCCACGCTCAATCCCCAGAGCGCAGAGAAGCGTGGTCACGAGAGGTTTTGTGAGCGATGCCAGATCATAGATTGTGTCAGGCGTTGCCGCGTGCCGCTCTTTGTCTTTGACTGCGTCGCCCAGAGCATCAAGCAACACGACCTGGTCGCGCTCGGCTACAAGGTAAACGGCTGACGGAAAGTCGCCCGCTGTGATGCGCTCGGCAAGCATTGTTGAGATTGTTTCGTCGCGCATCCGTGTTGTTTGGGAATCAGGAGAGAAATGTTTCACGCAAAGTCGCAAAGGCGCTAAAGAAAGTTTTTATTTCGCCATTCTCTGACTGAAGGAGCTCAGATTGGGATGAGCTGCATGCTCGTGGATGCGTTCGAGCGCGCGCAGTGCGAGCGCGAGCGCGCGTCTTCCGTCCTGGCCCGAAACAGGAGAAGGAGCGCCCGTTTGCGCGGCCTGAATAAAAGATTCGATCTCGGCGCGCAAGGGCTCCACATCCTCAATCTCCAGATAGCGCGTGTTCACGCCGGGACGCGCGCCGCCACCCGCAGGGGGCATCAGGCTGCTGATTGACGCGTGACGCGTCGTGTAATCCACGGCGATATAATCGTGCGGCTGGAAGAAGCGCATCTTTCTGATCTTCTCGGTCCCGACGCGCGAGGCAGTGATGTTGGCGACAGCACCCGTGGCAAACTCCAGGCGTGCGTTTGCAGCGTCCACACGATTCGTCAGAACAGGAATCCCAACGGCGCGCACGTCTGTTACTTCGACTTCCTCGCCGACGAGCCACTGTACAATGTCCAGATCGTGGATCATCAGGTCCAGCACGACGTCAATATCGAGCGAACGCGCAGTGAATTCGCCGACGCGATGAATCTCGAAATAGAGCGGGGCGCGCACGTGCGGGCGCAGAGCGACCAGCGCCGGGTTGAAGCGTTCGAGTTGTCCGACTTGCAGCAGGGCGCCGCTTTTGGCCGCGGCCTCAATCATCCTGTCGGCCTCGTCCAGGGTTCGCGCGATGGGCTTCTCGACGAGGACGTGTATGCCAGCTTCGAGAAGCGGGCAAGCGATCTCTGCGTGCGCTTCGGTCGGCACGGCGAGACTTACAGCGTCACAGCGTCCGATAAGGTCATGCCAGTCTTTCGTCCACTCAGTCTGTCTTTCAGACGCGATGGCGCGTGCGATTCCTTCGTCAATATCACAGACGGAGACAAACTCGGTCCGTCCTTCGGCCGCCAGCGCCGCATGAATCCGCGCGTGCTGGCGACCCAGGTGTCCGACGCCGATCACGGCTGTGCGTAGAGTCATCATAAGTGGTCGGTGGCCAGTGGTCAGTGGTCAGTGAAAAACTTATCGCGTATCATACTTGAGTATCATCGAAGACCTATATATCTTCAATCCGTCAAGGCTGAGATGGACAGCCAGGCTCTTAACTGACCACCGGCCACTGACCACTGACCACTATTTCGGGTGAATATACTTGCAACGTTCGACGCTTGCCAAGCGTGCCGCGCTCCTGTTTTTTCTCGCCGCCGCCACCTTCTACTTTTACGGTCTTGGACATTTGCCTTTGCTAGGGCCTGACGAGCCGCGTTACGCACAGGTGGCGCGCGAGATGTACGAGCGGGGCGACATGGTCACACCGACGCTTGGAAATCATACCTGGTTTGAAAAGCCCGCGCTGCTTTACTGGATGATGATGGGGAGTTACAGCCTCTTCGGAGTCACAGAATTCGCAGCGCGTTTCGGCTCCGCGCTCTCCGGTTTACTGACAGTCCTCCTGATTTACTGGGTGGGGAGGCGTACAGAGCGTGCCCTCGAAGGGGATGATGAAAGAGGACGCGGGCTTGGCCTGTGGAGCAGCGTCGTGCTCGGGTCCAGCGCGGGGCTGATTGTCTTTTCCCATGCCGCGAGCTTTGACATCGTCGTGACGATGACTTTAACGGCGGCGCTCGGCTGCTTCTTTAACGCAGAATTGGAGACGAATGATAAAAGGCGGGCTTGGCTGCTGGCAGGCTTCTACGCGGCGGTTGGGGCCTCACTGCTGGCGAAAGGTCTGGTCGGCGTCGTCCTTCCGTTAGGAATCATCGGTTTCTATTATTTAATTCAGAGGCGTTGGCCGCGTAAAGATCTGTGGCTCAGCGCGCTCTGGGGATTTCCGCTCATGGCGGCGGTCGCGGCCGTCTGGTACGGACCCGTGATCGCGCGCCACGGGTGGACATTCATAGACGAATTTTTCATCCAGCACCATTTCGCGCGGTTCGTCTCGAACAAATATCATCATCCGCAGGGTTTCTATTTCTATCTTCCGATCATGGCGATGCTGGCGCTGCCGTGGACTGCGTTCCTCGTCGCTTCGCTCGTTCGGACGCGACGCTGGAAGTGGCGCGAACAGACCCCTGAAAGCAAACTCCGTTGCTTCGCTTTCTCGTGGCTGGTCGTTCCCGTCCTCTTTTTTTCAGTCTCCAGGTCAAAGCTGCCGGGTTACATTCTGCCGGCGTTGCCCGCCGCAGCGCTGCTCACGGGAACTCAGCTCTTGAAGGTTTTGCGCGGAGAGAATGGAAAATGGACCGTGCGCTTCACAGGCGTAATTCTTTTTGTGCTGGCTATTGGCGGAATAATTTATGCTGCGCGCACAGGGGATTTGAAGCTCGTATGCGCTTTGATAATTGCTCTGCCCCTGACAATCGCGGGCGCGTTATGCCTGACTCGATGGCGCGCGCATCTTCCGGAGATAGTTTGCACGGCGATGTTCATCTCGGTCGCACTGGTCCTCGTTTGCGGCGTTGACCGCATAGCACACCGCGAATCCGTGCGCGATCTGATGCAAGCAGCGACGGCGCGTGGCTACACCACTACGCCAGTCTTCTACATGCTGACGGATGACCGCACGGGAGAGTTCTACGCGGGCGGGCGACTGGGTTACATGCCGGACGGCGAGCCTTACAGATTTGACGGGGCCGATGAGGTGAAGGAAGCAGCGCGACAAAGCGGCGGCTCTGCGCTCGTTTTCGTTCCGACAAAGTGGGAGAACCAGCTCACAGAGTACAAGGATATTGAAACGGAGATTATCGGCAGCAACGGCGTCTTGACGCTGGCTGCAATCCGCGTGCGTTAAGGTCGTCCTTCAGGCTGATGATCGGACACGGGAGGAACGATTGAGTCTGTTTTGAGCTGATAAAAACGGAGCTTGTATTTGTCGTTAACCAATTCATACTCGGGCCGTCTGACGGTATGAGCCTCAAGCCATCTTCCTCCTTCGGGTGTTGCCAGATAGCGCTCGATGAATGTAGTTTCTATCCAGACTGAAGCTCCAGCTTTGGCTGTCTCCTGCGCCTCCCTTTGCAAAGTATCCAGGTCTGCCTGCTTCCAGCGGGTCGCCGGATTAAAATATTTGACCAAAAAGTTATCGCTGTTCCATTCCGCGAAATATATGATCGTGCCCGGCGGCCAGGCTTTATTCAGCTCAAGCGCGAGCGCCAGCGGTGGATTCGCACGGACCAGTGAATACGGATAGGCTGTGAAAGCCAGATTGGCGACGAACACTGCGCCAGCTAAAAGGAGCGTGCGGAAGCGACGTACTCTCCCCGGAATCGTTTCGTAGGGGGCGAGGAATGTCCCCAGGAGCACGATGATTCCGGGAAGGTAAAAGAGCCTGTAGAAAGTGTTTTGCGGGATGAAGAAGTAAAGAAAGATTAGATAGCAGCCGATCCACACGAGGCAAATTAAGCGAAGCGGCCTGTATTCGCTTGCATCTCGGACCGCGCTCCTGAAAGTTCTTTTGAGTTCGCCGAAGTGGCGTATGAGCTTGTAAAAGAGAAGGGCGACGAGAATCGAAAGGACGATTACCAGGCCAATCATCAAAGGGCTTTTCAAATCCCGCAGGAAACTGATTCTCCCGCCGACCAGAAGTCGCGAGTGTCCGCGCAAAGTAAAGGTCAGATTATCCCAGGCGTTGAAGGTGAAGCCGTGCTCGGGTGAAAAAGTAGTGATCCACCGCAGAAAGGGTTTGAAAGCAAGGCTGTCGGCGACCAGATAAAAGCCCAGATAAAAGACCGGGAAAGTAATCAGAAAGGCCGTCACACAGTATTTGGCAACCGGAATGATGCGCCGGTTTTTCGGCCCGTCTGAAGCCTGAAAGTAGATGCCGAGCAGGATTACAGGAAAGAAGAAGATCGCCAGTTGATGAAAGAACATGCTCAGGGCGTGAGCCAGGGCCACCAGAAACGGCCTCGGTTTACGGCCCGGGAGAATCAGGCGGAAGCAGATGAGTAGAAAGAAGACGCTGGGAATGTAACTGTCCGCGTCGGTCGAGAATTTCCACCAGACGGCGGAGAACGCGAAGATGAGAGTCAGGCTCGCGCTGAGGTAAATAGATTTTAAAGATTCGACCAGGATGCGGAAGAGCAGGTAAGCGCTCGCCGCGCCAAACAGGCAGTTGATTATTTGTAAGACTTCTACAGCGCGCAGGTTTAGCCCGACGCCCTGTGTGAGGCGATAAACGAAATGTCCCAGCACGTTGTAGAGCAGATGATTCGGATGAAGCAGCGAAGGGTTGAGGTCCGGGGCGTTCTCGATTGTCTGCGCGAAAAAGATTCCATCCCAGTAGTAATTCTTCGTCAGGAATAAAAGATAGAAAAGAAGGATCGCCGCAAACATCCCCCAGAGCAAAGGGTTTCGTTTGAGGCTGAAATCGAGTTCGTTGTTTTCTACGGCGGAGCCATGTGAGGCGTCGGGCGCATTGGGCTGCGGTTTTCGGCTCATGAAGAATAAGATAAGGGGAGGCTCAATTTAAGGAATGCCGAGCAATGTTTCCTTAAAAAAGTAGATCACACGTTGGTCGTAAACGTCCCCCTGCTCGCCCGCGGCCGAAGGGAGATTGTAGCCCGTCAGGGGCAGGTCATTCAGAAATTCGACGCCCGCTGGAAAGCACTGTGCGAGCGTTTGAGTTGAAGCGCGTAGTTCCGGCGGGCCGTTGCCGGCAAGGAGCATCACACGCCTGTCTCCGATATTTTTCGCGGCCTCGCATGAGGGGGTGTTGTCATAGCCACCGAAAAAGTAGATGCGCGTCCCGCCGCGCGCGAGCCATTTGAGAAAGCCGCTGCTCAGCCCGGTCCGCTCCTTCACCGCCGCGTTTAAAATGTCGCTCGGCTCGGCGGGCACGGAATCCAGCACTAGAGCCCGCACGTTCGGGTTGCGCGTACCACCGCGCAACGCCGTGTATGCCCCCAATTCGACCCCGTAAATGCCTATCGGGCCTCCGACAAGTAGGACGTCCTGGGTTTTCAATCCCCTCAGATATTCAATTGCCGCGGTCAGGTCATCCGCTTCTCGCCCACCAAAGGAGGTCCAGGAAACAGGGGGATCAAGGCCGTGGCCGCGCAGGTCCGGCCAGAGCACTGTGAAGTTTGGCGAGGTGTTCTCGTTTATTTTGATACCGAGGTTGAGGAAAGATGAGCGGTCCGTTCCGTAGCGATGGAGAAGTATGACCGCGGGCGCGCCGGGCGCGCCGCGCAGGAGCCAGCCGCGCGCCTTCGTGCCGTCGCTGTTCTGCCACTCCTCGTTTGTAATCTTCCCGCTCTGGCTCAGGAATGCAAACCTCTCGGGCTGTACGAGGAGTTCCTGCCGTGGAGGGCGCGTCACCTTATAGACGAGCCAGATCATCGTGATCGCGAAGGTGAGAAATATCACCCCCACAATCGGCAGCATCATCTTCAGCAGCTTTTTACCAGGTATTCTGCGAGGCGGCATCTGTAGAAGTGATGAGTGATGAGTGATGAGTGATGAGTTAAAGGCGTTTTCTACTCATCACTCATCACTCATCACTCATTACGTTTCTCCTCCTTCCCGCGCGCGTCCGCGTAGTCTTCGGGGGTGTTGACGTTGATGAAAAAGTTGTTTGCGCCGTCAAGGTCCATCAACTCCTCGTAGGCGACCGCGCGAGTTCGCACGGTATCGAACAAAGCCCTCGGGCGGCGCTCCCCTCCGACGATCAGCTCTTCGGCGCGCTCGCGGCAGACAATTGTGCGGTATAGCGCGCAGAGCGGCTGTCTGCGCCCGTCTGGTTGTACTGGTATTACAGCATCGAAGTTTTCCCGAAGGGAGGCAAGCCGCACGAAAAGTTCTCCGGTAACGAAAGGTAGATCACAGGCGACTATGGCCGCCCACTCCGCGCGGCAGGCCGCCAGCGCCGCATGAAGGCCTCCGAGCGCACCCCATTTTACATGAATATCTTCAATTACAGGGAACTGCGGCCAGGCCGTGCATCTCTCTTTTGCCCCGACAATGCTGACACGCGCCGTAATTGATGATAATGCCGCTTGAATTCGCTCAACGAAGTTGCGCCCTCGCAGTTCGAGCAAGCCCTTGTCTGTTCCCATGCGGCTCGATGCCCCGCCGACGAGAATGAAGCCTTCAACTTCGTGCATAAATCGTCGAGGAAACCTTCACCCCTTCAAAAGGGCGGCGCGTCTCATTGTACGGTTAATAAAAGTTCGAATCGAGCGTCCAACCAGACAATATTAAATCTCATCAGATTGCGCGTAGAAAAAGTGGTGCCCATTGATTGCGCACGTTACCACGCGTTGCTGAGGGCGGCAAGGAAAAACAGGGGTGGGCACAAGAGAAAAAGCCTTTTGTTCTTGTCACTTGACCCGTGAAAAGTTATATTCCTTCGTGGTGGCCGCGCCCTTGCTTAACCCCCTTCGCTTGCCCTCGCTCGCCGCCAGCCGGGGTGACCGCCGCTTGATTAGGTAGAAGGTGAGACCTTCCGCATTCCAGAGGTAACTTGATGAAAAGATTTTTAGCATTAACTTTCGGCCTGGTTTTGACGCTTGCCGCTTTCTCCCTTTGTGTCTCCGGGCAGACGACTTCCGGCAGCAAGGCCGACACAAGACTTTTCCCGCTCGAAGATGTGAAGCCCGGAATGAAGGGAGTTGCGCGTACGGTCTTCAGCGGAAAAGAGCCTGAAGAGTTCGGGGTTGAAATCCTTGGAGTGCTGCCTGGATTCCCCGGACCGCGCCAGTCAGCCATCATCGCACGCCTCTCGGGCGCGAATGCCGAACGCACGGGCGTCTTCGGCGGGATGTCCGGCTCACCCGTCTACATTGACGGGCGGCTTGTCGGGGCCATCGCATTCAGCTTCCCGTTCTCGAAAGAGCCGATTGCGGGCATCACTCCGATAAAGCAGATGATAGATATTTTCGAGCGCGGGCAGGAGCGGAACACGAACGGCTCCGGCGAGTCTCGCGCCTTCTCTTTCACCGAGCTGGCAGCGACGGATTGGAAGCCCAGGTTGCCTAAACCCGCTGTGACGGGCGCGCCATTGGTCGCGCCTGTTGCTGCAAACTCGCCACTGCTCCCCCTGCTTGGTCAGCAGCTTCAGCCGATAGCCACGCCGGTCGTCTTCGGGGGCATCCATCCGGAAGCCCTGGCCCTTTTCGCCCCACAACTTCAGGCCAACGGTCTGCTGCCTGTCTCGGGCGTCGGCGGCGCTGCGGCCATTACCCCGCTCGCCCCCATCACGGAAAAGACGCTCGCGCCCGGAACTTCCGTCAGCGTTCAGCTCGTGCGCGGCGACTATTCGATTGCCGCCTCGGGGACAGTGACCTTCCGCGACGGCGAGCGGATTTACGCTTTCGGACACCCGTTCCTTAGTCTCGGCGCGAGCGAGATGCCGATGACTGAATCGTCGGTCGTCACGGTTATTCCGAACACGAATAATTCCTTCAAGCTCTCCGTGCCGGGACAGATGGTCGGCAGCGTTTCGCAGGACCGGGCGACGGGCATCTACGGCCAGCTCGGGAAAGCCCCGAAGATGATCCCCGTCAAGATCAATCTGCGCACGAGTCGTGACCGCACGGAAGTTTATTCCTACGAGGTGGCGAACGATTCATTCCTGACCCCGCTGCTCCTGAATCTCACGGTCTTCAGCACGATTACCTCTTCGGAGAGAAGCCTCGGAGATGCGACGATCAGCGTTAGCGGCAAGATTGATGTCGTCGGCCATGAGCCGATCCTGGTGGAACGCAGGTTCTCGGCCGGCAACGCCCCGATGCTCGCGGCGGGCTCGATTGCCGTCCCCGTCAATGCGCTCCTGTCGAGCGGCTTTGAGGGCGTCAAGATAGGCGGCATCACGCTCGACATCAGCGCTTCGGAAAGCAAGTACGCCGCCTCGCTTGAAAGAATCGCGCTCGACCGGACCGAAACGGGGCGGGGCGAGACCGTGGAGATTCAAGCTTACGTGCGGACCGAATCGGGCAAACAGTTCGTCCAGCGGATTCCTGTTCAGATTCCGCGTGACGTTCCTCTCGGGCAGCTTTTGGTCTTCGTCGGGGACGGCGGCGCGTTGCAGCAGGGCTCCGCCTCCCAGGCTTTCGTTCCGCAGGACCTGAGCCAGCTTGTCGGCGCAATCAACAAGGTGAAGAAGAGCGACCGTCTTTACGTGAAACTCTTCCGCATCACGCCGGGCGCGGTCATCGGCACCAGCGAGTTGCCGAATCTCCCGCCCTCGGTTGTCGCCACGCTTAACTCGGATCGCACCAGCGGCGGCTACACGCCGACCGTGCTCTCGCCGATCTTCGAAAAGGAGCTGCCGCCTGCGGAGTTCGTCATCAACGGCCAGCAGATGATCGGAATAGATGTGATCCGCTGAAGTTGAAATCAAAGGTCCAAAGCCTAAAGGCCAAAGTCAGGTCATCAAGCCTGACTTTGGCCTTTAGGCTTTTTTTCGAGAATGAAAAGAAAACGCCGCTCGGATTCCGGGATGCGGACCGCGATGTAATCGTGTGAAATCTTCTCAATCTGCTCGCGCAAAGTTTCGCCCCCCCAGAGCAGCAGAGTGCTTCGCTCCACGGACCATTCAAAGAGCTTCGAAAACAGCTCTGTAAAACGGTCGAGCGCGCGGCAGGTGGTGAAGTCCGCCTCGGGCGCGAGCGTATTCTCAAATCTCTCCGCGAGAACATTCGCCCTGTCACGTGCGCCCGCGAGCTGAAGGGTTTCTCGCAGGAAGATGGCTTTCTTCGGCGATGATTCGATTAGCGTCGAGCGCAGGTCCGGCCGGGCGATCAATATGGGAATGATGGGAAGCCCCGCGCCCGAGCCGACGTCAGCGAGGCGCGCGCCTTCGGAAATGTGCGGGAGTGCGAGCAATGATTCAAGAACGTGTCGTGTCGCAAACTCCCGTGGCGTACACGGGGCGACCAGATGCAAGCGCGAATTCCATCTCATCACCTGTTCGTAGTAATCTCGAAGCTGTGAGGCCAACGCCTCGCTCAATCGGACATCAAAGAACGGCGCGTGCTTCATAAGTGCGCCCGAAAATTGGTCGGCGGGTGGAAAATTCTTCAACATCTCGTTGGCGTGGCGATAAACCGTAGCTTAGCGAAGAACAATGACCGAAGGCAAAAAATCCCACATCGTGGGTCTGACTTCAAGTTCGCTCCTTGGCGAGGAGCACGAACGTTTGGGACGAGCAGTGACCAGTCTTATCAGCGACTATACGCGAGGACTCGACCGCGCGCCCGTAACTTCAGCGGCAACGCCCGGCTATCTCGAAAAACTTTTCGACGAGCCGCTGCCGGTTGATGGGATCGAGGCCGATGAAATCCTCGCGCGCTTTGAACAGGACGTCGCCCCGCACGCAATGCAGATTCCGAGCCCACGCTATTACGGGCTTTTCAATCCGACGCCCCTGCCGATAGCCGTTTGGGCCGATGCGCTCGCCTCTGCAATTAATCAGAACGGCGCTGCTTGGCGCAATTCTCCGTCCGCAAGCGTCGTAGAAGCTCGCGTGCTTCGCTGGCTGTGTGATCTGGTCGGCTACGGAAGCAGTAGTTTCGGAACGCTCACGAGCGGGGGCTCGGAAGCGAACCTGATTGGAATCAAATGCGGGCGGGATTTTGCCTCAGCCGTAGTGCGCGATAAGGGCGTCCGTGCGGCTGCGGGCGAGCTGGTGGTTTACGCTTCTGAACAGTCTCATTATTCTCTGGAGAAGAGCGTGGATATTCTAGGGCTCGGTCGCGAAGGCCTGAGAAAGATCGAGACGGACGACCGATTTCATATTCGTACCGACTTGCTGCGCGAGGCAATCGAGTCCGATAAAGCAGGCGGTAAGATTCCATGTTGCGTTGCGGGAGCAGCCGGAGCCACTTCAACAGGCATCATTGATCCTTTGAATGAGCTGGCGGAGATAGCAAAGGACTATAACTGCTGGTTTCATGTTGATGCGGCATACGGCGGCGCGCTCATGTTCTCGGAAAAGCATCAGCACCTCTTACAGGGAATTGAGCGATCCGACTCGATTACGATTGACCCGCACAAGTGGATGTTTGTTCCCTTCGCCTGTGGGGCAGTTTTGGTGCGCGGGGGCGGGCGCATCCTGCGCGACGCTTTCGACATCACGCCCGAATACTTGAGCGAAGAGCGAGGCGGCGAGGATGTCGCGTATGATTTTTTCCGCTACGGGCAGCTCGGCACACGCCGCTTCAACGCGCTGAAAATCTGGATGGCGCTGAAATTCATGGGGACGCGCGGCTACGCCGAGATTATCGAAAGACAGATTGGGCTCGCGAATTATCTCGCCGCACGGATTGACGACTTAAGGGATTTCGAGCGCGTCGGCGAGGTGGAGACGGCCGTCTGCTGTTTCCGCTTCCTGCCCGCGGGCGTTCGTGAAAAGGGGGCCGCGGCTCAGGACTCGCTTCAGCGCGCTTTACAGCAGCGCGTCGAGCGCAGTCATGAGGCCTGGATTTCAACTACGGTCCTGAAAGGACGCCGCGCGCTTCGCGCCAACATCAATAGCTTTCTGACAGAGCGTCGCCACATTGATAATCTGGTAGAATTACTTGGGCGCGAAAGTGCGAAGCTGAAAGAGGAAGGGGAGGGAAGATGAGTTTTATGCAAAGACAAAAGTTGCTCGCGCTCGCGGGCATCGCAATTTTTCTGACACTGTTCGGAATTGAGGAAGCTTTTGCACAATCTTCTGATAAGCGCTACCTCTCCGCCATCAAATCTCGCGCAGAGTTCGACTCGATCTCACGCAGCTACGACGCGGACACCCCATACCCGCTGCCGCACGTGCTCTTCGTCATTGACCGTAAGGACAAAAACAAAATCTATTACGTCAACACCAGGCGCTACACTTTCCACAAGGATTTCGTTAACGGCAACTATCTTTCGCTGGAGCGCGGGCAGGACTTTTTCGAGAACAACTACATCCGGCCCAACCGGCGCTTCATCCTGGGCACGATTGCCTATCAAACTCCAGTCAAGCGCTGGACGTTCGAATTTTGGGAGGGGGACCAGATTCCGGCGGACTTGATCAAGCTGACCGCGGATTTGATCGGCGCTACATTTTTCGAGCCGGTCGTTTTCAAGCCCAATTCTCTGCGGCACGAAGAACTATCTGGAGGAATTGCTGGTCTTCAGCGTGTCCTGCAAAGCGAAATCTCGAAAGAGCAGGACTATCAACCCCTGAACGTGACCAAAGGTATCGGGCGGATTCACATCATTGAGAAGCTGGACGATCACGTCGAAATCGGCTCCAACGAAATTCTGATACTCAACGAAGTTCCCGTCACCCTTCCGCCGGTCGCCGGGATTATTACGACGAAGCCATCAACTCCGCTCTCGCACATCAACCTCCTGGCGAAATCCTGGGGCGTCCCGAACGCTTACATCAAAAACGCGCAGGAACTTTTCAGGGAGTACGACGGGCGGTGGATTATTTTCGAGACCAGGCGCGATACCTATTCTGTAAAAAGGGCCGATAACAACTCCCTGGACGAATATCAAAAGCGTCTGCGCGAGCGTCTCGACATGATGAAGACGCGCTTCGATCTCTCCGTGACGAGGATCGTATCTCTCAACGAACAGCGCGCCAAATCGGTCATCGCTTACGGCGCGAAGTCCGCGAATCTCGGCGAGGTGATGAAATCCAGATTGAGCGGCATCATTGTGCCCAACGGGTTCACAATCCCGTTCTATTACTACGACCAGTTCATCAAGGAAAATAAGCTGGAAGAGCCGATCTACGACATGCTGGAGGACCAGCGCTTCGTGCACGATCCGGCTTACAGGCGCGAGCGCCTGGCGGAATTGCGCGAACGCATCAAGCAGGGGCAGGTGAATCAAGAGCTGCGCGCGGAGGTCTTGCGCCGGGTCAACGCTGAATATGCCGGCAAGGGGCTGTTCGTCCGCAGCTCGACCAATAGCGAGGACCTGCCGAACTTCAACGGGGCAGGCCTATACACTACTGTCCCGAACGTTAAAGGCGACGCGGAGATCGTCGAGGCCATCAAGACCGTCTGGTCTTCTATCTGGAATTTCGAGGCTTACGAGGCGCGAGAGCGCGCAGGCATTGATCACACCAAAGTCTTCATGGCTGTCCTCGTTCAGGAGGGAATCAATTCGGAAAGCTCCGGCGTGATGATTACGACGGACCCTTACGACAAAGAAGACAAGGGCGCGATTTACATCAGCGCCAAGCGTGGGCTGGGCATCAAGGTTGTCGAGGGGAAGAAGATTGCCGAACAGATCGTCTTTCGACCGCGCGGAAACTCCGTGCAGGTCCTGACGCGTTCGGACGAGGATAGTCTCCTGACCTTTGACGAAAAGGGCGGGGTCAAGGAGATTCCGATTACAGGCGAACGAGCCGTGCTGACGGACGAAGTCATCCGCAGGCTGGTCCGCGCCGCGGACCAGATTAAACGCATCTTCGGGGGCCGCGAGCAGGACATCGAATGGGCCTACATGAAAGGACAGATCTACATCGTCCAATCGCGCCCGTATATTTCGGGAAGCTGAAAAGCAGTGGTCAGTGGTCGGTGGTCAGTGGTCAGTTAAAAACTGATCGTAGCTGACCACTGACCACCGACCACTGACCACTCTATTATGAGCGATAAAATTTTTGTTGACGGGCTATTGGCTGGCCGCGTGGCTTTCGTGACGGGCGGGGGGACGGGCATCACCGGCGGGGTCGCGCGCGCTCTGGCTGAAAGCGGAGCGAGGGTAGCGCTGGTCAGTCGTAAGATGGAGAACCTGGAGCCCGCGGTTGAAAGGATTCGAGAGGGCGGCGGGGAAGCGGCGGCCTTCGCTGCGGACGTGCGTAATTTCGATGAAGTTGAAAGAGCTGTCGCCGGGACCATTGAGAAGTACGGTCATCTGGACATCGTCGTCAACGGTGCGGCGGGGAATTTTCTATGTGCGGCCGAAGAGTTGTCGTCCAACGGCTTTGGGACGGTCGTAGATATTGATTTGAAGGGAACCTTCAACGTTTGTCGAGCGACCTTTAAACATCTCATGCAGAATAAGGGGTTGATTCTCAACATCAGCGCGACGCTGCATTACATCGGCACGCCTATGCAACTGCACGTTTCCGCTGCGAAGGCGGGTGTTGATGCGCTGACGCGGCAGCTTGCGGTTGAGTGGGGGCGTTATGGAATTCGCTCGAATGCCATCGCCCCCGGGCCAATCGAAGATACTGAAGGAATGAAGCGGCTTGTGCCGCCGCCGATCAAGGAGAAGCTTTTGCGCGGCATTCCCGTCGGGCGCTTCGGCCGTATCAGGGACATAGAGCAGGCTGCGATTTTTCTCTGCTCGGATGCCGCGAGCTTCATCAACGGAGCAGTCCTCGTTGTGGACGGCGGACAATGGCTCTCCTCCGGCCGCGTGCTGTAGCGAATCACTTATGGACGCGGCCGCGCCGACTCACCAACCAGCTCAATTGCCTTCAAGACGCGCAGCGTGCTGCGGTTGATGTAGTTGCCGAGCGCCATCAGGGCCAGCGCCAGCAGCGTGTAAACGGCAATTGTCGAGATGAGCAGCAGGACGTGGGTCCGGTTGGATAAGTCAGCCAGGAAAAGGAAGCTAGCGAGAAAGATTGCCTCGACAATGGCTGCCCCGATGAATGCCATCCTGTAGTGGCGCTCGCTCCGCTCTATCCGATCAAGCACAGACCCGCGAATCTCGTTGATTTTTCTTTCTTCAGACATAAGGACCTCCTGAATGTAAGTAGTGATGAATCTGGAAAACCACGGAGCTCAATTCCTCTCTCAAAGATCAAGCCCGGCTGGCTCAGCGTAAAATCGAGTAGAGCACGAACGGCACGAGCACGATGGCTTCGATGATCGCGAAAATTATGATCGCCTTCCTGAAGCTGGTGCGCTCTTCATCAGTGAAAGAGATTTCCACTTTCTCCCATTTTCTTTCCGGCATCTCGAACCTCCTCTCGCCGTGATTGGAGTTAAAGTTTACTGTTTGCTCTCGCGTTTGACGGCGCGGCGCAAACTTTCCAGGCCGTATGCCAGCCTTGATTTCGCTGTCCCCTGAGCGATACCCAGAACGTCCGCAATCTCTGCGAGCGACATCTCGTGAAAGTAGTGCAGGATAAGTACCGCTCGGCTCGCTGGCGACAGGCTGGTGATAAAGCCCGACAGTTCATTTAACTCAAGCCTCGCCTGCTCCTGCGTTTGGGCCGGAATGGATTCCAGGACCGCCTCGTCTCGGACCTGTTCGGCCCAACGCCTTTCCACCTTCAACTTCCTGAAAGCCTCGCGCGACGCGATACGGAAGACCCAGGGGCGGAACAAGTCTGGCTCCTTCAGCCAACGCAGCTTGCGGTAGATGCGTATAAAAACCTCCTGCAAAATATCCTCTGCGACCGAGGCGTCGCCGGTCAGCCGAAGAATGTAGCGATAGAGCGGCTCCTGAACGAACTCAAGAAGATTGTTCAACGCCTCTCTGTCCCCTGACTGTGCGCGCAATACCCAGAATGGTTCCGGCGTCTGTTTCGTCATCTTGCGCCTTCCAATTATTAAGACCCTCCGGCGAGCCGGATGGTTCGGATTCAATCGAAAAATAATTATTAAAAGTTGAGTTCGTGTTAGGAGCCTGATGGTGAAAAACACAGGGACGATTCTCTCTCCTTAAAAAAAGTGAACGATCCACGAAGCGACACGAAATCACACAAAATAGTTCGGACTTGTTTCGTGTGACTTCGTGGATGTTTTCTTCAGAATCTGAGAATAACTTGACCCTGACGGAATACCAGAGCCATTCTAGAAAAGTTCGGGCAAGTGCGATAGAGTGCCTTAGGGACCAGCGCTCGTCGTGAAAACGGGGCGCGAATCACCCTTCAACGTTTTGGCGTTATGCTCGATCTTCAACCAGCGACGTTTGACGACTTCGTGAACGAGGCAAAGCGAGGCAACGTTGTGCCTGTGGTCCGCAGTGTGCTCGCGGACTTGCAGACGCCCGTCAGCGCTTTTCTGCGTGTGGCGGAGGGGGCGCGCTACAGTTTCCTTCTGGAATCAATAGAGGGCGGCGAGCGTGTCGCGCGCTACTCTTTTCTGGGGGCGAACCCGGAAATGGTCGTGCGTGGCTGCGGCAACGAAACGCTTATCGAGAGAAACGGCAAATGGGAAGTGCTAAAAGGCATTCGCGCGACCAGTTTCGCGCGTGAGTATTTCCGTGATAGGGAACTTGCCAGGCGGAGTGGGCTACCTCCACTGGCGGGTGGGGCCGTAGGTTATCTTGCCTACGAAGCGGCGCGCTGGGTTGAGCCCACGCTGGAAGGCAAAATCGGCAATGACCTGGAGGTTGACGACGCCGTCTGGATGTTTTATCGCACGGTTCTCGCGTTTGACCGCTTGCGGCAGCGCATTGAGATTACCTCAGTCGTCTTAACGGAAGAGGCCGAAGGGAGCCATGATCGCCTGCGAGAGCTTTACGAGCGGGCGATTAAAGAGACCGAAGAGATTGAAGATAAGTTAAAGCTGTCGAGCGCGGTGGAAGTTCAGCCACATGAAAAAAAAGGGACCAGGAGTTCCTTCGAATCAAATTGGACGCGAAAGAAATTTGAGGACGCAGTCCGCCGCGCACAGGGCTATATCGCCGAAGGGGATTGTTATCAGGTCGTGCTGTCGCAGCGTTTCTCGAAGAAGGTTGCGGCGGACGCGATCTCAATCTACAGGGCGCTGCGTGCCACGAATCCCTCGCCCTATATGTACTTCTTCAGGCTGAAAGATGAGGCGATCATCGGCGCCTCACCTGAAATGCTTGTGCGTTGCCGTGGGCAGCGGCTCGATTATCGTCCGATAGCGGGCACGCGCAGGCGTGGCGCCACGGAAGCGGAAGACTGGCTCCTGGGCTGCGAGATGGGCACGGACGAAAAAGAGGTGGCGGAGCACATGATGCTGGTGGACCTGGGACGAAACGACCTGGGGCGAGTCTCCGATTACGGCTCCGTCGAGGTTGAAGATTTGATGAAGATCGAGCGCTACTCGCACGTGCAGCACCTGGTCTCCAGTCTGCGCGCGAGGTTGCGCGACGGCCTTGATCGCTTCGATGCGCTCGCCTCCTGTTTCCCCGCCGGAACCGTCACGGGCGCTCCGAAAGTTCGCGCCATGGAGATCATACGCGAGCTTGAGCCAGATGCCCGGGGCATTTACGCCGGCGCAATCCTTTACATGGACTACGCGCAAAATCTCGACTCCTGCATCGCTATCCGCACCATGACAATGCGCAACGGGCGGGCATTTGTGCAGACAGGGGCGGGCATCGTTGCCGATTCCGTGCCCGAGCGCGAGTATGAAGAGACGATTAATAAGGCGAGCGCACTGTTCCGCGCCATCGAGATGGCTGAAAAAGGTTTATGAGGAATTGGGGTGAACTGAATGAAGAAGGAAAGCAGATTGTTAAAGTTAAGCCGGCTGAAGGTCGCGTCAATGACGGCTCTACTGTTATTCGCTTCCGCGGCTTTTGCTCAGAACGGTCAGGAACCGAAACCGAAAAAGAGTAATGAGCGCCCGGCCCGCGCGGAGACCGTTGCCAAAGGTGACCCGTTCGATAAAGCGACTGTCGAGAAGATGGCAGGACAATGCGTCAAGCTCGAAACTGAAGCGGGGGTTATCGGGATTGAACTGATGCCTGAGGCCGCGCCGGAGTCGGTCCGCAACTTTCTTAACCTGGCTGCGACGGGAGCCTTTGATACAACGACCTTCTCGCGTGTGGTCAGCAATTTCGTCATCCAGGGCGGGAATCTTTCGACAAGTGAGAAGTGGGGCTTAGAGCTGGCAAAGCGTGCGACGCGCAAAATCCCGGACGAGCCGAGCTACGTCAAGCACGTGCGGGGCATAGTCTCTATGGCGCGTACGGATGAGCCGAACAGCGCAACAACGCATTTCTTTATTCTCATCAACGATGCGGCGTCGCTTGATGGAAAGTTCGCGGCCTTCGGGCGTGTGGTGAGCGGAATGGAAGTCGTGGATGCGATCAATAAAGCGCCGGTCGAAGGTGAGAAACCGGAAAAACCGGTTCGCATCACGCGCGCCCTTATCGTCGAATGCGTTAAGAAATAGAAGAGCGGCAGCTCCGGACTATTTGCGTCGGAATTTCGGAAGCAAACGTTGTGCGGCCACAATCAGGAAGAGTAGAAGTGTGATGGCAGCCGAGAGCAGGCAGAATTGGCAATAAGCATGAATGACAAATGCCTGTAGGATAAATAGCCAGATCGAGACGGCAAGCATCAACAGGACCTGATAGAAGAGCAGTGTCCCCGCCGGCTTATTTCCGAAAGCCGCAAGAATCGCCAGGCTGAAGACAGTAAAGTAGGCTAGAGCCCCCAGGAGCGCCAGCGGGATGCCCCCAATAGTCGCATAGGAGCTGTTGAGAACCTGCTCGCAGCCGCCAGAGAGTGTGCAGGGGACAATTCCGCCCGTCACATGCTTCACGGTCAGGTAAATTGCGTCGCCCAGGCCGATGAGCGAAAGCAGCGCCACCGCCCCATAGAAATAGAGGCCGCGTGAGGTGTGTGTGGCAGAGACCTCTTTTACAGGGACTTCGGAAAGAGTTTTCGAATTACGAGCGCTCATCTATTTCGTCTTTCCGAGCATGTAATTGAGCGCCATGCGCAAGCCCTCGTCCGTTACGACCTCCGGGCGGACCTGTTGCCCGTTGATGAAGATTGTCGGCGTGCCTGAGACCCCGGCCCTCGTACCCATCTCTTTGTCCGTCAGGACTCGCCTGGAAACTTCCGGGCTGTTCATATCGCGATTGAACTGATCAACGTCCATCCCTAGATTGCGCGCATACTGTAGAAAATAGACGCGCGCGTCTTCAGCCGCGGACCAGTTCGCCTGGTTCTCGTAGATCATGTCGTGCATCTCCCAGAAACGGCCCTGGAGGTCTGCCGCTTCGGCCGCCTGCGCCGCGATCATGGCGTGTTTGTGGCCGGGCAGCGGGTATTGCCGGAAGACGAACCGCACCCTGTCGCTGTAATCTTTCTCCAGGTTCTTCAGGAGAAAGAAGACAGTCCCGCACGATGGGCACTGGTAATCGCCGTATTCTTCCAGAGTCACTTTAGCGTTTAAGGCTCCGCGCGCATGTGCGTTATCCGCTGCGGCGGGCGTGGGGCTTTGTTGGGTGGCGGGAGTCGCAGTCGGACTGGCCTGTGGCGCAGTTGGTGTGGGTGTGGCCGGAACGAAACTCTGCTCCGGCGTCTTGGCCGGCGTTTGCCTTGTCGCTTGCCAGAGAATCAAGCCACCTCCGAGCGCGAGGATCAAGACCCCGGCGATGATGGCTATTGGAAGATAGCGTTTCATTTGTGCGTTTCAACACTCCGATCAGGTTTATGGAACGGATATATTTATACCAAGAGTGAGCGATTTGATAAAACTGAAATAGAAGCCCAGGCAAACGGGATGGATTCAGGACAGCTCCTCGACCACGCGCCAGTACGAAGGGAGTTCCCGTAAATCCCGGATTGGTTGATGCCACCAGAACTCCTGGCAGCGCGAGTCTAATTCCTGCGGCGTGACGAAATGATGGAATCCCAATCCCAGTTGTCTGTCCGATTCCGTCATACGCCTTTGTATCTGAAGCTTTCGCGCGCGCGCTTCGGGCCAGGGGGCATAGAGGAAGTGAGCGATTCCGCCGTCGGGCGCTGATCGCCAGGCGTGCGCCGTATCGTGTCGCCCGACAGCATAGGCGCCGTCAGGTGCCCGATGAACATAACGCCACCTTCGTAAGCTGCCGGCCAAATCGTGGACGCCGTAGTGACATTGCTGTAGTAAGGGAAGCTCCGGATTCAAAGGATTCCAGCGACCCCTCGGAGGGTCAGCCAAAACAATGTAACCGGTCAAAGCCGCTGCGGGAATCTCAGGATTCTCCCGTTCAAAACTCGCCAGAAACTCACGCAGACCCGGATATACCAGAAACTCTGTCGTATTGAGACAGATTTTCCAACCGCTGAACCGGCGCTCGATCTCCATCACCTCTGCATCACAGGCGACTGCGGCAAAGTCTTCGTTGCGGCTGGCGATGATTTCCCATCCCGGCGCTAGCTCTCTTGCAATCTCAACGGAGCGGTCCGTGCTGGCATAATCAATCAGGACGCCATGATCGAACAGCGGATAGTGATGCTTCAGCCAGTACGGCATCAAAAGCTCCTCGTTGTAGAAATGGGAGAGGAGGGTCAGCATACTCTTACCTCTGGGAAGGGCATGATGTACACAGTCTCTTTCTCGCCTCTCAAAGTGGCTACCTTGCGGCGAATCTCCTCCGCAAAATTCCACGCGAGGAGCAGGATCACAAGACGGTCCTCGTTCGCCAAAACGTCCGGGGAATAGATAGGGATATGGCGTCCGGGAGTCAGCAGCCCCCATTTGAGCGGATTATCATCTACGATGTAAGCCAGATCAATCTCAGCAAAATTCAGCAGAGTGTTGCCTTTCGCAGCCGCCCCGTATCCGGCGACCGAAAAACCTTCCGCACGGTAGTGGGTTATTGCGGCTCTGATTTTCTCAGCAGTCTGCTCAGCCCGCCGACCGAGCGCCGCGTAAGGGGCTGTGAAAGTCACGCGCAGGCTGCCTCCGTGGACCGGCACGATCTCAAGTTCTTCAAGCCTGAGCCCTGCCCGCCGCGCCAGCGTGCGAAGCGAATCGGGCGTGAAGTAACTGATGTGCTCGTGGTAAACGCAATCAAATTCGCCCCGCTCCAGCCAATGCGCCTGGCTGGTCTGCACGTACAAACGTCCTTCGGGGGATAGTGAGAGCGCCGCGGCCTCCAGAAACTCCAGCGGGCGAGCGGTATGTCCCAGGACGTTCATCGCGACGACAATATCAAAAGCTCCTAAGCTTTGGGCAATAGCCTCAGTCCAGTAGTCGCAAACAACATCAAAACCCTTCGCAGCCGTGATCGCATGTAGATTTTCAGCCGGATCAACCCCGGCCAACTGCCGGCACCCGTGCTCCCTGAAAACCTCCAGCAGCGTGCCGTCGTTGCAGGCGATGTCCAGGACCCGCGGGTGAGAAATACCGCGCACGCGAGCGTCGGCGACCGCCTGAGCGACAAAACGGTCGAAGTAAGAACGGATCGTCTCGGTCGTGCCGCTGACATAGGCATATTGCCGAAACATTTGATCAGGGGGGACCTCTGTGGTCAATTGACTGTGCGTGCAATCCCGGCAGCGCACAACTGCCAGAGGGTATGAAGGGCCGCCCGAGCCTGTGTGATAGCTATTAGCTAACGGCTGGCTGCCCAAATCCAGAAATGGATTGAGGTCGCTGCCGCCGCAGGCCAGGCAGTTTAAGAGGGGCATAAATACTCCTGTAGCCGCTGCACAATCTCGCGTGCGGTCTCTTGAAAGTTAAAGCCGAAAGTTTGGGAGAAAGCGTCACAATTCATAGTGAAGTCATAAGTCTGAGTTGTATGTGGGGACACATAAAGCCGTGCGCCCGTGGCTCCCGCCACAATACGCCCGAAGTCCAGAATAGTACCCTGGCAACTTGCCAGGTTGTAGATGCCCGGAGGAGCTTCCGGCTTCCGTAGGATTGTAAGAATCGCCCTTGAGGCATCCAAAATGCCCAGCACAGAACGTCGCGCGCTGGAATTAAAGACCGTGACTGTACCTGTTTGAAGGGCGGACCTCGTCATGGCGTTGAGTAGAAATTCCCAACGCATCACAGGGCTCACGCCGCAGATGGTCCCGAAGCGCAGCCCATAAACCTTAACGCCCGCAGGGCGCGCGAACTCATCCATGTTGTGCTTGGTGACGTCGTAAAGTGCTCGCGCCGAGAAGAGGTTAGTTGTCTCTTTGGCGTCGTGCTGGCGGTCGTATACGCTGGCGCTGCTGGCGTAGATCAGGCGCTGCCCGGGCTGTAGGGCAGAGAGGAGGGCGCGGAACCCTTCGACGTTATTCAGCCAGGCTCCCGACGGATCAGCCTGACATGCTTGTACGCTGCTATGCGCGGCCAGGTGAATAATGCTGTCGTAACTCTCCAGAGTATCGGCGGTGAGAGTGCGATAATCACACCCATCAGCCTGATCGCAGTTGTCTACTGAGAAGCCTGCTGCTTCCAGGGCAGAGAGCAAAGCGCTCCCAAGATAACCGCGCCCGCCGGTGATTAGGACCTGTCTCATCGTTTACAGCACTCTCCCGAGAATGATCCAGCTAAAGGCCCTGCTCTTAGCCCCAGTCTGGCCCACAATGATACTTGAGAATAAGAGCATCTGCTTGACAGGAAAGTCTTCAGGAAGTAGGCTACGCCCTGCAAAAGGGGCGTTGATAATAAGCTATAATTTATCTTACAAGGCAATCAAACTGCCCCAAAAACCGGCCTAGCGGTCAGCTTCGCGGCAACAATAATCGGAGGCGGAATGAGAATAGTTGTAACGGGCGGAGCCGGTTTTCTAGGCTCGCACCTGTGTGAAAGATTACTTGACGCGGGGCATGAGGTCATCTGTCTCGACAACTTTTTCACAGGCCGCCGCGAGAACATCTCTCATCTACTGGAAAACCGCCGGTTCGAGCTGATCCGTCACGATGTCATCGAGCCGATCCTCCTGGAAGTTGATCAGATTTATAATCTGGCCTGTCCGGCCTCCCCGATTCATTATCAGTACAATCCGGTCAAGACCGTTAAGACCAGCGTCATGGGCATGATTAATATGCTGGGGCTGGCTAAACGGGTCCACGCGCGAATCCTACAGGCTTCGACATCGGAAGTGTATGGCGA
>DASVXV010000077.1:0-13774 GCA_036392495.1 Pyrinomonadaceae bacterium | reverse complement strand
GCATAAGTCCTTTGTTTGTAACAAAGCATGAGAGACTGCCTCTAAAGATCATGAGCCCCTATGCTCCTTTTAACTCCCACACTTGTTAAGTTTACAGAGATGTGGGTAATGATAAGGGCTTACGCCCTGGGCTTTATGCTGTCGCCCCTTGCGGGGCTCGATAACATATCGAACGCGACCTTTTCAGAATCAGGCAGAGGCGTTTCTCCTATCTCTATTTACTTATCATTCGTCAACGCCCGCTCTATCTCTTTCAATACATCCGGCCTCACGCCCGCACGCTGAGCCAACTGCAATGACCTCTTGCCCAGCAGCACATATGCGGCGAGCGCATCCGACATCTTTTCCGTGTTGAGCGCCTTGAGATGTCTTTTGACGGTCGCCAGGTCGGCGCGCGCGAAGGTTCCCGTGAGGGCCTGTGCGGGCGTGCCGGTCGAGAGATTTTCAAGCGCGCTACGAACGAGCGGAAGAAGGATTGCCCGCGCCCTGCGCTCCCTGAGCCCGCAAACTTTGAGCATCTCGACCGCGATGTCGAAAAGCGCCGTCACGTGTCCTGAGGCCATCACGGCAGCGGCATGATAGAGCGCCTTCTCCGTCCGGGCTATCGAAAAACTCTCCGCCCCGAGGGCGCGAACAACCTTGCGCGCGACTCTGACGGCTACTTCCTCGCCCTCTATGCAGAAGAAGGCCGAGCGCAAACTTGACGCCCCGTGCACCGGATCGTTCACCGAGACGAGCGGGTGCATCGAGCCGACCGAAAGGCCAGCGCGCCTCAGACTCCGCAAAACTTCCGACGAGAGTGCGCCGCTGGTGTGCAGGGCGACGGCGAAACGCCTCCCTTCATCGTCCCGCTCTTTCTTCAGTTTTATCGCAAGCTCTTCGGCGACCGTTTCGATGACGTCGTCCGGCGTGGTGATTAAAAGGATGTCGCTCGTGGGAAGCTTATCGAGTTGGTCGGGTGTGAGTGCCTGTGGATGAGCGGTCACGAGCTCTGCGGCCCTGCGCGCGTGCGAGCGTTTGCGCGAAACCACAGCAGTAATCTCATAGCCGCAAGAGTGTAGGGCGCGTGCGAGCGCCGTTCCCATTCTGCCCGCGCCAATGATTGCGACTGTCGCTCGGCGTCTGACGGCGCGCTTTCTCTTCACACCCGCACGGCGCCTGCGCTCAACCGTCATCGCCCTTTTCCCGTTCGACGACTTCGACCAGCGCAGGCTCGCTCGGCAGATCGTCCAGCCACTGGTTGAGGCGCGCGCGCAGCTCGTCGCGCGTCAACAACCCGTAATCCTTCGTTGGCAGCTCGAAGCGCACGGGCGGTGGCGTCGCCATTCTCTCCAGCGCGCTTTCGAGCAGGCCCACGTCCGTCGAAGTAAAGAGCGCCGGCAGCGTGCCCTGTGCGAACGCGCCCGAAAGCGTGCGTGCGCGTGCGGCTGTCTCCTCGTCGCCGTCTTTGCGCGCCAGCGCGTCGAGCGCAATCGCGAGCGGCGCGTTGAGAAAGAGGAGCGTGCGGCGATATGCTGCGCGCCCTCTTTCGACAATCTCCGCCAGGTCCTGCGGAAGGCGCGCGAGCGCGTAAGCAAACGCCAGGCGGAAGCGGCAGGCGCAGAGTGGATGCTCCTTAAGGAGTTCTCGCGCAGGCAGCTTGCATTCGGCGCGACGCGCAAGCTTGACGAGCTCCGCGGCTTCCGACCCGTACCGGCTGTTAACGATCTTCAGCCGCGAGAGCAGCTCAAACTCGCGCCACTCTTCATTACGCATTAACTCTTCGATGACCTCGCGCCGCGCTTCGTCGCGCCACGTCCCGTCGTGCAGGTTGACGTAATGCTCCGTGTAGCGCGTGTGGAACTCCCGCCAGAGGAGATTGAAGCGCTCCGTGGAGTCCGTGTCGAAGAGGTTATGAACGTCCCCCGCAATCGTTAACAGCTCGCGCCGCGCGCTCTCTATCTCGTCAATGTGTGTCGGCTCAGCGAGCGAGAGATAAGTTCTGGCGCGCTCCCACTCCGGCAGTCCCTGAACGAAGCTTTCGAGCTGGCTGAGCTGCTCGCGGCTGCGCTCGTAGTGCTCAGCAGAATTATTGAATGCGAGCGCGACGCGCTCCAGGCCCTCTTCGAGGGAGATGGTTTTGGCGAGCGTGGCCTCCGCGGCGTCCGCAGCCTTGCCGAAACTCTTGCGCACGGCCGCCCCCAGATTCCAGGAGCGCGTGGTCAACCCCTCTTCCGGCAAAGCCTCTATATTTTTAAGTGGATTGTCAGCGCGCCAGCTCTTTTGCCATTCGGCGAGCGCGGCGCGCACCTGGTCGCGCGCATCCGGCTCGTCCAGCGACCCCGGCAGGGTCCGGCCCGTCAGCCTCGCAGCCCACCGGGCCAGGTCTTCATCGCTCAGCGCGGCGATGCGCGGCAGTTCGTCGCTGGCGCGGACGCCTTCCGCCGCTGCTTGGCTCGCTATCATCGCGGACATGTTGCTGAAATCCACGGGGACGTCCACGTTGAAACGATAACGGACATCGCTTCCCTCTTCGGTCTTCAAAAAAGAGGTCGAAGGCGCGGCGTCCGCAAAGAGCGAGAGCATGCTGTTGATGCGCTCGATGGCCGCGCCAGGGTTCTGCTCGTCGTAAAGCAGCATCGCCGCGCCCAGCTCGCGAGCCGTCGCGCCGCGCCCGTCGAGCGAAAGGATGAAGAGGCCCTTCAAGACGAGACGGGCCTGAAGCCTCTGCATCACCGGAATCTGCGTGATGGCGTGCTTGGCCAGATAATCGAACGCCGTGAAAGCCTCTTTTAATTTCTCGGAGTGGCGCATGACCTGCTCCGTGCGGTCGAAGACTTCGTCGAGCACGACGAGCGAAAGCGCCGGGCGGTTGACGGCGTGCGCGCCCGCGGCCGAAGCGAATGGCAGAAAGGCGAAGTTTGGGACGTACAGGCGCACCCCCGAAGCTATCTCTGCGATGAGCGGGTGGACCGGATAGAGGGCCGAAAACCTGGGCTCGCTCCAGTTGAACCCCGGCACGAGCGTGCGCAAAGTCATGTACAGGTCATGGAGCACGGCGCGCGATTGATCGTTCTTCTGAAAGATGTGAACGTCCGTGATGCGGTAGAGGTGCTCCGGGTCCAGGTAATCTATCTGGAACGCGCTGGCCAGAGAGGCGTTCACGCCGGAGGCGCCAGCGATGTCGTCATCGAGCGCGAGCGCGATGAAGATGTTCTGCAACTTGGCCGTGGCGGCCAGCTCGCTCAGGAGCGCGCCGTCGTCGCGCTCGACCCGCGCCTCGCGCTCGAAAGCCGTGTCAATGATGACCACCAGCGGCGTGTCCGACAGGCTCGCCGAGAAGCTGAGCATCTTGGAAGGCTCATTCTTCCAGGTCTCCACGTCCCCGCCCAGGGCCGCGCTCAACTCTTCGTTCAGCGTCGGGTGCGTGCCCCTCTCGACGTGCGCGACCTTGTAGCGGTAGTTCAGCAGGCGGCGCGCGCTCGATGAGACGTGCGTGTCCCTGACCGTCGAGCGGAGCTCCGGAAAGGCTGCGAGCGCCCCGAAGGCCGCGAGCATGTGGCTTTTGCCGACGCCGCGCAGCCCCGCCAGAGCGCGCGCAGTCCCGAGGTTATGCGAAAGCTCCGCCAGGTCGTCCAGCCAGCGCGCGAAAAGGTCCGAGGTGGAATCAGTGAAGAGGTATGACTTGAGGGCGCGCGCAGGGTCGTCGGCGTAATTCTGTAGCTCGGCCAGAGCCAGAGCATCGACTAAGTCCTTGATCTTCTCCTGGGCGCGTTTCAACTCTCTCTTGAATCTCCTGTCCGAGGGGCTGGCCTTCGAAAGCTACCGCCATTTTTGACTCTAGCACGCGCCCCCACAGCGCGCAATGTCTATACTTTTTACCGGCCCTCGCTCTATAATGGCTCTCAGACTTCGTCTCCCCGTTTGAAGGTCGAGCCGATCTGGAGTTTTAGGTGAGGCGGGCGCAACCCTCGCGACTCGCGCGCGCATCAAAGCCCTGCGCACCGAAAAGATAGCCTCGAAGCGGCCAGCTTCGACCCGGTCGGCGCCAGCGCCCCCTCGATCAAATTTTAGCCGCGCGTTCGAGATAACGCCGTATAGCTTGAGACAAGATGCCGCTTCGGCAAGCGCGCTCTTTTAGGGGCACCCGCTCAACCGCCACAGTTTTCACAAAGTTTTTTGGAGGCTTTCACCATGAATAATCGCTTCTCCCGCTTGATGACGGCTCTCGCGCTCGCCCTCAGTCTTTGGACAAGCGCAATCTCAGCCGCCGCTCTTCCGGTCCCGCAAACGGAGCAAGACAACAAGCAGACGACCACCGCGAAGCAGGACTCTAAAAATAAACAGGACAAGAAAGCGCAGACCTCTGCTCCCGCGCCGAAGAGCGGCAAGCTCTCCACGGATGAAGACCCTTCGATGATCGGCAAACGCAAGATCAACGGCGGCTTTTTCTCCTGGATGGCCGGCGGCATGGAAAAAGAGGTCGCCCTCGGCCGCCAACTGGCCGCGGAGGTTGATAGAGAAGCGAAGTTCATTGACGACCCTGTGATTACAGAGTACGTCAACCGCGTCGGCCAGAACATCGTCCTACATTCGGACGCCAAAGTGCCGTTTACAATCAAAGTGATTGATTCCGACGAGGTCAACGCCTTCGCTCTTCCGGGCGGATTCTTCTACGTCAACAAGGGCTTGATCCTCGCAGCGGACAACGAAGCGGAGCTGGCAGGTGTGATGGCACACGAGATCGCGCACGTCGCCGCCCGTCACGCGATGGAGAATCAGGCGAAGGCCACCCTGATGGACTACGGGCTCCTGGCCGGTTCGATCTTCCTGGGCGGCATCCCCGGACTCATCGCCAACAACGCCGGTCCGCTGGCCGCGCTTCTGGGCTTTATGAAGTTCAGCCGTAACGCCGAGTCCGAGGCGGACAAACTGGGCGTGCAGTATCTCTACGCGGCTGGCTACGACCCGAACGCCCTGGCGACGATGTTTGAGAAACTGTCTGCGCAGAACAAGAAGAAGCCAGGCTTCATCTCGAAGGCGTTTGCCACACATCCGCAGCCGCCCGAGCGGCGCGCCTCCTCGCTCTCGCTCGTCTCCAGGTTCCCGGAGCGCGAGGAATACACCATCAGCACTTCTGAGTTTCAGAAGGTCAAGGCGCGATTGCTGCGCCTCTCGAATTCCAAGGTCTCGACGGCGGGCAACATCGCGGAGGGCGAGGACGGCACGCCGGGTCGCCCGACCCTGAAGCGCCGCCAGCCGCCGCCGCCGGACGGTTCGACGGGGACGTCCGACAGCACCACGGCTCCGACGGACCAGAAGCCCTCGGAGGCGCCGAAACTGAAGCGCAACACGAGTGATGAGCAGACCACCCCGTCAACGACGACGCCCAAGTCAACGCCATAAGCGTCGGCCAAAATAGTCTGTAACAGAGAGGCTCGCCGGTATTACCTTGCCGACGAGCCTCTCGTCCTGTAAGGGTTAGGATTGCCGCCCCTTAACTTGACATTATTCCGGGGGTTTCGGTATTCTAGCCGTTCGCGTTTTAGACGCTTTATCCAGAGAGAATTATCTATGTCAACATACTTTCCCAGCGGCAAGGGGCTTGCCGGAAATCGCAAATGGTACGTCGTTGATGCCGACGGGCAGACGGTCGGAAGACTCGCCACAGAGGTCGCCAGCCTTTTGACGGGCAAGCGCAACCCGCAGTGGACGCCGTTTATGGATATGGGCGACCACGTCATCGTGATTAACGCGAGCAAGGCCGTCTTCAAAGGCTCGAAGGCGGAGCAGAAGGTTTACCGTCATCACACGCTCTACCCGGGCGGGCTGCGTGAAATCTCTGTTCGGGAACAGTTCGAAAAACATCCGGAGCGCGTGATCGAGTTGGCGGTCAAGGGCATGTTGCCGAAGACCAAATTGGGGCGGGCGATGGCTAAGAAGCTGAAGGTTTACAGAGACGCCAACCACCCGCACAGTGCCCAGCAGCCCCAACCGCTTGAAATTACCGCCCGCTCAAATCAAGAATAACGGAAGCGTTAGATTAGAAGGATAGGAAAAGCTGTGGCTGAGATTCAATATTACGGAACAGGAAGGCGCAAGAGCTCTACGGCGCGCGTCTATTTGCGACCCGGCGCGGGCGAAGTCAAGATCAACAAGAAGGCTTTCGAGCAGTATTTCCCGAACGAAACGCTGCGGATGATCATTCGCCAGCCGTTGCAGTTGACCGAGACCGCCAACAAGTTCGACATTCTGATCAATGTTATGGGCGGCGGTCCTGCCGGCCAGGCCGGGGCGATTCGTCACGGCATCACGCGCGCCCTGATCGAATTCAACGCCGACCTCAGGCCCGCCTTAAAGCACGCGGGACTGATCACACGCGACCCCCGCGCCAAAGAGCGCAAGAAGTACGGACAGAAGGGGGCGCGCAAACGCTTCCAGTTTTCTAAACGATGAAGTAGGAACGCTGAACGCGGAACTGTTTTACTTCATCGTTCATCGTTCCGCGTTCAGCGTTTCGTCAAGTCCATTGTCGTCGCCTTGATTGGTTGCCTCCAACGGGAGGTCCGGCTGGCAGCGGCGAGTACATTAAACCAACACTTGCAAAGGAGATTTCGTTTGGCTTCGGTTACGATGAAAGAATTGCTGGAGGCTGGCGTACACTTCGGCCACCAGGTCCGGCGCTGGAACCCGAAGATGAAGGAGTTCATTTTCGGCGAGCGCAACGGCATCTACATTATTGATCTACAGAAAACCCAGAAAATGTTCCGCGACGCCATCCAGTTCGTCACGAACCTGGTGGGCGAGGACCGCGGCAAGACCGTGCTCTTCGTCGGCACGAAGCGTCAGGCGCAGGACGCCATCCGCGAGGAGGCCGAGCGCGCAGGGATGTTCTACATCAACCAGCGCTGGTTGGGCGGACTGCTGACCAATTTTCAGACCGTCCAGAAATCCATCAGGCGCTTGAAAGACCTCGAAGCGATGCAGACGGATGGCCGCTACGAGAAGCTCACCAAGAAGGAGCGCATCAAGCTGGACCGCGAGCGCGAGAGTTTGAACAAGAACCTCTCGGGCATCAAGATGATGACGCGCCTGCCCGACGCCGTCTTTATCATTGACGTGCGCAAGGAAGAGATCGCGGTCGCGGAGGCGAACCGCCTGGGCATCCCGGTCGTCGCCGTGGTGGACACTAACTGCTCGCCCGACGGCATAGACTACGTTATTCCCGGCAACGACGACGCCCTGCGCGCCGTCCGTCTCTTCGCTTCACGTATTGCCGACGCAGTGCTCGAAGGCCAGCAGATGGTGACCGAAGGCGCGGATGCGGACGCGTCCGCTGGCGGCGAAGAAGCGTTTGCGGAAGGTGATGGCAGGGCGCGCCGCCGTGCGGAGGGCGCTGACGCGGGCACCGAAACCGGGCAGGAAGCAGCGAACGTGACGGACATGGGAGCGTCCGCTCCCTCTGTGGAAACGCAGACCTCCGTTCCGGGCAATCAGGGTTTCGGCACGACCGGACAGCAGCCCGATAGCATCGGCGATCACGAGCAGGCCGGGACGGGCGCGCCCGCGAGCGGAGCGAGCGGCGGCGGCGACGAAGTCGCCTCGCAGCCAGCTTCATCTGAAGAGCAGGACAAGGGCGCTGAATCTGTCGGCGTCGCAAGCTAAAAAGATCAACGATCTCAATTTTACGGCGAGCGCAGTCCAGAGACGCGGGATCAACCGCCGGGCTGCGCTTTTTAATAAGTCCGGAGTCTGGAGTCTGGAGTCTCGGAGTCAAAGGCTGAAAAGAATTCTGCTTTTGACATCGGACTTCAATACTCCAGACTCTGAGACTCCAGACTTTTAGTCAAGGAGAGGTTATGGCAGAGATTACGGCGGCGGCCGTCAAGTCGCTACGCGAGAAGACGGGCGCCGGCATGATGGAGTGCAAGAACGCGCTGGCGGAAGCGGGCGGCAACGAGGAACAGGCGATTGAGATTTTGCGTAAGCGCGGGCTGGCGTCCGCGCGCAAGAGAGAGGGCCGGATCGCAGCCGAAGGCGCGGTCGGCTCCTACATTCACATGGGCGGCAAGGTCGGCGTGCTGGTCGAAGTCAACTGCGAGACCGATTTCGTCGCGCGCGGCGAAGAGTTTCAGCAGCTGGTCAAAGACGTGGCGATGCACATCGCCGCCGCCGAGCCGCGCTACGTTGGCCGAGAAGAAGTGCCGGCCGACGCGCTCGACAAGGAGCGCGAGATTGCGCGCGCCCAGGCGAAGAATGATCCGAAGAACGCCAACAAGCCGGACCAGGTGATTGACAAGATCGTGGAGGGTCGCCTCAACAAGTTTTACGAAGAGGCAGTCCTCATGGATCAACCATTCGTCAAAGACCCGGCCAAGACCGTCGGAGAACTCGTCACCGAGAAGATCGCCAAGACCGGCGAGAAGATTACGATTCGCCGCTTCTCGCGCTACAAGATGGGCGAAGGACTGGACAAGCGCGCCGACGATTTCGGCAGCGAAGTCGCCTCACTCGCAGGGAATTAGTTTCAAGTTCCAGGTTTCAGGTTTCAGGTTATTACAACCTGAAACTTGAAACCTGGAACCTGAAACCTGGATTTTATGTCAGCAACCGCACCAAACGTTCTGCAACCGGCCTACCGCCGCATCTTGCTCAAGATTTCCGGCGAGGCTTTGATGGGCGCGCAGAACTACGGCATTGACGTTGACGTCGCGCGCACGGTCGCCGAAGAGATTAAGGCCGTGCGCGAGCTCAACGTCGAGGTCGCAGTGGTCGTCGGCGGCGGCAACATCTTTCGCGGCGTCTCGAAGAGCGCGGGCAACATGAATCGCTCCAGCGCCGATTACATCGGGATGCTGGCGACGATCATGAACGCGGTCGTCCTCCAGGACGCCCTGGAGAAGGTGGGCGTTTACACGCGCGTGATGTCGGCCATAGAGGTCCCGCAGCTCGCAGAGCCTTTCATACGGCGGCGCGCCATCCGCCACCTTGAAAAAGGGCGCGTCGTCATCTTCGCGGCGGGCACTGGCAATCCATATTTCACGACGGACTCGGCCGCCGCCCTGCGCGCGCTCGAAATCAAAGCGGAAGTGATTCTCAAGGCCACTAAAGTCGAGGGCATTTACAGCGCGGACCCGATGAAGGACGAGACGGCGACGCGCTACGATTGCATCACCTACCGGGAAGTTCTGGAAAAGCAGTTGAAGGTGATGGACGCATCCGCCATCTCCCTGTGCATGGACAACAACCTGCCCATCATCGTTTTCAACATGCGCACGCACGGCAACATCATTCGCGTCGTGGCGGGCGAAGAGAGTGTCGGCACGCGCGTCTGCGTCGAAAAATAGTTTCAAGTTTCAGGTTTCAGGTTTCAAGTTTTAACCTGAAACTTGTAACTTGAAACCTGAAACTAAATTTCGGAGAAATTTATGCTTGAGAAAGATGTCGTCAAAGAGTCCAGGCCGCGGATGGAGGCGGTCATCGAGGATGTCAGGCGGAAGCTTGCGACCATTCGCACGGGGCGCGCGGCCGTCAGCCTGCTCGATAACGTGATGGTCGAGTATTACGGCACTCCGACCCCGCTGAACCAGATGGCCTCCGTGCACGTGCCCGAGCCGCAGATGCTCACCGTGCAGCCCTGGGACCAGACGCAGCTCGGCGCGGTCGAGAAAGCCATCCGGGCCGCAGACCTCGGCCTCAACCCGTCGAATGACGGCAAGCTCGTCCGCATTCCGATTCCGCCGCTGACGGAAGAGCGTCGCAAACAGCTCGCCAAACAGGTCCACGAAATCGCCGAAGACCACCGGACGGCGGTCCGCAACATTCGCCGCGACGCCAACGAGCGGCTCAAGAAGATGCTCAAGGACAAGGCCATCTCGGAGGACAACGAGCGCGACGGGCTGGAGGAAGTCCAGAAGCTGACCAACACCTACATCGGCAAGATTGATGAGCTGATGAAATCCAAAGAGCACGAAATCCTGAGCGTGTAGGGATTAAAAGAGCAGGGGGTTTGCCTCCTGCTCTTAAAGTTTCGAGTTCTTATTTGTCCTCTTCGGTCTTAAAGCCGATCTGCCGGCGCGGTGGAGTTGGTGCGGCGATAAGCTTTCTCAACTCGTCAAACACAACCTTAAAATACTTATCATGGGTAGCTAGTTTCCTTTCGAGCGCGGCAAATTTACGGTTTAAATCTTCGTTGGAAAGTAACGTCTCTCGAAGCTTCACGAACGCCCGCATGATGACGATATTGACCTCAATAGCGCGTCTGCTGTTGAGCACGCTGGAGAGCATAGCTACACCTTGCTCGGTAAACACATAAGGCAAGTAACGCCGCCCGCCGCGACCGCTCGGCTTTGAGATTCCAATTTGGAATCTTAAAGATTCTGCTTCTTCCCCCGTGAGTTGAAACATAAAGTCTTCAGGAAAGCGCTCGATATTGCGTTTGACCGCTTTATTGAGGTTAAAGGTCTCGACCTGATACAGCGCTGCGAGGTCTGAATCAAGCATGACTTTTTGTTCTCTGATGAGGTAAATCCGGCGCTCAATGACCTCGACCGGAACAGAGAGTTGGCGCGTAGAGGATGCTCTCTTTTTTGTTGGCATAGGGATTTAATATCAAAAGTTGCATAACCGGTGGGTGGAATAATTCAAGAGAGGGGGAAGTATAATGCAAAATGGAAGACGAGGATAGTGCTCCCTGTCTTCCATTTTTGCCTTTTACCTTTTTAATTTTGCATTACTTACATTCTTTAATCATCTCGGGCGCGAGCTTGCCCAGCTTGACGCGCCCGTCGAAGGTGTCGAGATTGACCTGCGCCTTCCCGCTCCCGTAGCTCCCGATGATGCGGCGATTGACCGCCGCCGCCTCATGCTGCGACGCCTGTTTGATCTTCAACTGGAAATCATTCTCGATGGTCCCACGGTAAGAGGAGAGCGAGGCTGTGAAGCCCGGCGGCTTGTCGCGCACGGCCATCTCGACTGCGCCGGACATGGATTTCAGGTAATAGCGCCCGTCTTCACTGAGCGCCCCCATGAAAAGGAGGTTGCTGCTGGACGTGGTGGCGTCAACGTCGCCTTGTACGTTGACGAGCTTGACGGGACCGTCCGTGTTGTCCACGTTGACACGCCCGCGGGCGCACTCGATCTCGACGTCGCCCCCGATGGATAAGGCGCGCACGTCGCCGCTCGCACGTCGCACGCGAACGGGTCCGCTCGTGGTGACCACATCAACGAAACCGCTCGCGTTTTCCACTTCAACCTTCCCGCTCTGCGTGCGAACTTCAACCGCGCCGACATTCCTTAAGACGATCTCGCTTTTATTGCCGAGAATGGTCAGCGGAGTCTCGACATTCGTGACCTCGACGTCACTCTGGTAGACCTTGATCAAATCAATCTCGGCAGAGCGCGGGACGTGAACCTCCAGATGGACTTCCACGGGGCGGCTGTCGCGCATCGGCGGGTCCATCGGTCCGTCATACTTTGAAGTGCCGGGCATACGAATCTGTTTGGGCATGACTGTGGGCGGGGACGGAATGGCAGACGGCATGGAGGGCGAAGGCTCAACCGTCGGAGGCGCGATAACTTTCGGCTTGGGCGTCGGCGTCGGACTGGGAGCGGGCATGGGTGCGACCTCAATTGTTCTGTCTTTAGCATAATCGGCTTTCAGCCAGATGGTTTTGCTTCCCGAAGGAGTCTCTTTGATTTCGAACCTGACCGCCTCGATGCCGCGCTCGCTGCTCGCCCTGGCCTCGACCGTATTCTTATCCCAACCGATGACGGCGATGCGTCCGGTCGTTCGATTGTCCACGGTGATTTTGCCGCCGCGCTCAAGCTCGACGCTGACCGACCCATCCTCTCGCCGCACGACATTGCGGTCGGCTTCAACCGTCTTCTGATTATCTTTTTCTCTGGTGACCTGCTGCTGCTGTGCCATGACCTTCCCGTGCTGAAACGTCGCGCAACAAGAGATCATCACCAGCAGGACCAATAATGCTTTGTGGATATTGTTGTTCATCTTCAGAATGATGCTCGCAAGACGTCTCGCGTTCAGTAGCCGACTATTTCACGCAGCACGTCAACCTTTCTGGCATAAGCCGTCAGCATGTACTGCGCGGCGATAGGGTCGCCTGGATGTTTTCGCGCGACGCGGCGTGTGTTCTCGATTGTGCGGTCAATGGCCGCCAGCGCCTTCTCGAATTGCGCCGCCGTCTCCTGGTCGAGTTGCGGGCGGCGGCGGTTGACGTCACGCGACAAGATGGCAATCGCCGCAACATACTTCTGCTCGGCCTCGCGCACCAGCTTGTCAGGCGTCGGCTCATGATTGGAGACAGCCTCGCGCCGCCGCCTTATCTCTTCACGTTTGGCGACGAGCACGGCCCGGTCCTTCGGTCCATCTTTAACCTGTGGGGACTGTTGGCCGCCAACAGTCGCGCCGTCGCCCTCCTTCTCGTCCACAGCCTCCCCTTCGGGAGCGCCTGTAGAAGCGGAGCGCACTGCCAGAGCATCAGGTGTCGAAGAAGCCGTGCTTTCGTTATTAAGCCTGGAGACATTAACGTCAGTCGCTTTTTCTTTGCGGTTGACGCCGGTCATCACAAGCGCTGTGATTGCGACGGCGATGAGGACGACCAGGGCCGTGAGCGAAGGACTAAATCTGGGCGCGCTGAAACTTTCGAGCAGGGCGCGCAGCCGGTCGCGAAGAGGTGTGCTTCCAGTTTGCGCCGCACCCTCGCGTGCGGCACGCGCCATGACGTTTTGCCAGAAAGCCGGAGCGGGCTCCGCGTCGCATTCGTAGCGCAGGTAAAGTCTCTGCTCGCGCTCCAGCTTCCGTAGAGCGCCCGCGCACGTCGCGCAAGCTTCAAGGTGTTCGGCCACCCTGGCTCTTTCCAGTTCGTCCAACTCGCCGTCGAAATAGACCTCGACCAGCTCCAGAAACTTTTCACATCTCATCTTTAACTCCCAGATAAGAACTCAAGCGGCGGCGCATCTCCGCGCGCGCGCGATGCAGGGCATTTCTGATCTTCGGAATCGAAAAGCCCGTGATCTGCGCTATCTCATCATAGCTGCGCTGCTGATAAACCTTGAGCGTGAAAACCAGGCGTTTGTCCTCGTCCAGTTTCAGAAGCGCCTCGCTCATCAGGCCGTTTAATTCCTTGCTCAGAAGCTCGCCGACGGGCGTCGGCCTCTCGTCACGAATCGCAGCGACGGCCCGGTCCTCCAGCTCCAAATGGTCCGCACGCGCCCTCTGGCGGTCGCGAACGGCTTCGCGCGCGACGTTCCTGGCGATGCCGAAGAGCCAGGTCGAGAGCTTCGCTTCGTCCCGCAGGCCGTTGATGTTTTTATACGCGCGGACGAAAGTCTCCTGGGCGAGCTCTTCCGCAAGGTCGCGCCTGTTGACCATGTAGAAGATGAAGCTGATGACGGGTCGCGTGTAACGCTCGAAGATCAGGCGGAATGCCTCCTCGTCGCCACGACGAGCGCGCGCGATCAGGTCTTCGTGACTGTTCATCGAAGCATCGGCGTATGCGCCGGGCTGGCCCGCCAGCCTCATCACTTCCATCGCCGGCCGCTCCATGCTCTCTTATTCAAGCCGTACCCTTTGAATCAAATCAACGACGTCCCCACGAGGTCCCTCGTTCCCCTCCCTATTTATCGCTCACGATGAGCAACAAACCCTGATAGATTCCGCCATACAGCCTCGTCGCCAACTCACCGTTCAACCTCTTGAGCGCCTGGTACTGCTCCAAGGCCCTCTCTCTTTCGCGCCTCACCAGACTCGTCACCCCCAGATTGTACCGCGCAG
>DASVXV010000076.1:0-21570 GCA_036392495.1 Pyrinomonadaceae bacterium | reverse complement strand
AATTCAGGTCTGATCTTTGCTGCGCTCTGGTCACTTTCCCAAGTAGTCAGAAATCCTAAGAAAAATGGAGGTTTCTGACTTGTGTAGATACTAATGGCGTCAGCCCTGGGTCACAGCGCCGATTTGAAATGCAAGCCCGCGTGAGCGGGCGACAGCCCTTGAATTGCATACGGGCGTGCACGGGCTGTCGCCCATTTCATGGGCTTCTACATCTTTTCCATCAGTGACCCAGGGCTTGCGCCCTGGGCTTTATTCTGCCGCCCCTAACGGGGCTGCCTTTTACTTCATCACCTCGCCAACCAGCGCTGTGAGTGCATTGTCCTGTAGGGTCTTGTTTTTCTGTAACTCGCCGTGTAAGTCGCAGGTGAAGACGGCGTAGGCGATTGGGAGCGGGGTATTAAAGATCGAATTCGGCTTCCCTTCAAGGTCTTCGCCCAGAAGCGAGCTGCGTGTGACGCGACCGTCGCCGGGTTCAGACATGGCCGCCGCCGCAGCCTTCTGTGAAATCTTTTGTCCGGTCGAGGTGCGAAATTCGCGCGGGCGCGTGATTGTCACCCACTGCTTCTTTTTCTGGTCAAATAGGATGACGGGCGCGACGAGCGTGTCTTCACAATCGCCGCCGAAGGCGTAGAGATGGACCCGCGGATTCTCTTCGATCACGTCGAGCGCCTCATGAAAACGCTTTGCGCGATTGAGCACCAGCGCGAAATAAGCGTCCAACTCTTCGAGCGAGCCGCGGCTAAAGGGTGCGTTGTCGCCACGCGTTCTGCCTTTGACGAAGCGTTGACGGTATTCCGCATCCGCCACCGGCGACCAGCCGTAGCGGCGCCACACTGCCGGATCATAGAGGTCCACCTCAATGGGTTGCAGGTTTTCGTCAAGAAAACGCGTCGCGGTGCGGTGCGGCAAGAGCTGAAAAACTGAAGGGACGGTGAAAACATCTTCGCGCGAAAGCTTTTTGAAAAGCGGGAGCCTGCTTCGCAAGCCCTCCCTGATGGAATAGCCTTCCAGCAAAGTAACGAAGGCGTCCGCAGAGCCTTCGTTCGGCGTGCCGAACATGATGATCTTGTTGATGTGAGCAGCGCCCGCCCAGGAGGGTTTCGGCTGGGCTCCTTCCGGCGGCAGGTCCGCGTCACCGTACATGGCTGCGTAACGCGCGACGAGGCCGCCCATCGAATGCGCCAGCACGTTGAAGCGCAAATCCGGGCGATTGAGTTTCCGCTTTAAAGTCTCGATGCGCCCGATGAGCTCGCGCGCCGTCTCGACGTTATCGCGCCGCCAGTCGTAAGGGAAAACGTAGAACGTATCATGATCGCCGTCCTCGCTCGGGTTGCTCCAGTCCCCCTCTTTGTAGCCGCCATATTTTTTCAGCGCGACGAGCAGCTCGTGATAGACGTAAACTTCCGGCGCGAGGCGTGCGAGGCGCGCCGTGTCCACAATTTTTCTGGCGACGAGATTATCGCGGTTGCGCTGTAGATCGGGCGAGACCGGAAGGCTCAAGCCGTCATCCGACGAGCGAAATGCTGAAGGCCAGACGATTTCGCCCGTCTCGTAGTTGACGAGCTGCGACCCCAGCACGCCCGGAATCACTATCAGCGGTCGCTTGCCTTTGCGTTCGCGTGCCGCCGCGAAGATGCGTTCAAGATTCGGTGTGCGGCGTGCGCTATAGCACCCTGAAAGCAGAGGCGCAAAGATGAGCAGCAGCGAGAGAGCGACGCGGAGACGAAATGCAGCAGGCAGAAAGCAGAAAGCAGAAGGCAGAAGGCGTTGGGGTTTGGTGAGCGGATGGCGCACGATCTTTGTTTTATGCATTCTGCCTACTGCCTACTGCCTTCTGCTTTCGTTTCCCACTTTCGATTGATGAGGCTGGCGACGAAGCCAGCGCCGAAGCCGTTGTCAATGTTGACGACCGTGACGTTTGAGGCGCAGGAATTGAGCATGCCGAGCAGCGCGGCCACGCCGTTGAATGACGCGCCGTAGCCGACGCTGGTCGGGATGGCCACAACGGGCACGCTCACCAGACCGCCGACGACAGAAGGGAGCGCGCCCTCCATCCCCGCAGCGACAATGACCACTCGCGCTGCGCGCAATGTTTCGCGCTCGGCCAGAACGCGATGGATACCGGCCACGCCAGCATCCCAGATTCTTTCCACGCGATTTCCCATCGCCTCGGCTGTCAACGCAGCCTCTTCCGCAATCGGAATATCGCTCGTCCCCGCAGTGACGACCGAGATCGGTCCGACGCCTCTCTCCGTTTTATCCCTCTGGATTCTGATGAGCCTTGCAGCCTCGTGCCATTCCGCATCCGTCACGACGTTGCGGACTTCACCGAAAGTCCCCTCGTCCGTTCGTGTCACAAGCACATTCGGCGATTCCCGAACAAGGCGCTCGACGATGCCGACGACCTGCGCCCTGGTCTTCCCCGCCCCGAAAACGACTTCCGGAAATCCCTGGCGCTCGCGCCGGGAATGATCCACGCGGGCGTAGCCTAAATCTTCGAAATGAAGATTGCTGATCAGGCGCGCCGCCTCGGATGTCTCCATCTCCCCGCTTCTGTGAGCGCTCAGGAGCCTCTCTATATCTTGCAAACTCATTTCTGCGATTCTCGATTCCAGTTAAGCGAAGCCATTCTAACATTCAACGCAACCGCTCTTGAAATGTGGTCGCTTGCGCTCGCAGGTTGCGCCTCGTATGATTCGCTTGCCATGTCCGTTTCGACAGCGAAGAACATCCGCACGACGCTCGAAATGATTAAGATCGAGCACACGCTTTTTGCGCTGCCGTTCGCTTTTCTGGGCGCAGTTCTGGGGGCGCGCGGCCTGATGCCCAATGATTTGCCGACCGTGTGGCACATTCTCTGGATCACTCTGGCGATGTTCGGCGCACGTTCCTGCGCGATGGCGTTCAATCGAATCGCGGACAGGGAGCTTGATGCGCGCAACCCGCGCACGAGCACGCGCGCCTTGCCCATCGGCGCGCTTTCAGTCGGTTTCGTCTGGGCGTTCACACTGGCTTCCGCCGCGCTCTTCTTCCTGGCCTCCGCGATGCTCAACCGTTTGACGCTTATTCTCTCCCCCGTCGCGCTCGCCAGCATTCTGCTCTATTCATACACCAAGCGCTGGACCTTCGCTTCACACCTGGTGCTCGGCTGGTGCCTGGCGATTGCGCCGACCGGAGCCTGGATTGCAGTCCGCGGCTCGCTTGATAGCCCGGTGCCGCTGCTGCTCTCGTTGGTCGTCATGCTGTGGACCGCGGGCTTCGACGTGCTCTATGCCTGCCAGGATTATGATTTCGACAGTCAGGCAGGACTGCACTCGATTCCGCAAAGGTTCGGCATCTCACGCGCTTTATGGATTTCCAGGCTTCTGCACTTAGGCGCGTTTTCTGCCCTCGTTGCGTTATACTTGATGACGCAACTGGGAGCGCTCGCGCTTGTCGGAGTCGCCTTCACTGGCGCGCTGCTTACTTATCAGCATACGCTCGTGCGGGCGGACGACCTGAGCCGTTTGAACGCGGCTTTCTTTACGACGAATGCTTTCGTCAGCGTGATTTTGTTTCTGACTTTCGGCGGCGCGGTTTTCATAAAATTTTGAAGCATCGAGCGAACAAATAGCGTATCACATATTGAATGATGAACTTTTCACACGACTCCAATCTTAATGAGATTGCCGCCAAGGTTGAGCGCGGCGAGCGCCTGACTTTTGACGACGGCCTGAATCTTTACGCGACCACGGACCTGGCCGCCCTGGCGAAGTTGGCCGACATCGTGCGGCGTCGGCTGCACGGGCGGACCACCTATTTCAATGTTAACCGCCATTTCAATCCGACGAACGTCTGTTACGCCGACTGCAAATTCTGCGGCTTCTTTCGCACGCCAAGACAACCGGACGCCTATACGCACAACATTCAGGACAGTTTGCGTATCGCCGGCGAGGCGGTCAAAGAAGGCGCCACGGAGCTACATATCGTCGGCGGCTTGAATACTAAGCTGCCCTTCAGCTACTTCACTGATCTGCTCTCATCGCTCAAGCGCGAGTACCCGCAGCTACATCTGAAAGCTTGGACGATGGTCGAGCTTGACCACTTCGCGCATTTTTACAAGATGTCGGACGAAGAGGTCATCGAGCGGCTGAAAGAGGCCGGGATGGATTCGTGTCCGGGCGGCGGCGCGGAGATTTTCCGCGAGCCGACCCGCTCTATGATCTGCGCCCACAAGACGAACGCGGAACGCTGGCTGGAGCTTTCGGGAAAGGTCCACGCCGCGGGCCTGAAGACGAACGCGACGATGCTTTACGGGCACATCGAATCCATTGAGGACCGCGTTGACCATCTAGTACGGCTGCGCGAGCAGCAGGACAAGTCTGGCGGTTTCCAGTGCTTCATCCCGTTGGCCTTCTATCCTCCGGGCACTCAACTATCTCATCTGCCCGGACCATCAGGGGTGGATTCCTTAAAGACCATGGCAGTGTCGCGCCTCATGCTCGACAACTTCGCGCACATCAAAGCCTACTGGGTGATGCTCGGCAAGCGTCTGGCTCAGGTCGCCCTACACTTCGGCGCAAACGACCTCGACGGCACGATCACAGAAGGCGGCGAGCTGTCGGAAAGCTATTCCGTTGAATCCAACAACGAAGTCAGGATGACGAAGCAGGAGATTGTCGCGCTGATTGAGGACGCAGGGTTTGAGGCGGTCGAGCGAGATACGCTCTACAACAAAGTATCAATGGAGACAACTGCCGCATAATACACAATTCAACTTTTCAAGCATGGTTCAGACTTATTGAATGGCAGTAGATACTTTGTTACAGTCTCTTCATTAAGCTTCGCGGTTAGAGGGTTGATGATGGCGGAAATTCAGTACATCTCAGACGAGAGCGGGAACCCAATCGGCGTTATAGTACCGATTGATTTATGGCGTGAGATTGAAGCTGAAAGAGAGACAGCATATCTCCTTAAAAGCGAGAATATGAAACGTCGCCTCCTGGAAGCTAAGGAACGCCAGGAAGGAATTCCGTTTGAAGAAGCCTGCGAGAAACTTGGAATTTGACCCGGCAGCATTTGAGGATTTGGCTTGGTGGGTGGAGCAGGATCGTTAGAAAGCCTCGCGGATTATCAGCCTGATAAAAGATGTGCTGCGCGAGCCGTTCAAAGGTATTGGGAAACCAGAGCCACTAAAACATGAATTGAAAGGCTGCTGGTCGCGGCGCATTGATCAGGAACACCGGCTTGTTTATCAAGTAACGGAAGATAAAATCAGAATCTTGGCATGCAGGTATCATTATTGAGCGTTCATCCCTGTTAAGCAAAGCGCTTTTCCAACCTAATCCTTATATGTCTTCTATAACTGAAACACGCACAATCACGGTCGCACATTCGCCCGACTCCGACGACGCGTTTATGTTCTACGCGCTCGCCACGAACAAGCTCGACACGGGCGACATTCAGTTCACGCACGTTCTGAAAGATATTCAGAGCTTGAACGAGATGGCGATGCGCGGGGTCTACGATGTCACGGCCATCAGCTTCCACGCCTACGCTTATATCGCCGACAAGTACGCGCTGCTGCCGCACGGGGCGAGCATCGGCGATAACTACGGCCCCATTGTCGTCTCGCGTGAGCCTTACACGGCCAGCGACTTGCCGAAATTAAGAGTCGCCGTGCCCGGAACTTTGACGAGCGCTTTTCTTGCCTTACAGATTTTCAATACTGAGTTTGAATACGAGGTCGTTCCCTTCGATCAAATCATCGAAGCCGTCCAGGCACGGCGTTGCGACGCGGGACTCCTGATCCACGAAGGCCAGCTTTTCTACGAGAGGCTTGGTTTGCACAAGGTCATTGACCTGGGCGAGTGGTGGCATGAGCGGACCGGATTGCCGCTTCCGATGGGCGGAAATGCCATCCGCCGTGACCTCGGGCTGGAGATGATGCGCAAAGTCTCACACTTCCTGCGCGAGAGCATACGCTACTCGCTCGGACATCGCGAAGACGCGCTCAGGTACGCGATGCAGTTTGCGCGCGACATGGATACGGAGACGGCTGACCGTTTCGTTGCAATGTGGGTTAACGATCTCACGCTCGATTACACGGAGCGCGGACGCGAGGCTGTTCGACTTCTTTTACGCGAAGGTTACGAGCGCGGCATCATCCCGCATCTGGTTGAAGTTGATTTCGTCTAAACGAATGCGGATTGAAAAGACAGTTTGTGCTTTTTCAATCCGCAATCCGAAATCCGAAATCCGCAATTTTATCGGTGACGGCTGCCTGGAGGCGCAGCCGTCGCCGATATTTTCAAGCAGTGCGTTGAGCGGGTGGACTCTCCGCTGCCAGACTGCCGGGGTGAGTTTTGTAGAATCTCCTCGGTTCGAGAACCTTGATCACATCTTCCGCGCTCAGCGAGACGAGGCCGAGCGTTTCAGCCAGCCGCCGTCCGACAATTAAACTGCTGGCGAGCGCCGCCAGTGGCTTTTGACTGCCGACGATGATGCGGCAACCGAGAGGGCGCGGGAACGGATCGCCGACAGGCGTGTAGCGCCCTTTCTCAACAACGCTGCAAAGAACCCGTTGCGCCCCATAACTGAGCTTCTCCGCATTGAACAGAAAAAGCGTACCCGTGCCCGTCGAAGCCAACAACCCCACGCGTTGATGTTTGGTGAGCGCGACGCCGCCCGTCGCTCCGCCCAGAAGGAGCGACGCGCGGTCGCCGCGCTCGTCATCGGCAAGGTGAAGACAGTCTAGCTCCTCCCACGAGCCAGACCCCTCGTCCATCCCATGCAGCAACGTAGCCGCTCGACGTTGCGCGTGTGCTCGCACACTGTAGAGGTTCACGGGAAGACGCGCTGTCACCAATCGCCGATATGAGGACTCTAACTTCGCTTTATCGGTTTTCAAATCGGCCAGTTGTTTAATGCTCCCACTCATTTCGAGACCCATGAAGCGAGGTATCGGTATCTTCCTTTAACAACACCTGTGCCAGGCTCGCCAATCCAGCTCGAAATGGACCGTGAGCCAATAAAGACGGGCCTCTTGCACGCAAACCCTCGACGAGTCGCAGGCCGTCATCAGCCGATTTTTTTGCGCTCGACTCCGGCGGGCGTTCGCGGCTTTTTCAGCCTATCCCGTGCTATTTCTAAATTTAGGTGAGCCGCAAGAGGGTTTCGGGGGGGTGCAAGAATTCTTGCGCTCCGGGGACTACTCTTCTTCGTCAACCAGATTAATGGAAGGATTGTCGGCGCTAAATTTTCGCAGCTTGTAATCGAGCGTCTGCCGCCGAAGATTAAGCAGCTCGGCTGTTCGAGTGACGTTTCCGCCCTGGCGAGCCAGAGCTTCGGAGAGCAGCTGCCGCTCGATGTCCAGCATTAGCTCCTTAAAGTCTATGGGCCGGCTGAAGTCCAGATGGAAGCGAACGGGCGAAGCATTTGAGGCCGCGCGCAGAATATCTGTGGAAAGTGATTCAGCACCTACGGCCTGGCCGTCTTCAGCAAACACCACGATCCGCTCAATCTCGCTGCGCAGTTGACGAACATTGCCGGGCCAGTCGTAGCGGGTCAGATAGTCCATGGCTTCCGGCGTGATGCCCGCGAGCTGCCGCTGATGACGACTACACATCTCTTCAAAGAAGTAGGAGGCCAGGAGCGGAATGTCTTCCGGCCTTTCGCGGAGCAGCGGGAGTTTGATGACAAAGGTATTGAGACGGTAGTAGAGGTCTTCGCGAAAACGACCCTCGCGAACGTCCTGTTTCAGATCGCGATTGGTGGCGGCGATGACCCGCACGTTCACTTTTCGCGGACTTTCGCCGAGCGGCATGATCTCCCCATTCTGTAAAAAGCGTAGCAGCTTGGGCTGGACCTCAAGCGAGAGGTCGCCGATCTCGTCCAGGAGCAGTGTGCCGCCTTCCGCAGCCCGGATGATGCCGAGCTGGTCGTTGATGGCTCCGGTGAACGTCCCGCGCTTGTGTCCGAAAAGCTGGCTTTCGACGATCTCGCGCGGCGCGGCGGAACAATTGAACGGGAGGAAAATCTTGTCACGTCGTCGGCTCTCCTCGTGTAGAGAGCGGGCGACGACCTCTTTACCCGTGCCGGACTCGCCCAGGAGTAAGACCGTCGCATCCGAATCTTTTAGTCTCTCCATGCGCGCCAGCACATCTCGCATCGCGGAGCTGTTCGCAATGAGATTCGGGAAAAGCCCCTTTGCGGATGGTCCGGCGATGGCATTGAAGGGGCGAGCGCGCCGGATGTCCGTTCTCAGGTCTATCGTTTCCAGCACAAGACGCGCGCAACCGATCAGGGCATCCAAAATACTGGCGCGCTTTTCCGAGAGCGGCGTGGGCGCGCGCAGGTAGAGAACGTATGCGCCGCCGTTCCGGCGCGACGCCAGCGTCCGGCAATGCTCATCGGGCGAGCCACAGGCGACCGCAGAACCTGCAGCGGCAGAATCTTCGGCCGTGACCGTTCCTTCTGTCCTTCCTTCCAGATGCTTTGTCACCGCCCTGATCGCACGCTCACGCGCCTCTTCATCCAGATCAACGCTCGCCTGCGCGTAAAGCTGCCCGTCCTCATCCGTCGCAAAGACAATCGCGCCCTCGGCAGCGAGAGCGTTCTTTGCGGCAAACATCAGTTCGCGCAGCAGCCTTTCCCGCCCGCTCGCGGCGTTCAGGACCTGCATGACGAGCGGGGCAACGTCTGGCGGGATCAGGTTGATGGAGGGCGCGGGAGCAATGTGCCAGGCGGCCATTCTTTCCGAGGCGCGCCGGGCCTCTTCTTCGGCGCGCTCAAGGTCCAATTGCGCGCCCAGTTTTCGGAACTGCGTGGCGGCTTCCGCGAAACGCTCATGGGCGGACGGATGTTCGCTGCGCCGCACCAGAATCTCGCCCTGCTCGAAGATCGTGACGGCGACTTGATAAGCCGCGCCCATCGAACGAAAGGCTTCTTCAGCCTGTTTGAAGAGCCGCTCGCCGTGTTCCGGCTCGCGGCGACGCGAGGCGAAATTGGCTAGATTGCGTTGCAGGACTGCGTCCAGCAAAGGGTATGGCAGGTGTTCGAGTTCGGCCTGCGCTGTCGTCGCCCAGTCTTCCGCGGGAAGCCATTTGTCGCTGCGCCTGTAGCCTTCCGCCATCAGCAGGGCGGCCTCGCTGCCAACTCTCAGGTCGCCCACTTCTTGAGCCAGATCGCGCGCGTTTCGCGCGTAGGTCAAAGCGAGGTGCGTGTTGCGGACCTGTAGCCAGAGTCTTGAGAGTGAGAGGAGAACGAGCACCTCGTCCTTCTTGCTGGACATCTCTTTGGTCGTGGCTAGAGCGGACCTCAGCAGCTGGTTGGCCTCTTCCGTGCGTCCCTGATAGACCCGCAACGCTCCCAGGGTCGCCGTAAATCTGCCCTCGATCAAACGGTCACCGCTGGCCCGCGCGAGACTGAGCGCCTGCTGCACGTAGCTCTCCGCCAATGCCCATTCGCCCGTCTGAATGCTGGTCACTGCCAGATTATTATTGATTTTGCCTAGGAGGAGCTTATCGTCGTGTCCTTTAAGGTGCTCAAGCGCGCGGCGCGAGGAATTGATCGCTTCGTAAAAATTGCCCTGGTAGCGTAAGACTACGCCCAGATTATTCTGAAGCCGGGCGCGACTGATTTCATCCTTTGTGTGGCGTAAGAGACGAAGCGCCCTGCGATAGCACATCCCGGATTCGTCCAGGTCCCCTTCGTGCCGCGCGACCAGACCCAGATTCAAATAGGTGATGGCGAGCGCCCTATCTTTGTGCGCGCGCCGTCCCCACTCTATGGCAATCTCGTAAAACTCGCGCGCGAGCGACTGCTCGTCCAATGCCCAGTAGGAACGCCCCAGACAATGAAAGGTGCGTGCCAGATTGGCAGCATCGCCGATGGGCTCTAAGATTTCGCGCGCCCTGTTCAGTAAGGTAATTGAACGTGGGAAATCTTTCTCCCAGTAGGCGTGTGACCCGAAGGCCAAAAGTAGCAGGCCGCGCTGGTGTGGCGAAAATTGCTCAAGAGCGGACGGGTCAAAATGAGCGAGTGCTGCGCCTGCATCCTCATAGCGCCCCATCTCTTCGTAAACTTCCGCTAGCGCCGTGCGTGCCTGCACACTACGCCCGCTGGAAGCCTCCTCGCCCTCATCCTTGATGAAGGTGAGCAGAAGTCTGGCGGCCTGCGCCAGCTCGCCCTGGTCCATACAGACCTGGGCCTGGGCAAAAGAGTCTCCAGATGCTTTTTGATCTACGGCAGTCGGGGCCATCGGTTTTACGGGGACTGTAAGTCGCGTTTAATTAATCGAGGTCCGGATGAGACATTCGGGCTAAGGGAGTATAGCACAACCCGTATTTTATGTTGATGAAGTTCTTACCCCTATAACCAAAATCTATTGCAAAACAGCTTGACCCGGTCCGGGATGCAACACGTGAGGCAATCACGGCATCTGAAGGACTTGGACCCGGCTGGATGTAGGCGATCAAGATTAACCAAGCTCACGCTCGAAACCAAAAACCTCTTGCATTGGGACTTTAACCTTTATGAAACCTTTTTTTATCTACACTTTTGCCCTGGCGGCGCTGGTTCTCATCGGCGGCGCATCCCATCCTCGAAGCGCTTCGGCACAAACTGTAACGACCGTTGCCGGCAATGCCAAGCCGGCTGACGTCGAGCGGATTATCCGCGAATTCTCAGCCAAAGAGGCAGAGTTTCGCCGCGCGCTCAACGAATACGCGTTCAAACGCGACGCAGTCATTCAGGTCATCGGCATGGGCGGGCAGGTGGCCGGGGAATACCACCGCATCTCGAATTTCACTTTCGACAACAGCGGCAACCGCTTCGAAAAGATTGTCTTTTTCCCGATGCCGACATTTGCGGGCGTCACGGCAGAGGACATTGAGGACCTCAGCGGCGTCAACCCTTTCGCTCTCGAAGCCTCGAAGATCAATCAATATAATTTCACCTATGTCGGCAAAGAACGCATAGATGAGCTGGACCTATATATCTTCGACGTCACCCCGAAAGTGATGCCCGACCCCAAGACCAAACAGCGCTTATTTCAGGGGCGCATCTGGGTGGATGACCGCGACCTGCAAATCGTCAAATCGCGTGGCAAAGGGGTGCCGGAAACTAAACTCAACAAGTTCCCAATGGTGGAAACCATTCGCGAACAGATTGACGGTCGCTATTGGTTTCCCACATACAGTTACGCGGATGAAGAGCTGGTTTACGGCAGCGGCGAGGTTCAGCATATCCGCCTGCGAATCAAGTACTCGGATTTCCAGAAGGGCCACGTTGATATAAAGATTACGGAAATCGAGGACGGCGAAAAGGATACAGGGACGCCGCAAACTTCAAACGATGTCGCTCAGATGCCGATCCGCGGCAGCGTGCTCAACGACAAGGCCATCGAGATGCCCCGCCCCAATTATCCGGAGGAGGCAAAGCAGCGGCACGTTACTGGCACTGTGAAGGTTGAGGTGACCATTGACGAAGAGGGTAAAGTGATTGCCGCCGAAGCCATCGAAGGTCCGAAAGAGTTGCGTGCGGCGGCCGTCGAAGCTGCCAAAAAGGCTCGCTTCCCGCAGACGCGCCTTCACGGTCAGTTTATTAAAATATCAGGCATCCTGACCTATAAGTTCGAATAGCTCACGAAGCTTTCAGCCGGCGCGCGCCGGCTGAAAGCTTTTCTCAACACCAAGTTCCTCCGCGATACTCGAATGGACTTTCTCGATCAGTCGCTCTATATCTTCGTCCGTTGAAAGTCCCGCTGTCTCGACGACCGGTAGGATGGTTATCTCGATGGTCCCGGGTCTGGACGTGCCTGTTCCCTTGCCCATCAATTCCCCTGTATTTTTAATCGCCACGGGCGTGATGGGGGCTCCGGCCTCAATCGCCATGTAAAAACCGCCCTTCTTAAAGGGCAGAAGCTCTTTGGCCCCGGCGCGCGTGCCTTCGGCGAAGACCACGAAGGAGACGCCCGAATGAAGGCGCTCGGTCGCCGTCCTTATCGTCTCAATCGCCCGCGCCCTGTTGCTGCGGTCAATGGCGATAACATTCACGTAACCCATCGCCTGCCCCAGGATAGGCACGCGTAGCAGCTCCTTCTTGGCGATGAAGCCGAGCTTGCGTTTGAATGAAACAAAAAGAGCGGCCGGGTCCAGGTAAGACCTGTGGTTCGCTATCAAAACGCAGGCGCGGTTTGAGTCGAGATTCACCTCCCCTTTAACGCTTATCTTCATCCCGCTCAGTCGCAGCCAGTTTCGCGCCCCCCAGGCCGCTATTGGATAGACCCAGTTGTGCCGTCGCGTAACCAACGCCAGGAGAATGACCGGCACGCCGAAGAGAACGAGCAGCGTCCCCGCGACCAGAAGCGACCAGAAATAAAGGAGTCGCTCACTAAGACGCCGGGCGGGCCGTGTGTTAGACTCCGGGGTGCGCGCAACCATTTGCGCCGTCCCTTTCTCTTCAATTGATTCGCCTGAAGGGTGTTCTGAATGATACGTCATTCGGCTGCTGTCTTTATCAACACGAGGGCTCCAAGACAAAAGCAGAGAAGAACAAACTCTCTGACCGCCCTCGTGTCCTCATGGTTTTTCTTATTCATCTTTCTGCCCGTCGCCGCGAGCGCTGCGATCCCGAGCCCGCGCTCGGTGCTCGGGTTTACGCCCGGCGAGGACCGCACCATCGCCGACTGGAAGCAGATTTCAAACTACTTCGCGCAACTCGACGCCGCGAGCGACCGCTTACAGGTCCAGACTCTGGGACAAACAACCCTGGGCCGCCCTCTGATTGTCGCCTTTATCAGCTCGCCCGAGAATATACGCAATCTGGCTAAGTATAAAGAGATTCAGCAACGGCTGGCCGACCCGCGCACTATCCAGACCGAAGGAGAACGCGACCGCCTGGTTCGTGAGGGGAAGACGATTGTCGCAATCTCCTGCTCCATTCACTCAACGGAGATCGTCGCCTCGCAGATGTCCATGCAGCTCGCTTACGAGCTGGCGTCGGCGCAGGATGCGGAGACGCGCGAGATTCTACAGAACACCATCTTAATCCTGATTCCGTCCGCTAACCCGGACGGCATTGACATCGTCGCCAACTGGTATCGCAAGACGCTCAACACGCCCTACGAGGGCACGGACCCGCCAGAGCTTTATCACCATTACGCGGGCCACGATAATAATCGCGACTGGTTCATGCTCAATCTGGCGGAGACCAAACTCCTGACCCGCCTGCTCTGGAAAGAGTGGGTTCCGGAGATTGTTTACGACGTACATCAGCAAGGAAAGAACGGGTCGCGTTTCTTCGTTCCACCTTTTTACGATCCAGCGAATCCGAACATCTCGCCGCTCACCTTGCGTCAGGTCGGCCTCCTGGGGCAGAAGATCGCTGCGGACCTACAGGCATCCGGCTTCAAAGGCGTCATCACCAACGCAGTCTATGACACCTGGTGGCACGGCGGCTTTCGCACGGCCCCTTATTATCACAACTCCATTGGCATACTGACTGAAGCGGCGAGCGCAGATTTGATGACTCCGGTGACGGTAACGCGCGAACAACTCACGAGGGCAAATTCGCGCGGGATGCCTACGGCGCTCACCCCGGCGACAAATTTTCCAGACCCCTGGCCCGGCGGCCTCTGGCGGCCGCGCGACATTTTGAATATGGAGATGACGGCTGCGCGCTCCGTGCTCTCGATGGCGGCGAAATATCGCGAGAGCTACCTGCTTAACTTCTACAAGCTTGGACGGGAAGCCCTAAACGTTCCGCCCGAGTCCGACTTCCCGCTGGCCTACCTGATTCCGGCACTTCAGGGAAATGACGAAGCAGTCGCCAAAATGATCGGGACGCTCGTCGAGCAGGGCGTCGAAGTTCACAGGCTTGAGCGTGAGCTGCACGGGAAGTACGGGGAGGAGGGATTCATTCGAGTCGGAGTGCGCGGCAGCTATCGAGACGGGCGGTATCAGGAGACAGAGCGCACAGTCCTCACGCCCGAGCAAGACACTGTGGTGGAGATTCCGGCGGGCAGCTACATAGTTTTTCTAAAGCAGCCTTTCCGCGCGAACGTGCAGGCCCTCTTTGAGCTTCAAAATTATCCGAAGCGTTTGACGGCATCGGGCGAAGCCGAACGGCCCTATGACGTCGCCGGATGGACGTTGCACCTCCAGATGGGCGTTCAGGCTTTCGCCGTCACGGAGATTAAAGAGTCTGCGGCCGAAAGAAAGTTGAGGCTCATTCGCGATGAAAACGAGGTCCGTCGCGACCTGGGTCTGGCGCTGAGGCGCGGCAAGACTTCTCCCATTCCAAATCCGCTCAAACGGCCGGTCCGGCTCGCCCTCTATCAAGGCTGGATTGACAACATGGACGAAGGCTGGACGCGCTTCATCTTCGACACCTTCAATGTTCCTTACGAATCTTTACGCGACGCAGAGATACGCCGCGGTAATCTGCGCGCCAGGTATGACGTGATCATTCTGCCTTCCCAGCGCCCGAGACAGATCATCGAGGGGAACAGGGCGGACAGCTATCCTGCGGAGCTCACGGGCGGAATAACAGAAGCCGGAGTGGAGAATCTGCGCCGCTTCATCGAAGAAGGCGGAACGCTCATCTGCTTCGACGCTTCCACAGAGCTTGCAATCAAGCGTTTCAACCTGCCCGTGCGCAATGTGCTCGAAGGGTTAAAGTCCTCCGTCTTCTATTGTCCCGGCTCGATTTTGGGACTCGACGTTGATACCGCGCACCCGGTCGCGCGCGGTGTGTCGAAGGAGCTGAACGCCTATTTTATTAACAGCTCCGCATTCGAAGCGACGGACCAGCAGAGCGTGCGTGTCATCGCACGCTATTCATCGGATAATCTTTTACGCTCGGGCTGGGTGCTTGGCGAAGAACACCTGAAAGGCAAAGTCGCGCTCGCCGAAGTGACAATGGGGCGGGGCCGAATCATCCTCTTCGGCTTTCGCCCGCAACACCGCGGACAAACCTGGGGCACTCTCCCCTTAATCTTTAATGCCATCTCCGGGTCGTAAGTCGTAAATCGTAAATCGTGAATCGTAAATAGACAGAGCCAGGGTTTCGTCTATTCACGATTCACGATTTACGATTTACGACTTTTAGGGTATCTTTATCCGAGCAACACATCTCTCCCAACCTTTGTTGCCTCGAACAAGCATCTTTTCGCCCTTTAGCGCATCAAAGCGATGCGCCGGGAGCCAGCGCACGCGCCCCATTTAACCTAAGGAGCTTTGTGAGACCATGAGAAAGATTGCAAACGTTTCCCTGCTCCTCTCCCTACTGCTTTCGACCCTGCTCTTTGCCCAGGCGCAGACACGCCCGCGTCGCGTCGGCGACAACACGAGCGCGCAGCCTCCGTCGCCGCAGCCCCAGCCTTCAACCCAGAAACGGCCAGTCCTCCAGAACGGCACGACAATCTCATCAAGCAACAAGGCCCCGACTCAGACGCAAACCGCCCAGTCTCCGACCAGCAGTGACCCAGAAGAGGTCGGCGAAGGCGATGTGGTCCGCGTCAACACGACTCTCGTTTCGATTCCCGTCAGCGTGATGGACCGTAACGGCAGGTTCATCCCGAACCTGCGGAAGGAAGATTTCCGCATTTATGAAGATGGCGTTGAGCAGGAAGTAGCCTACTTCGCTTCCATCGAAAAACCTTTCACGGTTGCGCTCGTGATAGACACCAGCGCCTCGACGCAGTTTCGCCTGGAAGAGATTCAGGACGCCGCCATCGCCTTCATTGACCAGTTGCGCCCGGATGATCGAGTCATCATAGTCTCTTTTGATGAGGAGGTCAGAGTCCTGGCCGAAGCCACAAACGACCGCTACCACCTGCGCGAAGCGATCCGCCGCACGCGTACCGGTGGAAACACGAAGCTTTACGACGCCGTTGACCTGGTCATCAATCAGCGCCTCAATCGCGTGGAAGGGCGCAAAGCAATCGTGCTCTTCACAGACGGCGTTGATACAGCCAGCAAGCGCGCCTCTTATCAGAGCACCCTCCGCGACGCAGAAGAGCTGGACGCGCTCATCTATCCGGTGCAGTACAACACCTATAACGACGCTAACGGGAACGGAAATGGCGGCGGCACTTGGCCCGGACCTACTTATCCTCGCCGCCGCAGGCAGTCCACTTCCGGAGTCCTGATTGACATCCTGGGCGGAATCCTGGGCGGTGGCGGAAGAGGCGGTAATCGCGGAGGCGGCGGTGGCGGTGGCGTCATTATTGGCGGCGGCAACGGGCCGGGTGGAACAAGCTCTGAAGATTACAGGCGCGCCGATGCCTATCTGCACGATCTTTCCTACAAGACCGGTGCGCGTCTCTATCGCGCAGACAACACACGCAACCTTTCCCAGTCCTTCGCCATGATCGCCGAAGAGCTTCGCAGACAATATAGCCTGGGCTACTACCCGAAAGCGCAGGCGCAGGCAGGCCAGCGGCGCGGCATCAGAGTACGCGTCATGCGCCCCGACCTGGTGGTCCGCGCGCGTGATAGCTACATCACCGGCGCTCCCTCGAACGGGACGACCGCACAGAGCAATACACAGCAGCAATCAAAACCCGAACTGCGTCCCCGCCAGCTTACGGGGACGCGATAAACGCTCTGAAGCGAGAGTGTTCCTAATTAATTCTCCTGGCTCGCCTCCGATGCCGGGCATTAGATTGCTGCCGGTCATTCTCTGCTCTTAAACCACGGTCCCGTCCGGGATCATCGCATTCTTCGGGACAATGATGATTCGGTCGCGGATGAAGTAGTTGCCGCCCTCTCCGTCCATAGTCTCAATCCCGCTTTCGTTGACGAGCCGGACGCCCGAGCCGATCCGCGTGTTCTTATCTATGATGGCCCGGCGAATGACCGTGTCCTCGCCGATGCCGATGCGCGGGATGCCCGCCTTGATCTCGGAGCGCATATCCTCGATTGATTGATAATAATCGGAGCCCATGATGATTGAGCTTTCGATCTTCGCGCCGGACTCGATGCGAGAGCGCAGCCCTATGATCGAGCGCAGGATCGTCGCGCTGTTGATAATGCAGCCCTCGGCGATGATTGAATTTCGTATCTCGCAATTGTGAATTTTGGAGGGAGGCAAATAGCGCGAGCGCGTGAAAATGGGGGCGTCGGCATTGAAGAGATTAAATTTGGGCATCGGCGACGTGAGATCAATGTTGGCCTCGTAGAAGGCGTTAATCGTCCCGATGTCTTCCCAGTAGCCGTCGAACATGAACGCCTGCACGTTGCAGCATTCGATGGCCGATGGAATGATGTTGCGCCCGAAATCGAGGGCCGTAGGGTCCTGCGCGAGCAGCTGTTCGAGCAACGCGTACTTGAAGACATAAATCCCCATCGAAGCCAGGTAGGGCCGGGCCATGGCCTCCTCCGGGCTCAGCCCCAAAGAGGTCGTAACAACTCTCATCGCTTCGAGCGCTTCGCCTTTGGGCTTCTCTTTGAATTCGATGATGCGTCCGGAGCCGTCCGTCTTGAGCAGGCCGAAGTCCTGTGCCGCCTCGGGGGTCGAGGGGATGACGGAGATGGTCACGTCTGCATCCGTTTCGAAATGGCGCTTGAGGAAGTTTCGATAGTCCATGCTGTAGAGATGGTCGCCCGAAAGAATGAGCAGCGTGTCTATCCCCCAGTCGCGGATGTGCGGGAGCACCTGCCGGACAGCATCTGCGGTCCCCTGGAACCACTGCGGACTCTCGGGCGTCTGTTCGGCCGCGAGAATCTCCACAAACCCGTCGGAAAACTGCGAAAAGCGATAGGTGCGCGCGATGTGGCGGTTCAGAGAGGCCGAGTTGTACTGCGTCAGGACGAAGATTTTGATGACGTCCGAGTTGATGCAGTTGGAGATTGGAATATCAACCAGCCTGTACTTGCCGCCGAGCGGCACGGCCGGTTTGGATCTTTGCTCCGTGAGCGGGAACAGGCGTGTGCCCGCGCCACCGCCCAGAACTACAGCCAGCAGATTGCGTCCGAGTGCCATACTGTTTAGGACCGTTAGCATTGAATGGGTTATTATGTCCCTTCGAGGATAGACCGAAATGGGTAATGATTCAAGATAAACCTCCCGTAATTATCTACAGCCGAATAAAAACTTCACAGGGGGCCGCCAACCCTTCATCCAAACCTCGTGTCTATACCAGTGTCCTTACGAAATTTCGCCCAAGGGTAAACGCCGTTTGAGTCCGAGCGAAAATCAATTAATAAGAAGCGCACAGGAAGGTGACGTCGAGGCTTTCTCGCAGCTGGCGCGAAACTTCGAGCGGCGCGTTTATACGCTCGCTTTCCATTACACGCGCGACCCGCACGACGCCGAAGACCTCGCGCAGGAGGTCTGGATGAAAGCCTACAGGGCGATTGGCGGTTTCCGGTGTGAGGCCAGTTTCTACACCTGGCTGCGGCAAATCATGATCAACGCCTTCCTGAATCACAGGCGCGGGGCAATATCTCAATGGAAGAATGAGAGACACGACTCTTTTGAAGATGCACGGTCGGACGAGGGCGAGGAGATTCATTTCATGCTCAAAACCCCGCTCGGGAGCATGGAAGATGATTTCGAGCGGAAGCTTCTGGTCGGGAGGGTCATGAGCGCGCTCGGAGATTTGACGCCGCAGCAGAGATTGATCTTCCTGCTCAAGCACCGCGAGGGGATGACTTACGAAGAGATATCCAGGGCCTTCGGTTGTTCGGTCGGAACAGTCAAGAAGAGCCTTTTCCGCACCATCGCAAAATTGCGACAGCAGCTTGGCATCACCCCCGCGCCGCTTGAGTATGCTCAATGCGGCGCGGGGTGAAAAAGTTGGATTCCGGAGTCTTGAATCATGCACGATTGCAGAAAAATTGAAGAGGGACTGGTTGATCTAATCTTCGGCGAATTGGAGCAGAACGAGCGCTCGCGTCTTCTGGCCGAGGTCGAAAGCTGCACGGGATGTCTGAGCGAATATCGCGCCATGTCCGGCACACTTGTCGTTTTCGACCAGGCGGCTGAAGCATCTTTGCCGGACGAAAGCTTCTGGCCGGAGCATCACGAGGCGCTTCGTCTTCGTCTTGAAAGGCTCGCGGGCGGCGCGCAGGTGGAAAGGAAAGCCCCTTTCTGGAAACGCATTTTCGCGATGAGGCTACCTGTCCCTGTCCCAATCGCCGCCCTCGCAGTCATGGCCTTTCTGGTCGTCTCCATCTTCGCCCTACGTCCCTCGGGTGTGGAAACCGCCCCGAAGGTAACGGCGCAGGAGCCGCACGTAGCGCCCGCACCCACAATCATCGAGGTCCCTGTTATTCAGGAGAAACTCGTCACGCGCGTCGTCTATCGCGAGAAGAGATTAGCCGGGAGGACCGAGGCGCGCCGTGTTGAATCGTCTCCTCAGCAAAATGAGTTGCAGCTCAATGCTCCCAATTCCGCCAAAGATAGTGGAGAGGACAGACTTTTCACACAGGCAAGCCTGGCAGGGTTTCAGCCGCCTGACGAAATGAGAATCCGTCTCATCAAGAGGAATAATTCAGATGAAAACTAAAAAAGCCGCTCATCTTGTTTTAACGATCATTCTGTCTCTCTTTTCCTGCATCGCAGCGATGGCGCAGGAGGGAGGGAGCGGAAAGATCATAGTCTCGATAAAGGACGATTATTACGTCGCTTTCTCGCCTACACCGACGACCAAATCAACGAGCGCGCCCGGCTGGTCCTTTACGTTTGCCGAAGTCTATTTCGAGTCGCACACGATACGCCGCGTTTTCGTTGACGGCAGCGGCACTCAATATTTCGGCTACGTTATCTCGGTCGAACCGGTTGACTCGACCAGACAATTCAGAATCTCAGTCCGGCCGCTCAGCCCCGAAGACGAGAATGAGTTACGCGCCAGAAAATCTTTTCAGACGCGTAAGCTTCATCCGAATTACAACGCCGCCGGACTCGCGCGTTTCTCCGCGCCGCAGATTATCAACGATGGCGACACCTTTGCTCTGGACGTGCTCGTCAATCCGCAAACCGGGGACAGGATCACAGACATCGTCACAATCTCTGCGGAGATTGAGCCGCTCAGCAAAGCCCCAGTCAGCGATCCCCCGCGCGACTTCACGCTTGAAGATGTCGAGATGAAGATGATTAATTACAGATTGCTCGTCAACGGCCAGCTCGTGGCCGGCGGCAAACAGTCCGGCGCTTGCGCGGGCCCGATCATCTGGTTCCACCTGCCGGAAAAACCCGGCCGCTTTATCTTCTCGCTCATGCCGCACCCCGGCTATGACTTTAAGCAGGTTGGGACCGTGGAGCGGAACAAGATTAAATTCACTCTCGACGGGGAACAGTTCGAGTGGGTCTCGAACACTCCGGTCGTCAGCGCCGCCGGAAACTGGAATCTTTATGTTCTGTACGATAAGGCTTACGTCCCGGACCCGTTTCTCCTGGGGGTGAACGGTGCAGCCAAAGGTGAAAACCGCTCCCCATCGAAATTGAGCGAGGTCGAGGCGGCATTGAGAAAGATCGAGACGACTTATCCCTCGTCAAGGAGGGCTGCGGCGACTGGCTTCGGCAAACCGTCTAATTCCCGTAAGGAAGACGAGGCGGATAAATCTCCCGGCGCACGTCTCGTCATAGGGGCGGCGGACCGCGTCGAGAATCTGCTCCCTAAAAACTAAAACCAGCAAACCTGAATGGAATCTTAAATCGCGCAGGGCTGAAGCTACTGGCCCTAGCGCATCGCTAGAGGTCTGTCTCGAAGAAGACACATACATGGAGGTTGTTTTTATGAATAGAGAGTCAATTATCCTGTCGGTCGCAATCCTGCTTCTCCTCGCCTGCAACGCGGGCGCGCTGGCTCAATCCGGTGAGACAAAGAGGTACGAGGTCGGCGCACAGTTCTCCTCGCTCAGCATTGATAAAGGGTTTGAGACGAGAACCGAGCCGGGCTTCGGGGGAAGATTTACATTCAACTTGACGGATAACATTGCTCTGGAAGCCCAGGGCGACCTCTTTCCGAGAAGTGAGCGGTCCAACGCCTTCAGAAACGGGGGCCGCGCCGTCGAAGGACTGTTCGGCGTCAAGATCGGGAAGCGTTTCGAGAAGTTTGGCCTGTTTGCAAAGGCGCGTCCCGGTTTTATCAGCTTCAGTCAGGGTGCTGTAGATTTCATCCCCACAGGGGGAACGAATCCTTTTACGGCCTTTGACGTCCGCGTCAGACGGCTCACACATTTCGCGGCGGACATCGGCGGCGTGCTGGAGTTTTACCCGACGCGCCGCATCTTCACGCGAATTGACGCGGGCGATACGATCATTCGCTACGGGAAGACGACCATCAACAGCTTTTCACTGACGCCCGGCGGCACCTTTACGCCATTCCCTATAACTTTCCCCAGCGATACCACACACAATTTCCAGTTCTCGGCCGGTGTCGGTTTCCGCTTTTAGATTTGACTGTAGGGGCAGGGCGGTTCGATTGCGGAATGCGGATTTCGGAATGCGGATTGATAGGACAGGTATCAAAGCCGTTTCTTTGCGCCTTTGCGTCTTTGCGTGAGAAAACCAAAACATTTCACGCAAAGACGCAAAGGCGCAAAGGGGTCGAATAATTCAGTTTGTTGTGTTCTTTCTCTT
>DASVXV010000075.1:0-7773 GCA_036392495.1 Pyrinomonadaceae bacterium | reverse complement strand
TTCTCGACGGAAAGAGAACGATCCACGAAGCCACACGAAACGACACGAAATTGCTGTGGTTTGTTTCGTGTGGTTTCGTGTGGTTTCGTGGACAGTGCTGTTTCTCTACTTTCCTCAGTCTCGAAAATGAATAGACCCTGTTGCTCTGTTGACATCTATAAAGAACGCGTGAGAGAGTGCGCCGTGATGTCATGGGCACGAAAATATCGCCGACGCAGGCGCGCGACGCTGGGGCTTGTTCTCGCCCTGATGTTCGCGATGCCTGGCTGCGGCGGCTCGCTCTACAAAGTGAAGCCGAAGGTCGAAGCGCCCGTCACGAATGGGAGAGACGCGAGCGCGGCCGGTTTCACGGTCCGCGCCGTGCCGCTTTTGACTGACGAAGAGAGCCAGGAGTTGTTTGAAGCCAACCTGCCGCTCGCGGGCCTTCTCCCAGTGAAACTGGAGATCAGAAACGAGAGCGGCGCGCCGCTCTCTTTCAAGCGCGTGCGGTTCCAACTGCGGGACGAAGGAGGGCGCCAGTGGAAGGCGCGCTCATCCAAACAAGTAGTCTCGCGCATTCTGGATAACAACCAGATCTATCTCTACAATCCGAACTCGCGTAAGCAATTCGAAGCGGATGTTCGCGAGCACTCTTTTGATCTGGACGCGCCGCTTGAAAGCGGAAGTTCCCGTCGCGGCCTGATATTTTTCCAGACGCCGAAGAAAGAGGCTGTAGAAAGCCCGCGCGGGTTGGCGCTGGTAATCGAAGGACTGCCGCAGCCCGTCGAAGTGATCTTCAACTGATCCGACACCTAATCTTTTTCTATTTATGACCGAACAGAGTCTTCAGGAACGATATTCGCCGAGAGGCGAATGTTTCGGGTGCGGCCCCGTGAACGAAAAGGGTCTGCGGATTCGCAGCTTCGCCCGTGGGGAGGAGGTCGTTTGCGAATGGCAGCCCGAAACATATCACGAGGCTTATCCGGGGATGCTCAACGGCGGCATCGTCGGGACACTGATGGATTGCCACTCGAACTGGACTGCCGCATGGCATCTGATGAAACGCAACAATCTGGATCAGGCCCCCTGCACCGTCACGGCCGACTACGCGATTAAGCTCAAGCGCCCGACCCCTACGGACCGCCCCGTTAAGCTCGTCGCCCGCGTGGTCGAATCAACAGATGACAGAGCCATAGTCGAAGCTGAGCTTATCGCCCAGGACAAAGTCTGCGCCACCTGCCGCGGCACCTTCGTCGCCGTCAAGCCGGGCCACCCTGCCTATCACCGCTGGCGATAAAAGACAGGAATCCTCACGCAGCCGTCTTCAGACGGCGACAGAATCTAGCCTCATGCGGAGAGCATGGGGTTTCAGGGTAGCACCCAAGATTATTAAGCCCGCGTGAGCGGGCGGCAGTCTCAAGCCAATGAGATGGGCTATAACATATATTTAGCCCGCGATAGCGGGCGACGGTCTAAAGCCCAGGGCGTTAGCCCTGGGTTACCAACGGGAAGAAATAATATGAGCCCATGAAATGGGCGACAGCCCAATATGAATTGCGGGCGGGCACCGACGGGCTGTCGCCCGCTCTCGCGGGCTTGATTGTTAAATGCTTGTCTCGTCCCAGGGCTAACGCCCTGGGCTTTATGCTGCCGCCCATTTCATGGGCTTCGTTATGCTGTCGCTCACTTCCGTGAGCTTGAAAACCCTTTCATATTGCAAGCTCGCAGTGTCACGGCCCGAACCTGTGCCTGTACTCAAGCGAGTTCATAAAGCCGTTGACCATCGTGCGGTAATCATTCGTCTGGTTCAGGATGTTAATCCACTCCAGATAGTGAATGTCCGGGTCACGCCTGAGGTAACCGAAATACTCCATCACGACGAAGGCTTGATTGAAGTATTTGTTCACAACCTGGCTGCTCTCCGCTACCGCTCTGAGGACCTGTGCGCGTGTCATCCGTCCCGCGGCGAGGTCGTCAATCAACTGCTGCTTGTTCGGGAGCGTGACTCCCGCCGTCTGCTCCAGTTCGTTGACGTAATCCGCCGGATCGGTCAGCGGATCATACTTGCTCTTGAACTCGGACCGCGACATGAAGTCGTTGATGAACTCCTGCTTGCCGGCCTCCAGTTCCTGTTCCGAGAGGAAGCCTGTGACGAAGCTCAAGTCTCTCATCATCTCCCTGTAAAATGGATTGCGCCCGAGCGCGGTCAGGTAGAAGCGATAGACGAAGTAGCCGCGCGTCTGGAACTCTTCCGAGCGGAAGAAGGCCGAAGAGACCTCTATCCGGTCGCAGCGCGTATCTCCCGGCGGACAGCCGTTGAGGATGGCGATCCACGCGGCGAAGCCCGGCAGGTCCGGCTCACGGTTGAGGAAGTCGAGGTAGTGCTGGCGCACGAAGAACGGTGAATCGTCAATCGGGTTGCGCGTGGGCTGCGTCGTGTCGTTGTCCACAATCGTCAAGGTGATGGCAAAGGAATTCCCCAGCACCCCTCCGTTCGACGGATTGCTCAAGACCAGCGAGAACGTTTCGTTACCCTCGACGAAAACGTCGTCAATGATGAAGATTCGGATCGTCTTCGTCGTCTCGCCAGGGGCGAAGCGCAAGCGCCCGATGCTGGTGATGTAGTCGGAACGGTCGGACGCGCCGCCCGACGATGGGCCGTCGAAGGTCGCGTATTCGACAACGATCTCGCCCGAAGTGTCGCCCGTGCGGTTGACCGAGACTACGAAGCTGCGGTCGGCCTCCGTGCGCGTGCTCTCGGAGCCGCCCGGCGCGGCTGCGCCCGTGAAGGTGATCGTCCCCGCCGTCGCAGTGAAGTCAGCGGTCGCGTTGCCGTCAAGGTTGTTGATGGTGCGGCTCGGCGGCGTGAAGGTGAAGTTCGGCCTCGACGGAGTCACCGTGTAGTTGCGTCCCGCTTCGAGGTTGCCGAAAGTGTACTGGCCGTTGACGTCTGTGGTCGTCGTTGCCGCGCCGTCGCCGCTCAAGGTGACCGTCACCCCGCTGACAGGGCTGTTCGACGAAGTGGCGATCCGCCCCGCGATGGCATATTGCTGCCGCGCAGCCGTGAAATCAACGCCTGTCTGATTGCCGACTAAATTCGTGATCGAACGGGTCGGCGGCGTGAATGAATAGAACTGTAGCGTCGGCGTCACGGTGTAATTGCCACCCGCCGGAACGCCCGTCACAGTGTAGGTGCCGTCGCTCGCTGTCGTCGTCGTGCCGACCGTTGAGCTGTCGCTTGTGCGAGTGACGGTGATGGTAACTCCGCCGAGACCCGCGCTGCCTTCCGTCACACGCCCGCTGACGTTAAAGCTCAGGCGTGTGGCTGCAAAATCAGCGTTCGTTTGATTGCCGCTCAAGTCGTCGAAGCTTCTGCTCGGCGGCGTGAAGGAGAAGAGCGGAGACGACGGCGTCACGGTATAGTCTGCGCCTTCCGGCAGATTATTGAACGCGTAATTGCCGTTTGAATCTGTGCTCGTGGTGGTATTCGGAGGACCGCCCGTGAGCGTGATTGTAACGCCGCCGACGCCCGCGCTGCCTTCCGTGACCCGGCCGCTGATGGAGAAGAGCGCTGTGGCAGTAAAGTCCGCACGCTCGTTCTGGTTCGTAATGGTCACACTACGGCTCGTGGGCGAGAAGCTGAAGGTGCCCGGCCCGCCCGACGGCGTCACCGTGTAGGTGCCCGGCGCGAGGTTATCAATTGCGTAGAGGCCGTTCGAATCGGTGGTCGGGGTCCCGACCACAGCGTTGTCGCTCGTGCGCCTGATGGTGAGGGTCACACCCTCAACCCCTGTAGTGCCGTCGGGCCTTCTGACCAGCCCGGCGATGCTGAAACCCGTGCCGCTTTCATCGGAACTGAACCCGCCCCCGCCGATCTTCGTGACGAAGGCGTCCTGGTCCGGCATATCATCCCCTTCGTCCTCCTTGGACGGGTTGAAGCTGCCGGGCGTGGTCGGGAAATTGTTCGGCTCTTCGGGGTCCACAAAATCAGGACCGGTCGCCTTCTGGCGATTTTTCGTTTCCGCAGTGGCAATCGTTGGACACCCACAGTCTGATTCGGGGCCGGTCTTGCCCGTGACGTAAGCGTTCGCAGCCAGATCAACGGCGATGCCTTGCCCTGCGTCCGGTTGAACGCCGCCCAGGAAAGTGGAGTAGATAAGGGACTGCGGACCGGATTGGTTTGTGTTGAACTTCGCCACAAAGGCGTCGCGCGAGCTTTCAGTGATGGCACTGCCAGGGTTCGGCTGCACCGCGTTCTTTACGGGGAAGTTGTTCAGCGGCGGCGGAGGGGGAGCCGGACAGGTAGCCGATCCGGAGAATGACCAACTGAGGATGTTGTGCGCTTCCCTGAAGGCTGCGCCGGGCGACTCAGGCGCGTTATCGCCTCCGGTGCGAGCGCTGAAGCCGATGTAGGTGAGGGGCGTAATGAGCGAGAGATCAACGACGGCGGTTAGCGCAGGCGTCGGCGCGCCGTCAAACGTGACCGTGACCGTCCCGCCCGTGTGAGAGATGGTCGCCGTGTGCGCGCTGCCGTTGTCCAGGTTGAGGCTCGTGACGTCGGCTTCAGCAGCGATGCCGCCATCATAGAAGATGCGCAGCGTATCGTTATTGCCTCCGTCGAAGGTCTGCAATGAGACGGAGAAATCCGAGGTAGTCCCGAACTCGCCTAAGAACGGGAGCGTGCTGGGACCATCATTGGTCAGATTAAAGGCGAAACCTTCCGCGCCGTTCCCGTCAGTGACGGTGATGCTGAATCCGAAGGTCGTGGTGAAATTGGCCTGACCGTTGACAGGCGAGTCGTAGAAAGCCGAGCCGTTCTGGTTGATCACGTCGGGCGTCAGGCGCAGGTCGCTGCCCGCCTGTGCCGCGCTGCCGTTCAGGATGAGATTTGTCGTGGAGCTGAAATCCGTGTAGTTGAAACTGGGTGTGCAGGGGGGAAGAGGCGGCTCTACCGGCACGAGAGTAGATTCCGTCCAGCCCGTAATAAAGGCATTGCCCGCGACGTCCACGGCGATTGCCGCGCCGTCGAATCTGTCATCCAGGGGTGCGTTCAAGCCCTCTCCTTCATTCTGCCCGCCTCCGATAAAAGAGGAGTAGAGCAGGTCGGAGCCGGCAGGGTTGAACCTGGAAATGAACGCGTCATAGCCCCCTTTGTTCTCCTGCTGGTAAGCGTTCACCGTGGTCGGAAAGCCCGGTCCGGAACTGGCGAGGTCGTCCTTGGTAATAAGGTCCGGGGCAGGATTGCCAGGCGAGTTCGTGTAGCCTGTAATGTAAGCGCTGTTATCCGGGCCGAGGGCGATGCCGTAAGCCAGATCATCTCCCTGGCCGCCGATAAAGGTCGAGAAAGCGTAGGCCGTCCCCCCGGTGTTCACCTTCGTCACGAAGGCCTCAAGCGTGAAGCCCGTGTCGCTCGGCAGCGGCTGGAAAGAGCCGGGCGTGGTCGGGAAGAGAGTCGGAGGCGGGGTCGCCTCCGGATCAGCAGTCGGGTCGAAATTGGTCGAGTCCGTAAAGCCCGTGAGATAGGCGTTGCCCGCGGAATCCACGGCGACATCCATCGCGAAATCACTCTGCGCGCCGCCAATGAACGTCGAGTAGACGCGGAACTGCCCGCCCGGTTCGATCTTGGTCAGAAAAGCGTCCGAGGTGCAGCAGGTATCGAGACTTGCCTGGAGACTGCTGGCCTTGTTTATAAAAGGCTGAATGGGATTCGTCGTCGGGAAATTATAGGAGAAGGTAAATCCAGTCACATAGACGTTGTTGTCAGGGTCAACAGCGATGCCGCGTCCGACGTCCGGGGCGCTGCCGCCCAGGTAAGTGGAAAAGAGAAGCTGGTTTCCGGCGGCGGCGAACTTTGTGACGAACGCCTCCCTCTCCTCGCATTCAATGAGACTGAAAGACCCCGGAACAATCGCGCTGCAATTCTGCTGCATCGCGTTACTTCTGGGGAAGTCGGCGGAGTTTGTATAACCCGTGAGATAGACGTTTCTATCCGAGTCGAGCGCGACGCCGTATGCCGCCTCGTCCGCCGTGCCGCCGAGATAGGTCGAATAGATGAGAGCGGAACCTGTCGGATTAAACTTGGTCAGGAACGCCTCGAAATTCGCGTCCGGATTGACAGACTGGTAAGGGTCTTCTGTCGGGAAGACATCTCCCTGCGTCTGACCCACGACGTAGGCGTTGCCGTCCGCGTCAACGGCAATGTCGAAGCCGTTATCATCGAAATCTTCGTCGCCGAGGAAAGTGGAATAGCTGAGGACCGGATCAATAATCAGCGTGCGGGTCGCATCATAATCCCCTAAACGGAATCCGACTCCGGTGCCTTTAATCACAAAGCCGCTTTCGACCACCTGCCGCGCTCCGTTGACATCCTGATAGACGGCAGGCTTTCGCTGGCGCAGCACCTTGCCCTTCGCGTGTATCAACAGGTCGCCTTCGGCATTAACTTCCAAACGGTCCGCCCCCTCGAAGTTGAGCGCGATGACGTTCGGGTCCGCGCCCGGAGAGACGACGAAGTCGTATTCCAGCTGGCGCTCTCCGCTGTAATAGACCATGTCAATGCCCGGATAGACGGACTTATACTGGACCCTGGCGTAGAGCGGAACATCCGTCGCCCATTTCTTCGTGTCGTTGGTCCGGAAGTGATTGACCTTGCCGGGCAGCTCGTCCATTCCCGTCACCGCGGGGTCCGCGCTGCCCCCGGCCAGCTTCATGCGGACGACCGTACGTGCGGCAAGCTCCTGATTCCGGCGCTCTCTTATTTGCGCCCTCTGGTCATGTATCTGCTTCAGCAAATCCACAAGACTGGTGGCAGTCTTTAAGACATCCGGCATGCGCCCCGCTCGCGCCTGTGATTTATCCCGCATGACGAAGACAGCCTCGGTGGCGGTCAAGAACATGGTGTAGCCGCCGCCGCGCGCCTTGAATTTGACCCGACTATCAAGCTGCCCACGGTTGGGCTCAAAACTGATGGGCAACTTGCCGTAGGCTTCGCGCAGGCGCTGCTCCGTTTGCGGGTCAACCGCCTTCAGAGGCGTGCTCTTCTGCCCCGCTTCAGTTGAACTGGGCGACTCGTTAGAAGCCACCGCGCGCGGAGAGGACGCGCCGACCGGCATGGGAAGAGAGCTGACAATCATCGCCAGCAGCAGCGTCAGACCGAGATAATGGCTCGAACGTCGAGAATACTTCATCATCTTTCTCCTAATCACGATGCCCAGCGCGGACAAAACCGTTCGGGCGGGGAGAAGTCGCCGAACGGATGTTCTTCCGGCTGAATCAGGACTGAAACGGGAAGCGGAACGTGGAACTCCTGGACGCGTTGCAAAAGAATATCGTGGACGGGCGGCGTTTGAAAACTAGAAGGTCCCAAATGTTGTTGCCCTGCGAAAGGAGCTTCTCGACTGGCTTTCAAGAAAAGGCTGAAACTCTCTGAACGAGGTCTCAGATACCGCCCGAAATCCAAATTGATGTTGGCTCTAAAGTAAGACGTAGTATAGCACCGCTATAGTAACTGCTATTTCACATTTGTCAAGATTTCTAAAATACCTGGCGACAGTGAAGAGAGCTGCGGACGTGTCTTCAGTCCTCTTCGTTTTTAAGGGTGGGAGAAAAGGTAAAGAGCACGAAGCCCCGTCAGGGGCGACAGAGTATAGCCCAGGGCTTACGCCCTTATCATTACCCACATCTCTGTAAACTTAACAAGTGTGGGAGTTAAAAGGAGCATAGGGGCTCATGATCTTTAGAGGCAGTCTCTCATGCTTTGTTACAAACAAAGGACTTATGCTCAGCAAAACCAAC
>DASVXV010000074.1:0-27078 GCA_036392495.1 Pyrinomonadaceae bacterium | reverse complement strand
AGCCGATCTCGTCCTTCACCTCTTCCGGGAAGCCCCGCAGATCTTTCAGCGAGGAGCCGACCCAGAGAGGAGCGGCTTGTCATCGGGCTGGCTACTCATAAGAGGATTATGCCAGATTTAGCATGGCCGTCAACAGCCGCTTCGGGCGATAGCTTTCCGAGCCATACGTCGGTAATCTCGCCATTATCATTGGCGATGATGATGGTGGGAGTGCCGGCGACAAGAAGCGAATCAAGCTGAGATTGCCTGACCTCGATTCCCGAAATGCTAAGGGCTTTTAGGTATTTTTCGGCTTCTTCCTTCTCCTGCGGAAGAACGGCGACAAATTTACATTTCCATCCCTTGTTTGCTGGATGAGAGTTTTATAGAACCCGGCGCTCTCGGAACAAAAATAGCAGCCCTTTTGTAGCAGGAGCAAAATGGTCTTGTTGCTTTTAGACCAATCAAAATCGGCTAATAGGCCACTACCCGTCAGCCGCACTGCTGAAAAATATTTACAGTTCTTATTAACTCTGATATATGTCTCGTCAAGTTGGTAAGAATCGCCGGCGAGCTTCAGGCGTGAATAAACTCGTTTTTAATCCCGACGCGGATTGCCGAACCCAATGATAGAGGTTTAATCGGCGGACAATCCTCTCACGCTTATCATCTCTTCCAAGCCAACACAGTTGCGCGCAGAGCGCAAGTGTCACAACGCACGCAGTAGATTTTTCAAGCTTTTCTAAAGCCGGGTGAAAGCTTCATTGCCCGCGAGTGATATTTCGGCGTGAGTGTGCATTTAAGGTAGACATCGAACGGAAACCTTTAGCCCTTGAATCGGAGCATGTTGACGAGGGTGTAATGGTGGCAGGCCCGTAGTTTAATTTACCCGTAAGGGAGAAGAGAGGCTGATTACTCATGGACGAAATAAAGGAAAGAGAATGGACGCTGATGTTCTACTTTGCGAGCGACAATCCACTCGCTCCCGGCGTCGTAACGCAACTCAAAGCCATCAAAGAGGCCGGATTTCACCCCAACGTCAACGTCGTCACGCAGTTCGATCCCCAAACCGTCGGGACGCCGACTCACATCTTCGACGTTAACATTATCGAAAAGCTTAAAACGCACGGCGGGTCAAACATTGGGTTCTGCGCTTCCGATGACCCTTTCGTCAGAGACCTGCTCGAAGACAAGCTCTGGAGAAATCAGAAAACTCGTTGTGGGGATAAGGTTCGAGAGAAGTTCAAAGAGCTTCTCAAGAGCTGCCACAACATTAATGACTACGATCCGCCGTTGCCGCCGGCCAACAGGGGCGGGCGCGCATACCCCGCGCGGGGCGTGCCCCAAGAGCCGAGCCCTAAAGAGTCGCTTGAGAGTTTCCTGGATTTTTGTCGAATCAGATACCCGGCCAGGCATTACATGCTTTTCATCCTCGGGCACGGCGTGGTGGTGGGCAATGACATCTTCCTGTTCGACGAACACGCCGACGTGCAGTCGCTGACGTTGAAGGAACTCGGCCAAGTGTTAAAGACTTTCAAGGAAGAGATTGACCCGGAAGGCTCCCGGCTGGAACTGATTAGCTTCCATAGCTGTTCCGTGAGCGCCCTGGAAGTGGCTTACGAGTTGAAGGGCACGGCCAACGAGTTGAAGGGCGCGGCCAACTACATGCTGGCGACGCAAGGCCCCGCTTTCGTCGGCAGTTGGCCCTACCGCCAGATACTGATCCGCGTGTTCAAAGAAGGGAGTAAGGTGAATGTCAAAAAACTGGTGGTGGATATTTTCTACTTATGTCTGTATAACAGCACGGACTTTCTGCTGGCCGGCTACTCCTTCGACTTATGCCTGTGTAACTTGGACAAAGTCGGAGACATCAAAGACGGGGTGCAGGAATTAGCCAGGGCTCTTATCGCCGCTTTGGAATTGCGTAAGCCAGGGTCCGCGACCGCTTTGCCTTTACCGTGTAAGCCAGAGACCGTGCCCGATATGACTCGTGCGTTGGTCGGTCTACTGGCGGAGAATTTCATTCTGCTGTCTCACTGGAAGGCGCAAAGCTACTGGCAGGAGAGCTACACTGACCTCGTTGACTTCTGCATATGTTTCATTAGGCTCTGCGATGAGTATGCGGAGAAATCAGGCGATCCGCTGCCTTGCGAACTGGAGAGAATCAAAGCAGCCTGTTGCAAAGTGAGAGATCTGTTAAAGAAAGAAGAGCTTAAGGATGACCCCGAGTTCAAGTGCTATGACAAAATAATCGTCCGCAACGAATTTGCCGGGCCGGCGTATCAATACTCGCACGGACTTTCCGTCTACTTCCCCTGGTCCGAGCCGGAAGCTGACAACCCGATCTGGTCCCAGCCGAAGGCTGACCCCCCGTTCGTTGGGGAGTATGAAAAATACGACTTCGAGGAGACCTGCTGGCGCGCTTTCCTCCTCAGGTATTTTGAGGTGACCAAGCGCGAGACTCGCATGCAGGAAGACAAGGAGGAGTACGACAGGACGCAAGGTCAGGAGCAGCGCGATCAAACCGAGAAGGATATTTGTAAAGAACCCGGGCGGTACGGCTTGAAGGAATTACGAGAAGACATGATGAACCTCGTTTACAATGATGAAGGCACACTGAGCAACTTGAACTCGCTGAGTAAGCCGATTCCGAGCGACCCGACCGGCGATGAGGATTGCACTTGCCCGTCCATTAAAAATTACCCGATTGATACCCGCGCGCGCCGTGAGAGAGGGAAAGAGGCCCCGGAAGAGAAAGAGACTGCGTTTCCGGTAAGCAAGACTTTCTTCTCCGAGTCCGATCGAAGGGATGCGTAAGGCACGCATCAATGTTCCCTGCGCGAGCGGCGCGTCGCCGTGGTGCGTCGGAATTTTCGGCGCACCACGGCGGAATAGGGAAGCACACGGATTGCCAGAGTTTTAGCTCGAACATGCTTCGGTCTATGTAAGTCCGGCGTAACGAGAGCCACACCGTCATCGCTATGAGCCGAATGAATGTACAGCGCGGCCTCCTCATGCTCCTGGCCGTACTGCTCTGTCTTGTCGCGCGCGCGCGGGCGCCGGAGACGCCGGATGCCAGAGAGGCGGCCCGGCAAACTGCGGCGTCGGTTAACGACGACGCCATTAGTCTGGAGGAGCGGCAGGAAGCTCTGAAAAGGCTGGAGGAGGCCGCCCGCCTCTTCATTAGTGCGGGCGAGACGATTGAGGCGGCCCGGGTCCTCAACCGCGCGGGCCATCTCCAGCTAATATTAAATAAGCCGCAGGATGCACTCGACAGCCACCGCCAAGCCTTGGCCCTACTTAAGCAGACGCCCTCGCTCGAAGCCGAGGTTGATAACTTAAACGGGTTGGCGTCGGCTTACATGTACCTGAAGGAGTTTGACCGGGCCGAAGAATTTGCGCGTGACGCCCTCAGTTTGAGCAAACGGATTGGCTACATTCCCGGTCAGGCACAGGCGCTCCTCACGCTCAGCGACCACCAGAATTATGACAAGCACACGATAGCTTTAGAGATGGCGCAAGAAGCTCTCGGCCTCTGGCAAGCTCTGGACGACAAACCGGGGCTGGCCCGCACCTATTCCCAGATCGGGCGCTGCTACCTGGCACAAAACACACTCCCCGAGGCCACACGGAACTATGAAAAAGCGTTACAGCTCTGGAGGGAGTTGAACAACCCCCCGGAGCAGGCTGAGGCTTTAATTATGTTAGGGTTCATTGAGCAGCGCAAAGCGGAGTGGCAAAGCTCCATTTCGTTCTTCATCCAAGCCCAGGGTCTGCTCGACGAAAGGGCCGAGCCGGCCAAGATGGGCCAGATTGCCGCCGGACTGGCGGCGGTCTTCAACGACAACGGGCTGCCGGAAAACGCCCTCACTCAGTACCAGCGGGCGCTGGACTATTTTCGCCAGACGCCGGACGCTCGTGATGACATGCTGGCGACCTTCGCGCTCGGAACCACTCACTACTACTTAGGACACTACCCCGAAGCCTTAACTCTCCTCCGGCAGGCTCTCGACAGCGTCGCCCCTGGTAGTCTCGACGCAGCCTTTTGCCACGAATATTTAGGCAGGGTTTATGGTTCGATGGGCGAATATGCCGCGGCCCTTCAGCATTTGGAAATTGCCCTTCCCATTTATATGAAGGCCGTCAACCCGAAGGAGGCGGCGCAGGTGCGTGGGTTGATGGGCCAAATCTATCAGCAGCAGGGGCAGCTCGGACGCGCGCGCCAGAATTACCGACGGGCGCTGGAGACCTTTAACAATCTTTCCGACAGGGTCAATCAGGGGGCCGTCTATTATGCGCTAGGCCGGTTGGAGTTGAGGAGCGGGAACTACGACGCGGCGGAGAATTATTTGCGGCAGTCAATTGAAGTTACTGAGAACATGCGCCGCGTCTCTACCAGCCGCGACCTGACGACGGCCTTTTCTGCGACGGTGCACGAGCGTTACGAGAGTTACGTCGAATGTCTGATGCGCAAGCACCAGGCGGAACCGGCGCGGGGCCTTGACGTGCGCGCTTTTGAGACCAGCGAACTGGGGCGTGCGCGCTCGCTGGCGGAGTTGCTGCGCGCGACACAGACCAACCTTGTGCCCGGACTTGACCCGCAACTGGCCGCGCGGGAAAAGTCGCTTCGTCAATCGCTCCGGGTGAAAGACAACAGTAAAGTCGCCTTGCTGGGCAGGACATACAGGGCGGAAGAACTGGATGCGTTGGAGGCGGAACTGTCGCGCCTGGAGGCCGAGTATAAACAAGTCACCGAAACCATCCGGGCGCAATACCCTTCTTACGAGCAAATCACCCAGCCCACGGCCTGGAGTTTGCGGCGAATCCAGGAGGAAGTTATCGCTGACGACCAGACCACGCTTTTGGAATACAGTCTGGGCGAGGACAAGAGCTACGTTTGGGTCGTGACGCGCGAGACCATCACGAGTTACGAGTTGCCTGCGCAGGCGCAGATCAACGAGGCGGCGCGTAAAGTTCACAAACTGCTGGCCGCCGTCCCCGGCACGGACGCCGCGGACGAATTAACCCCGGCTATGCAGGAATTGAGTCGGCTGGTTCTGTCGCCCGTGGTGGCGGAATTGAACAAGCCCCGGCTTATCATCGTGGCCGACGGCGCGCTCCATTACATTCCGTTTCAGGTGTTGCCGATACGGTCGGCCGATAACGAACCCCTCGTCGCCCGCTACGAAATCATTAACGCCCCCTCGGCCTCCGTCCTGGGAGAGTTGCAGCAAGAGGCGGCCCGGCGTCAGCCGGCGGCGAAGGTCTTGGCGGCTTTCGGCAACCCGGTTTTTGAGTCGAACTATAAGCTGCGCAAAGGCACAAGTGGCGGCGAACAAGTGGCCGCCCTGCAAGCGCCGGAGCCCGGGCCTTTGCAGCACGCTTTGCGCGACATCGAACTCAATGGGGATACTTTCGACCCTTCCGTCCTCAAGCCCCTCTTTTATGCCAAGCGCGAGTTAGCCAACCTGCGTGACGTGGCCGGGGGCGAGACTTTCGTAGCGACGGATTTCGCCGCCAGCCGCGAACAACTACTCAGGACGGATTTGACGCAGTACGCAATTCTTCATTTCGCCACGCACGGCTTCCTTGATCCGAAACGGCCAGAATTTTCGGGCCTGGTGCTTTCCACGGTCAACCCCGACGGGCGATCGCAGAACGGCTTCGTCGGGCTGCAAGACATTTACGGACTTCGCGCGCCGGTCAGTCTGGTCGTCTTGAGCGCGTGCCAGACGGCGCTCGGCAAAGACGTGCGCGGCGAGGGCCTGCTGGGTCTCACTCGCGGGTTTATGTACGCGGGCGCGTCCAGCGTGCTGTCGAGTTTGTGGAAGGTGGAAGACAAGGCGACCGCCGAGTTGATGAAGCGTTTCTACGACAACATGCTGCACAAGGGCATGACCCCGGCGGCGGCCTTGCGCGCGGCGCAGAATAGTATCCGGCAGGAACCGAATTGGCAGTCTCCTTATTACTGGGCGGCGTTTACGTTGCAGGGCGACTATCGGCAGGTCATAAGGACAACGCCTGCGGTCGCGACGTCAGTCTATCCGAAGATTATTGCGGGCGGGGTTTTGTTTGCGATGCTGACAGGCGTCGGGTGGTGGTATCGCCGCCATCGCTCACGGCGAAGTGCGCGGCGAGCGGAGAGCTATTCCACTGTGAAGAAGTAGCCGCCGCTGACGAGTCGCTCTGTGCCGTCGGCGCCGGTCGCAAAGAGGTTCAAGACGAACTGCCCTCGTTCGACTTGGGAAACCGGGATCACCACCGAGACGGACCGGGCGTCCTGTCCGGCTACCTCCAAAGGCCGCGTCTCTCCGTCCTCATTCTCTAACTCGACGCGATAGCGTACCGCCGGAGGCAACCGCTCGGGAAGAATTAAAGTAATTCTCAGACCGTCGGCATTAAGCGGGAGTCTTACCTTAGCGGCTTGAACGCCTTCGGCGCGGTTCTGGACGCCGGGGGTTAGCATAAGCGGGGCATAGCTCTTAGGTGATGCCCCGCGGAAAAGCGAGAGCCATAAAATGCCGGCTAAGATTGCCACCGCCCCGAGCGACGCGGCGGCGCGCAACGCCAACCCTTGATTGTTCCAGAGGGCGCGCAATCGCTCACCCCATGTCAGGCCGGCCTGCCTTGCGGCGACAGCTACTTTCGAGGTGCTCTGGTATTCGTCAACTTGGCGTAGAAGTGCGGCAGCCATAGCGACGCGCTCCTGGCGTGCCTGAGTGACCAAGTAATTCCGCTCAAAGCGCTGTCGCCGTTCCTGTGTGAGTTCGCCCCGCAAATAAGCGTCTATCAAATCTTCTTCGCCGAGGCTGATCTGGGCCGGCCAGTCCTCCTGGGCAAAGCATTCATCCTCAAACTGCTCCGACTCATCTTCCGGCAGTTCTCCTAGTAGGTAAGCAATGATGCGTTCGTCAGTCATTCTTTTGCGAGGGGGTTACATTCCGACTGAAGCTTAATGCCACAATATCTCCATATGAGTATGCAACAAATCAAAGATTTGTTGCATACTCATATGGCGCTTTTAAGTTTCATTCAGGCTACTCTTAACACAATCCGTCAAGGTCTTGCGCAGGCGCGTCACGCGCATCCGCAAGGCCAGCATAGTCGTCTTCATAGTCTCGGCTAAACGGCGGCGGTGCTCGATGCGGGCACTGCCGCGTAACACCTGACAGTAGGCCGCAAGCAGTTTCTGGTCTTCGGCGACTAGCTGCTCAAAACAAGGTTTCAATACGTGAGAGATTCTTTCCACCTGCTCCTCGGAAGAATCGGCGAGGTTTTCGATAAAGTTGCGAAAAGCTGAAACCTCGCGCTGCATGAGTCGCATTCTCTCCTTAGCGATGTTGCGGGCGATTCCCGAGCAGTATCTATTCACGTCAGGCACGGGCGCTCCGGCAGCCATTTTGATGGCCGCGCGGTCAAGGGTCTCATCAGCAGCACTGAGCGGGTCTGAAATGCCTCTCAGGTTGAAAAAGCCGACAAGTTTCCCGTGCAGACGTGTGTAAAGGCGACCTGCTTCATCAAGGTTAGGTGAGAGACGTTTTAAAAACCGCTCCAAAGCCTCGCGGCTAACATTTTGCCGGGCCTTCGAGTTATCTTGGGTGGGGTCTGTCATTTCCGGCCTTATCAGGCTTGAAAATAGTTCACGTGCGTGATGGGCATGAGCAGCCTCGCTCATACTTTCTACGAAACCGCCTGCTTGTGATACTTTCCTCCCAATTGTTTCGGCCGGGTTCTTAAGCATTCAGCCTGCAAGCTAAGTCTGTCCTGGTGCGTAAAGGGTTGAATGGGGCGACCAGCCCGTATTGTACGACTTTGGCCGGGGCAAGCAAGTATTTAGAGCCTATCCGAGTCGTGGTAACAACCGCCACACCGGGTCAGCCGCTTTTTACATCGCCCGATCTTGCCACACAATTTTCGGCTTCCATAGCCCCCCTTGTCTGTTCTTAGCTACGCTCGCGTCGCTCACGCCATTCCCTGTCCACGATTCGTTGCGACTCGTTGTTATCTTTTCACATTTCGAGTCATTAAGGGTTGGAAACAGAAATCGCCACAGCGATGAGGACTTTGCTGGTAATGCCGGAGGAATGACCATGAAGCTAATTCGTGTGATATCCCTATGTTTATCGTTAATGTTCTGCGGGCTGCCGCTCCAGGCCCAGGGCCAGGCCGCATCTGAAGCTTTCAGCCTGCCTGACGTGAGAGCGGGTGAAGCATATCGCGTTAATATCGAATCGGTGCTGCGAGATAAATATGGCCTGCGGCTGAAGTCTGACTCACGCTCGCCCGTCTTTCGCTGGGCGTTCACGAGTGGTGAGTTGCCGCCAGGACTCATGCTGCGGCCCAACGGCACTGTGACCGGCACTCCCAGGGTGGCGCGCACGCAACCCTATAACTTTCAGGTCAAGGTCATCGATGTTGGCGCGCCCGGTGCCGAGGCGTTGCCACTTAATTTCAGCCTCACCGTAGTGGCCGCCCAGATCAGGCTGGTTCAGGTCAATGCTCCGAAATTAGTGCCGCTTGAAACCGCCGAGGCGAATGTCAGCGCGCCGCCGTCTAACACTACGTTGCCTGCCGGGGCGAGTACCAACGCACGTGCGCATGTCAACTATCTACTTGAGGGCGCATCAAATGGAACGAGGCGGGAAGCTCCCACCCGTTTAACCCCTCAAATCAACTCCTCATTTACAGCCGACGCCGTCTCGGATGCGCGCGCCAGCATGATGCGCCCTCAATCCTTACCAGCTCCCCCGTGCGACATCAACGTGATGCCGGCCCCATCGGCGGTTTCCGGCGACGATGTCTTCTATCTTGACGCACGTAATGGAAATCTTTATCAAGGCGGAAAGCCTGACAACGGCGGAAAGCTTGTCACTTCTACGCGCCGTTTCAAAAGAAATGAGCGCGTCATCCTCGTCGTTGATAACAAGAATCCGTATCTCTACACCTACAAGTTAACCATACAGGCGACGCCCGTCCTTGAGCCTGCCCTGGATGCGTTCGTGCCGCTCATCGTCGGCAGTCTCGGTGAATTTAAGCCAGCCGCTCCGGCGGGTGGGGGTGCTGCTGGTGTTGCGCCTCAGGCTGAAGATGTTTGCGCACTGGCAAAGCAAAAGGTAAACACCCTTCTGAGCGACGTTGATACGGCTGTCACCAATCTGAGTTTTATTGTTGATAATCAGAATGGTGATGGTAAAGACCTGACAGGCCAAAGGGGAGCATCAAGGAGTCTCACCGACGCCTATAACGCTGCGAGGCTGCCGCTTTTTACTCCCAATCAGACACGCGCAAGCTTGCACCTCGCCTCGAAAAATTTCATTAACGTCGTGGACCCTATGATCGGCCCGAACGGAGTAGACCGCGCGACGCTGGATAGATTAGGCGCGCGGCTTGAAACTCTGAAACGCGAAGTCAGCAGATTCAGGGGCCGGGCAGACGCAATCAGAGAAGCTCACCCGAACTGCGTCGACAAAGATAATGGAGGGCAGTCCATCGGAGAACAACTGCGTGTGGCTGCCGAAACTGCTGATGACTTACTGGCTGACATCGCAAACTACGAGCGAAATCTCGCCGAGATTAGAACGGATTTGCAAAAGGTCATCGATGCGAGAACCAATGTGCTGAGGGTCTTGTGCGATCCGCATGCTTTCTTCAGCGAGGCTGTCGTCGGACAGTTTGAAGAGACGAATGACGTTGACATACAGCTCGAAGTAACTCCGAGACAAGGGGTGACCGAGGCGCAGCCGATTCTCACCAGCCCTTTCAAAGCGAAATTCACCTTCGGCAACGCGCCGTTCTTCAGTATCTCCGGCGGGCTGATTTTCTCGCCCTTGCGCAAGAGGGAATACATACGCGTGCAGGGATTCGAGCAGGACGCGCAGGGCAATCAGGTCCTGGTCGATGGCAAGCCCAACCTGACGACGGTCATCGGCCTCAAGGAGAGTTCGCCCACGCGCATCATCCCCGCAGTATTTTTGAACGGGCTTTTGACAGAGCGCCGGACGGGCTTTATTGACGGGGTGCATTTCACGCTCGGGATTACCGCCAAGAACGATAACAAGGGAACGGATATGGAGTTTCTCGTCGGGCCATCACTGAGCATGCTCGAAAGAAGAATGTTCTTTACCTTCGGCGGTTACGCGGGCAAACAGCAAAAGCTGGCGGGAAATCTCTTCGAGGGACTCGCGCTCCCCGCAGGCGTGGACGAAATTCCGGTAGAGAAAAACTACCGTTGGAGCTTCGGCTTCGCGCTCAGCTACAGAATTAAATAAGAGGGCGTTTGATAACCAACGACCGCAGGCTTACCACAAACCTGTGTTACTCCCCGGTGAGAAAGAGAAGCCCGACCGGACTTCTCTTTCTCCCTTTCCAGTCAATGATAGAGATACACCATGAGCAGACCAAATAACTCCTTCAGGACACTGGGCGGCGGCGTCCCCGTGCATTACGACCGAAGGAATAATCAGGATTACGGCACGGAGGGCGGACCGGCCACCTTTTTCGCCACCGCTGAGTTTGAAGCGAAACTGGATCGCTGCTTCGAGCAGCTCTGGGAGCTGACGCCTTTCGGTAGAGCGAGGATCATTACAAGCGCCGGAGCTTTTGTCGACAAGCCCGGTTTTCACGGCATGGGCAGAGCTTTGGATTTAGACGGAATATTCTGGCCGGATAAAACGTTTGCGACCCTGCATGACGGTTTTCAGGGCGGAAATCGCCCGCTTTATCTGGCCGTAGAGGCTGTGCTCAGGATGCACTTCGGCCAAGTGCTCAATTATGACTTCAACGCGGCGCACCGCGATCATTTTCACATAGACGACCTTGCGCCCGGCTTCAGGCGCACCTCCAAAACGGCGACCTTCTTTGTGCAGAACGCACTCACTTTTGTGCTTGGCCACAGCGTTGGCAGGGACGGAGTTTTTGGCCCTGAAACGGACGCAGCCGTGGTGCGGGCACTGAGTGATCTGGGGATTAGCGGAAGCATAAATAACCTGAACGTCTGGCGTCAGTTCCTGCTCGGCATCGTCCAGACGGTCTTTCAGGCTAACGTGGCATCGCTGGCAGCGGATGTTCCTTCTTCCTTTACGGCAGACCTCGTTGCTCCGGTCGAAGCGCGCCTGCTTTCGCTTTCAGCCGACGCTGATGAGGCCGGAGCGGTGCTTACTCCTACGCCCGCCGAGCTACTGCGAAACGTCTATAGCGTAATTAGCGAGGAATTAGGTGATACGTCGCTGAAGCCAAAAATAGAGGGGGCCGTCACCGCCTTCGCCAATCACACGGATGTCCAAAAACTTGTCGGGTCGAATGGTCAGTATCGGCCATAACTCCCTTTACTGAATGGCTGATGAGGCTTAATCGCCTAGCGATGGTTCGCCGAAGCCGATTCGCACGGCTGTCTGTAGCTTCTCTACGGCAAGACATAATTATAGATGAGGAGGTAGATATCATGGTGACCAGAAAGGCTGCCAGAAAATCCAGGGGCAAGAAGACAGGCGAGGGCGGCGAAGCCGGTGTCGTCCTCTCGGCTGTTCCGCCCGCCGAGATCACAGGCGAAGGGGGCGGCGTCGAGACCACAGGACGGTTCATCGTCGTGTTCAAGAAAGAAGCATCTGCCAGCAAGGCAATGATCCTGTCCACGCTCAATCAGGTGGCCGGGCTTCGCGAAGTAGCCTCTTCGAGCGACTACGAAGGAGGCGCTATCGAGGCCAAAGATTTGGCCGAGAGCGAGGTCGTGCAGTTCGATAACCTCGGCATCGCGCTGATCTCTGGCGAAGAGTCCGTTCAAGCGCTAGCGGCTTCGGCGGCTGACGCCGACAGCCCGATCCTAGCCATAGAGCCTGAGTATATCGCTTATCCTTCGGGCACACTGCCCGGCGAACTCCCTTTAGAATACCTGCGCGGATACAAGGACGCTGTCAACCAATTGTATGACCAACTCTCCAGCCGCACCGGGGCTGTGGCGGGTGAGGATGCCGAAATCTCGGCCACGTTTCAGGACACCTCTCAGTTCACATGGGGTCTGCAAGCCACTCGTGTCAGCACTTCTCAACGAAACGGGCAAGGAATCAAGGTCGCCGTCCTGGACACAGGACTGGATTTCCAGCATCCGGATTTCCGCGGGCGCGCCATCGTCAGCAGGAGTTTCAGCGGGTTCCCCGTTCAGGACATTCACGGGCACGGAACTCACTGCATCGGGACGGCCTGCGGCCCGCAACGGCCAGCGAGTGGTGTCCGGCGATACGGGGTGGCCTTCGCATCTCAAATCTTCGTCGGAAAGGTTTTCAACCACGCCCAGCCTAGACCGCAGGCTCCGACCGGCATCGTCGCCGCCGGAATCGAATGGGCAATTAGCAATGGGTGTCAGGTCGTCTCTTTATCTATAGAGGTGCCGATAAACCAGCAGCTAATGCAGTACGAGGAGTCTATCCGCAGGGCTTTGAACGCGGGCACTCTGGTTGTCGCCGCCGCGGGCAACAATGCCAATCGGCCATCAAACCCAGGGTTCGTCACGCCGCCGGCCAACGCCGACGCCTCGATGGCCGTGGCCGCGCTCGACAGCCAGTTGCAGATCGCCAGATTTTCCGCACGCAGCAGTCAACTCACAGGCGTTGGCGGCAGAGTCAACATTGCAGGCCCGGGCGTGGCCGTGTTCTCCAGCGTGCCTGTATCTCAGGGCTTACACGCTCTCTTTGACGGAACCAGCATGGCGACTCCACACGTGGCCGGGATTGCCGCCCTCTGGTCTCAGGCCACAGGTGAGTCAGGGGCCGCGCTTTGGAGTCGCCTGCTGCAATCTGCGCGTCCGCTCAGTCTGTCCTCGGTGGATGTCGGGTCTGGTCTGGTTCAGGCCCCTCAGTGAGCGCGCGGAATCAGTCCGCTCCCGTCCCGCATGCTTGAATTGCTCAGCAAGCCCTCCGGGCGTATAGTTCGTGCTATCGCCAGCATATCACCAAGGAGAGAGGGCCGTGCCCAAGAAGAGAAAGCCAATAATCGTTACCATTGCCGATGATGCGCTTGAGAACATACACGAGTTGGCCGCCAAGCTGGCCGCCAAAGGAATGAAGGTCGACAATGTACTGCCAATAACCGGGATAATTTCCGGGTCTTGCGCCTCCACCAAGATGAGCGAACTGGAAAATGTGGACGGCGTCACGAGTGTCGAGGAAGAAGCTTCGGCGGAGATTCCGCCGCCGGATTCGCCCTTGCAGTGACCCTGGCCGTCTGGCCTGAGCGCGCCCCACCTTGACGCTACACCGCGCGTCTCCCGAATTTGTACTTTCGGCAAACCGTTGCTTCAATATGCGGCACACTGATGGGTAAAGTCACATGAGAGGAACACACATAACCTCAAGAAGCCCGAAACATGATTCATGTTTCGGGCTTCTTGAGTTTCGGCAAAGGGTATTGTCTCTGAAAAGAGGTGATAGAGAGGGTAATGGGCGCGTCAACCCGGAAGCCCTTCTGCGTTCGGGTCAACAACCGTCTATTTCTTGAATATCAATATTGTGATTTAATAATTTGCAATTCAACTCGCCGCGTCCCGTTTCCGGCCCGACCCGACGGGTTTATCAGGAGGACTTTCATGCCGCGCCATCGCGTCGTCAGCCTTCTCATCTCAACCCTCTTTTTTGCGTTCGGGGCGTGGGTGATTGTCTCCGGCGCGCTCGGACAGACGCGTGACGGAAGGCGTTCCGCCGCGGACCGCGCCGAGGGTCTCGCCGCATGGGAGCAGGTCTATTCGGTCCTGACTCACCCGCGTTGCATTAACTGTCACACCGCCACAAACTATCCGCAGCAGGGGGACGACCGGCAGCGTCACTTCGCCAACGTGATTCGAGGCCCGGAGGGCAAGGGCGTGCCCGGCCTGAATTGCGCGAGTTGCCATCAGGAGAGCAACGCCGACAGCACCGGCGTCCCCGGCGGGCATAACTGGCACCTCGCGCCGCTCTCCATGAAGTGGCAGGACGTGAACGACAACCCCTTATCTAGTGCGGCCGTTTGTCGGGCTGTCACCGACCGCTCGAAGAATGGCAACCTCGACGGGCCGGGATTGCTCAAACACCACGAGGAAGAGGCGCTCGTGCTCTGGGCATGGAATCCCGGACGCCGGCCCGACGGCACTATGCGCACGCTGCCGCCGCTTTCGCATGCAGAATTTGTCGCCGCGACCCGCCGCTGGGTGGATGCCGGGACGCCGTGCCCGCCAGGGAGATAAGGAGAGCAACCATGGCAAAGTATCAACTCAACATAAACGGACAGCGCAAAGAGGTATCGGTTGACCCTTCGACCCCGCTGCTCTGGGTGCTGCGTGAAGACTTGAAGATGACGGGCACTAAATACGGCTGCGGCGTCAGCGCGTGCGGAGCCTGCACGGTGCACGTGGCCGGGGTGGCGACCCGTTCCTGCATGCTCCCGATTTCGCTGCTCGGTGACCGACCCGTGGTAACAATCGAGGCGATGAAGGATGACCCGGTCGGTCGCGTTGTTCAAGACGCATGGGTGGAACAGGACGTGGTTCAATGCGGCTACTGTCAGAGCGGACAGATCATGACGGCTGTCGCTCTTCTGAAGCACACGCCCAGGCCGACTGACACCAACATCGACGAATCTATGGGCGGAAACATCTGCCGCTGTGCCACCTACGTCCGCATCCGCGAGGCCATCAAGGTCGCGTCACAGAAGCTCAAGTAAGGGAGGACAAGAATGTCAGCCGCGACCAAGAAGACCGACGACCAACAGCTCAACCGGCGCAGCTTTCTGCGCGTCTCCGCCACCGCCGCGGGCGGCCTGCTCCTGGCGCTGACACTCGATCTTCCTGCGACAGCGCAGGAGGGAGGCCCGCCAAACCCGCAGCAGAAAAATTACCCGCCGGACGCCTTTGTGCATGTCAGGCCGGACGGACGTGTCATCATTCAGGTGAACCGTCTGGAGTTCGGCCAGGGCGTGCAGACGGCGCTGCCGATGATCCTCGCCGACGAGTTGGACGCGGACTGGTCGCAGGTGGTGGCCGAACTCGCTCCCGCCGCCGACATTTATAAAGACCCTGTCTTCGGCATCCAGATGGTCGGCGGCTCCGGCTCCATCGCGCACTCGTTTCAGCAATACCGAGAACTGGGCGCGAAGACCCGTGCGATGCTCGTCGCCACAGCCGCCAAGCGCTGGAACGTCGCGCCCGATCAATGTCGCACGGAACAGAGCGTCGTTCACGGGCCAAACGGCCAGTCCTTCAAGTATTCGGAGTTGGCGATTGATGCCTCGCGCCAGCCCGTGCCAGCCACGGTGCGGCTCAAGAACCCGTCGGAGTTTCGCCTGGTGGGGAAGAAGGTGCGGAGACTCGATAGCCGCCCGAAGTGTGACGGCTCGCTGAAGTTCGGCTTAGACCTGGACCTTCCCGGCATGAAAGTGGCAGTCGTCGCGCACCCGCCTGTTTTCGGCGCGAAGGTCAGGAGCTTCGACGACCATCAGGCGCGCGCAACAGAAGGCGTGCGAGATGTGTTCGAGATTCCCGTGACGCGCGGCGGGACGGGCGTCGCCATCGTCGCCGACAAGTTCTGGACGGCGAAGCGTGCGCGCGACCTGCTGAAGATCGAATGGGATTTCAACGGCGTCGAGCGTGCCGACAGTTCTGAGTTGCGTGAGCGGTACAAACAGCTCGCGCGCACCGCCGGGCTGAAGTCTGTCGCACGCGGAGACGCGAAGGCCATCGAAGGCATCGCCGCGTCAAACCTCATTGTCGCCGAATACGAATTCCAGTACTTGCCACACGCGCCGATGGAGCCTTTGAACACGACCGTCCGTGTAGACGGCGACCGCGCGGAAGCCTGGGCCGGTTCACAGTTTCAGACGTTCGACCAGATGGCTATCGCCGAAGTCCTCGGGCTCAAACCCGAGCAGGTCACGTTTCACACCGAGATGGCAGGCGGCGGCTTCGGGCGGCGGGCCGTCACGGATTCCCACGTGCAGCGCGAGGCGGCGCAGATCGCCAGGCGACTGCGCGGCACTCCGGTCAAACTTATCTGGACGCGCGAAGACGACATACGAGGAGGCTATTACCGCCCGATGCACGTGCATCGCGTCGAAGTCGGGATAGGCGCGGACGGGATGCCTTCGGCGTGGCGACACGTGATCGTGGGCCAGTCACTTCTGGCCGGCACACCTTTCGCCATGATGATGAAAGACGGCGTTGATAATTCGTCCGTCGAAGGCGTCTCCGACACTCATTACAACATCCCTAACTTCAACGTCTCGGTTCACCACCCAGCGGTCAACGTGCCAGTGCTGTGGTGGCGCTCGGTCGGGCATACACACTCGGCATACGTGATGGAGACGTTGATTGACGAGTTGGCCGCGCGCGCCAAAACAGACCCCATCGCCTACCGCCGCAAACTCCTCAAGCCGGAAGCCAAGAAGCTGCTCGCCGCGTTGGATTTGTTGGAAGCGAAGAGCGCGGCCTGGCGGCGCAAGCTTCCGAAAGGTCACGCCGCCGGAATCTCCTGCCACGAGTCGTTCGGGACGGGCGTCGCCTGCGCCGTGGACGTTTCTATTGAGAACAAGCGACCCAAAATTCATCGCGTGACGGTCGCCGTTGACTGTGGTATCGCGGTCAACCCGCTCACCGTCGAAAGCCAGTTTCAAGCGGGCGTCGGGTTCGGCTTGTCGCAGCTCATGGCGAAGGGCGCGATCACGCTTCATGACGGCCTCGTCGAGCAGCGGAACTTCGACGGCTACGTCCCACCTTATATGCCCGATGCGCCCGTCGCCGTGGACGTTCACATCGTGCCGAGCGCCGAGGCTCCTTCGGGCTGCGGCGAGCCGCCGGTTCCGGTGATCTCGCCCGCAGTAGTCAATGCGCTGGCGAGGCTGACCGGGAAACGCTATCGCAGCCTGCCGCTCGTCACGGTCCAGGCAGACTGAAAAGCATCGACAAGCAGGACGCGCGCGGCGTCATTCCCGCAGGAGACGTAGGCATTCGCTGCCGTCCCGCTAATAAGATCAGGTCAGTGAAAACTCAAGGGTGAGATCGGTTTTGAACTGAGCCGAACTGTTTTCAATTCGACATCAAGATAAACTTTTAGTTTGAGGTGCGGCTGTAAGCGTCCGATGGCAGATGCCGCCATCGGACGCTCCCTATTTGTTTCTGCCAAAGGTTTCAAAGCGGCGTGCGGTGGTCGCACTCAGGTTCATAACCCAAAAGCTCGCGGTTCAAGCCTGCCTCTCGCTCTTATCTTCTTCGTCCGTAGGATACCAACCGCCAGGCTCGTAGTGGAGATCGAACTCCTTCTTGAAGTCCGCTGTGTGGTCAAGCACTTCTTTCGGCGTGGTAGCATCGCGCAGGCCCTTGCGCCAAGTTTTCCGCTCCACCGTTCCGAGCACGTAGTAGTCGCTGCCGATCACTTCAGGCTGGCTCGTGACGAAACTGGCAGCCAGCAATCCTTCTAACTCGTCCTGATGGGCGATGATAAACTCGCAGATCGGACAGAATCGGCAGGTCTTGCCGAGCACCACCATCCCATAATCTTTGATGCCGACGAGCAGCGCAAACTTGCGCAACCGCGTGGGCTGGCCGCACTGCGGACATCTGGTGCAGCGCATCTCTTCGTGCGGGTTGAGCGCGAAAGAGTAGCGGGGCGGAAGCCTGCCGAGTCTCTCCTCAGTCATTGAAGACTCCGAAAATCGAGGTTCATTGTGCGAAGCTTCTCCGTGACGAAGCGTGCGCGAGATTTGCCGTCCACCGGAAGGTTTCTCATGCCGCACCACAGCAACAACTCATTCACGTCTACATCTACCTTCCGTAGAGAGACTCCAAGCTTCTCAAGCTCCTCGCATTTTTGCGAGACCAGTTGCAGCCAGTCCGCATAAGTCTCCTCAAGCTCGTCTGCGTCGGACGAGATGTGGCGCAATCGCTCCCACTGTTCGGGCCGATACCAAGCGACGCCTATTACCCGCTCTTCCACCTCTTCATCTCGGTTCATGACGTGCCTCCAAAAGCTTTGCGTTCTGCTGCTGCGGTCATGCGTTTGTAGGCAGGCTCAAGGATGTCCGCGACGTTGCGCCCACGGACTTCGAGCGGCGGCTGGCCCAGTTGCCGTAGAAGAATCTCCGGGAGTGAAACGGCGCGGGGGGAGATGCGCAGGCCGGATAAATTCAAGCCGGTTCCCCAGAAGTCAGACAAGCAATCAAGGAGCGGCGGCGCGTCTTCCGGTAAGTCAAGGCTCTCTTGCTCCGACGCTGAGTCACTTGGTTCTGCGATTGAGCCACGGAGCGTGCGCAGCCGCTCAATGAGTTGCTCCTTCCGACGGCCTCGCCAGGCGAAAATCAGGAAGGGGTCTTCGTCGAACTTCTCCGCCAATATGTAGTAGGTGGCGGCGAGGTGTTTACAGGGATTCGACCAGTCCGGACAGTTGCAGTCGGTTTCCAGATCGCGCGCCCCCGCCGGAAAGAGTTTGAGGCGCGAGGCGGTGAAAGCCTCTTCGATTTCGTGAGGCATCTCTCCGGCAAAAAGCTTCGCCATGAAGAGGGCCTGGCCGGCCATAACCTCTTCGACCCGGTTCCAGTCCTCGTTCGACAGCACTTTAATCTCGATGCGCACCTTGTACGGGGTGGGGCGCGAACCCTGCACCCTGGCCGTAACGAGCCCGGGGTTGATCTCAAGTTTCGTGACCTGCCCACTACGCGCATAGGAGCGTCCGCGTGAGAGACGCGCTCCGATGTCGAACGATTCGAGCAGCGAGATGAAGCGCCGCGACCACCACGTCTCGCCGATCTGGCCGCGCTGGCTCTTGGCTTTGATGCCTCCCTTAGCTTTGCGCCGAACCGTCGGCTCGTAATCCCAGTAACGCCAGTCGCTCATTACCTGCCTCCTTCACTATTCCGAAACAGCGTCCGTCGAGAGCGCGACCATCTCGCGTATCTGCGCCGTGGATAATTCTGTGAGCCACGCTTCGCCCGTGCCGACAATTCGTGCGGCCAACTCCTTTTTCTGCTCGATCATCTGGTCGATGCGCTCTTCGAGTGTGCCGACGCAGATGAACTTGCGCACCTGAACATTCTTCTTCTGGCCGATGCGGAAGGCGCGATCCGTGGCTTGGTCTTCGACCGCCGGATTCCACCAGCGGTCGAAGTGTATGACGTGGTTCGCCGCCGTCAGGTTAAGTCCCGTCCCTCCGGCTTTAAGGGACAGAAGGAAGATGTGCGGCCCATCCTCTGTTTGAAAACGTGCGACCATCGCGTCCCGCACCTTCTTCTGCGTGCCACCGTGCAGGAAGAGAACCTCGCGCCCCGTGCGCTCCTGCACGTGCTGTTTGAGCCTGTGCCCGAACTCCGCGAACTGAGTAAAGCAGAGCACGCGCTCATTCGTCGCGAGTATCTCTTCCAGCAACTCTTCAAGACGAGCCAGCTTGCCGGAGCGGTTCTCCAGTTTCGACCCGTCTTGCAGCAGGTGCGCCGGGTGGTTGCAGACCTGTTTGAGCTTCATGAGCGTGGACAACACCAGACCCTTGCGCTCGATGCCTTCACTCTCTTCTATCTTCTCCAGCATCTCGTCCACGACGGCCTGATAGAGCGAAGCCTGCTCGCGCGTCAGATTACAGAAGGTCTTCATTTCGAGCTTATCCGGCAGGTCGCGGATGATGCTCTTGTCCGTCTTGAGGCGGCGGAGGATGAACGGGCCGGTCAGTCGTTTGAGCAGGCTGGCCTTCTCTTCGTCGCGGTAACGCTCAATCGGGTTGGCGAAGCGAGTGCGGAAACCGCTTGCCGAGCCGAGCAGCCCGGGATTGAGAAACTCCATAATTGACCACAACTCCGAGAGGCGATTCTCCACGGGCGTGCCCGTGAGCACCACGCGCTCGGCGGCCCTCAGACTGCGTACGGCCTGTGTCTGCTTGGCCGCAGGATTTTTGATGTTCTGCGCTTCGTCTAGGGCGGCGCGGTGCCAGACGATGCCCGCAAGCAACTCGCGGTCGCGTGCGGCCAGCGCGTAGGTCGTAATCACCAGATCGCTCTTCTGAGCTGCTCTGGCAAATTTCTTCCCTGACAATCGCTCGGCTCCGTGATGGACGTGAATCCGCAACGTGGGGGCGAACCGTTCGGCCTCGCGCTGCCAGTTGCCGACGATAGACATCGGGCAGATCAACAGAGTCGGCCCCGTTCGCGTCTTCCTTGTCGCTCCGTCGCCCTGGCGTTCCGCCAAGAGTTGCGCCAGCAGTTGCGCCGTCTTGCCGAGACCCATGTCGTCGGCCAGGCAAGCGCCGAGTCCGAGACCACCGAGAAACGTGAGCCACGAGAGGCCCCTTTCTTGGTACGGGCGGAGTCGCCCCACAAACCCCCGCGGAGTTTTGATGGTTGACAGACGCTGCTCTCCGTCTGTGCCGAACAGTTGGCCGAGCCAGCCCAGCCCCTCGACGGCAACGACGGGAAGCCCCACTTCAGAGGCTTCGACGCCTGAACTTACGCGCAACGCCTCGCCCACAGTCATCTCGCCCGCTGCGCCATGCTTGGTGAAGAAGGCGAGCGCGGCCTCGATCTCGTCTCGCTTGAGTTCGACCCATTGCCCGCGCACTTTGACGAGCGGCATCTTGAGGCCAGCGAGCTTGATGAAATCGTCGAACGAAAGCTTCTCGTCGCCCAGCGCGACCTCCCATTCATAATTGCAGATGCCTTCAAGACCGAGCAACCCCGACGAAGTGTCCTTACCGCTCTCGTCCTTCGGCCTGACCTTGAGCTTCACGCCGATACGCGCCGCCGGTTTCTTCCACCATGAGGGAAGCAGTACGCCGAAGCCGGACTGTTCGAGCAGCGGCGCGACGGCGCGCAGAAAACCGTAAGCTCCTTCAGCATCCAGTTCCATCGCCACCGGCCTGGCTCTCCGCAGTGCCGCTTCGAGCGCCGGGTAAAGCCGCGTCGCACGCCCGAGGTCTTCAAGCAACTTCTCTTGCGGGTTCTCCAATTTCAGGGTCGAGAACGTGAGAGCGTCACCTCGCGTCTTCCAGACCACATCGGCAGGAATAATGAGGCTCTGGTCGTCCGTGGCCTGGAGCAGAAATTCCAGCCGCCATCCTCTCGTCCTTTGCGCCTTCCGGGACATTTCATCTGCGCTCGTTTCATCATCAGCGGGAGGAGCCAGACGAAAACACGTCCTCAGTGCGTTGCGGGTGGCGTCCGATGCAGGGCGCGCCCACTCGTCGAGTTGTTTCTGAAGTTCACTCAACTCGCCGGGCGAGCCTGCGACCTGCGGGTCACGCGCCGTCAGCGCCGCGAGCCAAGACTCTACGGTAAGTCCGCGGGTCGCGCGCCGACCCTTGCCGGATGCCTTTAAAAGAGGGCACTCGGTTAACGTCTGGCGGACGAAAGCGTCAACCAGGCTGTCAATCATGTCGCGGACAATAGCGCCGGGGGCGCGTCCCTCCACCGAAGCCTCGATGGATTCGGCGCGGCACATGGCGGGCATGGCGCGTGCGAGCAGTCGCAGACGCTCTCGATCATCCGTGCCGTCGGCAACCGCTCGCCACAGGGCTTGAAACTCCTGGCCGCGCTTCAGCAGCCGGGGAAGCACTCGACCACGCGCCACAAACTCCAGCGCCAACTTGACGACTTCAGCAAAAAAAATCAGCGAAGGTCCGATGCTGACCGTGCTCGATCTCCCCTCAGGCAGAGAGAGCATTAGAGTAATCGCATCAAGTGGGGAGAGCGCGAGCGAAGGCGTGCTCCACGGCGTAATCTTAGTCGCCGCCTCGCGCGCGTTCTCCTGCTCGTTAAAGATTAAGTGAGGGGAAGCTTGCGGCGCACCTCTTTTCGACGGGAGAAGAAGAGTCAAATCGGTCTTTGCCAGATCGTCTAAGAGCAGTTCCCCTCCTACCTCTCCGACTATCTCACGCAAAGACCGGAGGTCACACGCGAAAGGATGTGCTCCGGGCAGGCCGTCGCGTGGCAGGCGCTCACTTCTTCCAAGGAAAAGGCCATCCGCGAGCGAAGAATCTTCACCCCAAAGACAGAGATTTGAGTGTGAAGACCAGAGACTGTGAAGAACTATCATGTATACCTTATCTCGACCGTAACCTTCCGCTCAGATAGAGGTCCGGGAACCATTAACGGGCGGCATGAGTCGGAAATCCCCATCGTACCGGCGGCCCCCGCGCGGAGTCCAACACCAACAGCCCGTCGTCCAACAGACTCCTGCCGGCATCCCGACCCGTCCATTCACGGAAAAGGCTGATAATACTCCGCCGCAAGCGGCGGGGATGTTTTACTTCTGATTTAGAGTAAACTCAAGGGTGAGATCGGTTTTGAACTGAGCCAAACTGTTTTCAGTTCGGCATCAAGATCAACTTCTAAAGGCTAGGAAGAAAGAAAAACTAAAGGGGCCGGGGCAGGTGCGCTCCGGCCCTTTTTAATCTTCGATTGTCTAGTTTATTGGCGGGAAAAATTCATTCTGTTGGCACAGTCAAGTGGTGTCCTAATAGCAACTATCATAAAATCATTGTCAGAAGCCGCACCAAACCACTCCCGCATTCGGCAGCAGATTTTGCTAAACTTCATTGAGGAGTAGGATGAGACTTGAAGGAAAACGATGACTAATGAACCGCTCTGATTTAACGGAATTGCATTACATCACGTTAATTGCGAATGTGACTTCGATATTGCAGCATGGGATTCTTTCGCATACACTCGCCGACGAGCTTGACCATTATTCCGTTGCGATGCCTGAGATTCAGGAAAGGCGAACAAACAAACAAATCCCCGGAGCACGCAGGCTACATGAGTATGCGAACCTTTATTTTGACGCACATAACCCGATGCTCAGTAAGTGTCGGCAACGGAACAATGAGATCTGCGTGCTGCGAATCGCTCCAGCGGTGCTAGACTTGGCAGGAGTCATCATTGCGGATCGCAATGCGGCCAGCGATTGGGTCGGCTTTTGGCCTGTGACTGAGGGACTTGCGCGTATCGGCCTAGAACGGGTGTTCGCAAAATATTGGACACACCCAGATGATCCGTATGAGCAAATGCGGCACAAGTCTGAAAAGTGTGCTGAAGTCCTGGTGCCCGACTGCGTTGCTGCTCAGCTTGTGGTAGGCGCATACGTAGCAAATCAGACCGCCCTGGCATCATTTCAGGCTTTGAATACCGGATTGCCGGTGCAAATCCGCAGTAGTATGTTTTTCTGAGGCGTACATGAAAATTCTGGTTGGAGACATTTTACAGTCCAAGGCCCAAACGTTGATTAATACGGTCAACTGTGTTGGGGTCATGGGTAAAGGTATTGCTTTGGAATTCAAGAAGCGTTTTCCAGAGATGTTCGATGACTATGTTAAACGATGCGAGCGCAGAGAGGTGAAGCCAGGAGTACCTTATTTATTTGAGAGAGCTTCGTTGCCTAACATTATCAATTTCCCAACCAAGGATCACTGGAAATCTGTTTCACGAATTGACGACATTGAACATGGCCTGCGATACCTGCTGGATCATTACAAAGAATGGAACATAACCTCGCTGGCCATACCTCCCCTGGGCTGCGGCAATGGACAGCTTGAATGGAAAGCTGTCGGCCCGCTGATCTACCATTATGCTAGCCAGATGGACTCTTCGGTCGAGATGTACGCGCCTTACGGGACGCCGCCCAAAGAGTTAACGGTTGAATTTCTGTCGCAAACTTCGACCGGTTTCCTCCCATACGACAATAGGATCGCAAGATCTGTCTTCAATCCCGCTTGGATTGCGCTCGTAGAGATCCTGCGGCGGATCGAGGAACAGCCGTACCATTGGCCTACCGGACGAACCATTTTTCAGAAGTTGGCTTATATCGCCACGAGGGAGGGTCTACCCACGGGCTTTGTATATGAAAAGAGCAGTTTCGGCCCTTTTAGCAAAGATCTGAAAACAGCTGAGACGAACTTAGTAAATAACAATCTGATTCAGGAAGAGCGAAAGGGCCAACAGTTCCTGGTCAAGGTTGGCCCTAATTTCGAGAGAGTCCGAAAGGATTTTCGGTCGTCCTTAGATCAATGGAAGCCGATCATTGATAGAACCTCCGATCTGTTTATGAGGATAAATACCAATCAGGCGGAGGTTGTTGCAACCGTTATCTTCGCAGCCGACACGCTTGAGAAGCACAGGAACACCTCGCCGACCGAAACGGAGGTGCTCGACTCCGTCCTTCAGTGGAAGCATCGGCGCCGACCACCTCTGGACGCAGGTACTGTTGCTTCGACGATTCGTAACCTCGGAATGCTTCGTTGGCTTAACGTAAAGCCAGACAAAGACCTGCCCGTCCCAGAGGAGGAATTGGTTGGCACTTGATTGCTATCAATCCTGTGCAGTTTGCTGGTAGCAACCCGGCCCGATCTCTCTGACAGAGTCCTAACCCATTTCTTAACTTTTGATAGGTTACACTCTAACCGACCGTTTTATATGCTTCCCGCCGTCTCCAGCAGCCCGACATCAAGTTTCCCGTCAGGCGGATCGCTCCTCGCACCTTTCGTCGCTTGAGTAAGGCAGCCCTGGTATAGTCAGGGGCACTCTACTTGTTTCACACGTAAAGTCAGGTTAGTGAAAACTCAAGTGTTAGATCGCCTTTGAACTGAGCCAAACTGTTTTCAGTTCGGCGTCAAGATTAACTTTTGATTTTGGTCTTGGAGAATCGCCGCTAGATTTGTTTACAACTTCAACGTGCTGTTCGAGTGAGGCCAGCACAATCACACGCAGGGCGGTGAGCATCCCCTTCGAGAAGAAGCGGGAGATGCTCACCGTCTCAAACGCTTGATCTATCGCGCAGCAATAGTTCGCAAATTGCCGCGCGATCTCCTTAGTGCGCTCTTTGGTCGCTAACCTCGCGCGTAACTGATCGGCCACACCTTCGAGTGCTTTGATCTCGTCTGATAGCGCCTTGCAATTAGCCTCCAGCCGGTCGTGGGTTGGGCTGTGGACGACAATCAAACTGAAGATGTTGCACTATAACCTCGTTCATGCCGATATGCTCTCGAACTAAGCAACTCAAGACTCGGGTTAACTTATCGGGAACGTAGAGCCGTCCTTCGGGGCGGCTCTCAGCGTTTTAGCCGCTGTTCCCTAATTTGTCATCCAGCTTATCAGAAAGCCGCCCTGCAATTAACTCCACAATGGGAGAATGGTTTGTGAATTTACAGATCGGTAAATGGGGATTTACTTACCATTCTCCTTAATGATTAAATTAGGTGATGATTAACGCAGAAGAACGACAAACTCTTATCCCTCCATACGGCGGTAGCTTGGTGAATCTAATGGTAGCTGATGGAGAGCTTGCCGAGTGCAGTGCATATGCTAACTCCTTGCCTTCGATTCAACTATCTGAGCGGGCTGTTTGCGATCTGGAATTACTTGCTGTCGGGGCATTTTCTCCTTTAGATCGGTTTATGGGCCAAAGCGATTATCATTGTGTGTTAAATGAAGTGCGGCTCAATAGTGGTTATATTTTCCCCCTACCCATCACACTGCCGGTAACCTCACATTCTCCAATCAAGCTTGACCAAGATATTGCACTCCGAAGTGAGAAAAATGACCTGTTGGCAGTAATGACCGTTGAAGAAATATATCCCTGGAACATTGAAGAGGAATCAAGAAGAGTCTTCGGCACTCATGACCCCCGCCACCCGATGATTTCAGAGATGTATAGCTGGGGGAAATTCAAAGTCTCCGGACGATTAAGAGTGTTGAGTTTACCTCGCCGTTACGATTTCAAAGAATTACGCCTCTCGCCATGGCAGACGCGTGAGAAACTTTCCTCATTCGGACACCATAACATCGTGGCCTTTCAAACCCGCAATCCCCTTCACAGAGCGCATGAGGAGATGGTCAGCCGAGCTATTCTGGATAAAGATAGAGTGCTATTACTTCACCCGGTCGTAGGCATGACTACGCCTGGAGACATTAATTATTACTATCGCGTACGGACATATAAGGCTTGGTTGCAGCTTTACCCTGAACCGAGTCGCATACTCCTCTCATTACTTCCCCTCGCCATGCGTATGGCCGGCCCGAAGGAGGCTTTATTGCATGCTCTAATTAGGCGTAACTATGGCGCGAATTATCTAATCATAGGTAGGGACCATGCCAGCCCTGGACTGAACTCAATGGGGGCCCCTTTTTACGCGCCTTATGAAGCCCACGACTTTGTTCGACGTTTCAGCGACGAACTAGGCGTTGGTATCATCCCATTCCGGGAGTTTGTCTATTTGCCAGAGGAGAGAAGATATGAAGAATCTTCCAATGTACCGCCATCTTCTAGAGCATTATCTCTCTCTGGTACAGAGATACGTGAGGATTACCTGAACAAAGGAAAAAAGCTGCCGGGTTGGTTCATGCATCCTGCAATTTCTAGAATACTATCAGAGGCATTTCCTCCTTTACATCGTCAAGGGTTTTGCATCTGGTTCACGGGATTGAGTGGGGCAGGGAAAACCACTATTGCTGACATACTGACGGTTTTGCTACAAGAGTGCGGGCGGCAAGTCACCGTCCTGGATGGCGATGTCGTTCGTACACATCTCTCCAAAGGATTAGGCTTCAGTAAGGAGGATCGTGATATCCATATCAGGCGAATTGGGTTTATGGCATCCGAGATCGTCCGACACTATGGAATAGCGGTCTGTGCAGCAGTCAGCCCTTACAGGGAAACTCGTGGCAGCGTAAGAAATATGGTAGGCACTGAGAACTTCGTCGAAGTCTTTGTCAATACTCCTTTAGAAGTATGTGAGCAACGTGATGCCAAGGGGATGTATGCAAAAGCCCGGAGCGGTCAAATCAGCAACTTTACAGGGATTGATGACCCTTATGAACCACCTCTACATGCGGAAGTCACGCTAGAGACAGTGACTTGTTCGGCCGAAGATAATGCGCAGATGATCTTAAATTATCTGATAAAGCGTGGGTTTATCAGAGAGGATATTCCCCAGCTTTCCGGTGACTGTGATTAATCTATAAATTCCACGACCTCGGTTGACAGTCTTACAAATTTCGGCTGTTACTCAGGCAAGCTTGCACATGAAACTTCATATCTTAGGATGCAGTTCAGTTTATCCAAATAGAGGCCAGGCGACATCTGGCTATGTACTTGAAACGACGCTCGGAAGGCTC
>DASVXV010000073.1:0-70784 GCA_036392495.1 Pyrinomonadaceae bacterium | reverse complement strand
GGCGGCCCGGGAATGCCTCGGCCGAAATGGAAGGTACAGAAAGGAAGGTACAAGATGAAGATCGTAGTTATTGGTGGTAGTGGGCTCATCGGATCAAAGCTCGTAACTAAACTAGGCGCACGGGGCCATGAGGCTGTGGCGGCGTCACCCAATTCCGGGGTCAACACCCTTACTGGCGAAGGACTTGCGGAAGTGCTGAAGGGGGCCCAGGTCGTCGTCGACGTGTCGAATTCACCGTCATTCGCGGACGCGCCGGTGATGGAGTTCTTCACGACGTCCACCCGCAACCTGCTCACCTATGAAGCGGCCGCTGGCGTGGGACATCACGTGGCTTTGTCCGTCGTCGGCACTGACCGTCTGCCCGACAGCGGCTACCTCCGCGCGAAGACCGCTCAGGAGAAGCTGATTAAGGAATCCTCGATCCCTTACTCGATCGTACGCGCGACGCAGTTCTTCGAGTTCGTCAATAGCATCGCCGACTCAGCTACCGACGGCAACACGGTTCGCCTGCCGCCTGTGCGTTTCCAGCCTATGGCGGCCGATGATGTTGCCAGTGCGGTGGCAAGAGTGGCCACTGCGTCGCCGGTGAATGGAATCGTTGAGGTGGGGGGACCCGAGCAATTCCGCTTCGATGAACTCATTCGCCTTGCTCTCAGCGCCCGCAAGGATCCGCGAGAGGTTATCGCTGATCCGCACGCGCGCTACTTTGGCACGGAGCTGAGCGAGCACTCACTTGTTCCGGGCGATGGCGCACAACTCGGCGAGACGCGTTTCGGAGACTGGCTCAGCCGCTCCGCGAGCCCGGACACGAAGCCGCAGCCCGCAGCGGGTTCGGCTGCGGCGACGATTAAATAAACAGACACGCTAACAGGCATGCACCTTTGAACGGCCACTCGGGTAGCAGGCGGATTCTATCGCCCGGCGGCGCTTTGTAAGGCGATGCCGCGTCGCCGGGAATAGAGTATAATCTTGCCCTGCGCCGAGACGGCTGTCGGAGGTCGCTGCCATGACAACGGAACTGAGGAAGACGGGCATCAGCGTCGTGGGTGACATACCCTGGGGCACACACTTCTGCCACTTCTATGAGACCAAAGAAGACCTGCTCGACATTTTGATTCCGTACTTCAAGGCGGGCTTGGAAAATAACGAGTTCTGTGTGTGGGTGGTTGCCGACCCCCTCGGCGAGGAAGGGGCGAGAGACGCTTTGCGCCGAGCCATCCCTGACGCCGACCGGTACTTGGGTGCAGGCCACATAGAGATCGTTCCGCATACTTCCTTCCCCGCTTCTCGGCAACAAGCTTCACCGGCGGGCAGCATAGAAATCGTTCCCCACACCGAGTGGTATCTCAAAAGCGGCGCTTTCGTTGCCGAGCGGATAATCAACGGCTTGAATGAAAAGCTCGCCGCGGCCCTGGCAAATGGCTACGCCGGATTGAGAGTCAACTGTGTCGATGCGTGGCTGGAAGTGAACCGGAAAGATTTTATTCAGTTCGAAAAGACGCTCGACGAAAAGCTCGACGGCCAGCGGATGATCGTGTTGTGCAGCTACCCGTTATCCAGTTCCAGCGCGGCTGAAATCTTTGACGTGGTGAACACGCATCAGCTTGCAATCGTCAGGCGGCGGGGTGAGTGGGAAGTCGTCGAGACCTCCGAGCTGAAGCAGGCCAAGGCCGAGATCAAGCGGCTGAACGAGGGGCTGGAGCGGCGGGTGGTCGAGCGGACGAGGGAGCTTGAGGCGACCAACGAAAGGCTAAGGGGGGAGATCGTCGAGCGCAGGCGGGCGGAGGAGGCGTTGCGGGTAACCAATTCGAAACTCGAATTGATCGTGGACACTTCTCCCCTCCCCATCACGAGCGCCGACGCCGGCGGGCGGATAACGAGTTGGAATAAGGCGGCGGAACGTTTGTTCGGCTGGACTGAGGAGGAGGCCGTCGGGGGTGTGTGCCCGACCATCCCACCGGAGGAGGCCGAAGATTATTTAGGAATGATTCGCAAGGTGATGCAAGGAGAGACCCATCTTGGTCTGGTGCACTACCGCCAAAAGAAGGGTGGCGACCTCTTGTATTGCAGCGTCTCTGCGGCGCCGCAGCGCAATGGCCGCGGCGAACCCGTCGGCGTCACGATCATTGTCGAGGACATCACCGAGCGCAAGCGCGCGGAGGAGGCGCTCAGGGAGAGCGAGACGAAGCTAAAAGAGGCCCAGCGGATCGCGAAGATCGGCTACTGGGAGCGCGACCTTCTAGATGACCGCATCACTTTGTCCGAAGAGACTGCGGCGATTTTTGGCTTGTCGCGGCGGGTGTTTACGCAGGCTGAACTGCAAGAGATGACCCACCCGGATGACCGCGAACGGAAAGAGCGCGCGTTGCAGGATGCGCTGGAAGGAAAGCGCCGTTACGACTACGAATACCGCATCGTCCTCCCGGACGGTGAGGTGCGATTCGTGCACGCCTGGGACGAGATCGCCTACGACGAGTCTGGCCGCCCCGTCCGTATGTTCGGCACTGTGCAGGACATCACAGAGCGCAAGTTGGCCGAGGAGCAGCTCAAACGCTCCAACGAGGAGCTGCGCGCGCTCTCAGGGCGGCTGCACTCAGTACGGGAGGAGGAGAGCGCGCGCATCGCCCGCGAGATCCACGACGAGCTGGGCGGGGCGCTGTCGAGCCTGAAGTGGGACTTGGAGGAGGTCGGCGAAATCATTTCCGAATCAGCGGACGCTTCTCAACTCACCGCCCTGCGCGAAAAGGTCGGCGGCATGATTACGCTGACCGACGCCACCGTGGACGCCGTCAGGAGGATCGCCTCCGAGCTGCGCCCCACGGCGCTGGAGGAGTTCGGTCTCGTCGAGGCGCTCCGCTGGCACGCGCAGCAGTTCCAGGCGCGTACCGGCATCACCGTTCACTGCGACTGCCCGCCGGAGAGCGTCGGCCTGAGTCGGGAGCAGGCGACCGCCGTCTTCCGCATCGTTCAGGAGGCGCTGACGAACGTCCTCCGCCACTCGGGGGCGACGAGGGTTGACATAAAGATAAGGCACGAGGGGGGGCATTACGTCGTGACCGTCAGCGACAACGGGAGAGGGATTACGGAAGCCGAAAAAGCGGGGCCGCGGTCGCTCGGCCTGCTGGGGATGCGAGAGCGGGCGTACCTCTTGGGTGGAGAGATAAACGTAGAAGGTGTCGAAGGTCGCGGGACCGTTGTGACCCTGCGTGTCCCGGCCCTCGACTATGGAAGTGGCCGAAAGCCGCCCCCTGTCAGGGAGGGCACCCTCACGGCATAGTATTTTGCCCCGCGTGAGACCGCCACTATGAGAAGAATCCTCCTGGTGGACGACCACGAGGTCGTCCGTGACGGCGTCAAAAGAATCCTCGACAAACAGCCCGGCGCGGCCACCTTCGGCGAGGCAGGGACGGCGCCGGAGGCGCTCGCGCTCGTGCGGGAGCAGGACTGGGACGTGATGCTGCTCGACATCTCCCTGGGCGGCAGGGACGGGCTGGAGGTGTTGAAGGAGATCAAGCAGCTCCGGCCCCGGCTCCCCGTGCTCATCCTCAGCATGCACTCGGAGGAGCTGTTCGCGCGGCGCGCCCTGAAGGCGGGCGCCGCCGGCTACGTCACCAAAGGCAGTCCGCGGGCCGAGCTGGTGGAGGCCGTGGACAAAGTCATCAAGGGGGGGATTTACGTCAGCCCCTCGCTCGCCGAGAAGCTCGTCCTCGACCTCAGAGAAGGGACAGAGCGCCCGCCCCACGAGGCGCTCTCCGACCGCGAGTTCGAGGTGCTGCGCCTGATCGCCTCGGGGAAGACCGTGGGTGAGGTCGCAGACATCCTCTCACTGAGCGCCGGCACCATCAGCACCTACCGGGCGCGGATTCTGGAGAAGATGGGGATGAGGACGAACGCGGAGCTGACCTACTACGCCATCCAAAATGGGTTGGTGGAATAAGAAGAGGGGCCGCACCCTCGCCCGTAAAGCCCGCACGCTCACACCCGCGCGGTGTCGAATCTCCCGCCCGCCCTCGGTGGCGCCTCGCGTGTAATACAAAGACCGACAGGGCTGTCTTAAAAAATCAGACACGCGAATCTTAACTGCGAAGATACCCGCCGGAACCCGCGCCAATTATTATGATGCGGGGAGGATTCTCGGCAGCCCCACCTCCTCCCCCTCATCTCGAACCCCGACAAATCCTCCGGAGATGTGTGCCGCCACTGGCTGCGGAGCGCCGAATTGTCGGCGACCGTGGCCAAAAACATTGATAGCGCGGCCGGGCCCTGAGGTCTGAGCCGCGGGGCTGTCCGTAGGAAGAGTAAGTATGAGTCCTTACGGCGGAGCGATGCCGGAAGTAAATCACGGGGCGGGCGTGCCCGCGAACATGTCCTTCTCGCAGCTTGGGGCGGATAGGGCCGCCCCAAGCGAGGCCGCCGGACGGGACGGAGCCACGGACGAGCGGCAGGCGGAGCACACCGTTCTGGTAGTGAACGACGAGCCGGACGTGGCGGAGTTGATGAGTCTTCAGCTCCGCAAAGCCGGCTACAGCGTCTTGACCGCTTTCGACGGACAGGAGGGCTTCGAGGTCGCCCTGGCCCTGCGTCCCGCCCTCATCGTCTCCGACGTTTCGATGCCGCGCGTGGGCGGCATCGAGATGTGCCGACTGATCCGCGCGAACCAACAACTGGGGGCGACCCCCGTGCTCCTGGTCAGCGCCGCGCGCACGGACAGCGGGAGCGTGGTCGAGGGCCTGAAGGCCGGGGCGGACGACTACTTGGAGGCGCCTTACGACAGGCTGCACCTGATAGCCAAAGTCGCCCAGCTCGTCGAACGGGGCCGCGCCGAAGCGGCGCTGAGGGCCTCCGAGTCGGAGATGCGCGCGCTCTTCGCGGGGATGACCGACGTGGTCCTGGTGCTCGACGCCGAGGGCCGCTACCTGAAAGTCGCGCCGACGAATCCTTCCAATCTGTACAAACCTTCGGCCGACCTGCTCGGGAGGACGCTGCACGAGACCTTCCCGAAGGAGCAGGCGGATTTCTTCCTCGCGCACGTCCGACGCGCCCTGAGCGAGGGCGGGAGGCACAACGTCGGATACCGTTTGCAGTTGGGCGGAACGGAAGTCTGGTTCGACGCCTGCGTCTCGCCGATGTCACACGACTCGGTCCTGTGGATCGCCCGCGACATAACCGAGCGCAAGCGCGTCGAGCGCGAGCTGCACCGGAGCGAGGAGCGCTATCGCGACCTGGTGGAGAACGCCCACGACCTCATCTACTCGCACGACCTCGCGGGTAACTACACGTCTATCAACAAGGCCGTCGAGCGCGTCACCGGCTACACGCGCGAAGAGGCGCTCAAGCTAAACGTATCTCAACTGGTGGCTCCCGAAGACTCGGAGAAGGTGCGCCGGATGATCGCCCGGAAACTGGAGGGCGAGCCGGTGACGTCCTACGAGATAGAGGTCGTCGCCAAGGGCGGAGGGAGGGTCAAGGTGGAGGTCAACAGCTCGCTCATCCTTCAGGACGGCATCCCGGTCGGCGTGCAGGGCATCGCCCGCGACGTGACCGAGCGTAAGGAGCTGGAAGGCCAGCTCCGGCAGGCCCAGAAAATGGAAGCCGCGGGCAAGCTGGCGGGCGGCGTCGCGCACGACTTTAACAACCTGCTCACCGTCATCAACGGCTACAGCAACCTCACCCTCAGGCGGCTGACGGCGGAAGACCCGCTGCGCCTCAACGTCGAAGAGATCAGGAAGGCCGGCGAGCGCGCGGCCGGGCTCACGCGCCAGCTCCTCGCCTTCAGCCGCAAGCAGGTCTTGCAGCCGAAGGTCATAGACCTCAACGGGGTCGTCAGGGAGGTGGAGAAGATGCTCCGCCGCCTTATCGGCGAGGACATAGAGTTGCGCGCGGCGCTGGGGCCGGGGCTCGGGCGCGTTAAGGCGGACCCCGGGCAGATCGAGCAGGTGCTGATGAACCTCGCCGTCAACGCCCGCGATGCCATGCCGCGGGGCGGCAAGCTGACCATAGGGACGGAGAACGTCTACCTCGACGAGGAGTATGCCGCCCACCACGCCGCCGTCGCGCCCGGCCACCACGTGATGCTGGCCGTCTCGGATACCGGCTCGGGGATGGACGAGGAGACGCGTGCGCGCATCTTCGAGCCGTTCTTCACGACGAAGGAGGCGGGCAAGGGGACGGGGCTCGGCCTCTCGACCGTCTACGGCATCGTCAAGCAGTCGGGCGGCCACATCTGGGTCTACAGCGAGGTCGGGCGCGGGACGACCTTCAAGATTTACCTGCCGCGCGTGGGAGAGGACGCGCAGGAGTACAGGCAGACCCCGGAGCCAGCGGAGAGGTTCTGGGGCGCGGAGACCATCCTGCTCGCGGAGGACGATGAGATGGTGCGCACCATGACACACGTCATCCTGACGGAGCGCGGCTACCGGGTGCTGGCGGCGGCGAACGGCACCGCCGCCCTCTCGGTCTGCGAGCAGGCCGAGGGGCCGATTCACTTGCTCCTCACCGACGTGGTCATGCCGGGCATGAGCGGGCGCGAACTGGCCGACCGGCTCGCGCGGCTGCGCCCGGAGATGAAGGTACTCTTCATGTCCGGCTACACGGACGACGCCATCGTCCACCACGGCGTGCTCGACGAGGGGGTCAACTTCATACAAAAGCCCTTCACCCCCGACGCCCTCGCGCGCAAGGTGAGAGAAGTGCTCGGAAGTACGGTGTAAGTTTATTTGAGGTGAAGTTTGAACCATGCTCACGAGCGGCGGTAGGGCGAACATTCTGATCGTAGACGACGAGCGGCAGATAAGATGGCTGCTCCGCAGCCTGCTGTGCGAGAGCTGCGAGTGCACCGAGGCCGGTTCTGCCGAGGAAGCGCTCGACCTCCTGCGCAGGCGGGAGTTCAACCTGATCTTGAGCGATATCACGATGGGCGGCATCACCGGGCTGGAGATGATCCCGCGGGTGCTCGACCTGGCTCCCGACACTGTCGTCATCATGGTCAGCGGCGAGGGGCACATCGAGAGCGCCATCGAGGCGATGCGCGCCGGCGCATTCGACTACGTGACGAAGCCCTTCGACTTCAGGCAGGTGGAGGCGGCCGTCCGCCGGGGCCTTGAGCACCGCGCCCTGCTCGCAGCGAAACGGCGGTACGAGAGAGACCTGGAAGAACTCGTCAAGAGGCGCACAGAAGAAGGGGCGGGCGAAGAAACAGCGGGCGGCGGAATCGCCAATCAGGGCGGCGGGCAGGAAGCTGGCTTGCCGGTTGGAGGCGAAGCGGGAGGAGATACTGCTCTTCATGCAGGACTTCACTATCCCCTTTGATAACAATCAGGCGGAGCGGGACCTGCGGATGCTTAAGGTGAAGCAGAAGGTGTCGGGGTGCTTCCGCACGGAGGAAGGTGCCGCCGAGTTCTGCCGGCTAAGGAGTTACGTCTCGACAATGAAGAAGCAAGGCCACAGTGTGATGGAAACGATCAAGGGCCTGTGCGCGGGCGAGACCCTCATGCCCGCGCTCCGCTGCTAAAGCCTGCCAGAGTTCGTGCCACCGAAACAGGATGAGCATCTGAAGAAATAAGATGTAATAGTCAGAACTTGATCTGACACTCGTGACCTATATGACAACCTGCACGCTCGGACTCTCTATCGCGTGTGCAGGCTGCATTCTTTCAAGCATCTTCTCATCAGCCAGCTTCTTTGACTCGATGAAGGTCTCCAGCGGCGTCTTCCCATAGCAGTACTTGCCAGTGTGCGTCCGCTCTCGGTTGTAATGCTCTATCCACTGGTCAGCGTCTGCCTGTAACTCCTCCAGGCTCTCGTAGAGCTTCTTACGAAAAGCCACTCGATAGAACTCATCCAACATCGTCCGATGGAATCGCTCACAGATGCCGTTGGTCTGCGGCGACTTCGCTTTCGTCTTCGTGTGGTCTACGTCTTCAAGCGCGAGGAAGAGTTCGTACTCGTGGTGCTCCAGGTTGCCGCAGTACTCTGAGCCGCGATCAGTCAGGATACGAAGCAGCCGCACGCCTTGCTCTTCAAAGAACGGCAGCACCCGATCATTGAGCATATCAGCCGCCACGAGCGCGTTCTTCCTGTCATAGAGCTTGATGAGCGCAACCTTGGAATAGGTATCGATGAAAGTCTGCTGGTAGATACGCCCCACGCCTTTGAGCGTCCCGACGTAGAAAGTGTCTTGCGCTCCCAGATAGCCCGGATGCTCGGTCTCGATCTCGCCATGCGCCTCTTTAACTTCTTTGGCTTTCTCCAATGCCAAAAGTTGCTCTTCTGTGAGTACCAGGTTCTCTTGCGCGGCCTTGGCTTCCAGAGCTTTCAATCGCTTCTTAAAAGTCTCCAGGTCGTGGCGCTGCCAGATGTTGCGCACGCCGCCGGGCGAGACGAAGATGCCCTGCTTCTTCAACTCATTGGAGACTCGCAACTGTCCGTGCGCGGGTTTCTCAATAGCGAAGAAGACAACCGCTCGCTCGACATGTTCTTCGACTCGATTCTTGGGGCAGGGCTTCCGTCGGCTGATCTCCTGCATGGCTAACTCGCCGCCTCTGTCGTATAGCTCTTTGAAGCGGTAGAAGCTATCGCGGCTGTAGCCCATTACCTTGCAGGCTTGCGAGACGTTACCCAAAGTCTCGGCCAGCTTCACTAATCCGACTTTATTGCGAATGATCTTTTGTTCGTTCGTCATCCGACACTCCTCCTCTGAGCATGACGCTCAGTTTATTATGGAGTGTCAGATTAAGTCGTGACTAATACAAATAAGAAGAGCTAATCTACAACTCTGCCTGCTGAATAGTCACCCCTTTTGTGTAACTATTCAGGGCATTTCATAACCGCGCTACTTAGCACCTTTGAATGCATCGTATAGTTCTTATGTCTGACGTCGCAACTTACACTTGCCTGTTGGATTTACTTGCGCGAAATCGCCTTGATTGGGACTCGGCTACTTGAACAGTTAGCTGATGATTAACATTTAGGCAAAACTGAGAAAAGTATTGTGACTGACCTCCTTCTCTTCTGTGGCTTACGTCTCGATTAGAGATGTCTAGCTTTGCCGACTTTCTTCTACATGATATTTACTCTGGTTTAAAATTGCACTTCTTGCTTTCTGAAAGATGAAAGGAACATTTCATGTGTATACGTGTCTAGAGTTGATGAACGCTAAAAGACAGAGCATTTTCTTGACAGAAGCGACGAGTACTGTGCTAATCTGCCCACGCTTCTCTTGATGAACTGTCGTGAGCCTACTGCCCGCGATTTGACTCCCGTCTCTATTAACATTGGAATATTTTAGGTATGCCTATCCCCCACTGTGCATCTACTCCGACTGCAAAATCACTCTCAGCTTTTCAAGTAGAAGTTGATCCACAGCCAAAAAACAGAGCTATAAATTGCAGGCTTGATAATAGACCTCTTGCAATAGTCGGATTCGGTAAAGGCATCATCCGCGAATGAGTGTTGGGGTCTGATAATATGGTTTATGTCACAAAGCTCTTCATAACATAAAGAAAATTATGATCTATCCTACGATTCCTAGTTTTTCAGGTCGACACGTATAGTGCAAGTGCTAGCGTCCAGCTTACCATTCAGCTTATTATCACCAATGCATCCTGGATTGGCAGCTAATCTTAGTTTTGTCATTAACGTTATGTGCATAATATACTCATGAGCGTTGTATTGAGCTGTTCCGTGTCAAGAACACTCTTTCTCACCGGAGGCATACGTGCCATTGTCTGCAGACGAGAAGAAATGGATTGAGGAATTAGTGGATAAGTTGACTTCCGCAGCCAATCAGGGTGACAAGCGCGAAGGAGACAATAAGGAGTTCTTACTTCACCTTTACGATCAACTCTGGGAGAACATGCGGGCGAAAGAAAATCGCCTATGGTCATTCCTGTCACTCTACGGGGCCGCTGTAGGTTTAGTGTTCGCTGGAGGTCAAGCGAGTGGCCTCGCCGGAGCCGAGTTGTTCGCGCTGATTATCGTAATGGGGCTTACGACATGGGCCATTCTTATCATGCTGAACGCGAATTACTGGATTCGCAGAAACTTGTTGATGGTCGGGGGGATTGAGGATAAGTATCCCGGTATTAAAAAGGGAATTTATCCGCGAGGATTTCCCGAAGCTAAAAAGGGAAGCTTCGACGCGCTCTACCGTGGCAGCATCTTGGTTTTAAGCCTCATTCTGTTACTTTTTTTCGCGCGCGCGATCTGGACTTACCGTAATCCCACATCGTTCGACACGTTCCATATTTTCCTAAGCGTTATTTTACTTTACTTGCTCTTGATCAGTTTCGCGCTTTACTGCTTGAAACAGCATGAGGATTACATTGCGCTCCACCATTCAACAAAAAGGAAGCAGTTGCTAAGAGCTGAGAAATTCACGCATTCCAACTGGCGAGATACGCTCCAGGATGAGTTAGGTGACCGTAAGAAGTTAAGCGTGCGCCCCTATTTACTGCTACTGCTGCTTTGCGTGATGGGCTTATTCGACTTCGTTCTGCGCCGAAACGGCTATACGTGGCCTTTCATCCTGTGGTGCATTATTCCGCAGATACTCTTGATACCTATTTTTGTCTGGCAATGGCATAAATATAGAAGTCCTTATAACGTTGACGCCGCGCTGGCGCCGTTGCAAAACGCAACGAAGGCGGGTCTTCTAGTTCAAGTGAGACAGGAATGGGACAGCATAAAGGCCAACTCCGGTAAGAGGGCTGACTTAAAACCGAAGTTTGATGAGCTGGCCGGCAAAGTGGACGCCCAAATGGGTCTTCTGGAAGCTCCTCTGGGAGAATTAAAAACACTCTTACGATCGCTTATAGAGCTCGACGATGCAAGTATTGCCGAGGGGCTGAACAAAATGGTCGCCGACTTGAATAAAATAGAGTCGCCGACCGAGAACACCGATAACGAAGTTTGGGCGACGAAGGTTGACAATGTCGTGGACAGCTCCTTAGAGGCAAAGTGGTATCCGCCGGAGAATGTTAAAATTCTAATCGGCATTCTGCTATTGTCTGTGGTCAATCCGATCTATTTCTTTTACGTAACGAAGCCGAAGTTAAGAGAGGATTTCACAAGTGGGGCGAAGACCGTCTCCTCCACGGATTTGAACCGACAAATTGAGAAAGTACAGCAAGACCTGAAAAAGATTGAGAACTCATTTCAAGAGATGCAAAGCGTAGAGACGCAGAGAGAGCTGATTGAGCAACGGCTTATACCATTTCAGCAGCGTCTCAACAACCTCGAAAGCCTTCAGCAGGAGATGCTTAAACCGCCCCCATCGCCGACCCTGCGCTCTACCCCCTAGTTATTATGAGAGCAGACTGCCACGTCCACCTAGATAAAATCGGCGGGCCCCATAAGACCGTGCCGCCCAGCGTTGAAATGTTCACGACATACGCCCGCCGGGAGGATATCTCCCTTTTCTTTGTGATCTACGAGAAGGACGAAACATTGGCCCGCTTTCGGGCGACGGGCTATGACATGATTCCGATCTACTGGGAACGCACGCCGCTCACACCCGGCATTCCAACTTCCGCGAGGGCTGTTAAGCTTCACCCTTACATTGAGAGATACCAATTGACGAGATCTAACGTCGAACCTGCGCTCGAAGTGGCGAGGGAGAAAAATCTATTTGTCTTCATCCACACCGAGGATCGCGAGCCCGAATTATCGCGCGGCAGACTCGTCGCGGAACTGGCGCGTGCCTATCCGGGGCTACTCTTTGTGATGGCCCACTCCGGCTCGTACGCACCCCCCAACGTTGATTATCCCGGCTCCGTGCCCATTCAAGACGGGCGAGTTCGCGAGCTGGTCTCTGAAGCCGTTGAGGTAGCGCGCCGCTTCGATAACGTCTACTTGGAAACCTCTATCTTGGCGTCAGAAGCCAAATCGGAAATTTTGGCGAAGGCTCCCGTGTCGAAGCTGTTGATCGGCTCTGATTTCCCCATATTGGAGGAGACCCAATGGGCATCTCTGCAGTTTCAGGAAAAGCAGTTGCTACGTTTCGGCCTCTCTGAAGGAGATATTGATCAGATACATCAGAACGCCCGCAGACTCGCAAAGGCGTTTCAGGTCAATAGGGCTTAAAACTTTTCCCACAGGTGATTAGAAAGTCCACCGTTTGTGAATCTGACGACTCAACTGTATTCACAGTATGGCATTAGGCTTCCGGCCTTATAGGTTTTGTGCCGGCCAAATCCAGACGTTGAGGCGTCGCTTCTTCCCTTCCTCAACACCCGCTAACTGCCCATCCATGCGTTCGTAGAAACCATTCGCCGCAATATCAACAGGGGTCTTGAGCCGCCGGGGCAACGGGACGGCGAGAAGGAGCGCCTTTCCTGCGCCCTTCTTTTCGCTAACGAGGTCGTATATCACGTTCCAGCCGTCCCGGCGCTTGTGCCAACGACAGAACCCCTCTTCGTCCCCCGCTACCAGCATTTCATGTTTCAAAATAGAGTCTTTGATTGCGCCGTAACTTACGTAACCCAGTTCTTTTTTGTGCCTCTGAGCCATAGCCTTGATCCAGTCGTAGTCAGAGATATTCGCAGTCCGTACCTTCATGAGATGCGCCTTCTGAACTTTTGGTCCTCTAGGTTGAATTGGTGAGTTGCTCACTGTGTTGCAACAACAAGAGTTATTATATTGAAGTAAACACTCCAGATCGTGCCCAAGCATCTGCGGATCGGCAAAGAGTGAGCGTTGCACATCCTCTAGTTTAGCAATTTTAAGGATCGCCTGAGCTGAGACGCGCTCATGAATGTGCAGCGCCACCGGCTCCACCTCAAACCCCTTCTTCTCGCGCTTGCCAGCCCACTCCAGCCACGGCTCATGCTGGCGCAACGCGTCTGCCAGCGTGCGAGCCTCTTCCTCAGTTAGCCTTCGCGTTCGAGCTTCAGCCAGAAGCTCAAACACGCGGTCTGACGCTTCCGCTTGATCGAAACGCAATACTGGTGGCAGATGAGGGTTGTACGCATACTTTACCTTCGACACCTCGCGCACAGGTGCTTGCGCAGCTAATCCAGCCGGTGGATTATTCTTACGCTTTGCCTCATGACGATAATCAACGACGGCCGCCTCTGCGGATTTGCTAGCCCTCTTCCGTGACATCAGTGCCAACGCTCCGTGAAAAGGAAATGATACTTACTAAAAGGCAAGGGCAAGGCTCGCCCCGCCCCTGTATGCAATTTGCTCTAGATCGGGATCGGACGCCATCTACACGTAATCCGCCGGGCGCCTCAGTAAGCGAAATGGATTCAACATTCGCTCGCCCATCACGTAACCTGGGAACTGTTGTAATGCTTCTCCCACCGCAGCAGCATAAATCGGATGGGACGCAGTCCACAACGGATGAGCCTCGATGTAAATTCTGCGCCTGTTGTGGTGAACGTAACAATTCAGACCCCTAACAGGGCCGGCCTGCTGGTAGAGTAGACGCTGCATCGTCGCTGCCCCCACCCCTTGTGCCGGATCAACTAGGTTGCGCCACGGATTATCCTGGCCCCCGACTTGGGAGGCTAGATCTATAACCGCCGCGCCTGAAGTCGCAACCCGCAACATGTCGAGAGCGAGACGCCAATCAAGGAGTCCGTGGTAAGGCAGGTTGTAAAAATCACGTAAGCAGCGGTTGCAAGAGGTGTCACAGTCGAGCCCGTGTGGCCTGGGCGCGAGCGGCCCCGTGACAACTGTCAAGTCCATCCACTTCCTGGCCGTGCTCTGTTTAGGAGGATTGCCCGGAGCGTAATTCAGGTCACCTTGTTGCAAAGCTCTTCTGAAATTGTCCGACACGCCCAGCCACTGACAGTACCCCGCCCCGTTTTCCAGTTTATCACTCAGAAATGCCTGCCCGATGGGTAGCCCAGCCGCGCCCTCTATCGTTCGGAATCCGGCGTCCAACTCCTGCGTATCGATGTCTAACTCAGCCGCGGCGGCCGTGCGCAGAAAGAAAGCGAAAGAGAACCACGCCGCTCGCCCTTCGACCGTTGTAGGGTCGGCAAAGACTCCGTCCGGCCATTGGTTGATATCTACCAGAAGGATGTCTGTGCGCCGTTTGGATAGCAGAGCGATGCGGTACTTCGGACCGGTGACCGAAACGCCCGTGCCGGGTCTCGGTTCCACGGCGTAAGCCCCCTGGCGCTGCGTACCCCTCACAACCGCCCTCTGAAAATCAAAGCCGCCTCTCCCTCCGTTGTCGTTGATAGATAGAATCTCATCAGAAAAAGTGATGACATTCGTGTTTTCAACAACATCTGGCGGATCAGGAGGCGGTTGAACGCCCAGTGTAGGGCGCGTCGCCCGCGGATACCACTCGAACGAACCGTCGAAATCTTCCGGCGTCAGGTCGGTGAAGAAGTTTTTCGGCTCTCGCGCGTCAATTGGGCGCAAAGTCATCTGGGTACAGACAGGACATTGGATCGGGGTCGGCTCCTGATCCCCGACAGCCGCAGCATTAGTTACGGGGAGGTTCGGGACCCTCGCTTGGCAGTTATCACAGACGCCCACGGGTGAAGTGCCCGCGGTCAAATCAGGATAGAATCCGGGGCTCGTTGCGACGCCCGGCCCTGCCGGTTTCAAATCCACCACCCCACACGCCGTGTGTACCGCCTTGTCCTTCACCGTCTCCGAGCCCGGGGCGAATTGGCTAATCGCTATGTCGAGCTCGCGGTCAACTGTGCCGCGCTCCGGCGGCCAAGGGTTTCCGACCGTCGGCCAGCGCGTGAACAGCAGCCGCACGCGAGTCGGGAAACCGAACATGGGTAACAGTCCGGCATTCGACAAAAGCTCACTGAGGGCGTCCTGCGTGTAAGCCGGATTGTTGACCACACCCGTAATAGTGTCCACCAGCTCATTCCGCAAATACGTGATCATCTCTTGGCGAAAACCTTGCTGTTGCTCTAGCTGAGTGCCGACAAGTAAAGCATCGAGCACGCCATCTATTACAGGCTGATTGGCGGGGTCATCAATCCATGCCTGAATGTCAGGCGCGATGTTCGACCAGTTGGTCTTCGGGCCGAACTCGCCGTGTACGCTCTCCGGCGTGTTAGTGCCTGCCGCCTGCGCGTTCACCGCCGCTTGTACCTGCGCCGCTTGCACGTTGGGTGATTCGAAGGCCTGCCGCAAGATTTCTTTGACCAGTACGCGGCGGAAGATGGGCCTGCTTGAAGTGTCGACGTAGGGCAGCGGCGGCGGATCGCCCGTCATCTGCTCCGTGCGTTCATAGTAGTAATCGTCGTGACTACGGCCCCGACAGAATGTCAAAGCCATGGAAACGCCCGTGCCGCGACGTCCCGCACGTCCGACACGCTGTTGGTAGTTAAAGCGGCGCGGCGGCATGTTCGCCATCATCACGCTGTTCAGTGAGCCGATGTCGACGCCGGCCTCCATAGTCGTCGTCACGCTCAGCAGATCGATTCCGAGCACTCGATCAATTCTGCTCTCGTCGGGCGTAAACACTTCTTGGAAGTAGCGCTGGCGTGCCGGGCGCTCGACCGCGTCGGTTTGTCCTGTCAACTCTTCGCTGTGCAGGCGGAACTCTCCTCCGGATTTCTCAGAAAGGTACAGGTAGTAATCAAATGTTTGTTGCCTGTTGCTTTGCACGAGCCTTTCGTCTCCGCAGTCAGGACATAAACCTCCTGCCTCGTGCAAGTAGAAGGCATTGCAAGTCGGACACCGCCACCCTATCACCTGTTGTTGACCGGTAGGCTGCGGCAGGAGGTACAGTTTCTCGGGATCGATGCCCATCCCATACAGCCCGCCCACTGCCACGTCCACGCCGGGACTGCTGAGATGCTGCTCCAGTGTGATGGGCGCTATGCCGATGTTACTTAAGAAAGCGTTGGCGTAGGTCGGAATGCTCTTTGACTGGCCCTCGTTAAAGTATTCGGCAAAGCGGTAAGAACGCCGGATACCTAGGAGACGGATCACGGCGTCGGCAGCCTGAACGAGTAGCGGCCTCGTCCCGACGGGCGGCATGTAGGTCACCCTCCCCTGCCCCAGACCCTCCAACGTTCGCGCGACATGTGGGAACAGCGCGTACATCAATTCGGCCATTAGTGTAGAGTCGATTTGCCCCAGAAGCCTCCGGGCTTCGGGCCCTAACTGGGCCAACTCTTGGGGTGCTTGCGACCGATCCTGCGGCCAATCGTAGCACTCGTACCATTTGTAAAATCTTGGAGGGGTGTTTCCAGCTTGTACTACATAGTTCAAGAGATCGTGACTCGTGCCCCCAGGGTTAGTGCCTAGCGTGAGCATTAAGCTATGTACGGCTCCTCGTATCTCGCGCAGTGGGACGCCGCCGGGGTAGTTACTAACCATCTTCATCATCTCGTCGGCCCAACTTTGATTGCTCGGCGGGCGACCTTGCAACCATCTCTCTATCTCGGGCCATAAATTCGGATTAGACCTCTCAAAATCTTGTGCGAGAGAATTATCCTGAAGTTGGGGCGGTTGCGAGACGACTGCGTATAGCTGAGGATTTAATGCCTGAATCGTGGTAGGCGCATTCGGGAAGTATGAGGCTGTAACACGCATGTAAGCTTCAAACATGCGCCAGTAGTTATTCAATGCCGAGATCAGAGCTAGCCGGATCATATCGCGGAAGTGGTCGCGTTCCATCCCGGCGGCCAGCTTCGCCGCGTCTTGCCGACTGTCAGAGAAGATGACGAGCTTTCTGGTCGACCTCGTCGGCATCTCACGATACAGTGCGCTGGCAAGCACCTGGCAGGCCTTCTGGAACCCTGTCCGATGGTTGCGAAGAGGCGTCTTGATCCTTTTGCGCCTTCCGTAGTCGGAGGCGCAATGCGGGCAACGGCTCGGCATCGCTGGCTCGTCGGCATGATTCCCTGGTATGACGTACAGCCATCCGGCGACCTCATCCGCCGCTACCTGTGTGCCCATGCTCTGCATAAGAACGCCAGTAAAGATATTCAACCGTGCCCTTCGCCATCTTCTTCGAATCCCCTGAAATATGTAACTATAGTCGGTATTTGAGTCATCGCTGCCAATCTGCGGAACAGTTGACCACGGAGTTGCCTCATTTAACGGCCAAAAGATTGCGTATTGACCATGTCTCTGCTCAGTTGAGACCTGATCCGGCATTTTCTGCAGGTCGGGTTGGTCGGCAGTCAGGATTTCGAAGCCCTGCTGCGGGCTTCTGAAGCCGCCGAGGAACACCTCGCCGCATACCTCACACACAACCAGGTCGAGCGCTCTGCCGCCGCACGAACATGCCAGCCGGTGCCTGGCATGGAGCGCGCCGACCGGCAGCGCATCCCCTTGCTGCCTTGCCGCGCAGAGAGAATCCGTGCAGTTCGGGTTAACACATACCCAGAGGTTTTGCAGGTTATGAAAGAAGAGATGCCCGCGGACCGGCTGCTGCGAGACGCCGGCGGGAGTCTGGCTCATGCCTAAGGCCAATAGAAGCCCCCGCATCGCATCAGAGACGGAACTGTTTTGGCCGGGTTGCGCCCCCGGAAATAAGACCCTGTCAAGCTCTACGACTTTCGTAGCGCGTACGCTGCCGTTAACCTCAATGCATGCGCTTCTCAGCGCGTCAGGCGCGCGCTGGGCCAAGAGCGCATTTGCCAGAGAGACGTTAGCCGGTGAGGTGGCAGGCTGCCTGAGCCCCATCACGAGGTTTGTCATGGCGGTCTGTGCCGCAGAAGTCGTCGGATCGGGCGGCGTCATCGGTTCTAGGGGGACCGCCTCGACATCTCGAGCGAACTGCTCGAAAGAATTCCTGAACGCCACCATGCGTGCGTGGGCGCCGGCCGCGGGCGGTACTTGCTCGCCGGAGATTAGTGAGAAGCGGTTACGTCCGAAAAATTCGTTGAGAAAGGTCTGCGACTTAGGGGCGTCGGTCACGCTCGCCGAAGTCGTTAAGATAACAAGTTGCTCGGAGTCAAGGTTCAAGCCGAGACGCTGGATCAGCAGGCGCAGAATGTAGGCGACCTCGGTACCTGGGGTTCCGCGGTATGCGTGCAGCTCGTCGACTATGAGAAAGAATTTGCGCTGCCGATCACCTGCGAGCCATTCCCGCGTTTTGTCGAAAATAGCGGCCTCGATACTGCGCATCAACATGATGTTCAGCATGCTGTAATTCGTAATCAAGATGTCGGGGGGCGTCTCCTGCATGTCCCACCTCGACCACATCTCGCCGCCGTCGACGTTAGGGAAGTAATACCGTATGTCCGGGTTAGCGTTAATAAGATTGGGACTAGCTTCGAATGTGTCCTTGAGCCGCTGACGAAGGCGGCCGACAGCAGTCGGATTCTGGGCCGAGCCGGAGACGGGCGTGGCTCCCGTGTAGCGACCAAACAAGACACGGTTGCCGCGCCGATGGTTGTTCATCCAGGTGTGAGCTTCCGGCGAATCGAGCGTGCTCCGTAGGCGGCGGAGTTGATCTTCAACTAAGGCGTTAAGCGGGTAAAGGATGATCGCCCTTAACGCGTGAAGGTGTTCAGTATTGCGGCCCGAGTGCCCCCACTGACTGGTCCTTTGGTTGGGCTGAGGGTTAACGTTCGGATCCCACCACCGCCTGTTTGGCGGAAGCCCAGGACTCACCGGCCAATTCCTAGACTCACGAGCGATCTCTGCGAGCAACGGCAGCAGGAAGCACTCTGTCTTACCCGAGCCAGTGCCCGTCGTCACAACGATGTCGCGCCCCTTGTTGATGACCTCGTCGAGACTCTCCCACTGGTGCGTGTACAGCTCTCTGCCTTCCGGGATGAGGTCTTTCGCCAGAAACTGAAGGTCCTCATAACCGGGAGGCAGTGCCCTGCTGGCCGCCGCCAGATCCAAGCCGGAGCTGGGGTAAACCGGCACAGTTTCCAGTAAGGGCGGTTGGGATAAAATCCCCTGCTGTGAAAGAAGCTGCCGCCTCTCCTGTCCGAGCGTCTCGTGGCGCAATGGGAAAGCGCTCTCTATGTACCAACGGTAAACTTGGTTGATGCGCTCGTATGCGCCGACCAGATCATGCATGATGTCTCTCCTCCACCGAGACGTTCAGTTTTTGGGCAAGGGCGTGAGAAAGCTTAGCTGGAATCTGCTGGTAAATCACCGACCCAGGGTCTTTAATCCTGCGAGGTAGGAAGCCGGAAGAAAGCACCAGCGCTCGCTCGTAAAGCAGCGGCCAATGTTGTGCGATAGGTATCTTCAGTTCGTTCTTCCCAGAGGCGTGCTCGACCACGCACCGCGACCCCGCAGTTTGGTGAGCCAGAAAACGAAGGCCGTACCAATCGCCTTTCAGCCATCGCTGCCCGGCCTGATCAAAGTATAAGGTCATGCCGACACCCGTCACTCGATGCGTCAGGCGGTACATCCCGGATTCCCCGCTATAAATGTTGTGTCTTTCGCTGATCTCTTGACACGGCGAAAATCTCTCGTCGGCCCACCTTTCGATTTCGTAGCTGTAAGGATTAAGCTTCTCAATTCGCGCTAGCGAATCTTGCCACCCCGCCAGGTCAGGCAAGATCGCGGCCAGTTTAAACGAGGCCGATCCTGCGGCTGTGAGGATCACTCCTCCCTTGAAACGGATGGTCTCACCTTCATCTAAAGAAAAGCCGTTAATCGCTAGACGCGTCGGGCTGCTATGCTCGGGTTGCGGCCTATCCACGATGCCGAATTGTTCTGAAATCTCTTCAAGTAACTCCGGCGTCCGCTGGCCGCATAAAAATACTTCCCCTGACTGAGAACGCACTGCGGCAGCAGGGCAAATGGACCACCGCGCCCCGTCCGCAGAACACTCGACGTGTCCCAGAAGCATCAGCCGCCGCTGTATGTACCGGGCGTGCCTTGGGTCTTTGACCAGCCGCAGAAGCTGACATGCTTGGACAAACACCTCCCAAGAGCCTTCCGCTCTGGCTGAGAGCCAGTAAAGCAGCTGGTCGAACCGCTGGTCGGCCTTGCTGTCTTCCAGGCCGGTGTCCGGCAATTCGGTCTCGGATAGGTCGAACGGGTCGATGGCGTGACCCACGCCGGCAGTCGTGTACCCCGGTACTTGACGGGCGACTTCACCGACTGCGGCTGTGGTTTCAGTGGACGTGAAGTAGTGTGTCTCGATCTCCTCGCCGCGGAGCTTCCACTGAATGTAATTAATCTCCATGGGCCAGTAGGCGGAACCCTCCAGACCTAAAAGCTCCAGAACGCGCCTCACCTCTTCCGGCAGGTAAACGTCACTCCAACCCTTCACCCCTAAAAAGAAATAAAACCGATCTCGCGAAGTCTTGGCGAATTTAACGAGTGGGATTTTGTTCGCGAGCTTCCGCCCCTCCACAACGCGCCGTAGCTTTTCTAAAACGACCTGCGGGTCGGCATCAGTGTGGACCCCGACATACCTATGCACTGCGTTATCACTAGCCACCGCTCGATCCTCCGTCGGTGGTGATAAGTGCTCCATTGAGAGTCGAGCTTCCTAGCCGGACGGAGTAAGACTGCTGAAGCTCCGCGCAGGTCAGCGACCTCCAAGGCAGGATTCTAAAAACCTGTTGTGCGAGTAGTCGCCCCCCGTCGTACACTTGGAGAAAGTAGTCGCCTCTTGTCTTTACGGGCAACTCAAAATACTGATTCGTTTCAACCGTCTCGTCTATGATTGGTGCGTCGATATGGGCTACGTCGTCACGCACCACGAGTCTAAGACTCTCCTCAAAAGCGTGTATGGCCACCTCTGGCCCGTAACCTTCGAGCCAGCCTCTCTGCTGCGGGATCCTCAGCCCGCTGCGTAGCGCTATGGTGGCAGAGGCGCTAGGCCATAGGGCATCGAACAGATCATTACTCTCGGCGAGGACTTCACCCCAGTCCGGCGACGTAATCACACATTCCCGGTACTCGACCCATCCCCGGCCGGTTTCATCTGACTGAAACTCATGCTCCCACCTAAGAAGTCCAGCCTGACTGAGCATCTCCATATTCGACGCATGTTTTTTACGGCAGAGCAGAATAAAGCTCTCGTAAATGCCCGGGTGGCGCCAACTGGCGAGCACACCTGAGTCTTCATTTTCCTGGTCGCGGACGAAGATCCAGAAATCACGTTCGGGCAGGACAAGCTCCCTGACTTCCGCATCGCCCCGCACGGGGTAGCGTTTCCCGCCAGCAGGATCTTCCGGCCACAGCGGCATGAACCATCCAGGCCGCTCCTCTCTGAGCGGTTGAGACTTGCCGTCTTTCAGTACCTGGAGGTTGGCCCCCTCCCAGCGTTTAGGCTTGCGCGGGTACAGGAGGTAGCTGATCGAACCCGCCAGCGGGTCCTCTGCACGGTAGAGTCCCGCGATGATGCGGCGCTGTATAACCCGACGGCCGGCTGATCCCGGTTGTTCCTTGCCTGTCCAGTCGAGTGTGTCATACAGATCGAACAACGCATCTACTATTGCCTCGTATCTGGTAGGCTCGGCTTCCTGAAAAAGCTCCCTGAGATGCTGTGTGTTAAAGAGGCCGGCATTCATACGCAGCCAAGCTGATAGCTTATCTCTATCCCATTCCCTGCTTATCCTGTGCGACCTCGCTGCCTCCCTGAACACACGTGCCAAGCGTCTCTTGTCTCCGTCACGCAGCAGCGCTTGGCTCAGTGCGTAGTGAATATACTTGGCGCTGCCCTGCCCGCGTTCTGCGGAGGGCAGAAAGCCTTTCCATAAAATCCACCGATTCCACAGTAACCAAAGGGACACTTCGGCGCCGGATTGGAGGCCTCGCGGTCGACGAGATTCACCATCAGTCAAGCCCAACACGCGGCGTAGGGGCGTGAAGTAGTTACTTTCTGTGATTGCTTCCTCGTCAGCCATTCGGTGCGCCGCCAATACCATGGCTCCAAGAAAGGCCACACAGTTGGGCAATCCGTCTGCGGCGGCATCCCTAACGCGGCCGAGGCGTACCTCGTCCCCGACGACGCACCGGGCGCGAACGGCTAATAGAAAATCTTCCGCCCAATCCTTGTTTTCCGATCCCATCCGTAAAAAACGCCGCCCTATGTCAATGAGGGCGTCTTCATCAACACTCAAATAGACGGTTGCTCCGGTAGGCAAACCGCTCACGAAATAATCGGCGATAGCTGTGTTCCACAGATCGTAACTAGCCACTTAAGCCTCCGAACCATGCTTCCCACGTGTAACATCTTCGGTTTGTGTCTTTACATTCGTAGTCGGTCTTTTCTTAACAAGGGATTGGCCATCATGCGCCTCATGCGGAAATCTAAAAGTCCGCAACCTGCTTGATACTAATAGAATGATGTGTTAACCTCGCCTGCCTAGAAGTGACTGAGGAACAAGCAGGCGGTAAGGCTTTGTTAATCAGCGATTTCCTTCAACACGACGCCCAACCTGCTCGCGAGCGGTTGCGCCAACTCACCCGACACACCTTCGTATCGCAGCCACTTCTGGTTGTCAGCCGGGCGGGGCAGCTGCCCAGTAGCAAGCACTAGTGCTCGTTCATAGAGCAAGGGCCAGCGCTCTGCGGCTGGAATCATCAGCTCATTCGTATTAGCTTGATAAACGACTTCGCAATCCTGTCCGGCATCTCTATAGACTAAGAAACGTAAGCCATACCAATCCCCTTTTAACCATTTCTGTCCATTACAGTCAAAGTATAAGACCATCTGATAGGAGTTTGCCTCCCTTGTAAGGCGGTAAAGGCCTGGTTCGCCAACATACTTATCACCCCGCTGGTAGAAATCGGGGCACTGAGCGTACTGACTACCGTCCCACCGTTCGACAGAGCAATTGGTAGTGTTTAGCTTCTCGATTGAAGTGAGCGTGTCCTTCCAACCTTCTACGTCAGGCAACAGCTCTGCGAGACGTGTGGAGGCCGTGCCGGTCACGTGGAGAGCGACCCCAGATGTCAGTTGTAAGACTCCCTCGGCGGATGGTTCGTATCTGACCTCTATCCGCGACGGCCCTTGATTGTCGAGCTGCGGGTATTCGGCAACGGTCCAAAAACCTTCAATAATCTTGAGTAGCTTGGGCGTGCGCTGACCGCAAAGGAATCCGACGCCGCTTTTCGACGGGCAGTGAACCAGAGCTGGCGGGCAGATTGCCCAATCTGCCCCGTCCTTCGAGCATTCTATGTGCCCGAGGAGTATGAGCCTGCGAAAGATTCGCTGAGCGTACTTAGAGTCGTCAGTGAGTCCTAGGGCTAAACATGTCCTGACAAAAGCCTCCCACGATCCTTCAGCAGTCGCCGAAAGCCAATAGAGTAATTGGTTGTACTTCTCTCCGAGTTGTGCGTCCTCCGTCTCGGACCGAAATGTTGTGTCAACAGATAGATCATATGGGTCTCCCACGTCCCTGTCCCAAAGCGGTTTGTAAGAGAGGGCGCTGAAGCCGTAGGTCTCGACCTCCGCGGCGCTGACCATGTATTTGATCTCTGACAAAGTCAAGGGCCAATATTGTCTACCTGTCAGCCCAGCCAACTTGAGTACGTTAGCTATGGGATCGGGCAAGCGAGTGCCTTCCACGCCCTCTATAGCTAGAAAGATATAAAATTGACCGCGAGCCTTTTTCTCAACCTTGATGATGGGAATGGCATGCGTTTGGTTACACGAGCGCACGACCTGCCGAATTCTCTCCAGGACCTGCGCCGTGCGACCGACTGTCTGCACGCCCACGTATCGCCGCTCTATCATTGTTGATCTTTATGCTCTAGTTCCGTTGTGGTTTCGATTACAGCCCCCTGCAACGAGAACCCACGACACTCAACGCAAATGCGTTGTCTCGGCTGAATGCAGTCGAGCGAATCCCATCCGATGATTCTCATTGATCGCGGCGGCACCTGTTTGCCGCCGCGCGATTCAATAACTTGAAGCCAGTAAACGCCGGGCGACAACTGCTGAAGGTCACGGATAGTTTTGTTGGTGATAGCATCCAGCTCGACGGCCGACTCATCTGGATGGGTGATGTTCGTTATTCTTATTCTGACGAGCTTATCTTCGAAAGACGTTATTTTAACTTCGGGCTGCAGTCCCTCTAACCAGGCACCGCCCGCTTGATCTACGACTTTCAATCCACCCGTCACCGTGATGGACGCCGAAAGCTCTGGTTTTAATGCGTCATAAAGATCCTCCTTTTGCGGGAGGACTCCATCCCAGTTTTGTGAAACGATCATGCATTCGCGGTATTCAACCCAGCCATCATATGATCCCGTTAGCGGGAGCTCATGATCCCAAGTTAACAGGTTCTCATCCCTTAAAATCTGCAACTGATCCCCGTACTCTCTTCGACAGAGCAGAAGAAATGTTTGACCTACATCCGGTTGACCCCAACTAGCAAACACACCTGATCCTGGACTCTCCGGGTCGCGTACTAAAATCCAGAAGCCACGTTCCGGTAATACCAACTCTTGGATTAGCGGATCACCTTCTACTTTATAAATCACTCCACCCGAAGGGTCTTCAGCCCAATGTAGAGGAATGAACCACCCCGGCCTCTCTTCCTGAAGGGGATATTTCTCGCCGTCCTTAAACAGCTTCAGAGTTGCGCCTCTTTGGCTGCGCTTCGGCTGACGCGGGTATAAGCAGTAGTTAATCGTTCCCGCAAGGAAGTCCTCGTGACGATAGAGTCCAGCAGTTAGTCGCCGCTGTATAGCAAGGCCGCTTGCGTGTCTAACGCGCGCGGCTTCTTGCGTCCAATCCATTGAGGCATAAACCTCATATACGGCGTCAACGAAGGCGTCATAACGCTTTGGGTCTGATTCCTGGATCAACTCACGGAAATGTCTCCTCGTAGATAGTAAGCTGCTCCCTCTTACGCGAAGCCACGTTCCCAAGCGGTCGCGATCCCATGCGCGGTTCAAACGACCGGCCCTTTCCTCTCCTCTTAAAACGTCCTCCAATCTCTCTTTGTCACCTTCACGGAGTAGTGACTGACTGAGCGGATAATTGATATACCTGTTAACTGGGTCTAATCCATACTCGGCTGATGGGAGCCAACCCTTCTGAATGATCCAGCGGTTCCACGTCTCCCAGAGAGGCTCTTCAATACCAGCGGGCAGTAGGCCGGGCGGTCTACCCTTTCCCGAGAAGCCGAATACTTCTCGTAGGCGTGTGAAGTAATTCGTGTCAGAGACCCTCTCCTCTTCGTCCTCATCTTCCGCCATACGGTGGGCAGCCAGCACCATCGCTGCAAGAAAGGCAACGCCGCGTGGTAAATCATCAGGTCCCAAGCCACTTATATTATCCAGGTTAACCTGACCGCTTCTTATGCACTCAGATCGTATGGTAGCCTCAAAGTCCGCGACCAATCCGCTCCCGATCTCACGCCCCAAATATCTATGACCGATGTCTCTCAAGGCGTCGTTGTCAACACTTAAATAAACCGTCGCCCCCGCCGGCAAACCGCCGACGAAGTATTCGGCAATGGCTTTGTTCCAATCGCTGTAGCTCGCCATGCTTCTAAAAAGTTTGTCTCATGAGACTATCGCCTGATCCAGTCGATAAAATCAGAACATGCCTCCGCAGCCTTCGCTAGTGCATCTCGGATATAAGACGGCTGCGTACCTATCTGAATTACCAAGGTGTCAATAGCTCTTGTCATCGGTATCATCGTCCAACGGGCGGCGAAAAGTCGTGCGAGCTGCGGGTCATCCGCAAACACGCCGGGCGCAGCTATGATGGGGGGCTGCCATTGCGCCCTCTTGTATTCGTAGAATGCGTCGAGACCAAAGTTGATTACCACCCAGCCTTCGAGACCGCGGCAGGAGTCGTATTGCACGAACCGCAATTGTTTCACAGAAGTTGGATAGCTGGTGCGTATGTCTTCCGACACTCCATCCCATACTTCTTGATCCCAGCCGGCGAGGATGTTTGCGGGGACAGATCCGGTGACCTCTCCGGCGCTGTCGCGGGCGACCATTGAGGGGGGCACGCACGCGAGCATATCTACCGGATGGTTACCGTCGGCCTCGTTGTATCGGATGAGCTGCTCGTGGAAATTACGGTCTGAGAAATAATCACCCTCGACGATGATGACGCGGCCGCCAGGTGCGTCATTGTTCGGCAGAGTATTCCACTGCCACAGACCTAGCGCGGAGGCAAGCTGTGTGACGAACCTGGATAAACCTGCTTTCATTCGTAGGCACCTTTTAAGCTTTATGGTGTGAACCTCATGTGGCGCCAGGCCGCCTTTCCAGTTACACGCCTTTTCGTGCCGAACGAATTGGTCAATGCCATCAGCAATCACGAATTTCGTACCGGGATAGAGGCAGCGCAACAAATCCCTCTCGTTCTCCGGCCAGTCTTGAGCTTCATCGACGAAAATATAATTCCAGTTAAAGTCCTCACGGCTCTTGGTTAACTTGTCAATATCCGAAGGCGTAACCGCCCCCTCCTTAATGTAAGTAAGGGCGCGCTCTTTATACTCCTCATATTTTTTTAGGAAGGGCGCTTCTTCATAATCGAACCCGAGGCCGCGCAGAGCCGAGTAGAGAAAGGAATGGATGGTCTGAATCTGGATCGTACTTTCTCCCAGGCTGTCTGGAAGATTCATCAGGGTGAAAAGCCTCCTCAGGTCGGCCACTAGAGCTTTGTTGTAAGTGAGAATCAGGACGCGCGCACTACGCTCCTCATAGGCTTGCCAGGCCAGCCGAAGTAGGATGATCGTCTTACCCGTGCCGCCCCGGCCTTCAAAGATAAGGTGTTTCGAGTTGAGATGATCAACCCAACCTTTATTGATTGCTGCGCAGCAGATACGGTCCATCTTGACTCTATCAAGGTGTGTAGGCTGAACCGTCTTAGTGAGGCTCTCGCAGACAGCTTGGAAGGAGTCAGGCTGATTCGGCAGCCGCGCATCAATAGTCCACAGCCCATTCCGAAAGCGTGGAGGTGACTCTTGGCCGATGACGTTAATGAACAGATCCCAAGTGGCGTTCCCGCCCAGAATATTATGTGGCCGTTTGGGTAAGTCTGCGTTCTCGACGTTCCTCAGCCAAATTAGATTCGTAATGTGCGGCGCTGTAACTCGGTGATGCTGCAAATAGTTCTTCAGCGCGAATATCTGTTTGTGACTCTGCTCTGTGACGTTTTTCCATGTTAGCCCGTATTGCACCTCCAACTGGGTTCCAACGAACCGGACGCTTTCGGGGCTTGAATCTTTGACCTCTACTATTAAACAGATACTCTGAACGTAGACCGAACTAGGCTTTTTGAGTGTGTTGTCCCACGTGTCGAAGAAAGGTAAAAACGGTGTGTATTTAGCGCGCGCGGAGAATTGGCCTAATACCACAATATCCAGATCGCGCACAGGCTGCCCGTGGCATTTGACGCCTGCAATAACATATATCTCCGTGCCGGGGTCATCTTCAGCCCAAGGCCAGGATTCGAGAATCAACTGGCGGAGAGTTCGAGCTGCCTCCCATTCGGAGCCATCCATACTTCCAAGCAGACGTATCATACCTAACGACCGTGACTTGAAATATGACGGGTGAAACCGATCACGTGAACTCACTACAACCGATAGTGATTGTGAGAGTCAAGGACGCGGTGATCCCCTCACACTCCGCGTGGTAGGAATCCGCTCAATACCGCCACTCTTATTCAGCCACGGGCCGCAGATTGATTAACAAGTCGGGGAAGACACCACTGCTAGTGAGGCCATAGAATGGGCTGGTTGTAAGGGGCTTGCATGATGTCGGAAACCTTATCCTCTAATTGTTAGCATAAGCCGTGAGAGATCGAGCGCCGAGAGAAGACAGCTTCGCAGTGTCGCAACGGTTTAAGCCGTGGAAGCGCCACCTATCAAATTTTACTCCGCCTGAGCGAAGCTGGCTCGGCCGCAGACTTTCGCGGCTCTACTTTAATTAAAACTTCCCCTCGCTCGAACCTTTTCTTCAACTTCTCAAAATTGGGAGGCTTTAACGGATTATCATAGACCGTCGGTTGTAGGCCATTACCTTTCGACTTACCGTTGCCGACAGTGAATCCGTTGAGCATCCTCAGAACCTTTTCCCCGACTTGGCAAACTGCTCCGAAGTCAGTCACACCAGTTGCCGCTTGAAGTGCCTTCTCAACTTGCCGATCGATATCTTTCCAACTCATGTGTGCGCTAGAAGGATCACTCCACGGCTGACCTTTCTCTCTGTGCTGACGGCAGTCGGCGATTTTGGCCCGGAACCCTGCCAGCGCCCAACGATATAACTGCTGGAAGGTTTTGTTAAGGGCGGTGCTACCCTGTTCGCCGTCCGATGAGACCTCAAAGGATGGTGGTGGAGTGGATGGCAGCAGGGGGAGGTATGATCTCCTAAGCTCTTCCAGCTCCTTGTTAAAAGCTTGCGCTTGCCTGAAGAGTAAGCTTTGTACTTCAGACTGAACGGACAGTAGCCTTTCAGCAAATTCGTTAACAGCACCAAGACTTGACCAAGAGTCGGTGGAGAATTTTTCGCGATAATCGCGGACGAGTCGGCTTAATGTTTTTAACGGTCCGGGGTCTGTGGCTCGAACTTTTTCACACAATATTTTGGTTGCGCATAGCTGATCATTCCGCGCGGACCATAAACTCAACGCGGCTGCTCGCTCGGCAAGCTGTTTGACGCGGTCTTTGAGCTTCCCTTCAGTGTTGAAGAACGACTCCTTTTTTTGACTCCAACCTGCCGCCCAATCAACGTTGGTGTGACTTGCTTTATCAATCTCCCCCTCAGCGCGTTTCAGTTCTTTCCGAAGTGCCTTCAGTAAGTCCTCCTTCGCTTTTTCTAGGACAGTCGTGACGCCTTTAAAGTGCATGCTTAAGTCCGTCGCGTTCCAGTCTGTCTCAACATCTGTGGCGAGAACCATGCCGACCTTCTGTCTTAGGGAAATTGCTAATTTGGTTAACCCCTGAAATTCCTCATCGACACGCGACGCTAATCGTTCGTCGAGCTTGTTTGCATAAGCCTGCAATTCTTTTACCGAATCAGAACTATGTGGGTCGTCTGGAATCTCGCAGTCAAGTCTTTTCAGTTGGCGTTCCGCGACGGCGATTTTTTCGAGCAAGGCATTACGCGTGGCACTCGCGTTATGCACCGCCTTCAGGTTGCCGCCCTTATCCGCAACGAGCAGTTCTCTATCCGAGAGCAAATGGATGATCTCTTCCGCCTCATCCTCTATATATCCGTTATGACGCAGGAACTGTTTCCCGGCCTCCGCAGGCACGCCCTTCGTGCTCTTCAAACTCTTTATGTAGTCGAGGAGTAAAACCTCTGCCGGATGCATGGCAAGGCGCATGGAGAACTCTTGAGGAGTGCCGGAAGTTTCGGCCAAAGGTCCCAGCACCCTTAACAAGCTGTCTCCTGCGGCCGTGCTAGTCTGACCGAACATCTCTTTCATCATTTCCGCTTTGGGCATCTTCAGTGTTTGTCGCCCTTGCCGCGCCGCCGAATTCAATCGTGGGGACCTCAGACCTCTGCGGTATGTTTCGAGCACCTCCCGCCACGCGGGCGTTTTCACTAGAGTGTGATATCCGGGGAAGCGGCGACGGCACGCGGAGGCGAAAAGCGCTTGTAGGAGTTCAGGGCCGCGCAGGTGAAGGGGCTTCGAGCTCCCCACGTCGACAGCGCCCTGTATTATTTCCCGCACGATGAAATCTAAGGTGATCGTGACAAACGCCTTAGCCCGCCTCATCCTGGCTTCTTCCTCAACAGGCCTTTGCACGTCCGAGTCGTCTTTGTAGCCGAGGTCGCCCAGGTACGCCTCGAGGTCATGCACAGCAGACAGGATTGTGGATGGGCGAAACGGCTCCGGCTGGATGTATTTACGATAGCGTTCGAGTTCGGCTGGTACTTGCTTCTCCAAAGGCTTCATCACCGGCAGCCTGATTACGATGCCGACTACGCCGTCGTTTTGCCTCAACTCGGCACAAGCCGCAACTCCTTTGTCCATCCCGGAGTCGCAAAGCATGACAACACACAGGTCTACATCTCGAGGCCAGCTCTCCGGCTCGTCGTTCGCGATGTAGAGCGCGACTTCCCTCTGCGGGTATGATTCGTCGAATGTACCCTTAAGGATTTGCCAGCCCGATAATGCTATGCTCGATTCGTCAGCCACCTGCTCCCACTGGGGGCTGGCCGGGTTGCCTTTCGGGAACAGCCGGGGCACCAGAACACGCCGCAAGATGTCAGGCGTGTGAGCTGCGAGGGCATCCAGAGCCGGAAGCGTCTCCCAGCAACGAGCGAGGATTTGTTCCCAGTCAGTCCCTTGCCGTCGTACCTGCTGTAACTTCTCCAATGCCAAGCCGTCGGAAAGCTCAACTAGAAGCGGGCCAAAGAGGTCGGACTTGGCTTTTTTCAGCTTCCTATCATTCGGGATAAAGCGACGGAGCGTCTCTGTCGGACAGCCCAAAGGGAAGGCGGCGAGCGTCCGGATCATGGTCTCGCGGGTTTGATCCTCCAAAATATACTCGTCGGTGAGAAGTTGGGTCAGGATCGTTTGCAAAGTCGCGCCCTCACCGAAGTAGCGGAAGCGACCGCGATAAATGTCTTCGACTAGATTAGGGATGTCATAACTTTTTCCGGTATCCCTGTGGTACTCGGCGGCACGACCCAATACATCTACCACCGTCCGCGGGCCGTTGGAGATGTCCGTCCGCTCTACGAATTGTCCCAGTGAGATCAGAACGTCTTCAGTCAGGAATTCGTCGCGGAAAAGTGGCATACCCGAACCGTTACTGCTCGTCAGGTTCCCCCACAGCCAGTGCGGGAACTCTCGCGTGTACACTAGGGACAACTGTAGAGATGGGCCGTGCTCGCGGATTCTGTGGAGTATGTCGGTGGCCCATCGGGCTAAACGCGCTTCGAGCAGAGAATCAAGAGCAATGATGACGCCACAGTGCGACCGCTCCGTGCGCATCCCCCAGACGAATTCCCGAAAATTAATTATCGCACGTGCGTCCAGTGGGCCCAGGAGCTGTTGCAGTTCGTCCAGAATGACTACTAGACCGTTCGACCATTCGGTCGACAGCTCCCCCAACCTTGAAAGAAACTCGACTAAGCGATAGCACCGGCTGTCCAGCGTTAATTGGCCCGTACTGAGCTTATCTTGAAATAGCCGTCGGAGTTTCTGGGGGGTCATCTGATACCGTTCCGCGTCGTTGCGGACGACACTATCCAGTCCCTCCGTCCAGACTTCTTTGAAGAGCCGACGGATCTTTTTTTCCGCCGCAGGGAATTGTGCTATCGCGAGTGCCGCAATGCCGTGCGCCAACTCATCGAAGTTCATGCATGACAGCGGGGGGATGGCCAGAAAGCCTCTTTCGCGTGCATGACTCCAAACGCTAACGGCGGCCGCGGTTTTGCCGAACCCATACGGACCTGAAAGACTGCCCCAAGCCGTCTGCCCCTTTCGCACGGCATTCAAGATCGTATCTGCGACCTCGCCGACTTTCGGGGCGAGCCATAGATGAGCTGCGAAGCGTTCGTAATGAGCGATGGCGTCAGCCGGATTCTCCCGCGCCATAGCTCCGCTCACGGTATCGGCTACGGGTGACAACTTTGGTATGGCTTGATGATCGCTCTTCATTCTTTCCTCCGCGCGTAGTATTGGGGCGCTGCGTCTTAAGCAGCCGTTGTCTGCCTCTTCCCAGCCCTGACCATCCAGTTAATGAACGGGTCTTCGGACTCTTTGAATATGAGCCGATGAGGGGCGCCAGGGATAAGCAAAAACTCTTTCGATCCCTGCGCGAACTCGACAACATGACCGAGCAGCTCATCCGCTGGCATCAAGAAGCATTCCGCCAGTAATCGGATCGCACCCGCATCTAAAAGAGCCTCCCCGCCTGTGTAGGCGCATAGGGCTGCCGCATGGAGCCGCAGGGAATCTGCCATCGGCCCCGTTATGTTGTGAATGAAAATACGTGAACCCCGCCTCTGGATCAGTGGCGGCGACTGCGCTTCCAGCCACATAGTAACACCGGTTACGCTCGCTCTACTGAAAGATATTTTCTCCGCCCGGAATACTTTGGCGGCGGAGGATACGACGCGTAACACAAGTTCATCAGCGCCTAACCCGGCGGTGCCGGCGTCAAGCAGTTGTCTACACACTTCACGGTAGCTCCATGAGGGGGTAGCGGTCGCGGCTCCCTCCCAGAGCCACGTCCAAGAGTAAAGACAATGCACGGCAACGCAGAAACCTTCCCTGTAACGACCTAGACTCTTGGCGAGGCTTTCGCCCGCGGGCGAAAGCGCAACGTGTTCGCGGCTACGTTCCGTAAGGCCAACCTCGTCCATCGCGGCCAGTAGTTTGCCCAGATCCGACCTCTTCGTTAACGGTGATGCCGTTGCTTTAGCGATGGTGTAAAGGTCGGACGTGGCGACCCCAGAGGCGCCGATACCTTCGAGCAGTTGAAAGGCGGCCCACGCGAACTCCGGTGTGAAATCGTGTCTGGTATGAAAAACGTGTCGGGGCGCAGTCATGGGTTTGAGTTCTTTGATAGTTGAGGGAGTGAATCCGAGCCGTTTAAGGCAACAACCATCTCTTTAAAGACGATGGCGTTGTGCCACATGCGCGCGAAGCGGTCCCGCTGGAGCCTAGAAAAGTCCCGGCAGAAATGACACGAGTGGCCCGTGAATTCACACTGCGCGTAAAATTCGGCGGCGCTCAGTCCCGCTCCGCTCATGAGTGAGGCCCCTCCGTGTGTCACGTTCTTGCGCCCCTGAAAGGGCAGGTATACGTTCCCGTAGCCGGCTGTTCGCTGCCAGCCAGAGCTGTCAAAACTTGTCGCTAAGAACCCGCGAAATTGTTCGATGATGTTCGGTGAACTGACGCCGAATAGATGCAAGTCCGGGACGAAATCCATTTCCTGGTTGATGAAGCTTCGGTAGATGAGGTCGCGTACAAATGCCAGCCTTCGCGCTGATCCGTCCGTCATTAGGTTGATCTCGGCCTTAACGCCCGTCGTGTCGAAACTGCCGAAACCTATGCGCCGTAAGCCTCCCTCTAAAAAAGCCTCAAAGCAGTACCTGAGGTGCTCGGGCGTATGACCTTGCAGAACACCGAGTGCGCGAGCGCGCAAGTCTTGGGGCAGCCGCTTTAGGAATTTCACCCCTTCGGCTGCGGTGACGAAGACCCTCTCGCTGACCTCCTCCGGCGAGTGCCTCGAGGTGGGAACGAAGTCGGGCAGGACATAATATTCGGCCCAATCGTGCTGAAGGTAGAAGTCAAGAAGACGCGCGAACAATTCGTCGTAACGAATCTTCCCCTGCTGCACAAAGAACCCGCCAGAGTCGAAAAACACCTCCACGCCCCACCGGTCATGCATATAGCGCACATACTCGAACGACTTCGCTTCGATGAAGAGCGGTGTGATAATACATTTCTCAAATGGCCGGCCATCCAACCCCTCGGCCTCCCATGTGCTGGTCAGGTGCTTCAGGTCGCGGGTGCAGGATGTTAGTGACGCGACGAAGCTGATCGGGCGGCGCGGCAGAACAGGGAGTATCCACTCGTTAAGCGGACGGTTCTTACCGGGATGGCTCCGGCGTGACGAGCGCACGAAACCTATCTTCTCGTAGAAATTATTGGAAGGCAGTTCGGCCGGGCAGAAGAGCCTAATGCACCTTGATCCAACCTCTTTGCAGTCGCCGACCAAAGCGTTAACCAGTTGACGCCCGACCCCGGTGCCACGGGCTTGCGGGTCGGTGGCAATTTCATAAAGGCTCGTTAGGTGATCGCGCCTGTGATGAAAGCGAACGAAGCCTTTTACCGAGCCGTTGATTTTGGCTACGAACAGCTCATTCTTGGCCGAGCTTTCAATAAATGTCTGTTGTGAATGAAAACCAAGTTCGGGGCGATGTTTATCCGCTAGCAGCTTGACTTGGCTGATGGTAATAGAGTCTTTGACCTTTTCAATTAAAATCTTTGACATGGGTGGGCGCGTCACATCCGAGAGTTCCGTATTTGCTAATCATCCCTTCCTTGATAGATACAACCTGAAGTACACGTTTCATGAATTACAACTTTTGATAATGCGGGCAACGCGGGCTGAAGGCGCTCCCATATCCACCGGGCAATATTTTCACTGGTCGGATTAGAAAGCCCTTCAACTTCATTCAAGTAGTGATGATCTAGTTCATCGTACAGCGGCTGGAAAGCTTTTTGAATGTCTGCGAAATCAACGACCCAGCCCGTCTCACGTCCGACCTGTCCGCTCACGTGAATCTCAACTCTATATGAATGCCCATGCAATCGCTCGCATTTGTGTCCCGGCGGGACGTTTGGAAGTCTGTGCGCAGCTTCGATTGAAATTACCTTAAAGATATCCATGCCTACTTTTCTATCAGCTCTTACGCGTCCGATAACAACTTCCAAACTCGGTAACCCCCTAAAGTGGCGGACTATATCATGTTGTCCCTGCCAGAACCTATACAAAATACGGTGCTACTTCGCAGATACAGCTGTTTGAGCACATTGAGCAGCCGGCCACACGAATAGCCCGCCAGCCGCCCGCAAAGCAGATCCGATACTTCCGTCCGACCCAGCCCGATCGCCTCAGCCGCCTCACTTTGCGTCCATCCCTTATCCTCGATGAAGCAGCGGATCTGTACCGCGATCTGCGCCTTCAACAAGCGCCCGTCAGCGCAAGGTAGGTCGAGGTCGGCAAACACGTTGCCGCTACTTAAAGAATGAGACGCTATGCACAGAGACCTCCCCCAATGAACTCAACTGTGAAGACGGTGTCTGCACAGTCTGTCGCACCGTCCGTTCCGGTTGAGGCCAGCAAAACTTTAGCTCACCGACGAGACGCCTTCAGCCGGGAGGAAGTTCTCGCGCTGCCTCGGCTCCTGTGAATCGCATCAGCGACCAGCGCCTCGATCTCTTCCTCGCTCGTCGACGGCGCGTCCTCGGCTTCCGAGCGTACCCCCTCCCGCACGGCCGTGAAGCTTGCCTCCATCTCGCCCACCAGACCGCGAATCGAAGCGGCTCTCTCTTCAGCCGAACTGCTCGCCCGCCCACTTGTAGAATCGTTCGGCCTTGACGAGCAGTCGCTTTGCCGCCGCCTGTGTGAAGACTTCTCCCGCATATTCGTACTCGAACTTCGCCTGGATGACTGCGCCGAACGCCCGCAACACCGTCGCAGGCACATCCCGCACCACCTCTTCAAGGAGACGCGCCGCGTCCGCGTGTTGCTCGCTCGTCGAGCGCACCTCCGCCGCGTTGATCGTCACCGCGTCACCCGCGCTGATCACGGCGTGGATGAGGCAGATGCCAATGGCGTTGCCGTACTCCTCGTCGCCGAGCGTGACGAGCGCGCGGGCGCTCTCCATCAGGTGGGTGGCCACCTGCCAGTAATCTTTGGCTCTGTGACGTGCGACTCGGCGGCGCGGGCGTGGCGCGGGACTCATGCGATTCTTCTCCGCGCGCCAGGCTTCGCGACGCTGAGCGTTCTCCGAATCTGTTTGATGTCCGCCCCGGCGACCTGCACCCAATCCCGCTCGGCCGTCTCAAGCAGTTCCTGCACGCCGCTACTACCAGCTAAACGGCGGCGTTCGTATATCACCGGCTGAAGCGGCAGCCCGTACCGCCCGGTGAGACTTCGGGACTCATCGGAAAGCAGTGCGCCGACGCGCTCGCGCTCTTTAAGAGTTTCGACGATGACCAGCAAGTCGATGTCCGATCCGGGCTTCGCCTCTCCGCGCGCGAATGATCCGAAGAGCCCGGCACTCAAAACTCGCCCCTCCAGGAGCGTGTGCAGGTCATGGACCAGCGCCTTAGCCATCCCCCGTTCGGCCTCGAACAGCGCGCGCAGGCCCTGGCCCACGAGGTAGTGTTTGAAATTTAATCGATAGCGGTGCTCGACCGACCCTCGCTCTACCTCGACGAGGCCGAGACCTTCGAGGTCGGCCAGGGCGTTCTGGATGGCGAGCAGCCCCATCCCGGCGCGCCTCGCCACCGAGCTGCCGGAGAACCCGATCTTCGAGTTAAACAGCACGCGCAGGGCCGCGACTTTACTTTTCGCACCCAGAATGTGCCCCAGCAGATGGGGCGTTTGATCGTCCATCACAAAAGGATATTATTCCTTACTAATTTATTAGTCAAACAACTAATAAGTAAGCAGGTTTGAGGCGCCTTTTGATCAGGTGAAGAGAGGCGGCAGGCCGGGCACCCCGCACGTCATCCGCGCGGGGCCGGCTGGTATTGGTAACCATCAATCGGCCCGACCGCTTCGTAACGCCGCAAACACCACTGACGCGAGAGTTTTGGAAATTCAAAAGGAGATCCTGTTTTTCATTCTGAATTCGGGCTTAACTTTAGCCATTATTTCATCAAGGAGAATTGCTTCGTGCAAAATCTGGAGTGTTTCTTCGGAATATAAATTCTCGATGGAACGTATCTCAAGATAACGAACCTGCTTTAGTTTTTCGCTCTCGCCGAGCAGAACGCCGGGCTGCGGTGCGAGTTTGTGGCCGTGCGGGAAGCCGAGTGTAATGTGATCCCGGTGGCGGTTCAAATAACAGAAGTTCCGGCGCAGGCTGTAAAAGGGGATTCTCCACTTGATGGCGCAGGTGGCGAAGGGCGGCAAACTCTCCTGCAAAAAAAGATGCACCGCCAGCAAAAGCTCGCGGACTTCCGTAGGGTTAGTTTCTTCGATGTATGCTAAAACGCTCATCAAGAACCTAAGCAGAATTCGCCCCCTGTCTCCTGATGAGATCTGGGCCCTGACTCTGCGGGCTGTTAACTTGCGCGCCGACCGGATAAGCGATCATTTCCGATGAAGGGAAGGGCCGCAACAATTCTTTGAGCACCTCTCATCCTCCCGGCGTCAGAAAAGTATAGACAGGTTCTGCAACTTACCACGCGAGTGGTTCCCCGTCGCGGAAGAACCCGCCAGTCGGACCGTCGTCCGGCAGCACAGCAGCCCAGATGACGCTCGCCGCGCCCTCTTCGACCGTGCGTGGCGCATCTGGGCCACCCATCTCTGTGGCCACCCAGCCGGGGCAGACCGAGTTGACGAGAATGCGTGAGGAACGCAGTTCGTCGGCGAGCATTCTGGTGAGCGCGTTCAGCGCCGCCTTCGAGACGCTATAAGCCGGTGTGCCTCCACCCATCACAGCTAATGAGCCGCTCTCGCTTGATACATTCACAATGCGACCGTGCTTGCTCTTGCGCAGCAGCGGGATGAAGGCCTGGCACATGCGCCACGCGCCGAGCGTGTTGGTCTCGAACGCCTCGCGCACGGTGTCGAGGTTAGCATTCTCGGCGCGCTGCCACTCGTCGTAAAGGATGGCTGCGTTGTTGACGAGCACGTCGAGTTTGCCGAACCGCTCTTCGACCATGAGCTTGGCGGCGTCGATACTCTGCTGATCAGTGACGTCCAACTGAACTGGTATGACCTTCAGTCCACCCTGCTGCAACGATCTCGCTGCCACATCGCCCTTCTGTGCGTCGCGTGCGCCGAGAATTGTCGTGAAGCCTCGGATAGCGAGTTGCCGCGCGACTTCCAGACCTATCCCTCTATTGGCGCCCGTAACCAGAGCTATCTTACCTATGAATGCACTCATAACAATTCGCCAACCGCTTCCTCAAGTCTCGCCCGTCTACTTCAGCCGGTCCCTCAGAATCGAAAGGTAAGCCTGCCATGGCCCGACCGCCTCCGTGTAGACCTTCGCCATCGTCCGCGCGATCTGCGCCACGTGGTCAAGGTCGTGGACTACCCACGTCGCCAGCAACTGCCCGAGCGTGACCTCACCCAGTTCGGGATGCCGCCCCTTTCGTGCGAGATCATTCTCGCCGAGGTTCATCGCGAGCAGTTCCTGTAGGTTGCGACTGCGCAGTTCGGTAAATTCAGCGAGTAAGTCTCCCAATGACTTCCCCTCGCTTTCGGAGAACTGAGCATGGCGGTCGAAGGGTACGAACGGACGCTGGTCGCCGGAAAGGATGTGTCGGGCGCGCGGCATCCAGTCGGTTCGCTCGCCGTGGATGAGATGCCCGACGACATCGTAGGGCGACCAAGTGCCCTCGCCCTCTGTCGCCAGCACCCAGATGTCCGGTATGCCGTCTAATAGCGAGTTAAGGGCTATCGGTGTCCGTTCGAGGATAGCCATGGCTTCATCTAATTTAAAATCCGTCTGCGTCATCTACGCGCCCTCCACAATGACTTCTGCGTTTACAGCAGGTCCTGCGCATATCTTTATTGCCAACGATTTAATCCCGGCACGGCTCTTTAGGGGATGGGATTGGGTTCATCGCGGGCGCGTTATAAATTTCTGGATTTGCAAGGTACTCCCTTAATACATTGCGGAGACCATCTGACTCCTGGGCACGCATTTCCACCTTCCCGCTCTTGTCCCCGTCGAATTTTTCGTTCCACCATGAGAACCCCCAGATCTGCTGCTCTGGCGCGCCGGCGAGGTTAATCAGAGTCTGGAAGGCTTCGCGAGTCCACTTCTCGGCGCGGCACTCATCGTCCTCCCCTTTGTAGTTCCAAGCGGTGCCCATCTCCAGGATGAAGATCGGCCTGTTCCGTCTTTTCCCGCGATTCGAGAGGGCAATCAATCCGCGGCCGCGGCTATTGAGAGCATCCTGAAGCTGTTTACTGAATGATTCGCACCCCACTTCCCTTTCGTCCTGCGCGCCGTAAATGGATACGCCGATCCAGTCAACCACGTCGTCCGGGTCCTCCTCCGTGTCGTCTGGGTAGTAGGCGGACATGTGGTTCCATTCAGGGTCGTCTGCATTTCCCGGGGTGACGTGAAATACCCAGGTGATGTTAGAGAGTGAGGGGTCGCTCCCCTCCACAGTCCTTACGATGTGGCGGAAGGCTTGGCGAAACAGTTTTGTCCCTTATTCTTCGCCGTTATATCTGGCATTCCAGCCGAAGGTCTCGTCGTTAGCTTCAGTGCCCCACTCGACGATGATGGGGTTGCCGTACAGGCGCGCATCCTCTCCCCACTTTTTTAAATCCCTGTTGATCTGATCGCTGATCTCCTTATTATCCGGATGGAGGCCGATGATATTTCTGAGGGTGAAATAGCTCTCCCTCTCTTCGGGCTTCTTTTTGGCCGCAGAATCTGTATCGCTGCGGAGCATCAGCCGGATAAAAGGAGTCTGGCCGCGGGCCGCGATGCGTCTGACTGTGCAGAGCGGGAAGGCGTGAGAGTTCATGGGTTTTGTTTTATCGCCTTCCTGGTAGCCCCACTCATGCGAGAAGTAGACCCACGCTGGACGTTGGTCAATCTTCTTATCTCTTACCGCTTTCTCATAATCGTAAAGGGTAGATGGCTTGGTAATGAAGACGTCCTCTTCCCCGCTCGAATCCCCTGGATGGACTCCGTGAAATAGCTTCCCTTTCGGCGGGAGTCCGACTTTCAATGAAGCTGGCGCGCGGTCTGCCTGCATAGCTGCCGTGGCAGTCAGGTTCGTTGAGAGATTAACCGTCGTCTGGCAAGAGGTGATAAGAGAGGTTAGAAGTGCAGTGAGAATAATCAACCAAGAATTTCTAGTCGGCACGACATCTTCCTTAAGCGGTGAAATTAAGATCAGCGACAGTTATTTGCGCTTCGGGTTAGGAGTTCTCTTTTTAGCCTCGGGAGATTTTCTTTTAACCCCTTCGCTCTTCAGGCTGGCTGGCAGTTTCTCTGGTAGATCCACCTCATCATCAACTAGCACTTCCATCGGCAATCTAACACACCGCGCATACTGTAATACCACACCTAGCGGCGGTATGCGGTTTTCATGCTCTCTTTCATAAGCTGATATATGCGCTTGAATCAGCTCATCACTAAATCCTAAGCGCCTGATCATCTCGTTCTGCGAAAGCCCTAATGAAGAGCGTATATAACGGAGCTTCTCGGCCAATCTCTTAGGTCTTTGTCGTGGCGGCGCCATCAGAAGAGTAGACCTCCTGATGGTTGAACTACGCCCCCACAACGCTTGCTAAAAATAAACAGCGTCTTTAGTATGTGGCTGCTAAATACAGTTGTATTTAACCTGGTGCTGTGATTTTTTCTCGCCGGGTAGAGGTATTTCAATAGCTCCCGTGCGACGCGAATCATCAGCGCTGCCTAGTTACTTCACTCATAAATATGGCAACCAGTTGTCAAAGATGATGGCGCTTAAGATACCAAAGAGAAGGCTTTCTCACCACATCTGATTAGCTTTACCAGCACAAATTAGGATGAGCCCACAAGACCACAATAAAACGCTTGGCATCATTTATAGCTTCCTGGGCGGACTATTGACTCTAGCCGCTCTCGTAGAACTGTTCAGGGTAATAACCCTTGAGAGGGAGCTTGAGCGGATCCGCTCCGACACTTCCCTTCTGGCGCTGATCATCGTCGGCTTACTCTTGACCATTGTTCTCTTATCCACAGCATACGGATTGTTCAAGAGAAGACGTTGGGCGAGAATGTCTTCACTCATTCTGGCAGGCTTATTTATCTGGCTTGTTCCGTTGGGAACGGCGCTTGCCATCTATTCCTGGTGGTTCCTCCAGAGCGAGGGTGCCAAACAATTATATTCGAAATCATCTTCCTAGTTCCGCTGAACTCTTCTTACTCCATATTCCATGAATCAGGACCAGCCTTCATCAATCAACAAGGAATCTCAAACTGAGTGCCGCCTCTGCGGACAGTTTAAAGAGCAAATGTATGGTGCTGTCTGTGCCGAATGTGCGAAGGAAACCTTGCTCAAATATCTACCCCACCTCAAGCGAACATTGGAAGACAAGTACGGCTCTATGCTCGACCAGTGGCTCGCCAGCGGCCGATTCCTCGAAGCTCACTGGAAAGCCGAGATCGATTTAAACTTAAGCCACGATCGGCTGCGGACTTTCGTCAGGGAAGTCGTCCGAGACGCCGTCAGTAAAGGAGAGATACAACTGAGCCTGCCGGGCGGAGAATCTTGGAAACCGATCCAGACTAATCAACTGCTGGACTCCATCTACGAGCAGTGCGAAGAGGAGTATCGACGCTTGATCGCTTCGCTCTTAAAGGCCATCAACAACGCCCCGACCAAAGAGGGTGAGCGTGAACTGATCGAAGTGGTTTCAGGCAAGAAGCGGGTTAGCAAGCGGTACGTTAGAGAGGAAGCAATCTCGGCAGCAGTGTTGAACCATAGCACTCCGCTGCCGCTGCCGGCCAGGGCGTTGATTGAGCTGCGCTACCGGGCTGATGGCGGGAGGTCTGAGTATGCCGCTGTGGAGGATGGAGAGATCAGTTCGGTCTGGAAGGAGATCGAAGAAGCTCTGCCTGTAGAGATTGTTAAATTAATAGTTAATGATAATTCGTTTATGGGCAAATGAAGTTTTGCCAATCCTAACAGGGAACCATTGTTAGGATTGAAATCTATATCAGATGGTCTAGGCATATGCGGCCTTCCGTTCTTTTGATCCTCAATGTGGCCCGTTTTTGAGATTGGATGTAAAAGTTTCTATATCAACTATTTAGGCGGGATATCCAGCGGACAAGCCCATACAAAAATTGCAAGTTGTTTTCTAGCAGTAGTTTAGCTGGTGAATTTGTGCCTTCTTAGTTATCCTTAAAAATAGCCTTGTCGAGCCTACTAATCTGCCCTGATAGGCGAGCCATCCAACATAAGATTGAAGAGTTTAGATTCAATAGAGCAGTTCCAAATCAGGAAGGCAGTCAGTAACATAATTTTGAGAGAATGCCAATCCGTATAGGCATCACCTACAATAACCCTTAAAACATCTTTGTTTCTCCGTTATCAGACTCATCACCGATAACGAAATAACACCAACCCATTGATAATAAAGGGATTAAGCGCAAGCACGATTGGGGGAATTGAGTCTCTTGTGCTGGATCGGGTGCTGGACCACTCGAACGAAAAATCAGTGGTGAGATTTCAGTTGGAAGGAGCGTCTTGGAGTTTCGTTCTTATCGGCCTACACAAAAATTCATGTTAAAACCTGGCAATCCAAGTTTCACTGATTTTTACTCAAAACTGATCTTCTCTCCGGTCCTGACCTGATACCTGTGAAGCACGATCAGGTTATGGCAGATGACTTTGCAGAGCGTTTCGTTATATGAAGAAACCTCATTCTTGCTCAGTAGCTCTCTCCTGAATTTGTTCTTCACCATGTTGAAAATTGACTCGATGCTGTTTCGCCTTCTTCCTTTCTTCTTCGTCATTTCCACTTGGATTTTCTTGTCACGGCTCTTTCTTTTTTCCGTGACGATCAAAGTCACGCCAAGATCGCGCGCCGCCTTTTTTACCTTTCTCCCGGTGTAGCCCTTATCGGCCAGTACCTCCAGCGGCTTCGGTTTGAGGAGCAGTTCAACTGCACGTTCGACTTCCTCCGGCAGATTGGGGTATTGGATCTTCGCCGCTTTGGCCCTGAGATCGAGAGTCTTTTCCACCAAGGGACGGAAGAAATCTCTCTCAGGTTTCTTCATGGAGGCGGGGATAGCGCTCGTAATAATCAACGTCTCTTGGCCTGCCAGGACATGGAGATTGATGTACTTTTTGCCTCCCGCTTTCTTAACAGTGTAAGCGTTAGGATAGCGACGCCAGTATGGTAGATATCTCTCCTGGATGAAATGTGTCGAATCTATCGAATAAACCATGTCGAACAGGATCAGCGGCATGCTCGTCTTACCAAGCAGACCATTGAGCAATAAGATGAGGCTCTCGTCGTTGAAAAACTGGTGGAGGCAGCTATTCTTCGGGACGCGGGTGATCAAGCCCTTCTTTAACAGTTCCTCGAAGTTGGCAGCGGAGCGTTCGGTGGCCCACAATGTATATACTTTATAAATAAGACAGTAGACGATATCTCTGAGCTGAATCGGCTTCGCTCCAATACCCGCATATTCACGGTCAGGAATCGTGGCGCATAACAGTTTCAGCAAGTCCTCGACTCCGGTCTTCTCCGTCCGGTTGGCCTGCCTGATGGCAGACCTCTTCCGGGCCTCCGCTTCGGAGGTCTTCTTCTTTTTCTTTTTCGGCATTGTGTGTCTTGACCACCACAGGTCTTTAGGCTCACAATGCGCGTGCTAGGGTGCACAGAGTGAACTAAACACCTGTGGACTAAAGTGAGGCCTCCCGGACCTGCGAAGTCTGGGAGGTCTCTTTGATCTCCTTTAGAATCCAAAGAATCAGTTAGAGCTGACGGGCGCACAGAGAGAGAGTTCGCTTCCGGATTGTTTTCTGCGCTCACAGCAGCATCCTACCATCACCTGTTTTTACTTTTACCGACAGCTCAGTATAGGAACGGTGTAAGCAAAGGACTTACAGGTATGCCTAATATTTTTTTCCACCCATGGTGGGCGATCAATCAAAGGGTGGAATTGAGATTGGCAGCAAGACTTATTGAATCTCTGGAAGAACCTTCATCAACAAACTCGACAAGCTTACTTTTCATTTCGAGATTAATCTCTCCAGCTACTGATCCGGCCAGGTAATGACTATTAACTTCTCGTACCATCTCTTGTATCTTCTGGGTTGCTCTTCATCTGAACCCTCGGCCCTTTCAGCCAGGTTTTCTTCGTAATCCCATGCTTTGATTACTCCAATCACACTGAGGCGATCCAGCGCATTTTCCAGATGATCTAAGACCCGCTGTGGATTTCTCACGCGCTCTGAGGTCGCCCATAAACGGACTTCTTCCAAAAGAGCACGCACCTTAATAGTCCTTGGAGGAGTTTCATTCAACTGCGAAAGGATGCCGAGATAAGTTCCCAGGATGATAGCGTACTTGTTCTCCCTCTCGCCGCTCAACCTCAGCAGTTTCGGGACGGGCAAAGGACGAGGCGCAAGCCCCTCGAAGGTATTATTGAAAAAACAATCTCCGGCGCTGTAGCTGAAAGCTCGGGGCAGCCATCCCTCTATGTGAAGATCAGTCTGAGGGTTAAAGATATCTTCATAACCTGTTACCGAGTCGGCAATCGCGCCTCGCTTCCAGATATAATCGTTGATCTCTCCGGGCGCTTCGATGTCGGTCGAATAGTAGCGTCCCACCATTTTCAGATTGGTGAGCAGCCCAAGCGCAGAGACGGCCGTCTGTTTGCTCGCCGCCCGATAAGCGCCGTTCTTCCGTTTGTAACCAAGGTCGTCGCAGAACTGCGACAGGGGTACTGTGAGATACACGTTCGGCGCTGCCCTCGCCTCAACGTAAGCACGAGCCCAGAGCGCGAGGTGTCCCTTGATGGCGAGAGATCGATTCTCCATCAGGAACCTGTAATGCGCTTCTGCTTCATGCTGAAAGCCGATAACGCCCGCCACACGGCCTGCTCTGGTCTCTTTGGTGTCAAAGATAATCCCGCGCCAGAATGTTTCGTGAATATTTAAAGGCCGGAGATCATCTTCCGAAAGCGCTTTCATCTCACCATACGTTAGCGATTCGATGATGACTTTGAAAACAGGATCTGTTGGTATTGGAATGAGGCCAAGATTAGAGAAAGATTTGAAGGATAATTCGTCCCCGACGACGTGCGTTAGCTTCTCAAACTGGGCCAGCCGAGTCTCATACTCCTGCTGAAGATAATTCAGCAGAATTGATAGATCAGTTTCCGCACTAACGCCCCACTCCGGCCTGACACTCTGAATAGCGTCTCTGGTTACCTGAACATGTGCCAAGGCTACCTGAATGGCGCTGTCCCAGTCGGGGCAGAGCGCGATTATTATCTCTACCGGATCATCATCCGATGGCAGACTGATGCCGGATTCGGGAAGCGCGACTGCCGTTAAGCGAACGAACTCACGGCGAAAGACGGCTGCGGCACCGACACTCTTTGGCGCTGTTCGTCCATACTGCTCCTGAAACCTGTCACACCAGTAAACGACTCCTCCGAGCGCTGGGGTATCGGCAGGGACGGAATCTTCCTTTTGTCCTTCCGCGACAAAGATCTTCCAGTATCCTTCACAATAGCTAAGTAATTGGCTCCACAGTGACCGCCATTCCGAGATAAATCCTAATCGCGTTGATCTCGATAAGGGAGCCTTTTCTCTTGGCATGACTTTTATAATCACGCGGACAAATTATCCACGCGAATGTATCAAAGCGAATTTTCCACAGAATGAAAATGCTCATCGAACTTCTTGCGATAATCCTCGCCTTCAATCAAGACTGTCTTGCACATCTCGTAGAGGCGCGAACGCAGGCGAACGCCTATACGGTCTTCCAGCGTCTCGTCACGCTCACTGCGGCGGCCGTCCAGATAGTTGGTCGTGAAGATAGTCAGCTTCTTATCGTTATATCTGGTGTTGATGATCTGCATCATCGTATCGCGCACCCAATCCGTTGGTTTCGACGCACCCAACTCATCCAGAACCAAAACTTCGGCTTCAAAGATAGGCGCGAGCACCTTCAGCTCGGAAGTCTGCGAGATCGCGTTGTATGAATTCTGAATCTCTTTCAAGAGCGCGCCGAATTCATAGAAGAGACAGGGGACGCCTTTCTCTGAAAGACTGCGCAGGATGGCGACCGAAAGATGAGTCTTGCCCACGCCGCATGCGCCCATCAGAAGCAGGCCGCGATCTACGTCCGGGTATTCGCGCACAAGACGGAAAGCGTAGTTGAAAGCGAGTAGTTGCGAGCTGTTCCCTTTTGCAGGCTTATAGCTCTGGAGCGAGCACCCGCTGTAGCGCCGCGGGATGAGCGCCCCCTCCATTAATTTCGCCCTTCTGTCTTCAATCCGGCAGCGACATCGGCGAGCCCCCTTGCCCGGCACGACTTCCATCCCTGTGCCGTAGCAGAAAGCACAGACCGAAGGCGCTTCATCATGCCTTATCGCCGGCGCTGCTGGGGAAGGAGAGTTGTTCGCAGATTCACTGTCTTCAACCGCAGTCAACTGATGAGCTAAATTCGTTGCCATCACGCCTCTCCTCAACGTTTGCTTTCTTGGAGCATGTTCTCGGCAAGCGCTCGCACCTTGGGAGCATCTTCAGGCAGAAGACATCCGCCCGCTTCCGAGCTGATCTCCGCGAGTGTGGTGTCAATCGCCTGCCCGTGCGTCTCCAGCATGGCGATGCACATCTCGGCCAGTTCCTTAATCTCTCCCTCACTGAGTAACTTGGCCTCCACCGTGGAGTGATTGCGCCCGACCTCCAGGTCAGCTCGTACGCGCTCGTTCGCAGCATTGATCACGCCGTGATTTCTCAGCACGTTGTAGGCTTCTCGCTGCGCCACTCGCGCCGCCTTTGGCAGCCCCCGATTCTCCAGCCACTCGCGTGTGCGCTCATGCTCTCGTCGTGCCGCCTGTTGCGCCGCACTTTGCAGCGAAGGCTCGAGTTCAGATTTCAAACGCTGAACGATTTCGTTGATGGAGAGCATGCCGGCTACTTTCGGTTCTGGAGTCTCGACTTCCCTTCCCTCTGAATCAGAGTTCTTCACTCCATGGGTGTCCAGTTCCGGGTTGGGTTCGGGAGATGTTTTAACAACCATCTTATCTTCCGCGCCGTTTTCTGGCGCGCGCGAATTAAAATCTGTATCTGAAACTTCTCTAACAGCGAAGCTGTCATTAAAGGCTGCTTCATTCGCTGAAGTACGAGAGCGATGGGATGAAGCAGGAACGAGGGATAAAATTTTTTGCCCCGCCTGCGGTGCCCGGCGTCCAATGGAGGAAGATGCGCGGTTGATGAAGATGCGGATGCCAACCCCGTTCTTGCCGGCGTGATAGCCGATGACTGCCTGCTCGCTCATCCAGGCAAGAGCTTTCCGCGCCGTGGCCGAGGCCACACCTACGATCTCTACGAGCTGTTCCCACGCGGTCTTGCACTTTTCTCCCTCCTCACACCCCGTGAACCGAAGCACACCATCGCGCTCCCACAATTCCGCAGGTGCGTTAATGAGGCTGAGGTACACCTTGCTCATCTGCGAGGTCACCTGGCAGGCTTCGTCTGAGACGAGCGCGCTGATGACGTCGCAGTCGAGCTGGCGGAAGTTGGTGCGGTACTCGTGCGAATTGAGTTGGGTGCGCCTGACGAAACGCTGTAGCCCGGCGGCCGATTCTGGTGGCATGATCGCACTCTCGCGTTCTCTTAAAAGGCTTGACATCGCGCGGCGGCAGATTAAACTGTGGGCGGTTTTTGAGTACACAAACCCCGCCTCGCACGTTAAGCGAGTTTTTCACTTTTGGCCTGGAGCCTGTTGGTCGCCAACCTTGAGGGCTTCAGGTCAATATCTTTTGGGGCACTACTTTTCAGCGTACCCCTGATCCGGCGCACATTCCTACATGATTAAAGCGGGTCTGTAAATTCCCCTGCACTCTTCATTGCATCCCCTGTAACCCGGAGTGCAGCGGCTGCAATGATTCCTGCATCCCCTGCGACGATCTTTGCACCCCCTGTAATCCAGATTGCAGGGGTATCTATACCCCTGCAATGTTTGGTGCAGGGGCTGTAACGAAGATTGCAGGGGTATCATGGTAATTCAACAAGGACTGCTGTCTTAGCATGAGGTTCAGGTTGGCGTGTCTAACCCCACACCCCTGCAATCCTTAATGCAGGGGGTGCGGCCGATGTTGCAGGGGTCTTGCAATCGGAAATATTCGTGGCGTATATACGCCCCGTATAGTAAGATCGGCCATTCTCAAAGGGTATCCCATATGACAGGCGTAGAGATAAAAGAGTTACGGAAAGAGTTGGGTTACACGCAGGCGCGGCTCGGCGAAGAAGTCGGAGTCACGGCCAATACCATCGCCCGCTACGAGCGCGAGGAATTGAGGCCCTCGCCCCCGGTGTTGAAGCTACTGAAACTCCTCGAAATGCTCGTGACGGAGAGGAAGGCGGCGTGAAGTGATGAAGACGATTGCCATCGCCAACCAGAAAGGCGGCGTGGGCAAAAGCACGACGGCGGCCTGTGTGGCTGCGGAACTCGCCATGCGCGGCTACGAAACGCTGCTGGTGGACGGCGACCCGCAGGCAAACGTCTCTTCCCATTTTCTCGCGCCCGACCAGATTAACCTTTCCATAGCTGACATCCTGATCGAATCCGAACAGCGCGAAAAGCTTCCGCTCGAAGCTGCCATCGTGACGACTGAGATGGAGCACCTGGATCTGGTCCCATCCAAACTTCGCTTCGCGCGCTTCGAGAAAGAGCCGGCCATTGCGATCAACCGTCTGCGTTCCAAACTTGCTCCCCTTGCATCAACATATGACTTCGTGATCATCGACACGCCGCCCACGCTGGGGCAGATTCTGACCACCCCTCTTCTGGCCTCGACGCACATGCTCATCCCTGTGGCGGCATCGCCCCTGGCCCAGGATGGGCTGGACGACCTGATGAGCACGTTCGAGGAGGTAAGGAGCACCAACCCGGAGCTTGAACTGCTCGGGATGATCTGCACGCTTTTCGACGCGCGCACATCGGTTTCGGCCGAATCTTTCCGCAGTCTGAAGGAGCGGTACGGACAGAAGGTCTTCGAGACGATCATTCACCGCAATGTCAAATTGGAGGAGTCTCCGGCCTTCCACCAGCCTGTGCAGCTTTATGCGCCGGGTTCGCGCGGGGCGGTGCTCTACGCCGAGTTGACGGACGAGATCTTAAAAAGGCTCGGGGCACGCAAGAACAAGGGTAAGCTGAAACTGGCGGTTGAGGAGTCGCGCGCCTGATGGCCGAGCCGAAAACGAAACCTGAGCGAAGGGTAGCAGGCAAAAGTAAATTCCGCCTGCCAGACAGACCTCCTCGCGTCGTCGAGACGAACCCGCTCCGCGAGATCCTCCAGGAGGCCAAGGCCCAGGAAGAGGCGCTCGCAAGGCCAGCAGCTCAAACTCAGGATACCCCTGCAAAGCAGAGTACAGGGGTGTCGTCCGCTTCAACGACTACAACTAATACCACCCCTGCACAGGGTATTGCAGGGGTGGTCAGTCCTGTTACCCCTAAGCCTGCTCAAGCGCGAGACAGATTACAGCCAGCCTCTTTCGGAGACTTTTCCAGGCGCTGGGCTCCGATCTTACGGTCCGGGCAGATGAGCGTGTGCCGGGTGTTATTCGAGATGACTTATGCTGTGGGCGAAGCGGAATGCTTCACTTCAATGCCTAAGCTGGCTACGGCTGCAGGGCTGAAGGAGCGCCAGTGCTACAACGTGGTCGCGCAGCTCGAGCTCCTGGGCTTTATTGAGCGGCCCGAAATCTTCAACACGCCGACCAAGAAGGGGACAGTCTTTCGCCTCTTTCTTTCGCCGCAGACGCCGCCCACCGAGCCCGACCGCCGCTACCACATCGGCGGGGAAGGGGACTGATACCCCTGCAATCATCGTTGCAGGGGCTGTAATTCTCATTGCAGGGGTGTTGCCGCTGCAGAGTCTGGCTTCACAATCTTTACCTCACGACCTTTATCTCTCTTCCCAATCCGGTAAAGAACATTCGAGACTTGTCCTCGCAGCCATGAATCGTCTAGCACGCGAGGTGACCTTAAATGATGGGATAATGTCACGCACTCTTTTGCGCAGGGTCGTGGAGATATTGCACACGGATTTAGGGGAAGCAAACGGGTAAATCTCACTCTGGATGTATATCTCCAGGCCTTTCATCAAACGGCTTCCATTGTCAGAAACAGCAGGGTAAAAAGGGAAGCATTGAAGGGCTAATTTATAGAATTTCACCAAGCGGAAATTTGGGTCTGTCCCGTCCTCTCTATAAAAGTCTAACTTCGAAATACGGTTTCACAATGTTTCACAGTCCGGTAATCAATAGTCGCTAAAAGACTTCGTTAAACGTTTTTAGTGGCTGATCATGGCATTTCCGATAATACATCTTTTCGGAATTTATCTATTGACTGAAAATAACGTTTAGTCCATGATTCAGGCGTTCTGCGCCTCAAAAGTAGCTCTGAGGAGAAGCCCTCTCATGATGCCTAATCAAAGCTTGCCGGATTTGACTCAAAGGGAAGCCATTGCTCCCAAGCGATTTGACCCTCGCTCTGCCACTCCCTTCGTCAATAAGTCAGTTTCGGAAGAGACCCGTCGAGCTTATCGAAAGGCTGTGGCTGACTTCTTCCTGTTCATCGGAAGCAAGCACCCATCTGAAGTTGTTCCCGACGACGTGCTTCGCTGGAGAGATCATCTGCGGCACAACAGGAAACGCGCAGCTACAGTCTGCTTCAAACTCTCTGTGATCCGCTCTTTCTTCGAGTACCTCAAAGCGGGAGGAGTTATTCCTCTGAATCCTGCCTCGACCAAACTGGTCACACCACCGGAATTACCGACAGAACCCTCTGGACGTGCGCTCAGTTCAAAGGAAGTTCGCTATCTGCTATCGGGGCCTGATAGAGAGAAGCCAGAAGGAGCGAGAGATTACGCCTTAATGCTGGTTATGCTGAGACTCTCCATGCGAGTGGCTGAAGTCTGCTCGCTTCGTGCTTCATCAATCAAGTGGAGTCATGGGCGATGGACGCTGAGATGTAAGGTCAAAGGAGGAAGGGAAGAGGTCTGGCCTTTGCCGAAGGATGTCAAAGGAGCTATTGACGAGTACCTGAGGCTGGATGCCCAAAGACGCGCAACTCTGCATAGTGATACGGCTGCATTTCTCTTTCAGCCACATTCTAACTACAGAACGTTAGTCTTCGATAAAGCGCTGTCGACGAGGATGGTGCAGAAGATTGTTGCCAAGTGGGGGAGATTTACGGGAGTGGGTGATGTCTCTCCTCATGACCTGAGACGCACGGCTATTACGAGAGCATTGGATATGGGGCAGACCTACCGGCAGGTGCAGATGATGAGTAAGCATAAAGACCCGAAGACTGTTATGAGGTATGATCACGGGAGAGAGAATCTGGACCAGAACGCGGTGAATTTCCTCAGGTATGAGGAAGAATGAAGTCGGAATAGAAAGGGTCTTACTGTGTTAGCCTCAAGTAAACAAACTGCTGATACTTCTGCAAATTGGGCTGTGTAAGATAAAAGTATGTCTTACTATGCCCTCAAAAGGCGGTGCGAGCCAGCTAATCCTCTTTCTTCGCGGCTGGTGCGTCGAATTGCCAGTCTGTGGCGGGTGGGATACCGCGAAAGATGAAGTCCGAGATGTCGCGCCACAGTGCCTGCTCCTGACTGAGCGTGATTGGCGCACTCAGGCCCAACGCCTTGAGCAGCGCCTTGCGGTGTAGGTCGAATGCAACCTTGAGCAGTTCCGAGTAAGCCTGCGCGGGCGAGAGGGCGGTGCGGTAAAAGAGCCATCCCAATGGGAGGCCAGATGCGCAGGTGAGCATGAGCCAGACTTGCGCGCCGCGCGCCCACAGGTACGGTACGGCCAGCAGCGAAAAGAGGATGGAGAGGAAGCTGAACAGCAGCAGGAAATCGACTGCCGTCTTGACCTCCTGCAAACGCCCGACGAATTGCTCGGGCAACACTTCGCGCAGGCGGGGCCAGAGCACCACCGAGTCAATACCGTAGCGCGTGTAGGGGTAGAGTTCGGCTGACTTGTAGAGGTTGCCGAGGCGCGTCGGCATCAACTCGGCTTCATAGCCGGGCGGGACGGATCCCAGGCGGCGCGCCGACAAGCGGTTGAGTTCTGCCCTGAGCGATCCGGCAGGACGCCCCGCAGCCTCCAACTCTGGAATCTCCTGGCTCAAGTGTTCCAGCCGCCGGTCGAGAGAGTTGATCTCAAGCTCGTAGCGCCGCCGCTTCCACTGGCCGAAGGAGCGCAACACGGGCAGCTCAGTCCAGTAGCCCTCGAAGAGGCGCGTGATGGAGACCTGCACATACTCAAGACCGAAGGCGACCAGCGTGATGACGATGACGAACTCCACCACCAGGATGACTTTCTCATCTGTCTGCCACTGCGCCCATGCAGCCGCGCCGGATGCAAGCTCGCCCGCCCCCGCGAGGTAGACGACCGTGGCGGCGCTCGCGAAGACGCACACGGGCAGCCAGACGGCCATCAAAAAGGCCCGATTGAACCAGCCTTTGAGTTCGCCCATAATGGAAGTGAACAGAGTGAACATGAGTGCCCTCCAGGCAAGAGGCGCGGCGTCAACCTTGCATACGCTGCATCGTCTTGCCGCAGACCTTGCACTTGAGCAGTTGCGGCGAAGCAGCCCAGAGCAGGCGTTGGTAGGGCGGCTGGTGCGCATCACAACGGAAGAGGGGCGCGTTGCTAACGGGCACGCCTTCGAGTTGGTTTATGCGTCCGCCGCGCGTCACGTTGGAGGGCTGCGCCAAGATGTATGCGAGCATATCCGCGCGTGAAACTGTACCAAGCGACGTGCCGTCAGGCGCGAAGACTTCCAATCCGGCAAGCGTCTTGTCGGCGGCGAACATTTTTTTCAGCACGGCGAGTTGCTCGCCCTGCAATGGCACGTCGGCCTCGATGCTCAAAATCGGGTCAGCGCAATTTGGATTAACATGCTTCAGCGCCAGCTCGCGCGGGGTCAAGATCGTGCTCATCGCCAATCTCCTATAACTTGGAAAGCCGCCCAGTGGGCCCTGGCCGTGAAGGGCTGCTGTGCAGGGGCCAGACTGCACATCTCTACTCGGAGTTCTATCTCGCTCAGTTTCTCCTGAAAGCGCGCAGCGTCGTTGAATCGCCCCGCCGCTGTGAGGGCGGTAATCGTGTCTGCGTATGCGGCTGCTGCTCGTGTATAGTAAGGGGCCGCCTCGCCCGCCGTAATCTGCTGCAAACGGAGTTGCGCCCGCCACAGGGCCTGCGCGGGCAATCCCTGCCCGCACATCTCTGCGTGGAAGAACTCCATTAGCATGGCAGTCGCTACGTCGTCCACGGGCCACAGACTGACGACCGCTGCCCGCGCTCCCGCGTATAGCAGTCCGCGTGCGAGGCCGACCAGTTCGCTGCCTTGCAGGCTTCCACGCCCCGTGTCGCACGCGCTGAAGACGACCACGTCGGCCTTCAGGTCTAGACCCATCAGTTCATCTGCCGTGATCGCCTCGCCGCCCGCGAGGGCGACGCCGGAGGCGAGCGGCGCGCCCTCTTGCAGGAAGCCGTGCGTGGCGAAGTGTATGAGGCGCGGCGAGCGCATGAGCGCCGCGCGCACGTTTTGTTCGGTCGCGTCAGAGCCAATGAGCGGCTGCGCACCGTAAAGTGCGGCTACGGCTTGCGCTTCGAGGCGCGCGGCGGGCAGCGGATCGAACTCCTCTACACGACCCATCGCCGCGTCAGTGTAGGACATCATTTCAGGGTCGCCGACGACGAGCGCGCCCGACCCCTGCATGTCGGGCGCGCGAAAGTACTGTAGCAGGCTCGCGGCGGGCAGGTACGAGATAGGCTTTTGCAGTCCGAGCGCGCGCTCACGCCACGGCAGGGCTTGAAAGGGGAAAGTGTTGAGTTCTGCGAAGGGCACGATCAATAAGTGTTCCGCCACTGCGATAGCATCGTCGTAGTGGCCGAGCAAAGCCGTAGCGAGCGACGCTTCAAAAGTGGGGCTAGGTGTCGCCTCTTCGCCTTCATCATCGACGCGCTGGCTGATCTTGTGTATCCATGCGCGCGTGCGGGTAGCGAACAGGCCACCGCGAAGCTGCTCCCCGTCAAGTTCTCCGACCAATTCGTATCCGACCAACCCCGCGCGCGTCACTGCCCAACTGAACAGGTACTTGCGGAAGTAGAGGTAGGCGAGCAGGAGCGTGCCCGGCGGCAAGCGTTCGGCCACCTGCGCGACCGAAAGTATGTCGGCTCGCGGTGCGGACAATTCGCGCCACTGCGGAGCAGCGCGGCTGAGCGCCTCTTCGCGCGCGTCTAGCGCCGCCGTCGCCGCAGTGAGCTGTTGCTCAAGCCCCGCGACGTAGGCCGGGTCGCTCGCTCCTGAGTGCCGGGCCATGGCGAGTTGCGTCGTGAGACGTTCGACGGCTGCCGCCTGCTCTGTGTACTGGCGATAGGCTGTGGCGGTCTGAAGTTGGGCCGTCGCTGCGCGCGCGCCGCCGAGCGATTCCGCGAGCACGCGCGCGCGTATCATTTCGGCGACGACGAATGACTGCGACCAATCGCCGTGCGCGGCGAGCAGGCGCGCATATTCGGCGTATGCCCCAATAGCCCATTGCTGCCCGCCGTGCGCGCGGCGGGTGTTCTCCTGCCGCAAGTAGTGTCGGCGCGTTTCCAGTCCCTCGACTGCCTGGGCAAGGTAGGCTAAGGCGCGCTCGTCTTCACCGAGTCCATCGGCGACCAGTCCATAGTGGGCGAGACGGTAGATCTCGTCGCTCGTCGGGACGGGCGCGCTCAGTTGGGGCGGGCCGCCTGTGAGACGTTCGATCTCTTCATACTGCCGCCGCGCGTCGGCCCACGCCTCAATGCCTACGAACAGCGTCGCCCCGCGCTGCCGGATGCTCACCTGAACCCACCGCTGCTGCTCTGCGGTCAATGCGGGCGCAATGCTCGGCGCAATCCCCTTCTGAATGTCGTTTATCGTGGTGAACGAACCCGGCATACCGGCAGCGATGTACTGCTCCAAGGCTGCGCTCGCTTCATCCGGCTTACGCCAGGCGGTGAAAATCAGCGCGCGATGAGAGTTGCGCTCAACCTGTCCGTCTGCGGCGCGCAACGCCTCGTTGAAGAATTGCGCGGCACGTTCATCGTGCCCCGCTCTCAACTCCTGTGCTCCGCGCGACAGCGGCGCGTAGACTGCTACCTGCTCTTCGATTAAGCGCAGGGTTTCGTGGATCATGTAAGGCTGAAACTTTTCATAGTACGCGCGTAAGGCTGGCAACCGGGCCGTGGCAGCTGCCTCCGAATTGTCCTGCGCGCCGGGCTGTGTCAGGGCTGGCTCCGTCGCTGGCGGGCCGAACGCAGCCTGATACAAGCCCATGAGTTCTTCTTTCGTCGCGTAGGGCACATCCGTGGTGAAGCCACGCGCACGCTCGCGCGCACGCTCTAAGCCTTCGGCGTCAGCTTGCCCGGAGTAGAGGCTGACGAGGCTGTAAGCCTGTTGAGCGCCGAGCAGCCTGACCATGTAAGGATCGGGTTGCGGTTGTTGCGCGGCCTGCTCCAGCCAGCCCAGCGCAGCATCCCATTCGAGCACGGCGTTCTCGGTTGCTTCGAGCGAGCCCCATGCTTCAGCGCGGTCGCTACACATCTGCGCGCGTTTGAGGGGCGCGTCAAAGACCTCAAAGAAGACCTCCGCCACGCGCGCCGCGCGCGTCGCCGTGTCCACGTCGCCGCGCACGCCGAGCGCCTCACGCCCAGCCTTGGCAAGCGCAAGCCCTACGCTCATGGCCCACGTCAGCGCGCCGCTGGCCTTCATCTCTTCGGCCAGCGGACGCGCGGCTGCGGCCAGACCCGTAGCGCCCGCGCCAAGGCGTGCCCAGAGTTGCCCGGCCCGCGCCAGCCACTCGTTTGTCCGGTCGCCCACACGGTTGAAGATGTCCTGCGCCTCAGTGTAGCCACGTATGGCGTGCTCCCAACCGCGCTCGCTGTCTATGGCATCGAGATAAGCGAGACGTAAGACGGCCAGTCCGACGCCGCGTTGCGCGCCCGCCTCAACGTAAATCCGGCGCGCTTCTTCGTAGGCCGCGCGTGCGCCAGCGAGGTCTATGCGCGAGCGGTCGAATAGGTGCGGCTCGGCGCTCGATGATGTTTTGGTCGTATGCTCCCATATGGCGTAACCGAATAGAACAGGGCGACCGAGCGGCGACGGCGATGTGAGGATGTCACCGCGATACAGTGAGCACCAGGCAGCGCCCGCCGCGTCGTTCGCTTCACGGTGGGCCTCTGCTAAGGCCGTGAGCATGTTCAAGGCGTTGGCCGTCTCTCCCGCCGCCGCCTTGACTTCGACCTGTATGCCGAAGAGCGCCCGGAGCAGTCGGCCCTCGCCCGCGCCGCGTGCCTCCTTTTCCAAGATGGCGAACTGACCCATGATCTCGCTCAACATCTCGGCGTCCATCTGCTTCATCCAGAGCAGGTTGCGCCATGTCATAACAGAGGCGAGGATAAAGGCGATGTAGCCGCCAGCCACCAGATCTTGCCGAGCCGTCACGCGCGGGTCCGTCGCCTCGTAGCGTTGCACCCACTCGGTTTGCCCGCCCGTCTTTCCCCAAAGCTGGATAGCCTCTGTGAAGTTCACAGAGTCGCCGTCGGGCAATAGGTCACCGCGCTTGCGCTCGACGAGGCACGCGAGCGTGGCGATCACGTAACGCCGCCCGTCGTCAGGCGCACACGTGAATGCTTCTTCAAGCAGCGCGAGCGCGGCGTTGAACTCACCCTGAAGTTGATGCACGACCGCGCGGGCTGTGAGTGTGTCGGCGTCGCGGTACGCTGTGAGCGCCTGTTTGGCAGCGGCGCGGGCGAGAGCGAAGTCGCCTTGCCCCATGTCAAACAGCCAAACCCAATCGAGGGCAACGTCCACCGCGCCGACGCGCAGGGCAGGGAGGTGGTTGACGCCGGCGCTCCCCGCATCCGCTGTCCCGAAGCGTAAACTCGACGCGGTGTCCAAGACGGCCCGATTCCATTGTGCGAAATCCTGCGACGGCGCGGCGCTTGGCGGGACGGCGCTGCCGGGCTGTGGTCTGCGGCAGAGCGAGCATGAGTCTGCACGCACCGACAGGCTCGTGCCGCACTCGACGCAGTACACGACCCGCTCGGCCCCGCAGTGGTTGCAGAAATTAACGCCGGGTCCGAACGCCCCTCCGCATTGTCGGCAGTTCATTCGTGTCCTCTATCGAACGTAAGGAGTGAGACCACAAGCCCCTGCCGCTGTTCTTGCTTAGCGTCCGGGCACGATCCCTGCTTGCAGTTAACTGGGATACTCCGAGTCGCTCATGGAATTTTGTGAGTCAACTGGCTGGTGTTGAGTGTCCTGTCCGCTTGAGAGAAGAGAGTTAAGGGCGGCGTCATGCGCCCCTGTATTCGCCACAGCGGGCGCGCTCACGGCGGCTGCTAACGCCACGCCGCACCAGCGACAGAAATGCCACTCGGACTTGATGGACTCATGACAGATCGGGCAGGTCATCAGGACCTCGCAGTGTAACTCAGCACCAGACCCGGCGGCTGATGCGGTGCCCGACTGGCGTGGGGCGGCACTGAGTGCGGGCCGTCGCTTGGCGCTGATCTTCAGGGAGAAGTATTAGAGCTAAGCGCGCGGTTGTCAACTCATATTTTGCGCGGGCAGGGTCTATACATTCTCCGAGAGAGGAACGGCTTCCTTTAGTAGAATGAGGGTGCTCAGACTAAAACTTCTACAGAGGGACTCTTTACATTAAGATCACTCTGTAAAAAACTACTATGAGTCGTCCCTTAATATCTTCTTCTACTTTAAGAGATTGTTTCCGCGTCCGCTAAACGCAATTATGTAAGCCTGAAGATGGGGACAGCGTAACTCTCCGACACGGGGGCTGTAGGAGCCTTCGGACGAGGCCGCGTTCAACCTAATGTACCTGGCGTCGAAAAATATCAGCAAGAGGTGGACAATGCCGCTCCGTAATTGGAGCGCGGCGGTGAATCAGTTTGCCATCTTGTTTGAAGGAAGAGTCCCGATGGGCGGACTCAACCAAGACTCACTTACACAGACCGCTTAGAACTTCCTGAGCTGGAGATGCCTGCTTCATCACATCACTGCCGCGCAAATAGCGCGACCGTGAGCGCGTAAGTCTGAAATCTCCTTATGGCGCTCTATCCCGAGTGAGACCGCTTTCGATTGAGAGTTGAGAGAGTATGGGTTACCGGCTCGACAAGAGCCGTTGTGAACCTCCCAGCGCGAGGTTCAGCGGTTTATAACCCGTGCCGCATTTGATTCCGAGGAGGTCTTCGGAGGGTCTTCGGGTCGTGCTTTGACCCTCAAAGAGAGCGTCTGCATAGCGCCGTCTCGCTTGATAACCCAAGTCTTGGCTATGGGGCTTTCCTTCACCACTTTGTCCAGTATCGCCTTCAACTGCATGTTTGAGACGTGAAGGCTGAAGCGTTGTCCGAGCTGCTGAAGGTAGAACCCTCCAAGGTACCCGGTGTCGTAGGTGAGCCCGTATCCTCCTAGCATCTTTCTAACCTCGGGGATGGAGAGGACCGACTCTGCAAAGGACACGCAACTCGTCTTCTCCTTCACCGAGAAGTCGCTTATCCGGGTCACCAGAAGCTCACGCAGCAGTGGGTCGCGGTGGCTGTCTTTTGGGAAGACGCTGACGACCCCATCTTCGATCTCCCAAACGTACTGTTTGTGCTCGGCGGCGAATTGCGTCAACAGCTCCGAAAGCGTCCCCTTCTTGAAATCCAGGCGGTAGGTGTCCAGCTCGTCGTCGTTCTGCGCCACCTCCACGCCGACCGGGATGTCGTACGCAAAGGAGAGGCGCGTGAACAGTTCTGCGACGCCTTGAGCTTCGATCTGCACGTGCTCAAGCGGCATCTGCGCCAAATCAGCCTTCTTGCCCGCGCCCGTTTCTTGTGCGGCAGGGTGGTTGGGGGCGCACAGCACACAGACGAGCACACATGCGGCAACCTTCAACGCCATCCTCAGCATGGCACGTGTCGCCTCCTGTCTGCTCATTTTGTGCTGACGCATTTTCTACTGTTCCAACTGATCGTGACCATTTCGGCAGGCTCCCTTTGACGGTCGTTGAAATCGTCCGCGGCCGGGGCCGAGCTTTCCGACCCTCGCTCTGCCTGTCCTTCCGCCACCGAAAATGTGTATTCGCCCTTCTTCAAAGGAGAGGAGTTGTCGAATCCCTGAGACGTAAAGGACGAGACGAAAGTGAACGTTACCTTTTCGTACCCGTACGTCGTCCAAGTGGCCGGCCCGCCCGTCGCAGTCGCGCCGAAGTTCAGCGGTATTTTTTTGCCGCGCTGGCCGACGGGAACCAGCGCGTTTAGGAAGTTCACCAGCTCTTCGAAGGGGAGCTTGTCCGAAAGGTAATTCGTGCGTCCGTCCGTCCGCTTCGAAAAGAGACGCATCCGGCATATCTGCCCGTCGGCGGCAAACTCAGGCGTCATCCAGATGTTTTCGCTCACGGAGTACACCTCCATAGGTTTGCCATACTTTGCTTCAAATTCACGGACCGTTTGCCCGAAGGCGGGATTGACGCAAAGTATAAGGACGATAACCCCAAGGCTGAATCTCATCGCCGCACCTCCAAAGTTTAAGAAAGTTCAATCCTAAGCTTTAACGTCCCGGTTGATGCTGTCTAGCGAGTATACAAACAGTAAACTTCAGCATCGTCTTTAACATACCGGTGTCAATCGCAAGTGCGGTTCTTATACCTATCTTCCGTCAGTTAGCACAGTGAGTGTCGGACCATTGAGCGGTGTAATATCAGCCGTCTATATCCACCGGTTTACAGCCGCTCGCTGCCCGAGCTGTTATTGGTGACTTGGCGCAGTAGTCGACTGCGTTTTTTCAACTTCCAAAACTTCATCGTTGCAGACATTATCATTCCACCGGATCGTGGCAGATTCTATGTAATTTTCATAGACCGAATACGATATCCTGACATTCTCATAGAAGTAGTACGATCCAGTGCTTCGCGTCCGTTCCGTTTCCAGTGGATGCCCAACGTCGAAGAAGCCTGACTTCAGAACTTTGCCTCTTTCACTGGCGGGGATAAGATCATCAACTATTTTTACGACGGGGTCCGCAGACTCAAAGGCCAATTTCCCCCTCAAAAGAGGTGATTGCTCCAACCTGACTACTACTTTACAGGCTCCGCCATTTCTGTCATTGCTGAGCGTTACGAGGATTTCGGGTCGAGGACGATATACCGTTGCGACCGGCGGGCCGAGTCGCTCCTGCATTCTGGTCTGAGCATCAACCATTACCGGTAGAGTCAAGCAAAGTAGTAGGAAGAAGATTTTCATTTAAGTCTCCTTGGCACACAGCGAACTGCTGAAATTGCGGGATCGCTAATTGTTATTGCGTCCGTCCGCACTTTAAAGATGACAAGTCTCTCTGGATGGAGATACCAGTGGCTGAACAAGTGCTTCGGTTTCATGAGAGAACGGCCAGTTCAATCATCAGCGATTCGTTATACCCAAAATATTGACGGTGACTCTGAATGCTCCTAGTCGTCCGCCCCCGTACTCGTTAGAGGTAGTTCGTTCTGTCACTACGGTTAAAGCCGGGCCCCGTCCCCGCGCGAAAACTGTTAAAGTTTGCGTGCATGTTTCGGTAATAGGAGTGGAATTAAGGCGGTTATAGATCATACTTTCGTAGGGTGTGTCACGTACCGGACGGTTGGGGCGTAAGCCCATACCTATGCCGATAACGTCAGGAAATGCACCAGTGGCATCGGGTGAGATCGCCGAAGGATTCTGTCGAACACTCGTCGTCTGACCCTGAGCATTCCTACATGCAACCTCTTCTCTAGCTGTGATCCCTGTTTCCGGGCCCATAGGAACTCCGTTGCCGTCTACTATGGTAATACTAGCGTCGGCATAATATCCAGTGTCATAAGTGCCTGTTAAGTTCAAGTCCGTGACAGGATTGGTTGGACCCACGTAAACTTGGGCTCCAGTCGGGCGCGGATTTAGCTCATTGAATAAAGGTGAACCTTCAAGCGAAGAATCAACCGGCGGTGGAGCAGACGGGGCCGGTTGCTGCTGCTCCCTCTTTTGCTGCTGCCTGAGTCTTAAGTTAGCGAGCCCCTGATCGACCATCTGCTGATACACAGCCAGGGCTCTTTCAATCTCATCCGTCCACAGCGCCCGCCTCTTCCACCAGTCCGGGTACCCTTCTACCTCCCACGACGGGCCGCTCTGCTCGGCGCTGGCGAACATGCCCGTCGGGTCTGTGAGGTTGACGGGATTGTTCAGCGTGTAGGTGTAGCCATTCCAGGTCTGCGGGTTGGCGACCATGCCGCTGACCGGGTCCACGCCCGTAAAGCGACCCTGGATGTTCGCATAGTACCGGGCGTGGGCATAGTCTAACCCGGTCTCGTTGTCCCGCTCGTAGCCGGTGAAGTGTTGTCTCACTCCGTCTAGCTGAGTGTAGCCCTGCGCTGCTGTTCTTCCGCCAGTGCCGGCGAACAATTCTTCCCCGAACGGCAGGTAATCATGGCGGCTCATACCCGCCAATGATCCAGTCTTGTCAGCGATCATGCGAGGAGTGCCGAGCTGATCCGACACCACCCATTCGACTGTTGCTCCCGCACTGTTAACCCCGGCGATGGTCAACTGACTGAACCTCATGTTGACCGCGTCGTGCCAGTAAATCCTGGCTTCCACCAGGCCGAAGCATGGGTTATCGAATTCCAGCGTGAACCACTGCCACTGGTTGGCCGCACTGAATTCGTTGCGATGGATCTGCCTTTGGGCCAGAATGGTGCCCCCGAACCCTGTGACCACATCTAGGGTTGCGACGACATCTGATCCGTTCGTGTTGTCCACCTGCAATAGAAACTTCGCCGTGTGATGACCCTGCCCGAAGGTGTTGTCATACGGCCCGAAGGACATGTGACCGGCTGAGTCGGTGCTGACGTTAGCCACCCAGTCGCCGCCCTCCTGATGCCCGACTATGTGTCCGAGAGCAGGGCTGGTGGCTCCCCAAGACTTGGTGCCTTGATATCCAACGCCGCAGCTCTGCCCCGAGGCCGAGATCAATAACTCTCCGTTACGATAGCCGTACTCCTTCTGTGGCTGCGACGGCGAGGTGTTGGCCGCGTACTCGGCCAGCAGTTCTCCGCCCATCCCATACACCTGCCACGTTTCTTGGTTAAAACTGTTTCGGCGCACACGCCGGCCCTCGGCGTCGTAAGTGTAGACGCTCGTCTGGCCGCCGTTGTTGATGGCAGAGACCATCCGATTCTCCGCGTCAAAGGTGCGCGCGCCCGACCCGCTGTAGGTGTCGTTAGAAAGGTTGCCGGCGGCATCGTACTGCATCACGCCGCTCATGCCTGCGGGCACGCCCAGCCTGTTGGTGTTAGCGTCCACAGAGAACTGCTGACTGTTGATGCCCATGCCGGAGCCGCTTAACGTGCGGTTGCCAAATCGGTCATAAGTGTAGCTCTGGCTACCGGTGTTGGTCGCCCCATTCTGGAACTCGCCCACCCAGTTAACTCGGTTCAGCGAGTCATAGCCATAGTTCTGCTGCATGAAACTGTAACCTGAGATGGCGTCATCATTCGGCACCCAGTGCTGCTGCACAAGTAGGTTGCCGTTGTTGTCCGGCCCGCTCGTGCCGAAGCCGTAGGGCTGGAAGCTGTAGTAGTTGACAACCGCCCCGCGATTCCAGTTGCCGTCGTCGTTCACGGTGGAAAGCCGGATGTCATAGAGCTGCCCGCGTATGTTCCTGTGCTGCTTGTGATAGAGGGGCGTATCGGTGCCGAACTGCTCCATGTAAATCCCGTTCCACTGGTCGTAGCTGATCGAGCCGGCGTAAGTGCGGCTGACGCCGTCTCCAAGGTTGCCAGTGAAGCCGATGGTTCTCCCCGCCTGGTCGTAAGAGTAGTTGACCACCCTGCCCGACGGATAGGTGAGCGTCTTCCGCCCACCCCCGTTGTTATAGGTGGAGGTCGTCTGGTAATTGACGCCGCCCGTCTGCTGCACCTTGACAGTTACGCGGCCCATGGCGTCGAAGCCGAAGTAGTCGCCCGCGCTCCCGCCACCGTAGGTGACCGCGACGAGACGGCCCACCGCGTAGCCCCGCGCGAAGCCTGGCGGCGAGCCCGCCGGGAGCGTCTGCGCGTCGTAGAACATGTTGACCTCGTCGCTCGCCCCGACGCCGGACGGCAGCGCCGGGCTGTTGTTGACGGTGGCCGAGGTCGAGGCCGAGCCGTTGTACCAACGCCGCGTGACGCGGTTCAGCGCGTCGTAGGAAGCATGGCTGGAGACGCCGCGGGCGTCCGTCCGCACGAGCAGGTTACCCAGCGCGTCGTAGGCGTAGGTGGTGGTGCCGCTCTCCGGGTTCGTCGAAGAGACCAAGCGCTTGAGAGAGTCGTAGACGAAGGTACGTGTCTGCGTGACCTGTGAGACGGAGTCGTACTGCGAGACCCCGGTCAGGTTGTCGAGCGTGTCGTAGGTGTAGCTGGTCAGCCAGTTCACGCCGTTGGGGTCTTCGTAGACTTGGGTCACGCGCCCGAGCGCGTCGCTGACGCTCTTCTGCTTCTTGCCGGTCTGGTCGGTGACCGTGACGCTGCTGCCACTGTAAGAGATGGTCGAGACCGCGTTGTCCGGCGTCGTGACGGAAGTCACGCGGCTCAACTCATCATAGACGGTCGTCGTCCAGACGGGCGTCTCGCCGTTCCGGAAGGGGTTCGACTCCTGCGAGACCCGGCCGAGCGCGTCGTAGCGCTTCCGGACGGCGACGTAATTGCTGCCCCCCTCATAGCGCCGCGACTCCGTCGTGCGCCCCACGCCGTCGTACACGATCTGGGTCTTAAGCGGGTACGACTCGGCGTAGGAGTTGAAGTCGCTCGTCTGAGTGGTGACGTGGTTCACGTCATCGTAGCTGAAGATGGCCCGGGCCTTGAGCGACGCGTCCTGGTTCGCGCCGCTGATCACCTGCGTCGGTCGGTCAAGCGCGTCGTTGAAGAATCCGCTGTAGGTCGTCCCGTTCAAGTCCTGGGCGTCTACCGCCTTCGCGAGGTAATAGTCGTACTGCGTGTAGGTCGTGTGGCCGGCGGCATTCGTCGCGGAGGTGGCGAAGCCGTAGCTGTACTGGCCCGCCGCGCTCAACTCGGTCGGGCTGCTGTTGGACTGCGCCTCGCCGTCGGGGGAGCCGAACCGGTCGGCGTAGTCGAACGTCTCCACGTTGCCGCGCGCGTCTATGGTCTTCACCATGTTGCCGGCGATGTCGTACTGCGCGTAGCCGGTTATCGAGCCCGTCACCGAGCCGTTAGTTAGGAGATAACGGGTCGTGGCCGTGGCGTTGCCGCGCGTCGAGTAGTAGATGCCGAACGAGGAGTCGAAGCCGCTGATGCTCGGGCGGTCGACCAGCGCCGCATGGTTCGCGTCGGCGTTGTAGTTGTCGTACTCCATGGTCGTGCGGGCGCGCTCGACCTCGTTGCCGTCGTAGACGGACATGCGCGTCGGCAGGTTCAGCATGTGCGGGGAGGAGGCCGAAGTCCTGTTCGTGTAATCGACATTGTTGACTGGGTTGACCGTCATGAACTCGGTGTGCATATGGCGGAGCAGCGCGCCCGGCTGCCCCTGCCCATAGTCGTAGACCCACACGTCGAGCGGGTTGCCGAACTGGTCAATCATGACTTGGCCGGTCTGCGGGTTGACGTTTGTCGTCTTCGTCACCTGCCCTGAGTCGGCTAGCGTCGTCACGGTCTCCTTCAGATACGGGCGGTTGGACGGCGAGCTGTCCGCGCTGCCGTACCACCAGAAGAGCGGGTTCTGACCCCAGCTTTGTGTCGTCCGCCTGAGCAGCGTCGAGCCGTTGGCGGCGAGTAGGTCGGACTGGTACTCGCGACCGTCGCGGTAAGAGGGGTACGGCGAGTAGGTCGGCATGTACTGCGGGCTGGCCTGCCACGCGAAGAGCGAGGTGGCAGGGCTGCCGTAGAAGTAATGCGCCTCGGCGCTCAACTGTTGGCCGTTGGCGTCGTAGTGGCCAACGGTGACGTAGCCCACGTTGCTGATGGTGTTGTCGTAGTTCTGCGTCTCGGGCCTCCCATAGCCGGTCGAGCCGAGCAAGACATTACCCACGTCGTAAGAGCGCCGCGCGACCAGCCTGCGGTATATCTGAGGAAGGTTCAACGACTCCGTCCAGTGTGCGACGTTCGGGACAGGCTGAACCAGGCCGTCGGTCGCGCCGTTCGCCAGGCCCGCCGCCCAGTCGTACTCGACCGCACCGCCGGTCGGCAGCTCGACGCGCGCCAGCTCGCCATAGCTGTTGTAGAGGAACCGGTAGCGGCGCGTCACCCCGTCGCCGTCGGGCAGCCAGATTGCCGTCGTCACGTACGGGTCGTACGGGTCTTCCGTCCCGTCAAGCTCAGGGAAGAGTTGCTTGTAGGTCTTAATGGTCTGGTCGCCGCGCAGGGCGGTGCTGAGAGGGCCGTAAGAGATGTGCACGACTCGGTTAGCACCCCCATAACCTTTGTAGGTGAGCCGGTCGCAGGCCCCGTAGGGGGCCTCGTTCACGCCGGTCTCAATGGTTATCTGGTGGTTGAGCGAGTCCTTGATCGAGGTGAGCTGCGCGCCGTAGCCATTGTCGGTGTAGCCGAAGGTCGTCTTGTTCCCGTTCGGGTCGCGCATCCAGGTGATGATGAGTTCGTAGTAAGAGCCCCATTGGTAGTTATGGTCAATTGAGTCGAGCCGGTAGACAGTGCCGTCGGGCATCTTCAGGTAGCCCGTGACGCGCCCGTTGCCCCAGTACGGAGCCTCGCGGATGGGCGCGTCCGCGATGAAGGTCATGCCGGGCTCGTCCCTGCTCACGAAGACCGGGCCGCGAAAGTTCCCGTTGAGCGAGCACGAGGGGTAGCTATTCGGGCTGCCAAGCGTGGCCTGATCGACCATCTCGTGTTCAGTCCCGTCCGGCGCGGTGAAGACGATTGAGACGGACGCCCAGCGGTACGTCGTGAAGTACTGCGCCCCTATGTAGCACCCCTCGGGCTTCCACTGGCTGTACCTCACGGATATCACTCCGGGCCCGTAGCCCGCGCTGTAGCCGCCGCTGGCGGGGGTGGGGACAAGCGCGGTGATCAGGTTGTCGTTCTCGTCGTACCACTCGTTCTTCACAACCATCCACTTGGCGTCAATCGGCACGTGGGCCGTATAACCCGCGCCGCCGCGCCCGCCGACCTGCATCACGGGGAAGCTGAAGCTGAGGCCGCCGTTGTAGAGGTTGACGTCCTCGAAGCCGCTGAGCGCGTACGACCCTTCGGGCGAGCCGGGAGCCATGCCGAGCGGCGCGCCGTTATCGATGGGAGACTGCGCCCTGACGGCGGGGGCCGCCAGCGCAAGCAGTATGAAGCAAATGACGCGGAGGACGACCGGGAGACTCTTGGCAACGGGAGCGGAGGTTCTGGCTTTGTGGATCATGATGACTTTACCATTTCGAGAGGGCGAATGGTACTGCGAGGGTTGGCGTCAGACTTTTACTGTGGAGTGATCCTGATGCGGCACACCCAACCGGGGTGGCCGGCCTCGGTCAGCAGATAAACTCCTGGAGTCAGATCGAGCACCCCCAGCGACCGCTCCTTCCGCATCTTGAGCTTCGTCTCTTTCACGCGACCACCCGTTTCGCGATCCAGTCGCAGGTTGATCTCGCTGACGTTAGTTCGGTTGTCAATCGTTATGAAGAACCGGCCTTTCGGCCAACTCACCTCCGCTTGGTCAAAGCCGCGGGGCCGAAGCGTGATTACGTGTGAAGGGAGTCTGGTCGCCTGGGACTTCGACTGAACGGCAACAACCTCCGGGTCTTTCGCCGGGGCCGGCGCGTCGGCGGGCGAATGATTGTTCAGCCCGGCCCGCACACCAATCACCAAGCCGCCGAGCCCTAAAATAGCGGTCACAAGTAACACGAGGCGAACCCGCGTGCTTCCGAATGCGATCGGAAATCGGAGCTTCATCGGACACCTCCTTCTTCGTGGGTGGACAGGCGCGACGCTTCTGCAAGGAGACGACGCGCGTTAAGACATAAGGTGCAATCTTCTGCGCTCTTCCGGGCGGAGGTTATGTTGTTTCGAGGACCCCGGCGTCACTCGTTGGTGACGCCGGGGCTTTAACTTCCTATCAACTCAAAGACAACACTTCTGTTTTAAAGTTCCTTCCGCGCTATTTCCCACACCATGACCTGTGAAAGCGAAAGGCGCTCCCAGAAGAAACAGAGGCACAGCGGGGGAAGGCCGCATAAAATTATTAAAAAGTTAATGAGAATGTCGTCGACGTGAGGCTGACGCGATGTGAGTCTCGACGCCTACAAATCGAGTCTGAGCACGGGAAGAGTAATCGCGCCGCAAGATTGTTGTCAACAGAATTGTTAAGCTTACTCACCCGTTTTCAATATCAGGGCGAAAATATGGTTGCAGCCTACTGTAGGTTACACAAAACCGGGATTCTTGTAACCTTGTGGCGGGATGAATTTGTGTGGCAACTTGCCGTACAAATTTGGTATCATATCCTCGGAAAGGGAGGTGGCTCTGATGCCCATAGCACAGAAAGCTCGCCAGAGGTCAAAACCGAGGGACGACGACCGGCTCGATTTCCGTCTCAACAGCGAGGCCAAGCGTGTGATTGAACAGGCGGCGGCCGTGTCTGGCCAGACAATGAAGCAGTTCGCTGTCTCGACACTCGTGCAGTCGGCCGAAGAGGTCCTCGAGCGGCACCGGACGATTCACCTCTCAAACCGCGACCGCGATCTCTTTCTCGCCTTACTCGATTCCGACGAGCAGCCCAACGACGCGCTCCGTGAGGCGGCCGAGCGCTTCAAGCATGAATACCGCTCAAGGTGAGGGCAGAGCGCGTGTTCACTATCGAGCGGCTCTCCTCCGCACATGATCGCGGCCAGTTCGACTGCGGAGAGACGGCTCTCAACGAATACCTGCAAAGATTCGCCGGTCAGCACGACCGCAAAGGTCTCGGGCGCACTTACGCTGCCGTCGAACCGGGCGAAGGGAGCGTCAAAGGTTATTACACGATCTCCAGCGGGGCGGTCTCTTTCGAGGACGTGCCGGAGAATCTGCCGCGCTATCCCATCCCTGTAGTCCTGCTGGCGCGCTTAGCTGTAGACCGGTCAGCGCGCGGGCACGGCCTTGGCGGGATGCTCCTTATCCACGCGCTGAAAAAGTCGGTGGAAGTGTCTGAACAACTGGGCGTGCATGCCATGGTCGTCGACGCGCTGAACGAGGCGGCGCGGGCCTTCTATCTCAAATACGGGTTCACAGAGTTGCTGGACGATCCGTTGCATCTGTACCTGCCGATGAGGAAGATCCGGCAGCTCGGGTTGTAAGCGGTATTCCTCCCCGGACGGCTAGCCAAGAATTAAGCTGGCTTTGGGCTGCCGCAGCGAGACAAACCCGAGTTTCTCTAAAAAACCATCCACTTTTAGAATCGGGTATATTCGGGTATGTTTGCGGGTATAAGTTTCGGAAGGCTGCCCATGCGCATCGTTTGCATCAGTGACACACACTCACGGCACGACCTGGTCGAAGTCCCGCCCGGCGACATTCTGATTCACGCGGGAGACTCGACGATGATCGGGAGGATGGAAGAGGTCATCAGGTTCAATCACTGGCTGGGTGAGCTTTCACATCCCTACAAAATACTTATAGCCGGCAACCACGACTGGCTCTTCGAGAAAGAGCCCGCGCTGGCCGAGGGCCTGATCACTAACGCCATGTACCTGCGTGATAGTTCTGTCACTATCGACGGGATCAGGTTTTACGGCTCGCCCTGGCAGCCGCGATTCATGCACTGGGCTTTTAACCTCTCGCGCGGGGCTGAGATCAGGAGAAAGTGGGATCTCATCCCCGAAGACACGGACGTGCTCATCACACACGGTCCGCCACACGGAATTCTCGATCTAGTGCCAAGGGATTTAACCGGGACATACGAGCACACGGGCTGTGAAGAGCTGTCGCGCGCGTTGGAGAGAATCAGCCCAAAGCTTCACGTCTTCGGACACATCCATGAAGGTTACGGCGTGGAGCACAGGGGTGGAACCACTTTCGTCAACGCGTGCGCCTGCGATGCCTCTTACAGGGCCGTCAATCCGCCTGTCACAGTCGTAGACGTTATATAACCGCGCCACTCACACGAATTCTAAGAAAGAGGTCTTGCCATGCCGCATTAGGTGACTACCAGAAGGGAACCTGATGCACATGTCTCGCTCAATGAAGCGGGTGCTCGTCGAGACCTTTCCCAGCGGTAAATGGGACCGTCGGCGTGCGCACGGCGCACTTCGTTTACGCTCACGGCTGGCAATCCTCCACTGCCGTGACTGGGACGAACTGGTCATGCCGCTGATCCGTGAAGTCAGCGACATCTGGGTGATGTCGGAAGAGGACCGGCCCTGGATCCGCCCCCGCTGGAGTAGCTATCGGGGCAGGCGATGGCCGGACAGGAAGAAACTCGCCAGAGTCCTGCGGAAGTGAAAAAGACCCCTGCTTGGCCCTGTATTTTTCAGTGGCCCGGTCAATCAAATATGGTACGTCAAGCCCCTCACCATTCTATATTTATCTTCCCATATTTTGAGAAAAGGCGGCGGAATTAAAATCATTGTGGTCACTGAATGATAGGCCTTGCGGGAAGATGACCGAGTAGGGATGATGGGGCATTCTTAACAAGGCTCGGCTGCCGGTCTGATGTGAAGCACGGAAGAACACAGGTGCTCCACTGCCAGATCGGTCAGCAGCCGCCAGCACCGGGCCTCCACCGTGCGGTGACGGCGGAGCCAGCGCCTCTCCGCCTCGATCATGGAGTCGTGGCAGATCGTACCCTCCCGCGCGAGGGCGGTGACGAACCCGAGCTTGTTCTGCAGGTCATAAACCTTGGCCGCCGGGGTCAGCCACTCCCAATCCATCTCGCGGTACTTCCAGACCACCCAGGGTAGAGCCTTGACGAGGCGGAGCGCGGCCTGCGCCTAGCCCCACTCCTTCCGTTTCCTCCCCCGTCGCATCTGCTCCGCCATCACGCCCATTCCTCCGACCCAAACGTTATTACAAAAAGTTGTTATATTTAAAGGAAACACGCCGGCCGAGCGCCCCTGAAGCTCGGCCGGCGTGATCCTCCGAAAGGGCTGTTAGAGCAGTTGCAAGTCGGGAAGGGCGACAGCCTCTGCGGCATCGAGACGGTCGGAGGATTGAGTGGAAGTCCTATAACCCGGGGGGTCTCCGTCCAAGTGGAAGCGGGAGAGCGAGTGCTGCGTCAGGCCGCGGCGCGCCCCGCAAGCCAGCCGAGTAAGCCCGAGATCGATTAGCTGCCCGAAAGAGGCCATCCATGAATAAAGTTGGTGATCTACACAATCAAATGTATACTAAAAAACGTAATTAACTGCCGTATCAATCGAGGTATAGAATATGCAAAAGATTGTTCCCATCACCGACCTCCAGCGTGGCGCCGGGCAGATCGTAACCGACCTAGCGGACGACTCGATTATCATCACGCACCGCGGGCGCGCCGCCGCGGTGCTCGTCTCGGCCAAGCGCTACGCCGAGATGGAAACGGATCTTGAGCGGCTGGACGAACTCGAACTCGCCGGGATGGTCGAGGAAGCGCGCCGCGTGCGCGCGTCAGAGGAGACACTCTCGCACGATGAGGTGAAGCGGCGGCTGAAAAAGAGGGCGGCGGAACGTCCGAGGCGGGCGAGGCGCGGCAGGAAATGATCCGCGTCGAGTGGTGCGCGCCCGCCTTCGCGCAGCTGGAGATGCTCGACCAGAAGCTGGCCTTCGAGATCGTCGAAAGAGTTGACATACTTGTGACATTTCCGGAGTCGGGCGCGCCGCTGGAAAGCAGGCAGCGGTCACTGCGGGGCTGTCGGCAGTTGATCGTCGGGAGACACACCCGCGTGGTTTACGAGTACGACTCGGAGGCCGGGGAGGTCTGGGTTCTCGCCATACAGCACTGCCGTCAACGATTGCCATCCGCCAGGGAGTTGAAGCGGCGTCGGCGCGAGGAACAAGAATCTAGGTGACTATTCAGGTTGCGGAAAGCGACCGCTTGCGCGAAGAAGATGAAGCTGACCGTCGCAAACTGGACGAGGATGGAGTCAAATTTACTACTGTTCGTTACCACGGCATGATCCACGACTTCGGGTTGCTGAATGGTTCGGCGGAAGAACCGGCAATCCATTCCTTGTTTGAACAGGCGGCCCGGGAATGCCTCGGCCGAAATGGAAGGTACAGAAAGGAAGGTACAAGATGAAGATCGTAGTTATTGGTGGTAGTGGGCTCATCGGATCAAAGCTCGTAACTAAACTGGGCGCACGGGGCCATGAGGCTGCGGCGGCGTCACCCAATTCCGGGGTCAACACTCTTACTGGCGAAGGACTTGCGGAAGTGCTGAAGGGGGCTCAAGTTGTCGTCGACGTGTCGAATTCACCGTCGTTCGCGGACGCGCCGGTGATGGAGTTTTTCAAGACTTCAACCGGCAACCTGCTCAAATATGAAGCGGCCGCTGGCGTGGGACATCACGTGGCCTTGTCCGTCGTCGGCTGTGACCG
>DASVXV010000072.1:0-7800 GCA_036392495.1 Pyrinomonadaceae bacterium | reverse complement strand
AATCTTAGGAAAAACGGATCGAACAAATTCAGGTCTGATCTTTGCTGCGCTCTGGTCACTTTCCCAAGTAGTCAGAAATCCTAAGAAAAATGGAGGTTTCTGACTTGTGTAGATACTAATGGCTAACGCCCTGGGCTTTATACCGTCGCCCATTTCATGGGCTTTGATATTTTTCTCGCTTGTGACCCAGGGCTGACGCCCTGGGCTTTATGCTATCGCCCGCTGGCGCGGGCTAAATATGCTGGACGCCTGCATTCGTGGGCTAAATAGATGCTGTCGCCCATTCGCATGGGCTTCAACATCTTTTCCATCTGTGACCCGGGGACGGACGCCCTGGGCTACACTCTGCCGCCCCTAACGGGGCTTCGTCATCTTTACTTTTGTGCGTGCCGTCAGATTCCCTCTCGTTTAATTTTTCCTCTTAACTTCGATCAACGGCGTCGGGCGCTTCTCGCTGGTGGCAAGTATCGCCTGGCCGTCGAGACTATAGCAGACAGCTTCCCCCTGCCGGCGCGGCCCGAGCGCGACGCTCTCAATCGGCTGCTTCCAGATGTTATCGAAATCACCGGCGGCGCTATCGGGCAGGCTTAACTCGTAAGCGCTGAGGTAATCGCACAAGACGACTCTGCGCCCGTCCGTGGAGATGTCGCCTCCAGTAATCAGCCCCCCGACCAGGTTTGGAACACTGATCGTACCGACGCGCGTGAGCGTGTTGACGGCAGAGGTGGAGAACGGAGCTTTGAGTTTGTAAATACCCGAAGACGTCCCGAAATTTTTGGTGACGATGTAGAGATCGCCCGTCAAAGGGTGCACCAGCAGCGCCTCTGCATCGTGTCCGCCGTCAGGGTATTTCAGGCGAATGGCTTCGGCCTCTTCAGTCGCCTGTTCTCCCTCTTTGGCGTTTGTAACCGACGGCTCGACGATGCGATAGACCGTGATACTCGCGCGCCTTGAGCCGTTGTCCCCTATGTCCCCTATGTAGAGGTAGGAGACGCCGCTTTGCGGGCCGGGCCCCGCGGCAATATCTTCCCAGTCGTAAGATTTGGCCGAGCGGACGCGCCAGTGCCCCATGTTCCGGCCCTTGCGGTCAAATGCGTAGAGGACCGCATCGTCGCCCGAGTCGTTGTGGGTCCAGAAGATGTCCGCGTTGCGGCGCGAGGCGACGAGGCCGCTGCTCTCCTTGACGGCGGGGTCGGAAAGTTCCGCGATGCGAACCGGCGATTCATAGGAGGCGGAGTTGCTTGCGCGTAGAGATTGGCCCTGCTGCGTGGACGTCGCCCTCTCGCAGGAACTCAAAGCCAGCGCACAGAGACAGAGGACTGCCAGGTGGACGATTCTCTTTCGCAAGAACTTTTCTCTCTCCCCCTCCGGAGATAAATAGTGCCACACGAAAGGGTCTGGCGGAAGCGAAGAAGGTTGAGGGATGAAAGCGCATCCGCTTAAGAGCTTGTCTGACCCGGCCCCTCGTTCCTGCTCACCGGTCAACCACTTCAAAGTAATCGGCATCCATTAGGCGACACCAAGCACAGGCTGGCAGACAGGCTTTCCACCCAGCCGCCAGGAAGTACAAGCGAGAATCTCCCCACTACTCTCTTTCTCTTCGACTCCGGAGGCCCATCTATGAAACCCAAACTATTGCTAATGGCAATGCTCATCTTCTCGCTGGGCGCGCAGGCTCAGGTGCGCCAGTCCAGACGCCCCGCTCAGATCAGGCAAGTGACTGCCGGTCCGCAGCGCGGTCAAACACTACCCATCCGCCGTGTGATTCTCTACAGCAACGGCGTCGCCTACGTCGAGCGTCGCGGCATGGTGACAGGCCACGCCGAGATTGACCTGTCGTTCAAGCAGTCGCAGGTGGACGACGTGCTGAAATCAATGGTCGTCCTCGACCTGGGGAAGGGACGCATCGGCGCCGTCAGCTACAACTCGTCCGCGCCCCCGTCCGCACGCATGGCGGACATCCCCTTCTCCATCTCTTCGGAGTCGGAGAATAACCTTCGGGGCGGCCTGGCCGGCGTGCTCAGTCAACTGCAAGGCGCGCGCGTCATCGTCCAGACTGCGAACCGGACCGCGACGGGCTCGATCCTCACGGTCGCGGAGCGCAAGACGCAACTTGAAGCCGGCAAGCCAGCGGCCACGACTCACGCGCTCGTCATCGCCTCGGAGAATGGAGAGCTGGCGAGTTTTGATTTGGAGGATGTGCGCTCGGTCCGCCTCGTGGACGAAGGCGCGCGGCGCGATGTGACTGAGTTTGCCAGCGCGACGGCCTCTGCGCGCAGGCGCGATGCGAAGACCATCGTTGTTACTTCAGACGGGGCTGGAGAGCGCGAGATGGTTGTCAGCTACACAATCGCAGCGCCCATCTGGAAGACGACCTACCGCGTCGTGCTGGACTCCGCCGGACAGCCTTTCTTCCAGGGCTGGGCGATTGTTGACAATGTGAGCGAAGAGGACTGGGATAATGTTTCGCTCTCGCTCGTCTCGGGCACGCCTGTCTCCTTCATTCAGCCGATTCAAAAACCGTTCTACCGCTACCGCCCCATCGTTCCGATGCCGGAGGATTTGCGCGTCTCGCCGCAAGTTTACGAGCCGGATACGGGCGAGGTGGGCGGCAACAGCGGCTACGTCACTGGCTACGTCACGGACCCGAACGGAGCCGCCGTCCCCGGCGCGACTGTTACGGCCACAAACGACGCCACCAACCAGCAATACACGACAACGACAGACTCAGACGGCCGCTTCCGCACGCCGCCGCTCATCTCCGGTAGCTACACTGTGTCCGTCTCGTACTCGGGCTTCAACGAGACTGTAGTATCAGACGTCAGAGTCTCGCCCGTCAGGCCCGTTAACATCAGAGTGCCGCTGCACCTGGCTGGGCAGACGGCGACGGTTGAGATCAGCGCCGGAGCAACAATTGAGCGCTCGCGGTCAAACTCAGTGAACAACCTGCTGCTGACATCCTCGGGTGCTGCCAGGCGCGACGCGGATAAGACTCTCGCAGATGCTATCACGAGCGGAGATTCCGGCGTCGCGGCTTCTGCGGAAGGCGAAGAGGTGGGCGACCTTTTTGAATATCAGATAGCGCAACCGATCACGGTCAAGCGCGATCATTCGGCGCTCATTCCCATCCTGGAAACGCGCATGGAGGGGGCGCGCGTCTCCGTCTTTAACGAAGCCGCCAGGCGCAGCCGACCGATGAGCGGCATGCTTCTCAAAAACACTTCACAGCTGACGCTCGAAGACGGCTCCCTGACAGTCATTGACGGCAACTCGTACGCTGGTGAATCGCTCCTGGAACGGCTGAAGCCCGGCGAGCAGCGTCTGGTCTCTTTCGCGCTGGACCTTGGCACGCTCGTCACCGTGCGCGGGGACGAGGAAGACCGTTCGCCCGTTTACATGGTACGCATCGTGGGCGGGAGCCTTTACGCACACTATTACGGGCGGGAGAAGAAGCTTTACACGCTCACTAATCAGACGGACAAGCCGCGCGTCGTTTACGTCGAACATGCTGTGCGGGAAGACTGGGAGCTTGACGAGCGCGAGACGCCGAAGCCTGAGGGCAAGAGCGCGCGCTACTATCGCTTCCGCGTCGAGCTGGCCCCGCGCGAGACAAAACAGCTGACGGTCGTCGAACGTGAGGAGTTGTCTGAGACCTACGCGCTGACAAGCCTCACGGCCGACCTGCTCCAACTCTTCATCACGCGCCGTTACATAGACGACGCGACGCGCGCAGCACTTCAGGGCGTCATCGAGTTGAGGGGTCGCGTCGCCGCCGCGGACGCGCGCGTCGCAGTCATTGATAAAGAGTTGCGGGAGATCAGCGAAGACCAGAAGCGTTTGCGTGACAATATCGAAGCCTTAACCAAGACGGCCGAGGCCAGGCAGCTCATCGCGCGTTACGTCGCCAAGGCGGACCAGCAGGAAACGCGCATCGAGCAGCTCACACGCGAAAAGCGCGAGGCGGTTGAGGAGCGCCAGCGCCTTCAATCACAACTGGAGGCGGCCGTTCGCGGGCTGAACATCAACCGCACCCTCACACCATAAGGTCGTAAATCGTAAATCGTGAATCGTAAATAGAAAGAGCGTTCGACGATTTACGATTCACGATTCACGATTTACGAACAATTTATTTCGTCAGTTCGTCCGCGATCTCGGTCGCCCCGAAAACCTTGCGGAGGATTTCGAGCATCCCTCGCGAATCAACCGAGATGGCGCGGTTGACAGACTCGTCGTAGTAGAAATTGCCTACGAGCGATTGAATGTTGCCGTCGAAGATGAGGCCGACGAGCTCCGCGTCCTTATTGATCGTCGGCGAGCCAGAATTGCCGCCGATGATGTCGTTGGTCGAGACGAAGTTGAACGGCGTCTTGAGATTCAAGGCCGATTTCTTCTCGGTCCAGCGCGGCGGCAGATTGTACGGGAACTTCTGGCTGAACTTCGCCGAGCGTTCATAAAGGCCGCCGAGCGTTGTGAAGGGCTCGACCTTCTTCCCGTTCTCCATGTAGCCTTTGACCGCGCCGTATGAAAGCCGCAGCGTGAAAGTCGCGTCCGGGTAAAGCTTGTCGCCCTCTGTCTCAAAAAGCGCCCGCGCGATCTTGCCGTAGCTGACGCGCTCGATGCCCGTCACTTCGTTCTCGTAACGCTTGCGCACCTCGCGCGCCTCTTTATCTATGCTGCGGGCGAGTACGATCATCGGGTCGGTTGACTCCTCTATGGCTTTGCGTCCGCCTGAAGCGAGCTGGCGGCGAAACGCGACGTCCGTGAGCTTCGTCCCGTCAATCAATTCGGCGGCGCGCGCTTCGGGCGTCTTGCCGTCGAGCACGCGCTTGACCAGAGGATCGTTTGCGCCGAAGACTTCGGCCATGAAGGCGAGCGAATCCGCAAGCTTCAATTTTTCCAGGTCGAGGTGCATCGGGGCGTCCGAATAAAGACCCAGCTCAAGCGAGGCGCGGCGCGCGTCCGTGTATTCCGGCAGACGCTGCGCGTTCGGCTTCTCGTTCTCTTCAGCCAGGCGGACGAGCGTGCGCGCCAAACCGAAGAGCCCCGTGTTGAAGCCCGCCGCCAGGTCCAGGAATCTTCGCTCCTTCGCGAAAGTGGCGAGGCTCTTGTGCGCCGTCGCAATCGCCTCCCAGGCGTCGCCGTACTCTTTCTGCCGCTTCGCATCCGCGGTGATTGCTTTACGCAGAGCCTCTTCCGACTGGCGCTTTCTCTCAATCAGGGTCTTGTCCTGCAAGCCCTGGAGCTGGCCGCGATAGACCTTGAGGCTGTTCTGCACGCTGTTCAGTTCGCTCTGCGCTTCCGCGGTCTCCGCTTCGCCGCGCGCCATATATTTCTTCAGGACGCCCTCGCGCCGCTCAAGGTAGCGAATGATGAGCGGGATGCTCACATCGCGCAGCTCTTCGAGGTGCGCGACCGTGTTGAGGCGGGAGGTCGAACCCGGATGCCCTGCGACGAAAACGAGATCGCCGTCCTTCACACCCTTGGTTGACCACTTGAGATAATTCTCGATCTTGACGGGCTGGTCGTTTTCGTAAACGCGGACCAGCGCCATATCTATGTTGAAGCGCGGGAAGTTGAAATTATCCGGGTCGCCGCCGAAGAAGGCCGCCTGGAATTCGGGCGCGAAGACGAGCCGCACGTCCGTATATTTTTTGTAGCGATAGAGATTGTAGCGCCCGCCCTGATAGAGCGTGACGACGTCGGACCGCAGGCCCGTGCTCTTGAGAGACTCCGCCTCGATGTCGCTGATGGCGGCGCGGCGCGCTGTGAAGATCGCGGAGGCCGACTGGTCGCCTTTGGCAGCATTGTTAATGCGCTCCGTCACGTCTTCGATGCTCACGAGCACGTTCAATTCGAGGGCCGGGATTTTCAGCTCTTCGGCCCGCGTGTGGGCGACGAACCCCTCTTTGGCGTAATCCTTGTTTGGCGTGCTCAGCTCGTGCACGAAGTCTTCGACAATATGATAGTTCGTGAGCACGAGGCCGTTTGCGGAGACGAACGAGCCGGAGCCGCCGTTATTGAAGCGCACAGCCGCCATCTGCACTTTCTTGAGCCAGGCGTCGGTGACTTCAAAGTTGTACTTGCGTTTGATCTCGGCCCTGGGCACGTTGTTGAAAGGCCACATGCCTTCGTCGGCCAGGGCCGTAATGTGTAGTGTCTGGATTGAAAAGAGCGCGATCAAAGCCGCGCACAGGAATTTTCTCAGTTTCATAACAGTCCTCGGGAAAAAATAGATTTAGTGGAGGAGAATTCAGAACGCTTCTTTAGAATCCGGGTCAGTTGCAAGGGATGCCTGAATTGATAACCGCTGGCGGGATTAATGTCAAGCGAACAGAACTATTGCGCGGGTCCGGCCGAAGCCACTGTGACGCGCGCCCTACGGTCTGAACTTATCTTTATGATCCTGCTCGAATTTGTCGGCCTTGGCCTCTATCGCCCTGGCCTCATCCAGTAACTTGTCGAATTTCGCCCCGAGCTCATTTGATTTCTGCGCGAGACCCTGAGCATCTATGGAGTAATCCATGTAAGCTTTAGCTAACTCTTTGAAGGCGGCCACGGCTTCGGCGGATTTTCGAAAATCCTGCGCTTTGAGGCTCAGGTATTCTTTATAGTCCGCTTCGATATTCAGCTTGCCGGCCTCGTCCATCTTCTGCGCCGCGGTGTTGTAATTGGCCTCGCTCTTATCTAGAGAAAGCAGAGCCTCCCTGACATGGACCTCCTGCCTGCGACGCTCTACGACATCCAGATTACCGTTGTAAAGCTGGCGCATCTTCGTGTTGACTTCCTGGAAAGTCTTTCCGGCTTCGTTGACCATGGGATTTACTTCATCCTTCAACTTGCTCACCTTGCTTGAATCACCTCCTAAGTTGCAGGCGAGCATGAAGCACAGGGAAAGAGCAAGCGTCAGGAGCAATTTGCATTTGGTTTCTATCATCATAAGATTAAGGGTTGGAGGCATCAGGGACTGCCGGTTTGGCCTGGAGTTGAGTATTCACAATTTATTGATCGTTAAGAGCGGGCGCATTATATTTTTCGCCGCGCGGCACTGTCAACGACCCTCGGAACTGGAATCTTCGCGCGAGCATATCTGTGATACCCTTATTCGTAAGTTGATGGCCCTTTTCAAACGGACCGGACGTATGGACAACGAAGCGATTGCAGAGCGTTTCAACCGGCTGGCGAATTTGATGGAGATTCGCGGCGACGACCGCTATCGCATACGTTCTTACCGCAACGCCGCGGAAATTATTGAGACGTGGCCGACCCCTTTACGGAAGATCGCTATGGAGGAGGGCGTCAAAGGCTTGCAGACGTTGCCGGGCGTCGGCAAGGCCATCAGCGGTAAAATCATCGAGCTGCTGGAGCGCGGGACGTTCGCCGCGTGGGAGAAGTTGACGGCCGAGACCCCCGAAACCACTCTGGACATCCTGCGCGTCGGCGGCATCGGACTCAAGACCGCGGCCACGCTCCATCAGCAATTCAAAATCTCTTCGATTGACGACCTCAAAAAGTTCGTCGCGGGCGGCGGCCTCGAAATGGTTGACGGCATCGGCGAGAAGAGCGCCGAAAGAATTATGGAGAGCCTCAAGCGTCTGTGAGAGAAGAGGGGGCGTCATTAAATCGCTCGCAGCCGCGTTAGCGGCCAAATGACTTTAGCCAGGCCTTTATGGTTTTTGACAACTGGATTGGGTAATAAACGAATGCGGAGAAAACCGATCCACGAATCAACACGAAGCCACACGAAACGACTTTTCGTGCAGTTTCGTGTGATTTCGTGGAGAGATTTTTCCTGCGCTTTTA
>DASVXV010000071.1:0-20957 GCA_036392495.1 Pyrinomonadaceae bacterium | reverse complement strand
CCCTAAATGAATTGTAATAGGGAATCCACGGGCTGTCGCCCATTTCATGGGCTTGCATTTCAAATCGGCGCTGTGACCCAGGGCTGACGCCCTGGGCTTTATTCTGTCGCCCCTAGCGGGGCTGACTGATTACTGCCTACTGCCTACTGCCTTCTGCTTTATTCGGCTTGCTGGCGCGCGTGATAGGAGGAGCGCGTCAGGGGGCTTGATTCGACGTGGCGGAAGCCGAGAGACATGCCGATCTCTCGCCAGCGCGCGAACTCCTCGGGCGTGACGTAACGTTCGACCGGGAGACGGCGCTCGTAAGGCTGTAGATACTGGCCGATGGTCATGATGTCGCAGGAGACTGCGCGCAGGTCCTTCATCAGGTCCACGACCTCGTCGAAGGTCTCGCCGAGACCGACCATGATCCCGCTCTTGGTGAGCATCCCGCGCCCTTCAAGGTCGCGCCGCCGTGCCGCTCTTTCGAGCAGCGTCATTGATTGCTCGTAAACGGCGTCGGGCCGGACGCGCCTGTAGAGCCGAGCGATGGTCTCCGTGTTGTGATTGAGGACGTCGGGTTGCGCGTCGAGCACGGTGTTGAGCGCGGCTTCATCGCCGTTGAAATCCGGAATCAGGACTTCGATCTTGCACAGAGGGTTGAGAGCGCGCACCTCGCGAATCGTCTCGGCCCAGTGTCGCGCGCCCCCGTCCGGCAGGTCGTCGCGGTTGACTGAAGTGATGACGGTGTGTGCCAGGTTCAGGTGACGGACCGCTTCGGCGACGTGACGCGGCTCCTCCACATCCAGAGCGCCCGGCTTGCCTTTGCCGACGGCGCAGAACCCGCAGTGGCGCGTGCAGATGTCGCCCCCGAGCATGAAGGTCGCGGTCCTGTCTGACCAGCACTCGAAGATGTTCGGGCACTTGGCCTCCTGGCAGACCGTGTGCAGGTTCAAGCCCTCTATGAGCTTGAGCACGTTGTTCTGGTTCGTCGGGTCGCCGAGGCGAATCTTCAGCCATTCTGGCTTCGGCCCGCGTGGGCGTGTGCGCGTGATGTTGACGACTCTTAATTCGCTGCTCAACTTAAATTGCTCCGAAAGATGCGATAAGCCCATTCTAACATCCCAACAGGCAATTGTCGCCCGCTCCATTTGCGTGCGCGTAAGGCAAGGTAAGATTCACCGCGGAGGAAAGCAAATTATGAATTATGAGTTTTAAATTTTGAATTACTGCTTTCAATTCAAAACTCATAATTCATAATTATTCTGTAGTAATCGCGCAAGCATCTCTGGATCAATGTTGCCGCCGGAGAGGACGACCCCGATGCGCTTCACGTCGCGCGGGAGCTTACCTGAAAGCACGGCGGCGGCAGCTGCCGCGCCTGACGGCTCGACGAGTGTTTTCATCCGAAAGAGGATGAAGCGCAGCGCCGCGATCAGCTCTTCGTCCGAAACCGTGAGCACGTCCTCCGCTGTCTTTTGCAGGACCGGGAAGGTGAGCCTCCCTGGTGTCTGAACGCGCAGTCCGTCGGCGATGGTTTGAGACGGCCGTGTCTCCACGCGCTCGCCTCGCAGAAAAGACTGCCGCGTGTCGTCGGCCGTTTCCGGCTCGACCGCGAAGCAGCGTATCTCCGGATTGAAGGCTTTTGCCGCGGTGCTCACGCCCGTAAAGAGGCCTCCGCCGCTGCACGGGGTGACGACGGCGTCCAGGTCGGGCACGTCTTCGAGAAGCTCAAGCCCGCACGTCCCCTGTCCGGCCATGACCATGTAGTCGTCGTAGGGAGGCACAAGTACCAGATTTTCCCGCTCCGCCAGAGCACGCGCAACCTGCTCGCGGTCCTCGCGCTCGCGGTCGAAGAGTTGGACCTCCGCTCCGTAGCCGCGCGTCGCCGCGATCTTGGATTTCGGCGCGTCCTGCGGCATCAAGATGACCGCGCGCGTCTCGGCCTCGCGCGCGGCGAGCGCAACCGCCTGCGCGTGGTTGCCGGAAGAAAAAGCCGCGACGCCGCGCCGTCTCTCGTCCTTTGTGAGGGAGAGAATTTTGTTGGTCGCGCCGCGCATCTTGAACGCCCCGGCACGCTGTAGGTTCTCACACTTGAAGAAGACGCGCCGCTCGTCCTGGCCTGAGATGGCGGCCGCCTCGCGGTCGAAAGCGCGCGAGGTGATGACGGGCGTGCGGTGCACGGACCGTTTAATGCGCGCATGAGCTTCGCGAATGAGTTCGGGCGTGAGCAAAGTATTTGAATCTTCCTTATGGTTGATTTATAGAACATGCGCGGGCGCTTGAGCTTCCACCCCTGCGGTCTCTTCCATCTCAAACACCTCCGCGAAGCGCGCGATGATTCGCTCCTCCACCGTGGACAGGTCAATCTCACGTCCGAGGAGTTTCCGCATCGAAGTGACCGCCTCGCCCTCGCAAGCGATGATGAGGTTGAAGTAGCTCAGGTCCGTATTCACGTTCAGGGCGAAGCCGTGCGTCGTCACCCAGCGCGCGATGTGAACGCCGATGGCCGCGACCTTGCCTTGGGTGGTGTGCACTCCGGTCAGCCCCTTGATGCGAAAACTTTCAATCCCGAAATCCAGGAGAACGCGCATCAGGACTTCCTCAAGATCGCGCACGTAGCGGTGCACGTCCTCGCGCTCAGGACTCAAATTAATAATGGGGTAGCCGACAATCTGCCCGAGTCCGTGGTAGGTGACTTTGCCGCCGCGGTTCGTCTCAAAGACTGTGACGCCGCGCTCCTCCAGCATTTCCTCAGAGGCGAGAATGCCCGCGCGCGTCGCCCCGCGCCCGAGCGTGAGCGTGTGCGGATGCTCGACGAGAAGCAGAGTGTCCGGCTGGCTGCCTTCGAGCACGGCGCGCTCTGTCTCTTTCTGCGCGGCGAGCGCCGCGCTATATTCCAGGCGTCCCAGACGACGGACTCTCAGCATTCTTCGTTTCATCATTACAGGACCGGTTGATTGAGATTCGCCACATTGTAACAGGGTGAATGCGGGGACACTATCTCCTCTTTGCGCCTCCAGCGTCTTGGCGTGAAATTATCTCTCGCAAAGACGCTGGAGGCGCAAAGAAAGCAGGTTCGCCGCTTGACTACGCAACCATTTGCGCGAATAGTTTAATCAAAGCTCGCGCCGGAGAACGGAAGATTACTAAATACCCGGAGGAGGAAGAGAATTGAAACGCGCACTTATCTTTTCGACAATCTGTTTGTTGTTGCTGCCCGCTTCGCTCGCAGCACAAAACAGACAGCGGACGACCACCAGAAAAAGCACGCAGAAGAGTCGCCCCGCCGCTTCCCAGGCTGACGCGGGAGCGCGTGCGGAAGGGGCAGGGCGCGTGGCCGACCAGATCAAGATTCTGACGCGCTTTCTCTATCTGCTCGGCGGAGTGGCCAAGGGAATCGAAACGGCTGACACCGCGGCGCGCGCCGGCGAGGCGACACAGGCGCAAATCGAGCAGACGCAGAAGAGCAAAGCGACCGTCAAGGATAGCTTACGAAATGTCCGCGAGGGGCTGGATCAGTTGGAGATAGATTTTCGCACGAAGCCGGAACTCCTGCGCTACTACACGCGTCTCGCGGGCGTCGCCTCAGGCGCGGCGACCGCCGAAGATCAGGCCGCCGCCAATCAATTCGATCAGGCCGGGAGGTCACTGCTCAACGTCGTCAACCGCCTCACGGACGTGCTTCTGGAAATGCGCTGAGATTCGTAAATCGTAAATCGTGAATCGTAAATAGAGAAAAGACGCTTTCGTCTATTTACGATTCACGATTTACGATTTACGGCTTTCGGGTAGTATCCCTGGCGGGCGCGGATGCGTAAGTCGGGGTGCGTGGGCACGGCGACCTTGATGTTGCGAAAATTATTGCCGGACGTTTCGGTGTTCGAGTAGTACTGAAGCAGGTATTGCGAGCGCAGCTCAGCGGCGATGCGGCTGAACATCGCATTCAACTCTTCAGGCTTGTTCGGAATGAAAGCCCCGCCCCCTGTGGCGTCAGCGATTCTCTCCATCCCTTTTTCCGCGCGGGCCGTGCGAACGTTGAGGTGCATCGTCTGGCCGCTCGGGTTAATCGAATAAAAGGTAATCTCCGCGCGCTGCACTTCGCGTTGCACTTCGGAAACGGACCGATCAACCAGCCTGAGTTGCGCCTCCTTACCCACCAGCTTGAGATCCGCGCCCCTGCTCTGGGCCGCCGAGACATCCAGGATACGCGCCGTGTCGTCGCCATCGGAGATGGCTACGATCACGCGACGACGACCGGAGGCGGACGACTGCTCCAGATAGCGTGAGGCCGCGAGGACCGTGTCGAAGAACGCAGTGAATCCTTTGGCCGGAGTCACCGTCAACAGTCTCTGTGCGGCACGCTCGGCTGATGCCAGTCCCTCTATGAAGCGCGGCTTTTCGTCAATGGCGAAGATGGTCGCCCTGTCTCCGGGCTTCATGACATGTTTGAGAAAACTGGCGGCGGCCTGTTGCTCGAAGGCGAAGCGCGCTTCGACAGAGCTGGAAACGTCCAGCAGGATGGCGATGTCGAGCGGGACCTGTTCGGGGTCGCCGATCTGGGTGATCTCCTGCGCGCGCCCTTCCTCTTCCAGGCGAAAGTCCGGAACCTTCAATCCGAGCACAGGCTGCCCCGCGGCGTCTGTCACGGAGACGGGCACGACGATCAGGTTCGAGGTAACGCGCACCACCTCATAGTCTTCGTCTTTAGGCGTGGGCGCGGGCTTTGGCGTCGGCGTCGGCATCGGCGGGGGCGGCTCTTTCAGTATTTGAGCCTGCACGCAGACCGGTGCGGCAGCGACCAGAAAAAGAAAAGCCAGCGCCGCAGGGAGCGCCAGCGTCAGTCGAATTCGCATTCCGTTTCCGTGTTTCATCAGGCCAACTCCACATGCCGCCAGCCGCTACGGGTTGCTGGCCGTTTTCAATTGATGCCGCCTGACGGCATGATGGTTGGCAACAAAAGTAATTATGAGTTTTGAATGATGAGTTATGAATTAAGGCCGACAGCTTTTAATTCAAAATTCAAAATTCAAAACTCATAATTTGTTTTTATTCCGGGTTTGTGCCTTCGCCGCTCGGCGTGTTCATCGTCGGCGCGGACTGTTGCAGGCCGCGATTGACGAGAATCTTGACCTCGACGCGACGGTTCTCAGCACGGCCCTGGCGCGTGCGGTTGTCAGCGATGGACTGCGATTCGCCATAGCCGAAAGGTGTCACGATGCGGCGAAGCGGAATCCTGTGGCTCTCCGCAAGGTAGCGCACCACTGCGTCAGCGCGTTGCGTGCTCAGCCTGCGGTTCTTCTCCACGCTGCCGGTCGAGTCCGTGTAGCCGGAGACTTCGATGACATAGCCTTTGGCGTTGAGAGCCTTGGCGGCGACCTCATCCAGCTGCGCTTTGGCGTCGCGCGAGAGCATCGCGCTGTTGACTCTGAAATTGATGGCGATGGTCTCCATCGGCACGTAGTCGTCCAGCGCGGAGATGCGTTCGTTGGTCGCGTTGACTCCGGCGACTGCCGCATCGGCCGTCTGCTGCGCCGCCTTCGCCCCGCCGCGCGCCGCGTTCGAGACGGCCGCCAGCTCGTCAATCTGTCCCGAAAGGCGCTGCGAGTTCTGCTCCACCTGCTCGATGCGGCCTTCAGCCGAACCGACGCGTGTTTCTACCGGGTCCACGCGCGACTCGACCGTGCGCGCCACCCTCAGGTCGGAACTTGAGAACCTGACCTTGCTGGCAACCAGTTGGCCGGAAGAGTCGCCGCGGCCTTCGACCTCGACGTTCAGTCCGCGCAGGATGGCCGTCACTCCGTAGTTCGTTCCGCTGCGCAGGAAACCGCCCTTGGATTTGACGCTCGTGCGGTCGGTCAGGCGGACGACTGTGTCCACACCGTTGTCATCGCGCACGGTGAAGGTGTCTGCGTCACGGCGGACGACGACGCCCTTGATGGTCATCTTCTGTCCGTCGGAGACGGTGCGAACGTTTGTCGTTTGAACGGCGCTGGTCGGCGGCTTGATCGAAGCCGGCGTCTGGTTAACTCTGGAATCCGGCGCTGACTGCGCCAGTGCCAATGAAGTTGTCGCTAATGCGAGCGCGAATACGAGAAGGGATTTTACGAACGGTCGGGATTTATCAGCACTCATACTTTTTTGACTCCATAAGCGATGGACGAAGCATCGCAAGTTGTGGCGACTTCTCAGCCGGTTGGGGGGCGAGCCGTTTGGGAGTCGCGGTTAAACGAGATTCGTACAAGAACGCCGCGCGGGCCTTCGTGGATCGGACGCCGCGAAGCGAAACGATTGCGAGGAATCTGCCAAATCAATTAACTTGCTCGTCAGTAAGCGAATATTAACGAACATGCGAGGGAAGTCAAGCTTGTCCGATGCGGAAAACGCCTCTCGGGGTGACTCGCAAGCACTTCATTATTCAATCGCTAGCGGAATGCAACGATTGGCCGGATGTGAAGATGAAGAGCGGAAAGGGATGTAGATGAGGTGACAAATCAAAGCGCGGAGGCGTCACTAACTTTCAAGCCGTCCGTCAATCTCGCTTATACTTCTGGCGCTTGAGACGACTCCACATTGCAATACCGGCACCGCTGGAAAATCAGGGCGGGCCAAAGAACTACTAGGGATGATCGAATGCTCCGGTCGCCACCGGGTATCAGGGAAGAATGCGCGTTCTCATCTTATCGCTCGAAAAGAGGTCTCTTCATGAGTCTCCTTCTTTATGTGATCGCGGCATGAAGGCGATGGATGAAATGAGGCTGCAATCTATTCGCTCACCTCTTTTGTGCAACAACGCCCGCAGCTTTCCAGTCAAAGCGGATGGAAACCATCCTGACGCCATAGCTTTTAATTTGCCTCCACAAGCGACATTCAAACCTGAATCCAGGGAGGCGTAGACACGCTAACCACAACCGGGTGCAAGACCGATCCAATACTTACCACCATACACTGCTGCCTTTCTGTCACCATGGAGGGGCCAGTTCTCGATTGCTTTCCCTTTCAGTTCCGCGCACCAAGCGGCTTTCGCCTCTTCAAGAGTCTTGTAGCCCCGCGATTTCGTGATGACCCTTGGCGGATTATTTCCGTCACCTTCGCACGGCCCGCCGCCTCCAAACTGACAGCGCGGAGTGCTTCGCAGTGTCGCCTCCTGCCCCACCCAAACGGAGCCGTTCGAGAGGTCCAGGACATAAACAAAGTACTGTTGAGAGCCACTGCCGGGTTCCACGGCTGCCGGTCGCGTGGGAATGTCCCCACTCGCCACCCTTGCATTCTTATCCCCCCTCCGACCAACCTGGACAGATTTATCACCCTGCGACCAAATGTAGCCACCGATCAGCACAGCTCCGACGCCGATCCCCAAGAGTAGCCAGGAGCCTAATGAGAGTCCAAGGAAGACGCCAGCTGCACCTCCCCCAGCCCCGCCCGCGCCAGCCATGAGACTTCCCCGAATAATACTTTCAGACACATGCTTGAATATAGACTTCGCAAGATTAGCTGCCGCCCCCCTGCCCAGACTGTCATTATAGATCTGCTGCAAGAGAGAGCGCGCTGTCGTGTCGCCGCCCAAGTGAGTAGCTATTTCCCTAAGTGCCTGGGCCATGATCTTTCCTCGCTCGGCCATCGTCAATTTCGCGGCGCCCTCGGCCACACTTTTAAGTTCCTCCAGTATCTGGAGCCATTCTGCATTTGTGGTCATGGTCTTTTCCTCCGGTAATGGTTCAGTTTGAAATCTGAATCCAATCCTTCGTTTGTGAGTGACTTTTCTTAGAAGAGCGTAACGTTGCGCGGGACGATTGTTTTCAGCGCCTTGACCATGATTCGGCGGGTTTCGGCACACGGGCGGGCTGCTGTTGAAGCTTCCACTCGCTCAACACTGTAAATGACCCACTACCTTTCCTCCTAAAGTGTTGACGAAAGTTGCGGATCAAACCTGGCAGAATGAGAGAGCCAACAAAGAGGAGTCGGAACATGTGATCGTCGTTAATCCAGGAATCTGATTCGGAACGCCGCTATTGTGGCTTCCTCTGCTGTGCCTTGCGCCTGATGCCACGCTCCAGCCGCGCCGAGAGCGAGCATTCAACCTTTGTCGGAAGGAGGTTCCATGAGAGGCACGCTATCGAGGCGTCGGGTGCAAGCGCTTGTTCGGCGCACCCGTTGAAGAATCCACGTCCCGCCATCTATCCTCAACGGATCGCAAGGGGCTGTTGCTATACCCTGAAGCCAAGGGCCGCAGGCTTGTCTTCGCTCACGGGCTAGGCCGCCAGTAAGTATGATACAGCGCGTTGTCGGCTCCGCGTCCGAACACGTCGATGCGGATACTGCTCCACGAGACGGCCGCGGGGTCGGCCGTGAGCAACCCGCCCAGACTCTCCCAGCGGCCCCATTTCGACCCATCCCAGGGGACGTGCTGCAACGTACCGTCCGGCGCGACGAGGAACACGTCGAGGCGGTTCGCGCGGCGCGAGCTGACAGCGGGGCCAAACATCATGCGGCGGCTGTCGCGCGGCTCCCAATCGCTCCACGACGAGCCGTCCCACCACTTCTGGTACAGCGTCTCGTCCTTCGCCCGGCCGAACACGTCGATGCGGTTGCTGCCCCACGAGACGGTGGCCGGATCGGCCGTCAACTCGCCGCCCAGGCTTCTCCACGCTGTCCAGTTCGATCCGTTCCAGATGCGTTGATGGAGGGAGCGGTCGGTGGCAACTACGAACACGTCGAGGTGATCCGCTCGCCGGGAGCTGACCGCCGGGGCCGACAGCAGTGAGCCACCCAGCCCCTCCCAGTCGTGCCAGCGCGAGCCGTCCCACCACTTGTGATACAGGCTGTTGTCGGTGGCCCGGCCGAACACGTCTATGCGGTTCGGCCCCCACGACACCGCAGCGGGCTTGGCCGTCAACTCGCCGCCCAAGCTTTCCCAGTCGCGCCAGACCGAGCCGTTCCACCACTTGTGGTACAGCGCCCGGTCGGTGCCGACGGTGAACACGTCGAGCCGGTTCGGCCCCCACGAACACACGGCGGGGCCGAAGATCAAATCGCCGCCCAGGGATTTCCATTCGCTCCACTCCCGCCCGTCGGCCGGCATGGCGTCGCCGGGGTAGATGAGCGTGTTGACGACCGCCAAGCCCTGACGCGGCGACAGCAGCCAGTCGCTCCCCGTAGGGCGGGTCGTCTCCTCCCGCGTCACCATCTTATGGTGCCACGGGATCGGCCGCAGCGTTCCGCTCGCCTCGTCGTTGCACTGGATGTGAAGGTGCGGCCTATCGGAGTTTCCGGAGTTGCCCACGAGTCCGAGGAAATCGCCGGCCCTGACGGCGGCGCCGGGGACGTTGTTTCGTATCAGATCGGGGTTCAGCGAACCCCGCTGAAAGTGGGCGTACGTCATCAACTCCGTGCCGTGCCGCAGGACGAAGTGGTTGCCGGGCGCGGGGGGCGAGTCCGAGGATAAGTTGGGCGGGTTGTGGTTTTCGGGAATGTTGTTCTCGAAGCCCACGACCGTGCCGTCGGCCATCGCGTACACGGGCTTGCCCCAGATGCGGTGGTGCTCATTCTTCTTGCCGCTCTTTCCGGGCAGCCGCAGGCTCCAGGCGTTGATTGATTCGTCGAAGGCCATCACGCCGAGGTCGTGCGCGTAGAGCTGTGGCCCGCAGCAGTGGGCCGCGCCCATCCCCTGCCAGCACTCGCCGCGCCGCAGGTCGTGGGCCTTCCCCATCCAGGCGTAGGCCCCGTTCGCGACCGGACTCTCGTGCCGGCCCAGAGAGTGAGTGAAGCTCGCGGGCAGATCAAAGCCGTCCACGACCACTTCGAACTTGATGATCGTCGGGGGCGTGCTGGTGAGAATGATGTTGTCGGTTTCTTTGAAATCCATTGGCGCGCGACTGGCCTCGGCCGAGCCGGCCTTGCTCAGACGTAAGCCAAACAGCGCGAGCGCGGGCGTCCTGATGCTGATGTTCTTTACGAAGCCGGGCCTATCCGGGAAGGTGATTCGCAACACCGCCACATTCACCGGGTTCGGTTCGCGGTTGGTGAAGATCGCCTGGAAGGAGAGTTGGAAGCGCTCGCCCTCGTTCGGCGTCGAAGGCGCGAGTGCCAGGTATCGAACCACTCCGTTGACCCTCGGTTCGATTGTGAGGCCGATTCTGGGCTTATCCATGTCGATGGCTCCTTAATGTTCCGGTGCTCTCGAAGCCGCAACAGCACCCTACCGTGGATTTTCCATCAAGCCCTTAGTCCGGGTACGTCACCAATAAGCGCCTAACTACAATTAGGCCGCTGATGGCGGTAATTTGCGACTATTGCCAGCTTTTACTGGCATCAATAGCCTAATATTATAAAAGGCGACAATTACCGCTCGCGGCGGTCTGACACGTCTCGGAGATGACTTTTAATATGAGGCTAACGAGAAAAGGCGCTCATCAGCAAGGGTGCGAGGAGTGAGACCGGAGCGCACAGTATCGGGTTGTATGGTGAAAGTCAAGGGTCAGACTCTTTGGCGCGAGACGTGGCGCGCAGCACGATAGGCTAGAAGGCTTAAAGGTACTTACGCAGTCATCGCCTTAAGACCTCTTCCCCCGGCAGATTCTTGATTTCACAGTTGCTGGCCGCTTTGGTCGTGCGCTGTTTTGTGTCCAAAATCGTGATACTGCCGCGTGAGGACGAGCGGGGCAAGCGCCGCCCTCACGCGGAGACGGTCTTAAGTTTGATTCCGCCGCATCACAATTGGAAATACCCGGCTTCCAATATCTCTTTGACGTAGCCGAGGAATCTCTCTGCGTCTGAGCCGTCAATGATGCGATGGTCGAAGGTCAGAGCGAAGTAGGCCATCTGACGAATCGCTATGTAGTCGTCGCCTTCCTCGCTGGTAATGACTTTGGGCCGTTTTTCGATTGCGCCGACGCCGAGGATGGCGACCTGCGGCTGGTTGATGATGGGCGTGCCGAAGAGGCCGCCGAAGACGCCCGGGTTGGTGATCGTAAATGTCCCCCCGGCGACTTCGTCTGGCTTCAACTGTTTGGCGCGAGCGCGTTCGGCCAGGTCGTTTGCGGCGCGCGCCAGGCCCGAGATCGAAAGATCGTCGGCGCGTTTGATGACGGGCACGATCAATCCCCAGTCGAGCGCGACGGCCATGCCCAGATTGATGTCTCGTTTGTAAATGATCTGGTCACCGCTCACCTGCGTGTTGAAGATCGGGAACTTGCGAATCGCCGTGGTGACGGCCTGGAAGATGAAAGGCATGAAGGTGAGCTTCGTGCCCACGCGCTCTTGAAAGGCGCGCTTGTGCTGGTCGCGCAGACGCGCGATGCGCGTCATGTCTATCTCGTACACGGTCGTCACGTGAGCGGAGGTGCGGCGCGAGAGTGTCATGTGCTCCGCAATCTTCTTACGCATCACGCTCATCTGCTCGACGCGGTCTTCCGCAACGGGCGTCACGGGCGACGGGGCCTGTAGGGGCGGAGCCGTTGGGGCCGCCGGAGTCTGGGCGGGCGCGCCGGTCCGCATGGCCTCCTGCGGCGTCATCATTGCGCCGGATTCGATGAAGCTCAGGATGTCGTTTTTGGTCACACGACCGCTCATCCCTGTGCCTTCGAGGCGCGTGATGTCTATGCCGTGTTCGCGCGCAATGTTGCGCACGAGCGGGCTGGACTTGGTGCGGCGCAGCTCCTCGACTGTCTGCTCGCGGCCATTGTCGCCCGGAGCGGCCGCAGTGGCGGGAGCTGTCTGTGACTGCGTGGGGACGGAAGGCTGAGCCGTTGTTCCCTCTGCGGCTTCGGCGGCGGGCTGCGCCGGTTGCTGCGCGGCAGCCTGTGGCGGCGTTTGCTCCGCGGGCGCTGCGGGCTGGGGCGGCGGCTCCGGCTCGATGGCGGCCTGCGCGGCAGGCGCTGTGGAGACTTCCGCCGCGCCTGCGCCTCCGTTTGACGGAGCTGCGGCCTCGCCGCCGTCGAGTACGGCGACCACCTTGTTGACCTCAACCGTCTCGCCCTCTTTAAACTTAATCTCCGTGAGCGTTCCTGCGGCGGGGCTCGGAATCTCTGCGTCCACCTTGTCGGTGGAGATTTCAAACAAAGGCTCGTCGCGCTCGACACGGTCGCCGACCTTTTTCAGCCACTTGGTAATCGTCCCTTCCGCGATGGACTCGCCCATCTGCGGCATCACAACTTCTGTGCTCATAGTCTCTCCAGTGGTCAGTGGTCGGTGGTCAGTGGTCAGTGAACAGCCAAAAACAGCGCAGCGCTTTGTCTTTAACTGACCACCGACCACTGACCACTGACCACTTCTTTTACCCTTCTGCTGTCGTCGGATCAATGACCGACTTGATTTCGGAGACGCTGTTGGCCGGGAATCCTCCCTGCCGCGCGTGCTCGCGCACAGCCTCCGCATCGGGCGCGATGTAGATGCAGTAAACTTTATCGCCAGTGACGTAGCTCTGGACCCATTGAATCTGCGGCCCCATGTTACGCAGGACTCCGCAAGACTTCTGCGCGACGGCCTGCAACTCCTCGGCGGACAAATTCCCCGCCCCGTAAATCTCACGCTCAATAACGAACTTGGGCATCACTCGTGTTCCTTTCGTGAAACAGTGGTCAGTGGCCGGTGGTCAGTGGTCAGTGAGAAATCAGTTTTTAACTGACCACTGACCACTGTCTAATACGCTGCAAGTTTGCGCGCCGCGTCCAGCACGTCCTTCACTTGCGGCAGATAATATTCTTCGAGCGGCGGCGAATAGGGGACGGGCGTGTCAATAGAGGCGACGCGAACGACTGGCGCGTCCAGCCACTCGAAAGCCTCTTCGACGATTGTGGCGGCAATCTCGCCGCCGATGCCACCCGTGCGCGACGCTTCGTGCAGCACCATGACCTTGCTCGTCTTCCTGACGCTCGCCAGAATCGCCGCCTTGTCCAGCGGCGCGAGGGAGCGCAAATCTATCACCTCGACGTCCAAGCCCTCTTTCTCCAATTCGGCGGCGGCGTCAAGGGCCGTCAGGACCTGCGCGCCGAAAGTGATGATGGAAAGGTCGCGTCCCTCGCGGCGGGTGCGCGCACGGCCTATCTCGACAATGTAATCCTCTTCGGGCAGCTCTTCGCGCAGGCGCGGCAGGCGGTAAAGTTTTTTATGCTCGAAAAAGATCACCGGGTCCGGGTCGCGTATCGCCGCCTTGATTAAGCCTTTCGCGTCGTAAGCGGTCGAGGGCTCGACTACTTTGAGGCCGGCGGTGTTCAGGAAGAACGATTCCGCGTTGACCGAATGGAACGGACCCGCGTGGACGCCGCTCCCGCACGGGCCGCGAAACACCGCGGCAATTCCTGCTCCCCAGCGATAGCGACACTTCGCGGCGTAGTTGGTCAGCATGTCGAAGCCCGCGGAGATGAAGTCTATGAACTGAAACTCCGCCACGGGGCGCATCCCCATCAAAGCCGCGCCGCACGCCGCACCGACAATCGCCGCCTCCGAAATCGGCGTGTCAATCACGCGCTCTTCGCCGAACTCGTCCAGAAGACCGTCCGTCACCTTGAACGCGCCGCCATACACGCCCACATCCTCGCCGATGCAGAAAACAGTCGGGTCGCGCTCCATCTCTTCCCAGATACCCTGGCGAATCGCTTCGACGAATGTGGCCGTACCGCCACGCGCCGGGCGATTAGATTTATGCTCCTTCTTAACAGTAGTTGACACTCTAAAACATCCTCAATTGATGATTATTGAACCATCTTTTCTTTCTTGTGCCACCGAAGACTCGCCCAATCCGGGTTAGCTGTATGAACTTGTGCGAGCAAGCAAACGGAAGCAATGAATTCTCCCCACCTTTCAGCATCTTCGCCTTCAAGTGTCTTAACTAATATTCGACCATCATCCTCTTCAACAGTTAGTTCCACCTTGAGCGTCTTACTCATTCAAGTACCTTTCCAGAACGGTTAATTTCCACCGAAAACTTTCGGGCGAAACGCGGGTGGCACGATGTTATTATCAAAAACTCCGTAAGCGGCCTGTTCAGCTTCGGGCATGGGCGAGCTTTCGGCCCAGGCGACGTCTTCGTCCAGCTCGCGGTTGATCTCCTTTGTGATCTCTTCGAGTTTCTCGCGCGTGGCGATCTCCTTTTCAACCAGAAAATTCTCGTAGCGATCAACGGGGTCGTTGTTCTTCTCCCACCATTCGATCTCTTCGGTTGGCACGTAGCGCTGGTCGTCGTGCTCCGCATGGCCCTTGCGGCGATAGGTCTTCGCTTCAATCAGGACCGCACCGCCACCGCCTCGCGCATACTCCGCAGCTTTCCTCGTCACCTCGTAGCAGGCGATGATGTCGTTGCCGTCAACGATGTGTCCGGGGATACCGTAGCCCGCGGCCTTTTCCGCAAGGTCCTTGACGGCGGTCTGCTTCGAGGTCGGCGTCGAATATGCGTAATGATTATATTCTGCGACAACGATCAGGGGCAGGCGCTGCACGGCAGCGAAGTTCAGGCCCTCGTGGAAAGCTCCCGTGCTCATCCCGCCGTCGCCGATGTAAGCGAGCGCGACAAGGTTCTTCTTCTGCATGCGGCCCGCGAGCAGCACGCCCGTCATCACAGGGATCATGTCCCCCAGATGAGAGATCGGTCCGATGAAGCCTTTCGACATGTCGCCGAAGTGGATGTTGAGGTCGCGCCCGCCCGACGGCCCCCAGGCTTTCGCCATGTACTGCGCGAAAATCTCTCGCGGGCGAATCCCTTTGACGAGCACCGCGCCCAGGTCGCGTATCAGGGGCGTGATGAAATCCTGCGGCTCAAGCGCGTAGGCTGTGCCGACGGCCGTCGCCTCCTGCCCTAGAGAGCGGAAGACGCCGCCGACCACCTTCGTCTGGCGGTAGAGATTAACGAGACGCTCTTCGACCAGCCGCGTCAGCTTCAAATAACGATACAGCTCAAGCAACGCGTCCGACTTCAAAGTAGTCTCGCCCGTACAACTCAGCTGCGCCACTTTCTCTTCCTGCCGCCCAGCCACTTGAGAAGCATCTTCCGGGGCCCGCCGCGCTTTCGACGGCGCGGACTTCCGCTGTGTCTCTTTTTTCATAAGAACAGTGACGAGTGACGAGTGACAAGTGACGAGATAAAAGCTTTTGGCTTGTCACTCGTCACTTGTCACTCGTCACTGCTTTTAAAAATGTATCGCCAGCTTGTGGACGTCTTCGGCGGCTTCCATGACTGCTTCGGAGACGGTCGGGTGCGCGTGAATCGTGCGCCCCAGCTCGTCCGCGGTCGTCTCCAACTGCATGGCGACGCACGCCTCTGCGATGATTTCCGTCGCGTGCGGACCGATGATGTGCACGCCCAGGACCTCGTCGTACTTCGACTCGCTGACTATTTTGACAAAGCCTTCCTCTTCGCCGATGATGCGCGCCTTGCCCGAAGCCGAGAAGGGAAACTTGCCGACTTTCACGTCATAGCCCTGCTCGCGGGCCTTCGCTTCCGTCAGCCCGACCGAGCCGATTTCGGGGTCGCAGTAGGTGCAGGACGGGACCAGTCGCAGGTTGATCGGGCGCACTTCCTGACCGGCGATCTGCTCCACCGCGAGAATGCCCTCTTTCGACGCCAGGTGCGCGAGCCAGGGCGTCGGAATCACGTCGCCGATGGCATAGACGTTCTCTTCGCCCGTGCGCAGGTATTCGTCAACCTGTATGGTCCCGCGCTCAATCTTGATCTTCGTCCCTTCAAGCCCCAAACCTTCCAGGTAAGGCATCCGGCCCACAGCGACGAGCAGCATCTCTGCTTCGAGCGTGACCTCACGACCTCCGGCGTCTTTACCTGTGACGCGGACGCCCGCGTCCGTCTTCTCCATCTTCTCAAGCTTCGTCCCCAGCTGAGATTTAATGCCGCGCTTGCGAAAGGCGCGCTCCAAATCTTTAGAGACCTCTTCGTCTTCGAGCGGCACGAGGCGCGGCAAGAGCTCGACGATGGTGACGTCAGAGCCGAACCTTTTATAGACGGAAGCGAACTCGACGCCGACCGCGCCCGAGCCCATCACGATCAGCGATTTCGGCACGTCCTTGAGTTCCAGAATGTGGTCCGAGTTGACTACCGTCGCGCCGTCCGTCTCGAATCCGGGAATGGGACGGACGACGGAGCCCGTCGCGATGACTATGTTGCGCGTGTTGATGGTCTGCTCCGCGCCGTCGTCGCCCTTGACTATGACTTTGCCCGGCAGCGCCAGCCGGCCCGCCCCTTTAAAGACCGTGATCTTATTCTTCTTCATCAGAAACTCTATGCCCTTAGAGTTCTTCATCACGACCTTGTCCTTGCGCTTCTGCACATCTGCGAAAGCAAGTTGAATGCCTGTGGCCTGCACGCCGAAATCCGCAGCGTGCTGCATCTGCTCGTAAATGTGCGCCGACATCAAAAGCTGCTTCGTGGGGATGCAGCCGCGCAGGGTGCAAGTGCCGCCGAGCCGCTTGTCTTTCTCCACGAGCGCGACTTTCAATCCCAGTTGCGCGCCGCGAATCGCCGCCACATAGCCGCCAGGACCGCTGCCGATCACCGTCACATCGAATTGTTCCGTAGCCAAGTTTTTCTCCCTTCGGTCGAAAAAGGGGGTCGGGGGACAGGGGGCGGGGGCCGGTGAAAGGCTTTTCCGACCCCTGGCCCCTAGCCCCCGACCCCCTTCTTATATTCCGCGATTTGCGCCGCGTGGTGCGTGAGATGCTTGAAGGTCACGGCTTCAATATATTTGTAGGCGGGCGTGGATTCGTCCACCTCGTCCGGCAGCGCTTCGATGAGGCGTTCCATGTCGCTGTGGGCGGCGTCGAATTCCTCACGCACCTGCGGCATCGAATGCTCCCGTCGGCTCTCGACCGCCTGCCGGTTGAATTCGTCAATCATCTCCTGGTTCAGCCTTTGCGGTTTCCAGGTGCCTTCTTGAATCTCCCGCACGATGCGCGCGGCCTCTATCTCCCAGGCGCTGATGTGGGCGAGCGCGTCTTTGACGGACCACTTCGGGTTCAGTCCCGTGCGGGTCGCCTGCTCTTCGGTCAGGCCGTCGAGCGCCTCTGTCAGTTTGTGGTGCGACTCGCGCACGCGCTCCTGCAACTCCGTCTTCTTCATCTGAAGTGTCCTCCCGTAGAGCGCGCGCCCTTCACGCACAGGGGCGCGCGCGCCTGTTTCCGTGGTAGAGCTTTCAGGCAATTAGTCTGGAACCGACAGTATAGTCGCGTCATCAGTGATTTTACAAAAGAGCGGCATTATAATCCCTGTCTCGAAATTCATCCAATCCCGCGCGCGCATGCCGGGAGACATTTAAGCGAGGACCAGATTGATGGAACATTCCGAAGGATTCCTGAAGCTCGTCGGGGAAGCGAAAAAGCGTATCCACGAAATCTCCGTCGAGGCGACGCTCGAACGCCTGGATGCGGGCGAGGGCGCGCGCCTGATAGACGTGCGCGAAGATAACGAATGGGAGGCAGGCCACGCCGCGGGCGCGGAGCACATAGGCCGTGGCATCATCGAGCGCGACATCGAACAGCTTGTGCCGGACAAAGGCACGGAGCTGATTCTCTACTGCGGCGGCGGCTATCGCTCCGCCCTCGCCGCCGAAGCCCTACAGCGCATGGGCTACTACGACGTCTCTTCGATGGCCGGAGGCTGGAAAGCCTGGAAAGAAGCAGGAGCGCCAGTGGAAGGCGATTAAAAAGGCTTTCAAAGGCTTCATCAACGTGCGATATTCTTCAGCATTCGATAGGAAGCAGAGGCTTCGCTTATGAATAGCTGGCGCTCATGGTGGGACTCTCTCACGCCGGACAGCAAAAACCTCATCATCAATATCGCTGCCGGCGTTTCCGTCTTACTCGTTGGAGCTATCGGATATTTGTTCCGGCGGTCCATTGTTGCGCTTGGTCGGCGTCTCTTCGCTCCTAAAGTTTCTCCCGCGCCAACACCTCAGCCGATAGTGATTGAGGTCAAAACGTCATCCCAGCCCATAGCTCCTGAGCCGGTGAAGCCAGCATCTCCCGTGCCCTCTCCAGCAATCCCATCTCCGCCCGTTGTCGGCTTCGTGCCCCGCCGGGACACGGAGGGCCGCAACATCCTTGAGCGATTGAAAGAGGAACTCGCGCCGGAAAGAAAACAACTGGTTGCGCTGTGCGGCGCGGGCGGCGTTGGCAAGACGACGCTCGCCGCCGAAGCCGTGCGTGCCCTGAGCGACATTTTTGTGAATCGCCTCGCCTGGGTCAGCGCGGACGGTCGCCCTGACTTCAATCTCTCGACGCTGCTTGACGAAACCTCTACGCAATTAGGCAACACTGAATTGCGCCCGCTCCCGGTGGAACAGAAAGAGGAACAGGTGCGCGCTCTGGTTGCCACCGCGCCGACGCTCATCGTGCTCGACAATTTCGAGACGGTGGCGGAAGCGGAACGGACGCGCTGCGCAGACTGGTTAAGTCATACGCAGTGTTCCGCCATCATTACCTCAAGGGATGAGGTCGAACAGGCGCGACCCGTCAACATCTTCGCCATGTCTTTACCGGAAGCGAGAATGTTCGTGGAGCGATTGATTGCGCAGGCTCGCCACCCGCAGGCGTTCAAAAGGCTAGATCATGACAATATCATCGCTGCGGCTGACCGCAATCCGCTCGTCCTGCAATGGATCATCAGGCAGATTGATAGAGCGAAACAGCCGCACACGGTTCTGCGAGAACTGGCACAGGGCGAAGGCGATGCCGCGAAACGCGTTTTCGACCGTTCTTTTGAGCTATTAACTGAAGATAGCCGTGCCGCATTGCTCGCGCTTTCGCTCTTTGCGCCGAGCGCCTCTCGCCCCGCGCTGGCTGAAGTGGCTGGCTTCGGGAACGACACGAAGCGTCTCGATGAAGCGTTGGCGCAATCAACCGAACTGTGGCTGACAGATGCGACGGAAGGGAATAAGCGTTTAACCGTTGAAGGTCTGACCCGCGAGTTGGCAAGGGCGCGTTTGAAGAAAGATGAACGCGCCGACGAGTTCCGCCAGCGATTCGTGGCGCACTTTCTAAGCTACACTCAAGAACGCGCGCAGCCCACGCCTGAAGATTACGATGCGTTGGAGGCGGAGAAAGACAACGTGCTGGGTGCGATGGATTTGGCTTCTGAAATGGAAGATTGGTTGAATGTGATGGAGATTGCGAACGTATTGGCTAATCCTGTAATCGGTATGCTGAGCGTGCGCGGCTACTGGGACGAAGCGATACGCCGGGGTGAGCAAGCGGTAGTAGCCGCACAAAAGGCGGAGAATGAGTGGGCAGTCGCAAAGTTTGCAGGAAACGCGGCAGGGATTCGCATGAATCGTGGCGAATACGACGAAGCCAGACGAACATATCAGCAAGCCCTTACTGCGTTCAGGAAGCTAGAAGGTGAAGCAAATGTTGCCGTTTGTCTTCATCAGTTAGCAATAATTGCACAACAGCAAGGCGAGATAGAAGAAGCGCGACGACTCTACGATGAGAGCTTGGGGATCGCAAAGAGGCTTGGCGACCAAAGTGGCATCGCCAGCACCTTACAGGCATTAGGAGTTCTGGCAGACTCTCAAGGGGAGTTAAAGGAGGCGCGGCGTCTTTATAATGAAAGCTTAGAGATTAAGAAGAGACTTGGCGACAAGGGCGGTATTGCTCTCATCTATTATAATCTGAGTTTACTTGAAGAGAAGGAGAATAACAGAACGGAAGCGGTGCGGTTGCTGCATGAGGCTTTGGGCACGTTTGAGAAACTCAAGTCGCCCTATGCGAAGATGGCGCGTCAGGAGTTAGAGAGGTTGGAGGGCGAATCTTCCGAAGTGGGTGGGGAAGATTAGATGCTCTGGTGAGGGTTAATACGTGAGTTTGACGTCAGGCCGGTTGCCGCCGCAGCCCCGTTAGGGGCGAGATATTGGTAGCCCACAGCGTAAGCTGTGGGTCTGTGGCCGACATCAGAAGCCGCGAGCCCCAGAGGGGCGACATAAATCCAGGACAGAGGAGATGTTAATCTTGGATTTATGTCGCCCCTCCGGGGCTTGATTATTCTTCTCTGTAATCTGTACCCACGACTGGCGTCGTGGGCTACTGGTATGCCGCCCCTGACGGGGCTGATTGTGTTGCGACCTCTGATGTGGAATCCGCGTGTTAACGCTTTCGGCTGCGTGATGTGGGCTTGCGCTTGATTCCTTTGTATCTGACATTGCCTGGTAGCTTTTCGGGGAGGTCCAGCTCGTCGTCAATCAGGTCTTCGACGTGGACTCCTGCGACATGGGCGTATTGCAAGAGAATCATGAGCGGCGGTTCGCGTAGTCCTGATTCATATCCTGAGATTCTTGTGTAATCAATCTGGTCTTCAACTCCCATACGCTTGAGCATTTCGCTCTGAGTTAAACCAAGAGCAAGCCGAATCTGTCTGAGCTTTTCAGCAAGGCGTTCCGGTCTCGGACGTGCGCTGCCCATCAGGAGATACCTCCCGATGGCAGGATGGCCGCAAGAAAAAGCTTGCGGCGGTTTACAGTTGTAAATATAATGCCGCTGCGTAACAGAGTCGCCGTGAGTGTGAACCTTTCATACTCAACGGCGATGCTCATCTCAATCTTGAGGTTGAGGGTTGAGCCGTCGCATTAGCCGTTGCCTTTAGTTTTCAAAGACTGGACCGCGCGCCATCTTACCAAAAAGGCGCGCATCTTCACATCACTTCTCACAAAGGACGCTACTAATGAAACAAAAAGACGAGACTGAGTATCAAGCCAAAGTGATAGATGATAGTGGGCTGACTCGTGGCCGTGTCCCTCACCCGATCCTCAGACTGTTAGGCGCGAGAGCCGGTGATTTCATGATCTTTCGTCTGGCTGATGCGGGCAAGGCCACTCTGCGTGTCTCACGTTCAAGAAAGAAACCAGGTAAAGGAATTAAACGACGCTAATCGCTTGAGAGGGAGCGCGACAGGGGTGGACGCGCTCCCGGCTGCACGTCTGCTCCCTCTGGGTTGGAAGCGGGCTGTGCGGAGAGGCCGCCGCGTCCGAGCCGCTTCCGGTTGG
>DASVXV010000070.1:0-26944 GCA_036392495.1 Pyrinomonadaceae bacterium | reverse complement strand
TTAGGAGAGCAGAAGGCAGAAGGCACAAGGCAGAAGGCAGTCAAGGCAAAACGCTCCTGGTTTTTACTGCCTACTGCTTTCTGCTTTCTGCCTTCTGCTTTTCTCAATCCGCAGTCCGAAATCCGCATTCCGCAATCGAATGATGTATGTTTTTCAGGGCTTTAGCGTATCGCGCCGATACGCTAAAGCCCCATTAATTCCGCCCGCCTCTTTCCTTCAAGCGAAAATTGCTGGTAATTTACCCTCCTCATCTGGCATAGTCCTTGCCATCTTCAAAAGATGGTTCATTCTCTCCTCGCCCCCAAATAAGATTAATCTTCAGCGAAGGTGAAGGCTGAGGGAGGATTAAGATGATAAGAAAAATTATTCTCGCCTTTCTGATTTTGCTTATGGCCGCCGCCGTTGCAGCGGCCGACACTATCTACCTGCGCGATGGCCGGACCGTTCGCGGCACGGTGCTCGGCTTCGTCAGCGGACGTTTCGCCGTCAAGCTCACCGAAGCCATTAACACACAAACAAGCACCAGCACACAGGGCAACACTGTAGCGCGTATCAACGGCGAAATTGGCGAGGTCGTTTTCATCCGCCCGCGCGACATCGAGCGCGTCGAGATTGACAACCGCTCGCTTGACGAAGCGCGTTACCTGACGCGCACCGTGCCAGTGGAACTGGGGCCGAACTGGGTTGACTCGGGCATTGACTTGCGGCGCGGCGAGCGCGTGCAGGTCACCGCCAGCGGGACAATCGTCGCGGGGCGCACGCGCATCACGCCCGGCGGCCTGCGCTCGACGGACCCGAACGCCCCGCTTCCACGAGCGGCCGAAGGCGTTCTGATAGGCGCAATTGGGACAGACCCGAACGCGCCCATCATCGAGATCGGACTCAATCGCGAGTTTGTGGCGGACCGCGATGGTCGCCTTTACCTGACGGCCAACCGCAGCAGCTACACGGACGCGCGCGGCGCTTTCACGGCGCAGATTCGCAAGGAGCTTGGCTTCAACCAGCAGACGGCTAATAATCGCCGCACCGGGCGCGATGACATTGACGACTCCGACGACCTGTTCGGAACAGGCGCCAGCACCGGTCCTGCCCCTGCGCGTTCGCGAACGACTCCCTACGGGCAGACCACCACGACCCCGGAGCGAACGGCGGTTGATAGGACCATAGAAGTCCCCGGAAACTCGCGCGGCACGGACACGGGCATTGACCTGCGTTCGGGCGACAGCCTGACCATTACGGCATCGGGAAACATAACGGCCGGGCGTCGCGCGGGCGTCGTCTCGCCAGATGGCGGGCGTGTGGGCTTCAGCTCAATAGCGGGCACGTATCCGGTGGCGGGCGCGGGCGTCGGCGCGCTCATCGGTTACATCCGTCTGCCGAACGGACAGATCACACAGCCTTTCGCCGTCGGCAGCCAGTTGAACTTCACAGCCCCTACCGACGGTCGCCTCTTCCTGTTGATTAACGACGACAACTACAGCGACAACAGTGGCAGCTTCAGCGTGAGGATCGTTTTCAACTCCGCTTCCGGCTCTTCGACGGGCTATCCGTCGGGTTCGACGGGTGGTTCCGAGAAGACTGTGAGCGTCTTCGCGGACTCGGAGGGCGTGGACACCGGAGTTGACCTGCGCGCGGGCGACCGCGTGACCGTGAGCGCGACGGGCCTCGTCTACTCGCGTGGGACAGGGGGCATTTCACCGGCGGGGGACCGCAGGTATGATTCAACCGCAGGCAGTTTGCCTGCGCCTTCTGCCTCCTTCGGGGCGCTGGTCGGCTACATCCGAACGAGCGATGGCCGGACCACTGAGCCGTTCGGCATCGGCAGCCAGCGAACATTCACAGCCCCCGCCGACGGGCGTTTGATTCTGATGGTGAACGATGACGACTACAGGGGCAATAGCGGTAGCTTCCGTGCGAGAATAATCTACTAGGCCGGCGCGGCGCACCGTCCGCGAGTATGAGAGGAGACAGGCTCTTTCGTCTCCTCCACGGAGCCTGCTCACACCGCCATCCCTTCGCGTTGCGCGTGGCTGAAACTGTATGGTACGCTCAGCCTTAATCTCATCCAGACACGGTGTCAGGGCGGAATATTCGATGAAGAAATGTCCGAAGTGTGGCAAGGAGTACGAAAGCACGACCACTTTGTGCCCGGTTGATGGCACGGTCCTGGAGAAGGTTAAAGACACACTCATCGGTCAGACTCTCGCCGACAAATACCGCATCGAAGAGCTTATCAACGAAGGGGGCATGGGCGCCGTCTATCGCGGCACACACGTCCTGATGGACAAGACGGTCGCGGTCAAAGTGCTGCACCCGGCCCTGGCGGCCGACGACAAAATAGTCGCCCGTTTCTCGCGCGAAGCAAAAGCCGCCTCGCGCCTCTCCCATCCACATGCTCTGAGCGTCACAGACTTCGGCGAAGACCAGAACGGCGTCGTCTTTCTGGTGATGGAATACCTGAGCGGCGAGACGCTCAAGGAGGTGATACATAAGGACGGACCGATGCCTCTGGCGCGAGTCACAGAGATTATCCGCCAGGTCTGCGGCGCGCTCGAAGCCGCGCACAAAGAAGGGGTCGTCCACCGCGATCTCAAGAGCGATAACATCATGCTCATTGACATCGGCGGCGGCGACTGGGCCAAGGTCCTGGATTTCGGAATCGCGAAGATCACGGAAAAAGTCGGGCAAGACCCCGGGCTGACCGCGCCCAACCTGATCATCGGCACGCCTCAATACATGTCGCCCGAGCAGTGTTCACAGGCTTCGGAAATAGACTCGCGCTCAGACATCTACAGCCTCGGCGTTATTCTTTACGAAATGCTCGTCGGCCATGTGCCGTTTACGGGCGAATCGCCGACGGCGATTATGATGAAGCATTTGCAGGAAGCGCCGCCCTCCGTGCTCGAAGAGCGAAAGGATTTGCCCGCTGCGGTCGGGCGCGTCGTTTCGCGCGCGATGGCGAAACGTCCCGAGGACCGTTTTCAAACCGTGGGCGAGTTGTCGGAAGAGTTCAACTCTGCCGCTGAAGGAAAGGAGCCCGCAGCCGCAGCCGCTGCCGACGCGGGGGCTGGCTCTCCTGATCGCTCGACCAACCGAATAGTCGTGCCGACGGGCTCGAACGAAGCCCCACGCGATACCGCCAGCGAAGATGCGGATGAGGCGACGGTCGTCAGGCCCAGAACTGAATCAGAGGAGATCGTCGAAGCCGAGGTCTTCACCGCAGGCGTGGGTGCGCCGCCGGAGAGTTTCAACCCGTGGCGAGTCGTGATTCCGGCAATAGCAGGGCTCCTGGTAGTCTTCGCGGTTGTCTATGCCCTGACACGTAACTCCTCGTCCCAGCCGGACTCGAACAAAAATTCTGCGCCGCTCATGGTCGAGCCTGGCAGTCATCCAGTACAACCCGGGCAGACGCCGACGGGGGCAGGCGAAGTAGGCATTACGCCGAACAGCACTTCGACCCCGCTCGACGCGAACGCCGCCGTGCCTCTGGAAGTCATTCCCGGCCGCAACACTAATACAGGCTCGCCCGAGGGAGACCCGGACGTGAACAGCAATACGGGGGCGAGTGGGAACTATAATCCAGGTGGAACGCAAACTAACTCTGGGCCGAGCAAGAACGCTAACCAGCGAGTCGAGCTGCCGCCACAACCGAACATCACGCCGGCACCAACCGCGGCTCCGACCGAGACGCCGCCGCCGATGCCGCAGCCGCAGAAGTCGCCTGGCTCTGGCACTGCGGGCGACTCTGGCGCGCAGAAACCGGAAGGAACAAGCGGCAACCCGCAGCTTCCGTAATCTAATTCAGTTCCTCGAATCAGATTGTGAAGATCAGGCGGACCTGTCCCCGGTCCTGTCGCCTAACCGCGAATCGCTTCCAGAATCATGCCCCGCAGTTTCTCTTCCTCGTCAAACTCCAGCTCGATTTCGAGCACGTAACAGGGAAGCTCAAAATTAAGCGCACGCAGCTTGACCGCATCTTTAGCCGTCGTTAGAAGAGCCTGCGCTTTGACCCGACGCGCTTCGGAGGTGAGCGCATCCACATCGGCCTGCGTGAAAAAGTGATGGTCCGGGAACGTCCTCGTGAGTTCCAGCCTGTACCCTTCTCTCCGCACCTGTTCGAAGAATGCGGACGGATTGCCTATCGCACAGAACGCCGCGACGGGCTGGGTAAGTGAGTGATGAGTGATGAGTGATGAGTGATGAGTAGGGATGTCCGACGCGATGTCTCCCGCTTTCGTGGAATCAAGAGGGCGGACCGCTTTCGTGCGTGTTCGGGAGAGGATGGTGGGGCGACCGCCGCTGAAGCGCGCGACCTGTTGGCGCAGCGAATCCGGGTCCTGTGCCTGTTCGGCGCGTGTGATGATGATGCAATCGGCGCGCTCCAGCTCCGAAAGAGGCTCGCGCAGGCGTCCGCGCGGAAGAAGTTTTGCTCCACCCCAGGGGGCGCTCGCATCAATCGTAACGAGGTCGAGGTCGCGCGCCACGCGCAGGTGTTGAAAGCCGTCGTCGAGGATGAAGACTTCGCTTCCGAGATTCTCTTTCGCCCAGCGCGCCGCGGCAGCGCGATCTGCGTCGCTGACGACCGCGACTTTGCCCAGCAACATTTCGGCGAGCAGGCGAGGCTCGTCGCCGCCCTCCCTGGCGTCGGCCAAAATGCGCTCCCCATCGGAAACCACCACGCGCCTGCCCGCACGGGCACGTCCGTAACCGCGCGTCAGGATGCATGCCCTGCGCCCTTCTTTAGAAACCACGCGCGCCACCCACTCGACGAGCGGCGTTTTGCCTGTGCCTCCAGTGGTGATGTTGCCCACACTGATGACGGGCGCGCCGGTCCGATGAACGGTCAGAAGCTCCCTTTTGTAGAGCGTGCGGCGAGCACGCATGACCGCGCTGTAGAGAAGACTGAGGGGGGCAAGGATGAGTCCATTCGTCATGCGGATAGTGCGTCGCGTTGTGCGTTTTCAGTCTCTTGTTGTTCGAGCTGGTCGGGCTCTCCCGCAAGGAGTGGGGCGAGGAGCTTAACGGTACGCGCCGTCGCGCCTCGATTCTTTTCCAGGACCGCGCGCGCGTTCTCTCCTATGGCGCGCCTGCGTTCATCATCTTCCAGAAGCTCTCGAAGAACGCGCGCGAGCTCCGCGGGTGCTTCCTCCGGCGTAAGCGTGGGGAGCTGCGTGAGCGCGTCGGCTTCTAGGAAATCTTCCACAATGGCCTTGAAGTTAGACGTATGCGGGCCAGTCACGGTACACGCGCCGACAGCCGCGGGCTCAAGGATGTTGTGGCCTCCGACGGGCGCGATGCTGCCGCCGACGAACACGATGCTTGCCAGGGGATAGACTGCGCGGAGTTCACCGATTGAATCTAGCAGAATCGCATCACACGCCCGATCAAGCTCGCTCCGAGCAGCCGAGCGCCGCGCCCATGCCAATCCGGACGTTTCCAGCAATGAAGCCACCTCATTGAAACGCTCCGGATGTCTGGGGGCGACGAGCAGCCTTACTTTTTCGTTGCCCGGAGTGGACCGAAGCTGTCTGAAGGCTTCCAGGACGATCTGCTCCTCGGGTGAGTGAGTGCTTGCCGCCACAATCAAACGGGATTCCGTGCTGAGAGAAAATCGCTCGCGCAACTCCGCGGTCAACGCTTGCGCGCCGGCGTCGTCGCCCGCGTCGAACTTAACGTTGCCGGAGACATAAACGCGTTCGGGCGCAAGCCCGAACGCGCGCATACGTTCGGCGTCCCCGTCCGTCTGCATCAGCGCGAGGCTCAGGTCATTGACGATGCGCCTTGTGAAGCGGCGGATGAACTTGTAGCGGCGGAAGGAGCGCTCCGAGAGTCGCCCGTTAACGATTGCCGTGGGCACGCGCCTCCTCCTGCACTCGCGCAGGAAATGGGGCCATAACTCGGTCTCCATGATCAGCACGGCAGCGGGATTCGCTTTGCGTAGGGCGCGGCGGACGGTCCAGGACCAGTCGAAAGGAAAGTAGATGACGGCGGCCGCGTCGTCACGAAAAACGTCGCGGGCAATCATTTGGCCGGTCAGGGTCGTGGTCGAAACGACGAGCGCATGAGCTGGGAATTTATTGAGAAGTGCGCGGGCCAGCGGGCGAGCGGCTTGCGCCTCTCCGACCGACACGCAATGAAGCCAGATGAGACGCCGCCCTCCGGTTTCGATCAAAGGCAACTGCCCCAGCCTCTCGCGCAAACCCGCGACATACTTCCCGTGCCTGAAGGCATCGTAAACGAAGCGCGGCAGGAGCGCGATAACGCCGAGGGTGAGCAGGAAGCTGTAAAGGAAATACATCGTGAATCGTAAATCGTAAATCGTAAATCGTAAGCTCATCTATTCACGATTTACGATTCACGATTTACGCTGCTTATTTTGCCCGTTCGATGTAACGCCCTTCCGAGGGTGAAACGCGGATGCGGTCGCCTTCGTTGACGAAGGGCGGGACCTGGATCGTGACGCCGTTTTCGAGCGTCGCAGGTTTGTTGACGTTTGAGACGGTGGCGCCTTTCAGCGTCGGCTCGGTGCTGGTGACCGCCAGCTCGACCGAATCGGGCAGCTCGATACCGATAGGAGCCCCTTCGTAAAACTCCACCTGAATCTTCAGCCCTGGCATCAGCCATTGGGCGGCGTCGCCGAGGTCCTCTTCGCTCAAACCGATCTGCTCGAAGTTCTCCGTGTTCATGAAATGATGCTGCGAGCCGTCGGAGTAGAGGTACTCCATGTCGTGCTGTTCGAGCGAGGCGCGCTCGACCGTGTCCGCGGAACGAAAGCGGTGCTCGAAAGATGAGCCGGTGCGGATGTTCCTCAGCTTGGTCTGAACCATTGCGCGCAGGTTTCCGGGCGTGTGGTGACGAAACTCAACGACCTTACACGGTTGGCCCTCGAAGACTATCACCATGCCTCGTCGAATTTGTGTTGCGGGTATTGCCATAAAAGAAGATCAATCTCCGTATCAAAGTAATATTGTTCGCCTGAGTCGTTGACACGCCGCGATAGACGTGGCGCGCCGCTTATCAGCAAACTGCGTAGTCTAACGGGCGCACGCGCCCGTTGTCCAGCGCGGCTTGAGGAGTGCTTGATTAACTGAAACTATTTAGCGCCGTCGGCCTGATCGCCAGCCTCAGCCGGGTTCGCCGCCGAATCGAGCTTGAAGTAAACCCGCAGCGTCACCTGATATTCGAGCCGCCCCTGTTGCAGCCCGCCGCGCTGCTCTTTTACGACGAACCAGGAGAGGTTATGCAAAGTCTGGCGCGCGCGCTGCACGGCCACTTCGATGGCATGGCTGAAACTCTGGTCAGAAGTGCCGACGATTTCGATGCCTTTGAAAACAGTGTCTGTCATGTAGCTGCTCCTCCGAGAAGTTGCAAGTCAGGAAGCGGCCGGGAAAGACAGCGGTACGGAAGTTCTCCCCTGTCGTTTCACAGGTGAGGGATGCAGTCTTCCAGGAGCGCCCGGCCCTTATCCGTTCTGCAATCTGATTTGACGAAGAGTATCAGGAAAAGTTTTTAGATGTCTATCGCGGGAAAACTAAAGAGCGGGCCCGTCTCTTGAAACAGCGTCGGAGGGTCTGACGTCGTTCCAATGGACGGGCCCGCTCTCTTTTAGGAGCCCACCTACCTGCCGTCTATAACGTTCCCGCGCCTCTAAAGTTCCAAGAAATTTCTGCTCAGGCGGCGCGCGTGTACGGGACGCGCTGCTGGCGCGCGATCAGGTCGAGCCAGTGCTGGGCCTCTTCGTAATAAGGGAACCTCTGCTCGGCGGCGCGAAAAGCGTTCGTATGATAGTAGCGCCTGCCCTTGATTAGCCGTGCGGGGTATTTGATGTGCAGCATTTCGTGATAGAGGACGTACTCGACAAACCACTCCGGAATCCCCCGCGCGTCGAGAGTCTTGCTGATGACGATGGTGTCGTGCGCGGCCTCGTGATGCCCGAGGATGCGGCGCGTGCGACGTTGCGACCATGTCAGCGCCGGCTTTTCGAGCGCACTCTTAAAGTAGCTTTGGTTGAGCCGCTGGAACATCTCGTCAAGGTCGTAAACCTGGCCCTGCGGCGAGGGGATGACTTTGAGCTCCTTCTTCCTGCGAGCTATATCCAAAGCGCGTAGGAATTGAGGGGAATAAGCGTAAGCTCTGTAGATACGCTCATGATCTTTGGGTGTGCGTTTGGAGAGCAAGCGAGCTATCAGGATGAAAGCTATGGCGCGATGCACCTCCGTCGGCGCATCTCTGAAGATGTCGGAAATACGCACATAGATGCGTCTTGAGCGCCGGCGAATCTTGTGATTGACTCCGGCATACGGGTAGAACTTGACCTCTATGTCGGGCACGGGACGATTGCGCGCAAGCTGACGAAAGGCTTCGCTGAAGAGGGCGTTGAGATGATTCTGCTGTTGCGGCATAAGCGAACCCTTGGGGCTACCGGCTCTTTGACGCAGGACCATTTTAGCGGCAGGGATGGTCCTTCAATAATTCCCGTGAAGTTAATAGGCGCCGCGCTTGATATTACGGGCGAGAGCCTGGAGGCGTCAAACATGACGTGGAAGGCTGAGGCTAAGCTGTTGAAAGAGCACGAAATGGACCTGCCGGATGAATGCATGCTTCGGAAAGGATAAAAAAGGGGAGATCTTAAAGTTGCGGCCAGCAACGCTTTAAGTTGAAAAAAGTGAAAAATCTTTCCGCCGATGTGACCTAAGTGCAAGGCAGGCGACTGCTTAAACTGCGCCGAGCCTGTTCTTCGCAGAGGAGAGAAGATTGTTTGCCGCACTCTCTCACAATCCGTTATACTCTCTTCAGCGCCGCCGAAGGCACGGCGCCCGGCAAGTCACGAATCCGAATACCCCGTAATAATCTTGATAGCCGGAAGTCACGGTTTTATTAAATAATTGACAGCCGGTGCGCTTTATTCCACGTAATCGCCGGTCGGCGCGCCGCATCTCGGAACCCGATGGTCAGCCGCATCTCAGCCCCGCAATCCAGGAATCCCATGATCGCCGACACGCGCGGGCAGACCATTTTGTCTACAATCATCCGGGAGCATCTGTTGACGGGGGAGCCCGTCGGCTCACGCACGGTTTCAGATCGCTTCGCGCATGCGGCCGGCTGGAGCCCCGCCACGATTCGCAATGTGATGTGCCAGCTGGAAGAGGCGGGCCTGGTCGAGCAGCCGCATACGTCGGCCGGTCGCGTGCCGACCGACAAGGGTTACCGCTTCTATGTTGATCACATGCTGGGCGAAGCCCGGCTCTCAAAAGTGGACCTGGCGGTCATTGATTCCTTTCTGGGTACTTTGCGGGAGGAAGCGGGCGGCATCCCTGACCGCTTGATGGGTAAGATCTCGCACGTGCTCTCAACGCTTTCGGAAAACGTCGGCATCGTGGTCTCGCCGTCGCTCGCAGACAATCGCCTTCAGCACATAGAATTTCTACAACTCGCGGACCAGCGCATCCTGGTCGTCCTCGTCTCCGCGCCGAACATCGTCCATCACAAAGTCATTCGCACGAGCGAGAACCTGAGTCAGGAGGAGCTTGAGCAGACGGCGCGCTACCTGAACGTGGAGTTCTGCGGCAAGAGTCTGCTGACGATTCGCGCGGAGATAGTGGAGATGATGCGCGAGGAGAAAGCTCTCTACGATAAGTTGCTGCGCAACGCTATCCTGCTCTGCAACCGCAGCCTCGAAGGGGAAGAGGCGACGACCGCCGAAGTCTATATTGACGGCGCATCCAATTTCCTGACCAAACCGGAATTCGCGGACGCCGAGAGGATGCGCGAGCTGTTTCGCACTTTCGAGGAGAAATCGCGCCTCGTCAAGATTCTCAACGAGTGCATCTCGCGAGATCAGACTTCGGGCGGTGGAGTGAAGGTCATCATCGGGCGCGAACACGCTGTGCCCTCGATGCAGCATTGTACGCTGATCGCATCGCCCTACCGGATCGGCGATGAAGCCATAGGGACATTAAGCGTGGTCGGCCCGATGCGTATCGAGTACGCGCGGATGATGGCTGTGGTGAAATATATGTCCCGACGAATAGAGCAACTGCTGAGTGAAGAAGGCCCCCGCGGTTTGAGCTAATCGAAGTGGCATGCGCGGCGTGCCGCCCCGGTGCATCAGATGGAAAACAACTGGCAGACGATGGCGAACAAAAAAGGACCGAACAAAAATAGCATCCCGGTGCATTTTGTGGACGACGAGAAATCATCCACACCGAAGGCCCGGAAGGCGGACGAGCGCGCCGCCAAAGCTCGTTCAGGGGAGGATGATCTAACCTCGGAGGAGATTGGCCGCGAATCGAGCTATGAAGGTGAGACCGAAGTCGGGCGTCGCATAGACCGCGGGAGCGGGGGCGAAGACGCGGACGCCGCCGGCGGACCGCCCCTCGATGAACTGCCGGAGCGCCGCGAAGATCAGGACCAGGCCGCGCCGAATTCCGAAGCGCCGACCCATCCGGGTCGTGAAGAAACTGATCCGCCCTTGAAAGTTAACCCGGAAGCGAGCGGACCCATTCGGGCGGAACTGATTGCCACGCGCGCGGAGCTCAGGCGGGTCGAAATGGAGCGCGATGAGTTGCGCGATGCACTGGCGCGCCGCCAGGCGGATTTCGAGAACTTCCGCAAGCGCGTGGAACGCGAGCGCACGGAAAGTTATAACCGCATGGTCGGCGACGTGGTCAGCAAGCTCCTGCCGGTCCATGACAACTTGCGTCGCGCTCTGGACGCCGAAGGCTCCCTTCAGGCTAATGAATCCGAGGAGTTCCGTCATTTCCTTCACGGCGTCGAACTCATCTACAAACAGCTGAGTAATGTGCTTGAAGGGCTCGGCTTACAGCAGGTCGAAGCGGTCGGACATCGTTTCGACCCGCACGTTCATGAGGCGGTCATCACGGAACAGACCGAAGAGTATGAACCCGATACGATCATTCAAGAACTCGTACCCGGCTATCGCCTCGGGGAAAAGCTCCTGCGCCCGGCGATAGTCAAAGTCGCAACCAGATAGTGGTCAGTGGTCGGTGGTCAGTGGTCAGTTGAAAACTGTTCCGCACTGACCACTGACCACCGACCACTGACCACTGAAAATTATGGGCAAAGTCATCGGCATTGACCTGGGCACGACCAACTGCTGCGTCTCCGTCTTGGAAGGCGGCGCGGTGCAGATCGTGCCGAACAAAGAGGGCGGACGCACCACCCCGACTGTCGTCGGTTTCACTGACAAGGGCGAGCGCCTGGTCGGACAGATCGCCAAGCGTCAGGCGGTGACCAATGCGGTCAACACCGTCTATGCCGTCAAGCGCCTTATTGGCAGGAAGTTCAATTCGCCGGAAGTTCAGCGGATGCGCGAGTCGTCTGCCTTTGAGATAGTTGATTCGGCGAACGGGGACGCGCGCATCCGCGTGCAGGGGCGCACTTACAGCCCGCCCGAAATCTCCGGCATCGTGCTGCAACGCCTGAAGACCGCCGCGGAGGATTTTCTCGGCGAGCCCGTGACGGACGCGATCATCACCGTCCCGGCTTATTTCGACGACACGCAGCGGCAGGCGACAAAAGACGCGGGCAAAATCGCTGGCCTCAAGGTCGAGCGCATCATCAACGAGCCGACGGCAGCCGCCTTGGCTTACGGTCTGGGCAAGACGGAATCAGAGCGCATCGCCGTTTACGATCTGGGCGGGGGCACTTTCGACGTTTCCATCCTGGAGATGAATGACGGAGTCTTTGAAGTCCTCTCAACCTCCGGCAACACCTTCCTCGGCGGCGAAGATTTCGACGAGCGCATCATCAACTGGATGGCCGATCAGTTTAAGGAAGAGACGGGAATTGATCTCAGGCAGGACCGACTCGCGCTCCAGCGTCTCAAAGAGGCCGCCGAACGCGCCAAGTGCGACCTCTCATCGGTGACGGAGACGAACATCAACCTCCCCTTCATCGCGGCGGACGCGACCGGCCCGAAGCACTTCAACAAGACGCTGACGCGCGACGATTTCGAAGCTCTCGTCTCCGATCTCGTCGAGCAGACGGTTGAGCCCTGCCAGAAAGCTTTGTGGGACGCGAAGCTTCAGCCGACAGATGTGGACAAAGTGATTCTCGTCGGGGGGCAGACGCGCTCGCCCATCGTGGCCCGCACGGTCCGTGAAATCTTCGGCAAAGATGCCTCGGCTGAGATCAATCCGGACGAGGTGGTCGGAATGGGGGCCGCCATTCAGGGAGCCGTGCTCGCCGGCGACGTCAAAGACATAGTGCTCCTGGATGTCCTGCCGCTCAGTCTCGGCCTGGAAACTCGCGGCGGATTATTCACAAAGATCATCGAGCGAAACTCGACCATTCCGCTGCGCAACAGTCTGACGTTTACGACCGTCGTTGATAATCAAGCGTCCGTTGAGATTCATGTCCTACAGGGCGAGCGCGAGATCGCCGAGGGCAATCGCTCGCTCGGAAAATTCGAGCTGGTCGGAATCCCGCCGAAGCCGCGCGGGGTGCCGCAGATTGAAGTCTCTTTCGAGGTGGATGCTAACGGCATCGTCTCGGTTTCGGCTAAAGACAAGGCCACAGGGCGCGAGCAGCAGATGCGTATCACGCCGACTTCGGGCCTGTCTGCGGACGAGATCAGCCGCCTGATTGTGGAGGCAGAGACCTCTGCCGATACGGACCGGCGCGCCAAAGAGATTATCGGGTTAAGGAACAAGCTGGATACGCTCATTCGTAACACCCGCCGCGCCTTCAATGAATACGGCGGTTCGTTATCACCAGAGGAAAAAAGGGAAGGTCAGCAAACCCTCACCAGGGCGGAAGAGTCTGTGCAGTCGGAAAATGTAGACGAGATTCAGAATGCCATCGGACAGGTTCAGCTTCTGGCCGGCGAGCTGACGAAAGTGATGATGAATCTTCCGGACGACGAAACCAACTCGGAAATCGAAAGATAGCATTTGAAAGTCTGGAGTCTTGAGTCTGGAGTCCGGAGTCAGAAGCGTCATTCCTTTTGACTCCGGACTCCAGACTCAAGACTCTTAGACTGTAATGACGGGATTGCTTATAATGCTCCGAATATTTTGAAAGGGAATGATTCGATATTAAATGAGTAAAAGGGACTATTACGAAATTCTTGATGTAAGCAAAGGGGCGACCGAGCAGGAGATTAAGAGCGCGTACCGGCGTCTGGCTGTTAAGTATCATCCTGACAAAAACCCTGGCGACGCATCGGCTGAAGAGAAATTCAAAGAGGCGGCTGAAGCCTACTCTATTCTCTCTGACGCGGAGCAGCGCCGACGTTACGACCGTTTCGGCCATGCGGGCGTTTCGAGCGGCGCCGGTGCCGGAAGCTGGGGCGCGCCCGGCTTTGGCGGAATCGAGGATATTCTCGGAGACCTCTTCGGCTTCGGCGATGTCTTCGGCGCAGGCGCGCGCGGGGGGCGGCGCTCCGCAGCGCAGCGCGGAGCGGACCTACGCTACGATCTGGAGATTTCCCTGGAAGATGCAGCCGCGGGGATGACCGCTCAGTTACGCATTCCGCGACTCGAAACCTGCGACAAGTGCAAAGGCTCTGGCGCGGCCGAAGGGACTCAGCCTGATACCTGCCAGACGTGCAGCGGCGCGGGCCAGGTCCGCTACCAGCAAGGATTCTTTTCCGTGGCACGCACCTGCGGGACATGTCGCGGGACGGGGCGCGTCATCAAGACCCCGTGCGAGCTTTGCAAGGGCGCGGGCCGGACGGAGCGCGAGAAGGCCATGGAGGTCAAAATCCCCGCAGGCGTCGAGACGGGCTCTCGCCTGCGCATCGCGGGCGAAGGCGAGGCCGGGACGCAGGGCGGGGCGACAGGCGATCTCTATGTTGTGATTCACGTCAGCGAGCACGAGCGTTTCGAGCGGCAGGGAAGTAACCTCTATTCGTCCGTGCCGATAAATTTTTCGCAGGCAGCGCTCGGCGCTGAGATAACCGTGCAGACTTTGAAGGGGCAGCAGCAGGTTAAAATTCCCGCAGGGACACAGACCGGGACGGTCTTTCGATTGAAGGGGCAGGGAATGCCTGTGCTCGGCGGGCGCGGTCGCGGCGATCTCTTCGTCGCCGTGATGGTCGTCACGCCGACCACGCTGACGCGCGAGCAGCGCCGCATTCTTGAGCAACTGGCGGAAGTCGAAACCGGCGACCTCGAAGACAAGGGATTGATTGATAAGGTCCGGAATATTTTCGGCTAGCGCGAAGGAAACAGGGCAGAAGAAGAGGCCGAGGATGCGAAAGATTGCATCCTCGGCCCCTTCTTTATATTCCCGACAGCGTTTCGCAATCGTACAAAAAAGCCGAATGCGAAGTGGCTTTTTTGAACTGATAATAGTCATCACCCATCCCGCATCCATTCTGCAATAAATAGTTTTTCCTTTTAATCTCAACCATTAAACCCCTGTTCGCTGAGCAGCGTGCATTGCGGCATATTGGTTGCTGAGACGAAAGTGCGATATCTCCCCGACAATTTGTTAGATGGGAGTGCAATAATGAGACGAAAATCCCTCGCGACGCTTTTGGCAGCCCTGCTGCTCATGCTCTTTTCATCTGTGATTCAGGCCGCGGGCGAAGACCCGAACGAAGACACTGACGTACGGATCATCGGAGCAAAGGTAGTGGAAACCGCGGAAGCACACATTTCCGTGGTGGCGCGTTCGGGGGTTGAGCACGTGATTGCGGTTGATAGCCGCGGGACGAAGGTCATGATTGACGGGAAGGTCGTTTCGCTGAAGGATGTTCACGAGGGTGACATCGTGACCGTTGATCTGGATGCGAAAAAGCCCGTCAAGTTTGCGAAGAACATTTCGATGCGGTCCGAAGAGATCGCCAGAGTTCGCCGGTAGGAGCTATGGTGCTCGTTTGAGCGTCGCCTCGCACCCCACCGGCACAAAGAGCCGCTTTACTCCTCGCAAGTAAAGCGGCTCTTTAACTACTCTCAATCTACAAACAGTTAGCGTAATTGCAGCAGCCCCGGAGGGGCGCAATATCAGTAGCCCACGGCTGACGCCGTGGGCTACTGATATTGCGCCCCTCCGGGGCTTCGGCGACACAGGCAGTCCTCAGGATGCAACCAGCCCTTTGGTCTGGCTCACGTTAATAGCCCGGCGATATAGCCCTGTTGCGAGAACTGCCTCGCGCCATCCTCAAACTGAATCTGTAGAGACCTGTTGTTAATAAACTCCTCTTTGAAGCGTTGTGCATTTAGAGCTACATCTATTGCTACTTTGAGGAGATGGAATTTATGAAGCGTTTGCATCTGACCATCGTGCTGGCGATATTGTCTTGTAGCCTTTGGAAAAGTGTTTCGATTACCGCTGCGGCGGCGGGGCTCATACAGCAAAACAAAGCGGACGCCTCGCCTTTAATCACCCCCGAAATGGTGAAACCTCACGTCGTCAAGCTTGCCGATGATAAATACGAGGGACGCGGGGCAGGCTATCGCGGGGAGCGGCAGGCGGGCGAATACATTGCCGACGAGTTCAAGCGAATCGGATTGAAACCCGCCGGCGATTCCGGGCGTGGGCGGCGCAGCTATTATCAGGAATTCAGATTCCACCCGTACCATCCTGTCGTAGCCTGGGAGTTGATGACCTCGCGCAATATCCTGGGCCTCATCGAAGGCTCGGACCCCGCGCTCAAAAATGAGATAGTCGTCATCGGCGCGCACTACGACGGGCAGGGGCGCGCGGGCCAGGCGGACCCTACGCGGCAACCGCCGGGTGATGCTGCCGCAATCAAAGATGAGATTTGGAACAGCGCGAACGATAACGCGACCAGCGTCGCAGCCATTCTGGAGATCGCTCGCGCCATCAAGCGCACGAAGGTTGCACCCAAACGCTCCATCCTTTTCATCGCTTTCGGCGCGGAAGAGCACGGGATGACCGGTTCGATCTATTACGTACATCACCCGGTCTTTCCACTGGGCAATCACGTTGCGATGATAAATCTTGAGAAACTCGGACGCTCGCCCGAAAAACCGCTCAACATCAATGGCAGCGCGAGCAGCCCGGTCTGGGCCGAAGTCCTCAAAGAGGCGCAGGGACGAACACAAACGAAAGTCTCTACAGGAAGTCCTTATGCTTTCCCTGACAGCGACCATTATCCTTTCGGCGCATTACGCATCCCCGCCGTGATCTTTTCAGTCAGCACGAGCGTTGATGCGCATCAACCATCCGATACCGCGGATAAGATAGATTTCCCGCGCCTGGCTGAAGCTGCGCGCTTCGCGATGGCGATGCTTTTGAGTTTGACAGACCAGCCGCAGCGACCCGTTTACGTGGCGTCTCCGATTCCGGACTTAGGTCTGATCGCGCATCTGGTTACGAACGCGGAGGCGTCTGCGTCGGGGTTGGGCGCAGAAGAAAGCGGACTGAAAGTGACTGGGGTCATCGCGGGCTCGTCGTCGGCGGATGCCGGTTTGCAAGAGGGGGATTTAATACTCGAAGTCGCCAAAATCAGACTCCGCAGGGATGCGAAATTGGCCGAGCTCATGGCAATGCAGCGGCAGGTTCTTGAGGGGAAATTAGGCTACCGGCTGCCTGTGACGATTCTGCGCGACGGGAAGAGGAGAGAACTGGTCATTAACCTGCGGCGTTAAGAAAAACTATCTTGCAGGTAAAGGGCAGGTGCTGATGTGGCGCATCGCTTCGGCCGCCATGTTGAAGGCGAGGTTGATCGAGCCGCCTTTTTTACCGGCGCTCAGATCGCCGATCAGGTAAAGGCCCGGAAGACTCGTCTCGTAGCCCTGCGTCAGCACCGGCACATCGCCCTCAAACTTGATACCGACGGCTTTCAGGAAATTAAGCGGCGTCGTCCCGCCGAGCGCGTAGATGACGCGGTCAAAAGTTTGCGCCGCGTGTTCCGTCTCTTGAAAGACCGCACGCGGTCGCCCACCTTCATCTTCCAGGCCAGCGATATTACTCCCGCGCAGGATGCGGACCTGATCACGCACTTCGAGCGCGTGCAGGCTCTCGTGGTTGACCGGGTTGAGACGCGCAAACTCCTTGCGGCGATATGAGAGCGTGACGCGGTTGCCCTGCTGCACCAGAAACTGGCAATACTCCGAGGCAGTATCGCCGCCGCCGACAACCAGGCAGTCTTCGCCTTTCAAGGCCACCGTGTTGATGTCGTAGTGGACCCGTTTTGCGAGCGTGGCCGGAATCTTGTACTCGGGTTTGTTCGGCTTGTCGAGAATGCCTATGGCGATAATGCAGCGTTGAGTTTGGTAACCGCCGCTTGAGGTCTCGATTGTGAAACCGCCTTCTGAGAGCGGGCGAATGGCCGTCACGGTCTCCTTGTAATGGACCTGCAACTGGCACTGCTCGATGATGCGGTCAATGTAGGTCAGCGTCTCCTCTTTGGTCATGTCGGTCAGGCACATGACGCCTGTGCAGACGGCCTTGATGCCCTTGTAGTTGGCGAGCACGGGCTTCGACGCCGGATAGAACTTGCGTATGGCCCAGGAGTGCGCGTCGCCTTTTTCCAGAATAATAATCTTTTCGGCGGGGATACCGACGCCGCGCGCCTCCGCCGCCATGCTGATGCCCGCCGGTCCGGCCCCGATGATAACCATCTCATACATAGTCCGTGTCCTATCCTTTGGCAAGTTGAAGAGTGCGCGAAGAACCAGGGCACCCCTGTATTTCACAAAGCGGCGCAGTCAATGCCGTCAGGTGAGGTCAGCCAGCGCACAGATTACACCCAAGTGAGCGAGAACGGTCAATGAAAAGGTGTCCGCCTCCGTGTCGGAATTGCTAATAGAGCTCATAATAGTGAATAAAACTGGGAGCGCCCGCGTCTAATTGATCGAAGCTCGATAAACTTCTTCCCGACGGGAGGACTAAAATGAAGCGGAGCGTTTACGCGGTGTGTCTCTTCTCGGTGCTTCTGATCATGGAGGCAGCCGCCTCTGCTGCCTTTCCTTCTCTTCCACCCATACGCTCGGAGCAGAATTACAAGTGGGTCCGGGCCTCTGCCCCTGGGACCGGGTGCTGGCCCGATTGCGTTCAGGGGCAGTGGTGCTGGCCCGCAGCCTGTGCTCGCCGCGGCGAATGGCCGATGGGAGTCGTCCCGCTCGTCGCCTTCGATAAGTTATGGATGATTAGCAATACAGCGGCCTGGTCTTCAACGGACGGCTTACACTGGAAGCGGTCCGGCTCCGACGCCGGCTGGGGCGAAAGATACGGGATGCCGGGCGTCTTCTTTAAGAACAGGATTTGGAAGATGGGCGGGATGGAAAAGAGCTGGGACAATTTTAAGAACGACGTATGGTTTTCGACGGACGGCGTGCATTGGAAGAGGGCCACGCCTCGCGCCGGGTGGTCTCCCAGAAGAGGGCACGTCGCGGTCGTCTTCAATGGAAAGCTCTGGGTCTTAGGCGGGGCGGAGAGTTCGGGTCGTCGGGACCAATTGCCGACACGCGCTTTGAGCGACGTCTGGTCTTCGACAGACGGTATGAACTGGGAAAGGGCGACCGCTAGCGCGCCCTGGTCCGGGAGTAACAATGTCGTCGTCTTTCAAGACAAGATGTGGGTGATTGGAGGTCGCGGCGCATGGTCCTCCGATGACGGGCGCGTCTGGACGAAGGCAGTCAGCGGCGCAGCCTGGCTGGACCGCGGGGGCAACGGTGCTGCTGGCTGCCTTGTTTTTGACGGGAAGATCTGGGTCTTCGGCGGGATGGACGGGCGCGGAACCCTCAACGACGTCTGGTCTAGCAGCGACGGTGTCCACTGGCAACAGAGCACGGCCAGCGCCCCCTGGGCGGCGCGCGGCGCAGAGCACAGCGTGGTGTTTCAAAACAAGCTCTGGATTTACGGCGGCAAAACTGGAAGGGCAGATGTCGAGGACGGTTTCGGGAGCGATGTGTGGTATATGGTTGCTGCTGAGCAACGGTTGACACGATAGTTTCCCAAAACCCTGCTGATGATAAAATCGTAGTAGCAGACAAACGACTCGGAGGAAAGTTCCATGAAGCGAAGCCCTGAGAAAGAGAGCCCTGAAGCCCGTATCATTAATCGAAGAGAGATGCTCCTGCTCGTAGGCGCGACCGCAGCCGTCTCTCTGGTCGGGTGCGCGGGCGGGCAAACGGCTTCGGACGTGCCGAAGATAGTTGCCGATTGTGTCGTCAGCCCGGCGCAAACGGAAGGTCCGTATTTCGTTGACGAGAAGCTCAACCGTTCAGACATCCGCTCCGATCCTTCGGACAATTCGATCAGTCAGGGCGTCCCGCTGCGTCTGGTGCTTAACGTTCTTCAGGTCACAAATAATTCCTGCAAGCCTCTGCCCGGCGCGACCGTGGACATCTGGCATTGCGACGCTCTGGGCACATACTCGGATGTCTCAGACCCTCACGGGGACACGCGCGGCAAGAAGTTCCTGCGCGGCTATCAGGTAACGGATGCCGATGGAAAAGTCGAGTTCAAGACAATCTACCCGGGCTGGTATCAGGGCAGGACCGTCCACATACACTTTATGGTCCGCACCAATCCGGCATCCGAAGTCGGCCACGAATTCACCTCACAGCTTTACTTCGACGAGTCGGTCACGGATCAGGTCCACACGCAAGCGCCCTACGCAAAGAAGGGGCGGCCTGATACCAGGAACGAGCGCGACGGCATTTACAGGCGCGGCGGGAAACAACTGATGCTTCAGCTGGCTAAAGACGCGCAGGGATATGTCGGAACTTACAAAATCGGATTCCAGATGACCTGAGATACGGTCATGGCAGCTCATCAAACGTGCGTATGATCTGATGCGCCGTCGTCTCCGGTTCGGGGCGTCCCGGCCTGACGCACAGGGCCGTCTTCATGCCTGCCTTCCGGGCCGCGTCGAGTTCGGCGACCGTATCCGACACAAACAGCACCTCCGATGCGGGCAATCCTACGGCGGCTGCGATGGCCCTGTAACTTTCGGCGGATGTCTTGACGCCTACGTTGGTGTCGAAGTAGCCGCTGATATATTCAGTCAAATCCTCCGCCGTGCTGTGGGCGAACAGCAGTCTTTGAGCCTGGACGCTCCCCGACGAGAAGATATAAATTCCGTGCTCCTGTTCTTTCCAGCGTGCGAAAGCTGTGACCACGTCTTCGTAAACCTGGCCGCGCAAAAGACCGTTGCGGTAACCGCCCTCCCAGATCTTCCCTTGCAGTGATTTCAGCGCAGTCGTTTTACTGTCGCGGTCCATCAGCCAGCGAACGTATCGAGTCACAGATTCGGCTTCCGACTCAATAGTCTCTTCGCTCCAAAGCGCGGGCTCAGGACCTTTTTCAGCGTCCGATTGATGATCCGCCTTTAAAGCTGAAATGTCGGCGCGCACTTCCTCCGATTCGAGGTTCTCCCGGACAAACTCCGCTACGTGCCGTCGCGCGAAAGGGAACAGCACTTCGTACACGAACTCTACGGGAGTGGTCGTCCCTTCGACGTCGAGCAGGACGGCCCCCGGTTTCTCGCGTCCACCGTCAGAACTCAATCTCATCTCCAAACTGCTTGAGGCGGGATTTGGGAAGGGCCGAGGCATGCTGGTTGATAGCCACGCTCAACGCCGCTCGCGGTGTAGTGCGGCGTCCAGCCCGTCGGGTCCTGAAACAAGCGTATGGCGCGAATCATTCGGTCTGCACAAAGATCGAACCAGTGGTGCGTCCCCTTCGGCACGCTGAGCAGGTCGCCCGGCTCCACTTCGATACCCGTCAGCGGACCATCGGCCGGGTGAATGTGAAAAAGACCGTGCCCGCTGATGATGAACCGGACCTCGTCCTCATCGTGCCAGTGCTCTCGATTGAACTTCGCCAGCATCTCTTCAAGGCCGGGCGTCCCCGGATTGACGTCAATCACATCGGCCGCCACGTAACCGCCGCGCGACTTGAGCCGCTCGATCTCCGCCGCGTAGGCCGCGAGGACCTCTTCCGGAGGCGCGTCGTCCGCGACGGCGTGCGCAGGCTGCCAGCGCTCGTAGCCGATCCCGATGCTCGCCAGATGTTGACGGATCGCCTCCGCGTCACACAGGGTCCTATTTTCGTCGGGTATTCTTACGACCGCCATCTGTCTCCCTCCTTCAGGTTGGCCTCACCCTTCATTTGGTCTTGCGCGACCGCGCCCGGCCCGAATCACGTCCGCCCGCGCAGTAGGTCCGGCCGGTCACCTCCAGCAGGAACTCCAGAATTTCGACGTGACGTTTAGCTTCGGTTAAGTCCCGGCCCCAGGTGTAAAGGCCGTGGCGCCGCAGCAGGACTCCGTGTGAGTCCGGATAACGTTTCAGTGCCTGCTCAAAGGTGCGCGAGAGCGCCAACATGTCCTGTGAGTTCTCAATAATGGGAAGCGACTCGCGATGTTGGTGCGTGCCTACGCCTGCGAGTCCTTTCAGCATCTCGAACCCTTCGATGAGCAGTCTCCCTTCCGCGGCGTATGCCTCGGAGAGTAAGGTGCTCCACACGGAATGCGTGTGCAGGACCGCGCCCGCCCCGCGCGTACGAACGACCGTCAGGTGAAGCCGCGTCTCGTCCGAAGGCTTCCCGCTCCCGCGCACGACATCGCCGCGGGCGTCCACCTGCAAAATTTGGCTGGGCGTCAGCGCCCCCTTGTCGGCCCCGCTTCTGGTAATCGCCAGCCTGAAGGGATCAGTCGCCAGCACCGCGCTAAAATTTCCGCTGGTCCCGAGCACCCATCCGCGCCCGTAAAAGCTACGGCCCGCCTCGGCTAAAAGGCGTGCGAGGGTCGAGTGCGTTGAGGATTTACCGCGCAGGTTGTTTTCACTCTTTCGCTTCGGCATCTTCGCAAAGGGTGGCGGGTATTTTATGCTCGTGCGCCCGTAAATACTAGCATGAAGATTGTGTGCAACAGGGTCAAATCATTCTACAAGGTTGGTCAAGGGATTATTTAACCGCAGAGGACAGAATGATTTTGAGTTTTGAATGTTGAATTATGAATTAAGGCTTTCAATTCAAAACTCAACATTCATCATTCATAATTTCCTGTGCGTCCTCTGCGGTTAATCCTACTTCGCCTCAGTTTGTAGCATGAAGGGACCTTGTAATGTGCAATCTTCTTTCATTACGAATGAAGCTGGTTTATGTTGTGCCTGAGCTTTTATGAAATAACATTGGAGAAGAGGAACCTGTAGGCGTTTGAAAATAGTTATCAGCACGATTTTGGCGCTCGTGGCCTTCGCCATGAATTCTGTGCTCTGCCGGCTGGCGCTCGGTCAGGGAGCCATTGATGCCGCGAGTTTCTCGACCATCCGGTTGGGCTCAGGCGCGGTCATGCTGCTGCTGATAACAGCAATTTTTAAGCGAGGTAAGACCCAGACCCCCGGGGGCAACTGGACCTCGGCCTTACTTCTGTTCCTTTACGCGATAGCGTTCTCTCTAGCGTATATCAACCTGAGCGCGGGCACAGGGGCGCTCATCCTCTTCGGCTCGGTCCAGGCGACCATGATTCTGGCAGCGTTGTTGTCCGGCGAGCGGCCTCGCGTGACGGAATGGCTCGGACTCGTCCTGGCGCTCACGGGCCTGGTTTATCTGGTCTTCCCAGGTCTCAAAGCGCCGCCGCTTTTAAGCTCGTCGTTGATGGCCGTTGCAGGCATCTCGTGGGGTTTTTATTCGCTCCGTGGCAGAGGCGCGAAAGACCCGCTTCTGGCGACGACAGGAAATTTCCTCCGCTCCGTGCCGCTGGTCGTCGCGGTCAATCTGGCTCTGGTCGCCAGTCTTCACGTTTCAGCCCGTGGGGCACTCTTCGCATTCTTATCCGGGGCGGTGACTTCAGGCGTGGGCTATGTCATCTGGTATTCGGCGCTCAAAGGGCTGACGGCGACCAGGGCGGCGATGGTGCAGCTGGCGGTCCCCCTTCTGGCAGCCCTGGGCGGAGTGGCGCTTCTGTCGGAGGAGATCACTTTGCGGCTTCTCCTGGCGGGCATCATGATTTTAGGAGGCGTGGGCCTGGCTCTGGCAGGTCGCAAGCCTTCCTCTTCCTGAGCGGATAGGATTCGCGCCCGGTTTTCAAAAAAAATAGATTTTTCTGAAACATCGTGGGCCGAATGAGCACTAAATGTGATGACTCCCCTTTCTGAAGAAAGGAGCTTCCATGGATTTTCACCAATGGCTGCTCATCCACAACCAAACTGCACTATCTTATTTGTTTCTCTCGTTCAGCGTTCTAACTTTTACGTGGCGGACTTCTCGCCACAACCGCCTAGCTAGAGTTTCAAAGAGCCGCACAGGTGACTTCCAAAGTATTTGCAACTGTTGGAACAAAGCCTGTCGTAATGTGGTTGAGTATAGCACGGGTTGAGGGGCAAATTTGAAAGCATTTGCGCGATGGCTACACATTCATCCCGCGCCATAAATAGCGGGGTCTTCTGTGAGGTTTTGATAAAGTTTTGGAACTATGCTGGGGGTGGCACGTAATTAAGGGCAGGAAATTTTTGCCATAAACCCGTTTCCGGCGGTGTTACATCATTAAAGGCAGTTCTACTACAGCTTTCGGCCTAAAAATCGGGCTTGGGGTAGCAAAGATGAAAAACAGGCGCTTCACAATGTCGGTCGTCATGGCAGTGGCTTTGGTAAGCACGCCCAAGGTTTGGCAGAAATTCAACGAGCTGTTGGCGGCGGTCCAGCATCAGGCCCAGAGCAAGTTGCTGAACGTGGCCCTGAATTCGCAGGCAGAGGAGTATGACGAGAGCGTCTTAACTCCCATCGCCCAAACAGAGCAGCTGGCCTCTTCCTGCCCGAATTCACAGCACGCGCAGGTGGCAGAGGCTGCAACTCGCCGCTCAGCTTTTCGCCAGGTGAGAGCAAAAGGGCGCGACACTTCTCTTAGCTCCACGGAGCACGCCGCTTTAGCTTTCAATGCCCGGCCCGAAATCAAGTGGCGAGAGGCTGTGCCTTCCACGGAAGACGCGCTTGCCAGAGGGGCAGAGAACCTCTTGAAGATGCACGGTGTCAATGCCCTGCCGCCGCAAATCGCCATGAGCCCGGGCAGTATTGTTGAAGTCGTCATGTTGCCCAGACCCGAGCAGCCCGCGCCCATCTACTTCGAAAAAGATGCGGACCTCAATTTCAAGTTGAAAAAAGCTTTCGAAGAGACCAAGGCGGTCCGTCAAAAAGCTCGCTTCGTCATGGGGAGAACAAGCCTGATGACTCTGCCTTCGTCGTAGGCCGATTCACTCCAGGCGGTTTTATCCGCCGGTCCCTGAAAAAAGCATCCGCTCTGAGCGCGCAAGGCCACCTTGCGCGCTCACGTTTTTTCAGCACCTTTAATCCACAACCGTTCTCGCCCTCGAAAAGGCTGGTCAGCACTCCGGTAAAAAGTTTATGCTGAAATGAACGTTCTCTTCAGCATGACTTTGAGGATTAAATTGCATGAGTCAGCATCAGAGAGGTAAACCGAAGAACGCGCGGCCAAACCGTAGAGACTTTCTACGGACCGGCGCGGTTGCGGGCGTGGCTGCACTGGTTGTTCCCGCACTGCAATCTTCATTGCAAAGCGCCGCGGCGAACGATTCTTTCTCAACTCCAAAAGAGTTCGAGCTTGAGGAGGCGACCATTGCGGACTTGAAGGAATGGATGAGGACCGGAAGATTCACGGCCCGCTCCATCGCCGAAAAATACCTGGCGCGCATCGAGGAGATTGACAAGCGCGGACCCGCGATCAATTCGATCATCGAGATTAATCCGGATGCCCTCGCGATTGCCGATGCGCTCGACAGAAAACGAAAGACCAGGGCGCTCCTCGGGCCGCTTCACGGCATCCCCATCCTTCTCAAAGACAACATTGATACAGCCGACCAGATGAGTACGACCGCCGGTTCGTTCGCTCTCGTCGGAGCGAAACCTCTGAAGGATTCCTTCGTCGCTCAACGCCTGCGCGGCGCAGGGGCCGTGATCCTCGGCAAGACGAATTTGAGTGAATGGGCGAACATCAGGTCGTCTCATTCGAGCAGTGGTTGGAGTGCTCGCGGCGGGCAGACGCGCAACCCTTACGTCCTGGACCGTAACCCCTGCGGCTCCAGTTCGGGCTCAGGCGTCGCCGTCGCTGCAAACCTCGCGGCGGCTGCCATCGGCACAGAGACTGACGGGTCTATAGTCTGCCCGTCATCCGCCAACTCGCTTGTCGGAATCAAACCCACGCTCGGCCTCGTCAGCCGCTCGGGCATCATCCCGATAGCGCACAGCCAGGACACCGCCGGTCCGATGACGCGCACCGTCAGGGACGCGGCGATTTTGCTCGGCGCGCTGGCGGGAGTTGACCCGCGGGACGCTGCGACGAGCGGAAGCGTCGGAAAGGCGTTTCCGGACTACACGCGCTTCCTTGATGCCAGCGGTTTTAAGGGGGCGAGAATCGGGGTGGCGCGCAAGTCTTTCGGGTTTAGCGAGCGTGTGGACCGGTTGATGAGCGAAGCCATCGAAGTGATGAAACGCCTCGGGGCGGTCATCATTGATCCGGCGGACATCCCGACGGCCGGGAAGTTCGACGAGTCGGAACTGGAGGTTCTCTTATACGAGCTGAAGGCCGACCTCAATGCTTATCTGGCAGGACTCGGTCCCGGCGCGTCTGTTCATACACTGAAAGAGGTGATTGAATTCAACGAGCGGAACAGGGAAAGGGAGATGCCCTATTTCGGCCAGGACCTCTTCATCAAGGCCGAGGCCAAGGGGCCGCTCACGAGTAAAGATTATTTGAAGGCGTTGGAGAAGAACCACAGGCTCTCAAGAAAAGAGGGGCTTGATGCGGTCATCTCAAAGCATAAGCTCGACGCGATGATCGCGCCGACCGGAGGTCCGCCCTGGCCTACGGACCTGCTCAACGGGGACCACTTCACGGGCGGCTACTCGACCCCTTCGGCCGTCGCTGGATACCCGCACATCACTGTGCCCGCGGGCTACATCCACGGCCTGCCAGTCGGCATCTCTTTCTTCGGGGCAGCTTATACGGAGCCGACGCTTCTCAAGCTGGCCTACGCTTTCGAGCAGGCGACGAAACTCCGCAAATCGCCACGCTTTCTTCCTACAGTAAATTTATAGTGCCTTGGGTGTAACTGAAGGGAAGAATAAAACGATCCACGAAGTCACACGAAACGGCACGAAACAAATGCTGTCTCTTCGTGTGGTTTCGTGTGACTTCGTGGATCGTCTCATCGCTGCTGTTCAGGAGGTCACATCCACTTGCAGACAGCAATTCTCAAGGTACGCGTGTGCCGCAGGTCGCGCAGAATTTTTTACCGGGTCTGATGGGTTGACCGCAATTTGGATTGGGACAACGCTGTGCGACCGGAGGCGGCGGCGGGGCTGCGTATGCGAACTGCTGCGGGGGCGGTTGGGGCGGCGGCTGCGGTGTGTAAAAGTTCACGGGTAGTCTGCATGTTCTGCAAGAGACATCGCCCGCCCAGAGGGGTTGACCGCAGCGCATGCAGTTGCCTGTCTGCTGCGCTCCGGGCCACATGGCGGCCTGTGGCGGCGGCAGCGGCATATTTGGAACGTAAGGCGGAACTTGAAACTGTTGCTGCTGCGCAATGGCGCGCGCTTTCTTTGCCCTGTCCCGCACAGAGCCGAGCACTATGAGCAGCACGCCGAGCGCTGAGACAGCTATTCCAGCCGCGGGCTGCGCCTCTTGAAGCGGCTGCATAATGCGAAACTGCATGTCCATCATCGGAAGGATGAATGAGCCGATTCCCATAATGAGAAGAAGTGCTCCCCAACCTATCATGACAAAATCCCTTTCGTCTCAGTTTTGGCGAGGGTCCGTCTTAATGTTTATGCCAGAGAAACGTTCGCTTGTGAGGACTATCTCTTATACATTTACTATCCGCTTCAATCAAGCCTTTGAAGATAATTAATCCAAGTTGCCAATTATCAATTGCCACTAGCTTCAGCTAGTGGACACAGATGGTTAAAAAGGATCGGCTTTAGCCGAACTGTGAGGCTCAAGCGGTAAGGAACTGGATTTTATTTGTCATTCGGCTCAAGCCGAAAG
>DASVXV010000069.1:0-16067 GCA_036392495.1 Pyrinomonadaceae bacterium | reverse complement strand
AATCTTAGGAAAAACGGATCGAACAAATTCAGGTCTGATCTTTGCTGCGCTCTGGTCACTTTCCCAAGTAGTCAGAAATCCTAAGAAAAATGGAGGTTTCTGACTTGTGTAGATACTAATGGCTAACGCCCTGGGCTTTATTCTGTCGCCCGCTTGCGCGGGCTGTAATTTGACTTCCACCTGTAGCCTTTTTCTTCTTCTCCATTTCTCCCTTTCCACTCCTGCCTTCTATAATGCGCGTATGGCGAAAAAGGGTTCGGTGCTCGTCGTGGACGACGAGGAGATAATGCGCGATGTCCTGGAGACGCTCCTTTCGGCGGAAGGCTATCGCGTTGACCTGGCGAAGACCGGCGAGGACGGGCTTGAGGCTTACGGGCGCAGGGCCTACGACGTTGTGCTTTTGGACGTCTCGATGCCGGGCATGGGGGGGCTTCGCGCGCTCGAAGAGTTTCTGAAGATAGACGCGGAGGCCGCCGTCATCATGATTACGGCTTACGCGACTTTCGACACGGCCATCGCCGCCTGGGAGAAGGGCGCGTTCGGCTGCATTCGCAAGCCTTTTCAGAATGAGCAGATCGTCGCGCAGGTCGCCGCAGGGATAAAGCGTCGTCGCAAAGAAGAAGAGCGCCAGACTTTGCGCCGCGCGATGAGCCGCGCCGTGGACCGCGGCGAGATGGTCGGGCATTCCGACATCATGCAGGAGGTCTTTCGCCTGGTGGATCAGGTCGCGCCCGCGCGCTCGACCGTCCTCATCACGGGCGAGTCGGGCACCGGCAAGGAACTGATCGCCAAGGCCATTCACGAAGCGAGCCCGCGCGCGAACAAGCCTTTCGTCACAGTCAACAGCTCGAACATCCCCTCGGAGCTTCTCGAATCCGAACTCTTCGGTCACACGCGCGGCGCATTCACGGGCGCTGTCGCCGCGAAGAAAGGCTTGTTTGAAGTCGCGGACGGCGGCTCGATCTTCCTGGACGAGATCGGCGACATCCCGCCAGAGACGCAGGCGCGGCTGCTCCGCGTCATACAGGAAAGAGAATTTACGCCCTTGGGCGACACAACCCCGCGCCGCGTTGACGTGCGCATCATCGCCGCGACCAATATTGACCTGAAGGAAGCGGTCAAGCAGGGCACTTTCCGCGAAGACCTCTACTATCGCCTCTCGGTCGTGCCGATTGAGCTGCCGCCTCTGCGCGACCGCCGCGAAGACATACTCCTTCTCGCGCAGCATTTCATCCAAAAATATAACGAAGAGAACGGGCGGCAGGTCTCTGAAAACATACGCCCAGAGGTGCTCGCGCTGCTCGAAGCCTATTCGTGGCCCGGCAACGTGCGCGAACTGGAGAACGCGATTGAGCGTGCGGTCGTCATCGCGCCAGGAGACGAGATGACGCGCGAGTGCCTGCGCGCTGAGATAGCGGACCCGCAGACTGCGCGCGCCGCGATACGCGAGGGCGCAGCCGGCGTCTCGGCATTGGACCTCGGGCGCGGCATCAATTTTTATGACGAGGTGCGCCGCTTCGAGATTGACTTGATTCGACGAGCATTGGAACAGACGGGCGGCCACCAGTCGCGCGCCGCGCGCCTCCTGGGAATGAATGCGACGACGCTCAATTCCAAGATCAAGGCCTACAACATAGATCCGCGTCAGTGAGGAAGCGCTTTTATTTTCAGCTTTGTAAAGGATGGAATTGTGGTATGAAGGTTTTTCTTAGTTATGCGTATGGGCAATTAGACGCCCCGATTGCCGCACGATTACGCGCAGTAGCGGCTGCTTATGATATTTCAATTCTATTACCTGACCGTACCCAACCTGCTAACCAAGCGATACCTGATTCAACCTTGAAAATAATGGATAGCGACGCTGTTATCGCGTTAATAACCAAAACCGCATCAATGGCGGCAAGGAATCTTGTTTCTCTTGAACTTCAAAATGCCACACAACTTGGCAAGCCGATTATTCCTCTTGTAGAAGAGGGCATTCCGGTTACGGGTGTATCTGATAGTCAGATTGTTTACTTTAATCGTTATAAGCCCACCGCACATGAAAACTCACTTATGGCTGTCCTAGAGCAAATACGTCAGCAGAAGAAGAAGAAAGATTTAACCGCGCTTGGTTGGATAGCTGGTATTGCTCTTGGGCTGCTCGTACTCAATGAATTAACCGGCGATAAGAAATAATGGCTCAACACTCTAAGCAGCGCGGTCTGCCTCTAGCGGTTATTGATAACACTTTACTCTCTCGGTTGGTGAGGCTGGAAGTCGCACAATTCCTGCCACTATTGTACAAGCAAATCCTCATACCGCCCGAAGTTAAAAGAGAAGCATACAAAGCGCCGCATAAAGGAAAGCAACGTTTGCGAAAACTCTTAAATGAAATGGCAGGCTTTCTAGTTGACTGTGTTGAAGCCGACGAAGGCGTCAAACTTATTCTGAAAGCAGACCTGGGCGAAGGGGAAGCGGCGGCCATCGCACAAGCCGATTACAGACAAACTCATTTGTTGATAGATGAGACTAGAGGCTGTAAGCGTGCCGAGACAATGCAGCTAACAGTTATGAGAACAGCAAATCTATTGAATAAGCTGAAAGAAGTTGGTGCAATCCCAAAGGTCAAACCTTATTATGACAAATTAGAGAAGACAGGCTTTTACTTGGAGGCTAAGGTGCGAAAACAATTACTTGCCGAAGCCGGAGAAGATTGATCGAATGCATCAGCTTTGTTGGTTCAGGCCACCTTATGACTCTATTTACTTAAAGTTGGTGGGCGACTGAAATGGGTTTCAAATCGCGCCGATCTGCTGCATCAGGCCCATCATGTCGAAGTTGTTCCAGGCTTCGACGATTTGGCCGTCGCGGATACGCACGATGCACATACCTGTAATCTCTGCGGCCTGCCCTGAAGCGGGAACGCCCAGGTGATCGCCGCGGTGCGTCATTCTTCCAACCCAGCGCGCAGCCAACTTGTCGCCTTCCGCGACGGTGTCTTCGATGGTCACCCTGATGTCCGGGAAAGCCCCGCGAAAGTTCTCGAAGAAAGGCCTAAAGCCCGCGGGGCCTTGAAGTGTCTCGCCCTCGCTGCCGAGTCCATGCGCGATGCCGTCTTCGGCGAACATCTCGTCTATCGCCTCGGCCCTGCCCTTGTTCCAGACCTCCTCAAACCAGCGATGAATCAATGCTACGTTCTCTTTTGACATCATCTGCCTCCGTCGAAATCAAGATAACCCATAGAATCTATCGAGAATCAAACTCTATCTGGACGCTCGCAGGTTTTCGAGTGTCTCTTTCGCCCGCTGCTTCATCGGGTGCGCGTCCGAGGCCCTGTCCACAAATTTTTGTAGGTACTCAGTCGCCTCCGAAAATCTATTCTTATTCCCCGAGCGATAAAGCGCCACCCCCGCCCCGAACAGCGCTTCCAGGTTGTCCGGCTCAATGAGCAGGATTCTTTGAAACTCCTCGACGGCTCGGTCCGCTAAATCAACGTCGAGCAGCATCCTCGCCGCATCCAGCCGTGCTTTGGTTCTCTTGTAAGGGTCGGATTCCGCTTCGATGTATTCCTGGAAAGCAGAAAGGGCTGCGTCGGCCTGTGAGGCGTCGGCCAAGACGACGAAGTGTCTCAACGCTTCAACGCGCGCAGCGAGCGCAAAATACTTATTGTTGTTGTAGCTTCTCAGCTCATTCGGGTCCGTGGGCGCTATTTGTATGCGGAGGATTTCGACAGCCTTCGTCGCCGCTTCAACCGCGTCCCTGAAATCCCTTCTGGCCGCTTCCACCTTGGCTGTTTTCGTCGCTTCGTCTTTGGCAGTCACAGATGCATTGTATTGCTCGACCCCGCGTGACCTGAGCGCCACAGACTTATTCGCCCAGAGAGCGGGCTGAAGGGCGAGCTGATCTGGCACGGCCATGATGCCTTTGTCATACTGCTTGATTGCCTCGTCAAAGCGCTTCGCATTCAAGGCTTCGTTACCCGCTTTGAATGAGCGGCCCAAAGTCTCGTAAGGCTCGCCCGCAATTCTATGCTCTTCAGCTCTTGCCCTTGCTTCCTCCAGCGTCAATCTCTTCCCGTCGCCGGGCTCAAGCGTAATCTCGTATTCGATCTCACGGCCAGCCTTGACGTCAGGGATTGCTTCGGGGCGAGTATTCGGAGCGCTGATAGATAGAATGTAAGAACCTGCAAAAGGGAGACCAGCAAAAATAAATCTGCCTTCTTTGTCCGTCGTCGTCTGATATTTGGCTGGCAGGTCCGTGCGGAAAACATCAACAACGGCCCCTTCAATGGGGAGGAGCTCGCCGCTTGCGAGCTTAAAAGAGACACGACCCCGCAGCGGTCCGACTTGCGCGGTGGCTACCGCACTGAAGAGAAGTAGAGCAACCGTAGCGTAACAAAGGCAAAGATATTCTCGCCGCATCGAATCTCCTCTTCTAAATCAAACGCAGGCCGCAGACTCGACGCGGTTGCGCCCCTCTTCCTTTGCCTGGTAGAGCGCCATGTCGGCGCGCGCGATCATGTCGTTGCCGGACTCCCCCTCGCAGAGCGAGCTCGCGCCCGCGCTCAGTGTGAGATTGAAGACGCGTTGACCGTCGCCGAAAGGGCGCGCGGCAGAGGCGGCGCGAATCTTTTCCCCGAGCGCCAGCGCCCCGTCCAAAGCCGTCTCGGGCAGGAGCACCAGAAACTCTTCGCCGCCGTATCGAAAGACAGTGTCCGAGCCGCGCAGTGCTTCCTTGAGGATGCCGGCGACCTGTTGGAGGGCCAGGTCTCCGACCGCGTGCCCGTAGGTGTCGTTGATCGTTTTGAAGTTGTCCAGGTCAATGACGAGACAGGAGAGCGAGCGATTGTAGCGGCGCGCCTCCGCTTGCTCGCGCGCCAGAATGTGTTGTAAGCCGTAACGATTCAGAAGTCCCGTCAGGGCGTCGGTCATGGCGCGTTCCTGCGCGACTTCGGCACGGGCCGCGGCCTCCTCGGCATCGGTCCGCAGCTGGTCCCGCTCGCGCTTCAGGCGTATGGCTACGTGAACGCGCGCGAGCAGCTCCTCGGCCTTGAAAGGTTTGCTGATGTAATCGTTCGCGCCCAGCGTGAGGCCGCTGACCTTCATCTCCGTTTCGTCACGGGCCGAAAGAAAGATGACCGGAATGTCGCGCGTCGCCGGGTCCTCTTTAATCAGGCGGCAGGCGTCCATCCCGTCCATCTCGGGCATCATGACGTCCAGAATGACCAGATCGGGCAGGGCCTCTCGGGTCATCTCGACGGCCACGCTGCCGTTCTGCGCCGTCAGAATGCGATAGCCTTCTCGTTGCAGACGTCGCTGAATCAGCGCGCGGTTCACCGGCTCGTCGTCGGCGACGAGAATGGTCGGTTGTTCTTCCTTATCTTCAAACATGCGTGAATCTATTCATTAACCACAGAGACACCGCAGACACGGAGGAAAGAAGGCAGCAGGCAATAGGCAGCAAAGAGATGCTACCTTGTCTGCTTTCTGCTTTCTGCCTTCTGCATTTCTCTGTGTCTCTGTGTCTCTGTGGTTTGTCATAGCCTTACACCTCTGCCCCAGGGATTTCCGCTGGCAGGCGAAACCAGAAGACCGAGCCGACGCCGGGCGTCGAGTTGACTCCGATTGTGCCGCCGAGGCGTTCGACCAATCTTTTTGAGACGGCGAGGCCGAGGCCCGTGCCGCCGTGCAGCCGCGTCGTCGAAGCGTCGGCCTGCCGAAACTCTTCGAAGATGTGCGGAAACGAGCCCGTGTCAAAGCCTATCCCGGTGTCCTCCACATTGATTCGGACGCCGCCTTCGTCGTCCGACTCGACGTTGATTCTGATCGAGCCGGACTCCGTGAACTTCACGGAATTAGAGAGCAGATTGGTCAGAATCTGCCGCACCCTTTCGGGGTCCGTGCGAACCGCAGGGGCATCCATGGGGATGTGAGTCTTGATCTCCAGCCCCTTCGCTTCCGCCAACGGCCGCACGCTCTGGACGGCGCGGCGGACCACCTCGTCGAACGAGATGCTGTCCATGTAGACCGGAAAACGCTCCGCGTCCATCCGCGCCAGATCGAGCGTATCCTCGACCATCCTCAGGAGTTTGTCTGCGGAGTCCACTATCGTCAGCACGTCCGACTGCTGCTCCTCGTTGAGTTCGCCGGAAAAACCGTCCGCGAGCAGCTGCGCGTAGCCGATGATCGCGTTCAGAGGGGTGCGCAATTCGTGCGAGATGATGGACATAAACTCGGCCTTGTGCTGCTCTGACTGGCGCAGGCTCTCTTCGAGTTGCCTGATCTTTTCGGCGCGGGCGAGGGATTTGAGGTGGCGCTCGCGGTTCTCGATGGCCACGGCCGCCGCGTGCGCGAAGAGGTCCGCCAGGGCTTGCACGTCAGCAGAGATGGCGGCCGCCTCGCGCGAGAGGGTCAGGAGCACGCCGAGCAGCTCGCCCGCGGTGCCTTTGATGGGCGTTGCCCATGCGCCGCGCAGGCTAGACCAGCGCGCCGCCGCATGAAGCTCCGCGAAACGCGCCTCGCTCGCCAGGTCCGCGACCACCCCGACCCGTCTGGTCGCGGCGAGCCCGCAGACCGGATCGGAGAGCGGGACGCCCCGCGTGTAGCGTTCGAAGATACCCGTCGGCAGGTTTCTTGAGGCCGCGAGTCGCAGCAGTTTCGCCTCCTGGTCCCAGCGCAGGACTGAGGCTGCATCCGCCTCTATGATCTCCGACCAGGAATCAAGGACCGCGCCCAACTCCCTGTCCAGGTCCGCTTCGGTCGTCACGTCGCCGGCCAGTTGCAACAGGGCCAGGAGAACTTTAACGTAAGGAGCTTTGGATTCTATTTCGGTTTTTATCATGAGAGCAGCGATTCCGTATCGCGACGAGGTCCAGTCCGAGGACCGCACCGTTGACTTCCGTGTGAGGGCTCAATTCCTCTATCTGGGCGCAAGAGGACTGCAAAGAAGGCTTCGCATTAAAGACATCTTAAAATAGTTTCGCCAGTGGCCGCAACAGCGAGGCTTTGTGATAAGCTCTAAAGGCCGTGAATCGTAAATCGTGAATCGTAAATAGACGGACGTCTTTTCGATTTACGATTCACGATTTACGATTCACGAAAGGAGATTGAAGTGCGAAGACGCGAAGGTGACGGGTGCCCTGTGGCAGGCGCTTTGCAGTTAATAGGCGACAAGTGGACGATGCTTGTGGTGCGCGATCTGGCGCGGGGGCCGAAGCGCACGACCGAATTGATCGCGGCGCTGCATCCGATTAGCAGCCGGACGCTCGTCGGCCGACTTCGCGATATGGAGCGCGATGCGCTCGTCGAGCGCCGCGACCTGGGGGGCAGCCCGCCGCACGTCGAGTATCACCTGACCGCGCGCGGACGCCTCCTCCTGCCCTTTCTGGACGCCTTAAGAAGACTCGGAGAAACGCTCGACTGCAATGAATGCGAGGATCGCAAACAGCATCTGGGCGATTACTGCGACGCCTGCCCGCGCCACCATCATGAGCTGCCGCCCGCACGCGCCCCGCGGCGCGAGCGCGACGATTCGATAGTTCTGCTTTAATGAAGCGCGCCCGTTAGAACCTTTTGAGTTGATTCCGCCCGGACGGTTTACGACTTATCAAAATAGTAAGACTTGGTGCCAACGCGCCACAGCATGCGTGCGCCCTCCATGACAATCTCTGCGCCATTACTTTTTACTTCGTCGCCGAACTCTCCGTCGAACGTCAGCTTACCGCCTGCGATGGTGTATTTTCCGGTGTGGGTTTTGTTCCCTCTTGCCGTTCGAACGGAATAGGTCCCGTCGGAGTTGATCGTGACGGTATCGAAGTCACCGCGCAGGCCGCTGTCGGCGGCAGGTTTCCAGGTGCCGACGAAACTGTTGGAAGAAGAGGTGCCGGAGCTGTTGCTCGAAGATGAAGTTGAAGAGGACGAGTCGGAGCGCGTCAGGAAATAGATCAGGAGGCCAGCTCCACCAGCCAACAGGAGGCCGACCAGGGCCAGAATGAAGATCTTGTTATTGCTGCGGCGGGGAAGCGGCGCGCCCCATTGCTGCGGCGGCGGCTGCGGAGCCCACTGCTGCGGTGGCTGCTGATAGGCTGGCTGCTGTGGCTGCTCGTAGGGTTGTTGGTAAACGGGCGGCGCACCTGTTCCCAGAGCCTGTGTCGGCGGGACATTGCCCTCAGGCGTGGGCGGCGGCGCAGATGGAGGCGGGCTTGCCACGACAGTCTTCGCGGGATCATAAGCCTGGGGCGCGTCGCTTATGAGCGGCGTCGCGTCCGTCGGGCAGAAGTTCATCGCATCATCGTAGGTCCGGTTGCACGAGGGACAACGTTTCATTTTTCTCTCCGGGTTTCTGATTTTGATTGGGTTGTAGTCGTAATTGTCGCAAGCCACGGTCCATCCGGTCAAACGCCGCCCCGAGACGCGTCAGGCGCTAACTCACGAGTAGAGAGCGCTCGCGCCCGGTCCGAAATGCAGCGGTGGGCGATTCACACGCGAAGCCTTGCGCCCTATTTCCTGACCAGGTAGAGGGTTCTCCCCATTGCTTCTATCCGCATCCGATTATTACTTTCGAGCGTGGCGTTGAAGGTCACCGGCCGAGCCCCGCTGGTGATGGTGATGGATGCCTTGTCGCCCGTCGCCGTGTAAGTGCCCTGTTGGACATCGTTGCCGCCCGGCCCCTGTTCCGTGATCTTGCCGTCCTCCGTGAACTTCGAAGGCTTGGAGTTGGGCCTGGTCTCTTCCACCCACGTGCCCACAAAGCGGTTGGCAGGTCTGGCTGGCGTGTTAGCATTTGTACTTTGACCTGAATTCGAACTCGCAGTCGCAGTCGAATCGGAGGAACGTGTCAGGAAATAGATCAACAGGCCGACTCCTGCGGCCACCACGAGTCCCAACGCAGCAAGGAGGATGATCTTGTTCATGTTGCGAGCCGGCGGCGGTGCTCCCCATTGCTGCTGCTGTTGCGGCATCGGCGACCATTGTTGTTGCGGCGGCGGCTGTGGCGGCTGTGGCTGATAAGGCTGGTAATTGGGCGGCGGCTCTGTTCCGGCAAACTGCGACGGCGGAACGTCGCCCGCCGGAGGCATGACAGGCGGTGGCGGCGGCGGCGAACCGGCCACAAGAGTCTGCGCCGGGTCATAAGCCTGCGGAGGATCGCTCACCAGTGGCGTCCCTTCGTGCGGGCAGAAGCCCTGTGAGTCATCATACGTTCGTTGGCAAGCGGGGCAGCGTTTCATTTTCAGTCTCCTTATTTATCAAGCTCAGCTTTGATAGGATTCATGACGGTAAAGATCAGACAGAACACCGTGCAGAGATAGCGTAAGTAAAAATGGGCTCCCGCGAGGCAAGCTGGACGCTTCTATGTTGCGCCGGGAGGATAAGATAAACCTGCGAGGCGCGTCAATGGCATTGAGGTCGGCGGCGCTGATTCGCACATCCTTGCAACCTTTTCAGCCCTCGCGCCACTTACTCGACGGGTACGCTCATCTACCCCGCGATTCCACGGACCTTTGATTCTCGGATAATTACGGTCAAATAAACGGTCGGCCTCCCCCTGCGCGCACCGAAAAGCTCTTGGCCGAAAAAAGCCCCGCGGCTTCTCGTTTTGAAACCTTTTTGGGGCGTGAGACACTTACTGAAACGATGATGAAAGGGCTGGCAATTAAGACCGCGAGAGAGGCCAGATTGTTGGGAGCGACGCCAGGAACAGTGATGAACTCGGCCTCCGACCTGATAGCGCGCACGCGCGCGGGCGACGACGCTGCCTTTCAGTTGATCTTTGAGCGCTACAGCCGGCCCGTCATCAGCTTTATCTATGACATGGTCAATGAGCGGGAACTCGCCGAAGAGCTGATGCAGGAGACTTTCGTGCGCGCCTACAAAAACCTGGGCGCGCTCAGAGAGGACGCGAAGCTCTCGACCTGGCTCTTCGGCATCGCCAAGAACGTCGCCCGCGAATCCTTGAGGGCGCGCCGGCACTCCTCGCGCAAAGTCGAGCTGGACGACGAAACGGTCCAGGAGCTGCGCGACCAGAAGCTGACGCCGGACGATTCCTTAATCAACAGGGAGTTGAACCGCGTCATCCGCGACGCGCTCTCCCGGCTCGATGAAGATAAACGAATGGTCTTTACGCTCAAAATATTTCAGCAGCAGAGTTACGAAGAGATTGCTGCCGTCACGGGTTTTACGGTCGCGAAGTTGAAGACCGATCTGCACCGCGCGCGCGCCGAGATGCGCCGCCTGATTCGCCCCTACCTGGAGGTGAGCTTATGAAATGTGAAGAGTGCTTGCCCCTCATCGAGGAATACTTTGACGGGGAGTTGGAAGGGCGCACGGCCGAAAGCCTCGCCGCACACCTCGCGCTCTGCGCTCCCTGCACGGGCGCGCTCACAGAACTTGAGCGCGAGCAGGAGCTTTACGCGAGCTACCGACGCGACATCGAAGTCACCCCGGCGCAGTGGAACATCGTGCGCGCGCGGATCGAGCAGGAAAAGGACGCGCGACCGCAAGGTGACCAGGGCACGCGGCGGCGCGGGTGGCTCGCCGAATTATTCGGGAGACAGTTTCGACCGGCTTTCGTCGCCGCACTCGTCCTCATCGTCATGGGTCTTGCGGCGGGCATTCTCTATCTGAACTCTGGCACGCGCCGGGGCGAGATTGTCTCTCAAGCCTCGAAGCAGAACGAGACGCAAGCGGAGAGGCGAGCTAATGAAGCCGTAGCGCCCGGCAAGGCGGAAAGCGCCAGCGTAACCGCCAGCGTGGAAGATAAAGGGAAGAATGATTCCGCCCAACAGCAGCAGGTTGCGGAGAGCAGACCGCGCACTCCGATAAAGAAGAACGTCGCTGTAGCGAGCACGACAAACTCTGCGAATGTTCGGGGCGCGCAGCCGACGAATGACTCCGTGCGATTTGAGGCGGCTAACTTCGACCGCGATTCAATCGTTACAGGCGTGCGCCAGAGCGCGCCGGAGATCGCCGGAGATTTTGATTTCGAGGTGGCGCGTCATACGGAGAGGGCGCAGTTGTTATTGCGCTCCTTCAGAAACGCGCGGCCTGCAAAGAGCGGTCGCGCCGTGGACATCTCTTATGAGAAAGAGAACGCGCGCAAGCTGCTCTACCAGAACATAGCGCTGCGCCGGGACGCCGCGTCGCGCGGCGACCAGCCCGTCGCGGAGACTCTCGGCACGCTTGAGCCCATCCTGCTCGACATAGCGCACCTGCCCGACCGGGCCACAGTGCGCGACGTGCGCTCAATCGAAGAGCGCATGCAGAAGAAAGAGATCGTGGCCGCGCTGCAAGTCCGCACGCTGGTCGCTTCAAACTAACTTAGAACCTGTTTCAAAACTGAGCCACAGAGACACAGAGACACAGAGATGAATTTGAATAAATATTTCGACTTTCCACTTCTATTTCCCATTTCTCTGTGTCTCTGTGCCTCTGTGGCTAATTCTTCGGTTTTGAAATGAACTCTTAATTAATGGAATAAAAATCATGCTACACAAAAACCAGAAACAACTCTCGATAAAAAGGCGTCGCCTCAGCTTTCGTTTCGCGGCGCTCACAGTGATCGCCCTCTCGGGATTACTACTCGCCGGGGTGCTCTTTAATAGCAGCTTCGCGCAGCAGGAGGACAAACTCTACAGTTTCGCGGAGACACAGAACCCTGCGGCCGCGAAACTCTTTCGCGAGGGCAGAGACTCCATCGGCGAAGAGGATTGGAAGAAGGCTGAAGGCAAGTTCCGCAGCTTCGTCAACCTCTACCCGAAAGACAAGAACGTTGACGCGGCGCTCTACTGGCTAGCCTTCGCGCTCTCGAAGCAGGGAAAAAGCCGCGAGGCGGACGATCAGCTCAGGCGATTGCTCGCGAATTTCCCGCGCTCCGAGTGGGGCGACGACGCGACGGCTCTGCGCGCCCAGATGAATGTTGACCAGCGCGCCGTCGCCCAGGCGCTCAACGAAGAGGACGTCGAAGTCAAGATCGTCGCCTTGCAAAGCCTCTTCGAGTCGAACACGGAGCGCGGGCTGGCTTACGTGGCGGAGATGATGAAGCCAGGCTCGAAGGCTAGCCCGCGCCTGAAAGAGGCTGGGATCGAGTTGCTCCGGCGCTACGGCGGCAAGCAGGCCGTCTCCATGCTGCTCGACGTGATCCGCAATCAGACGGACTCGAAGTTGCGCGCCACGGCGATTCACACTCTGGGGCGGACCGGAGACGAGAGCGTGCTGCCCTTGCTGAAAGATTTGGCGATCAATTCAACGGACGAGGAAGTTGCCAAGGCCGCCATCTTCGCCATCTCGCGCTTCGATGGGGAGCAGTCCCGCGCGATGCTGCTGGAAATGGCGCGAGGCGGGAAATCCGTGGAGGTCCGTAAGGACGCCATCTTCTGGCTCAGCCACCACGGCGACGCGGCCCTCGACGACCTGATGAAGATTTACGCGGCGGACCGGGACGCGAACATCAGAAAGCAGATCGTCTTCGTTCTGAAACGCATCGGCAGCCCGCGCTCGCTGGCCAAACTTTACGAGATAGCCAGCGGCGGCGATGACGTAGAGGTCCGTAAAGACGCGTTCCACTGGATCGGGCAGAGCGGCGACGACAAATCTCTGGATTTCCTGATTCAGACCTACGACTCCGACCGTGAGGAAGAGATCAAAAAGCAGATCATCTTCGCCCTGAGCCGCACGGGCGACAAGCGCGCCATCCGAAAGATGATTGACATCGCGCGGCGCGACCCGTCCGTCGAGTTGCGCAAACAGGCGATCTTCTGGCTGGGGCGCAGCAGTGACCCGGAGGCGCAGAAGTTTCTGGAAGACCTTTTGAAATAGGAAGCGACGTCAACCTGAGTCACCGAAGAGAAATGCAGAAAGCAGGTCACAGACATATGCCATACTCAATCATTCCGCTCTTACTCTTAATCGCGTCGTTTCTCGCGCCCGCTCAAAGCACGCAAAGCGCACGCTTCATCACGGTCGAGGGCCCGACCTTGCGTGCGAGATACGAGGCGGCGGTCAGGATGGGGCGCGCCGCATCCGCGCCCACGCGCTTCTGGACCGCATACTCGTTTGACGTTCGCCCAGGCGTTGCCGTGGACCCTACGGCCGGCGGCGAATTCCGCGGCAGCATGACGACCTACGGCGACACGACCATTTTCTTCGGCAAGTCGCTCGGCGTGAGCGTCGAGACGCGTAATCTCGGAATCTTCCTGCTGCACGAAGCGAATGGAAGCGGCGTCAGCCGAGTCGAAATTTACAATCTAGACAGGAAGCGCGAGTACGCGGGCTATCCGGTTTACTGGTTGGGGCGCGGCGGAAACGAAGAGAGCCTGAATTTCCTGCGCGAGCTGGTCGAATCGAGCCAGTCGGGCAAGGGAACCGAGAACGCTACGGTCGCCGTCGCCCTGCACGATGACCCGCGCGCGGGCGACACGCTCAAGGCGCTCGTCCGCAACTCCAGGAATCAGGACGTTCGGCGCACAGCCGTCCACTGGCTCGGCATCAGCGGGGTCGAGACAAATTTTCTGGCCGATCTGGTCCGCAACGAAAACGAGGATAGAGATGTGCGGCGGGCCGCCGGACACGGGCTCGGCATCAGCGCGGATCCTGCGGCGCTCAACGCCCTGACTAGTCTTTACGCGACGGTCGCCGACCGCGAGCTGAGACGGAACCTGATTCATTCGATTTCGATCAGCTCGAATCAGGAGCCCGCGATAGATTTCCTCATCAAGGTCGCCAGGACGGACCAGGACCGCGAAGCCAAAAACCAGGCGCTCTTCTGGCTCGGACATAAGGCCGGCGAGAAGAGTCTGGGTGTTCTGAAAGACGTGGTCGAGAAAGAGGACGCCGACACGGAAGTTCAGAAGCACGCGGTCTTCGTCATCAGCCGCAGGCCCGCGGATGAAGCCGTGCCGCTGCTCATCAAAGTCGCCAGGACGCACCAGAAGGCGGAGGTTCGCAAGCAGGCCATGTTCTGGCTCGGGCGAACGGGCGACGCGCGTGCGCTCGCCTTCTTTGAAGAGATACTGAGGAAGTAGATTTGCGATTGTGGCTACGTGTCAGTACCGCCTGCGGTAGCGGGCGGGTGGTTATCGCATAACCCGCCCGCTACCGCAGGCGGTACTGACTTCTTTCACCCGCATTCTCTAATGGTTAATGTCGAACTCACTTTGAAGATCTATCAAGTACCGAGGATGGCGAATGAAGCGATTATTAATATTTATCCCTTATGTTCTTCTGGCTCTCAGCATGAGCGTGCCGTTTGATAAAGCGTCGGCGCAGACCCCTGACGCCACGGCGCAGCAGGTGTTGAGCCGTGAAGAGGCGGAGGCCAAGCGTGCGATTGAGGCGCGCATCGCTGCTTCCGTCGAAGCTCTGAGAAAGAAGGACATGGCCGCGCGCCTGGAAGGCTTCGCGCCGGACTGGACCGGGAAGTTGAAGGACGGCGACGTCATCACGCTGAAGGAATTGGAGGAGAGTTTCCGGCGGCAGTTTCAAAGCATCATCTCCGTGAGCGACGAAACGCGAACGGTTGTTGACAGCATTAAATTAAACGGCAACGAAGCGACCGTGCACACCAGCCAGCGTTTCATCAGAACAGTTCCAGGCAACAAAGGAGTTCCTGTCGAAGTCAGAACCAGCGTCACGCACCTGGAGAAGTGGGTCAAGACGGAGAGAGGTTGGCTCGTCAGGCACATAGAAGAGCTGGAGCAGGGGCCGACATACGTTGACGGAATCGTCGTTGCGCAGGACCGTGAAGGGTGGAAGTTTGTCAGAACCGTCTGGGAAGGTGGAGTCGAGCGGGCGCGGGCTGCTTTCGACGAAGCCCGGAAGCGCGACCCCAATGCGGTTCTGTTTCAGGAAGCGACGCTCAATACTCTCGGCTACAGGCTCATTCAGAAAGGGCGCGTGCGCGACGCCATTGAAGTTTTCCGAATCAACACAGAAGCCTATCCGCAATCATTCAACACCTACGACAGCCTGGCCGAAGCCTACATGATTGACGGCGATCAGAAACTCGCCATAGAGAATTACAAAAAATCACTCGAACTGAATCCAAAGAATACGAATGCCGTGCCGATGCTTGAAAGACTCGGCGCGCCGCTTGCGGCCACAGCAATCTGGAAGATGGCGGGCGCGCCGCCCACCATTGAATTGATGGCTGATGTTGAATATGCGTCGGTAAACGGGCACCCGCTCAGGATGCACATCATGCGTCCGAAAGTGATGCCGAAAGAGCAGCTGCCCGTCATCATCTTCATACACGGCGGCGGCTGGTTCGAGGGGCATCGGAATCGCGGCATCGGACCGCTCATTCATTTCGTGGAGCGCGGCTACATAGGTGTCAGCGTCGAATATCGCTTGAGCGGCGAGGCAAAGTTCCCGGCGCAGATTGAAGACATCAAGTGCGCCATACGATCCTTGCGCTCCAGGGCAAAAGAGTTTCATCTGGATGCGGGGCGCATCGGCGTCTGGGGGCAATCGGCGGGCGGACACCTGGCCGCGCTCGTGGGGACGAGCGGTGGAGTTAAAGAGCTGGAAGGTGCGTGCGGGCAGCAGAAGTTTTCGAGCCGCGTCCAGGCGGTGGTTGATTGGAACGGCCCTGTAGATTTTCTGGGGCCTGGAGAGGCCGCGCGGCTGGCAAGCTTAAAGGATGATGCGCCCGTCAAGCTTTTCGGTGGTCCTCCTCAGCAGCACAGGCAGAGAGCTATTCAGGCCAGCCCCGTGACGCATGCCACAAAGGACGATCCGCCATTTCTCATCATGCACGGCGACGCGGATCACGTTGTCTCGCTTAATCAGAGCGAACTGCTCTACGAGGCGCTGAAGAAAGCCGGAGTGGATGTCACCTTCAACATCATCAAAGGCGCGGACCACTTCGGTGTGGATGGCGTCTCACCGCTCCCAAAGGATTTCGCCGGGATGATGGATGCTTTCTTCGACAAGCACCTCAAATATTGATTGCGGAATGCGGATTGATAGGACAGGTATCAAAGCCGTTTCTTTGCGCCTTTGCGTCTTTGCGTGAGAAAACCAAAACATTTCACGCAAAGACGCAAAGGCGCAAAGGGGTCGAATAATTCAGTTTGTTGTGTTCTTTCTCTT